>NZ_JAHZUY010000044.1 GCF_019458025.1 Caldovatus aquaticus | reverse complement strand
AAGACGGTGGCGTATGGCCCCTATTCCGGCGGCAGGGCACGCCAGCGGCAGCCTTCGCGGAAACGGTGCACGATGCCGCCGATCCCCCGCCGGTCGTCCACGCGCCGCGGCCCGGTGTGGACCATCGCCGGATGCGGCTCGCTCGCCGCCCACGGCACGTCGCTCAGCCCGAACAGGCGCAACACGGTCCATCCCCCCGCCGTTGGGCAGGGCGAATCATCGCACCGTTCCCACGGCAATTGGGCGCAGACCCTAGCGCCGCTTCCGCCCGGCCGTGCCCGCCGCGGCGGCCCCGGCGCGTGGTCCGTCGCGCCGGTCCGCGCTTCCGGCCGTCCGCGATCGGCCCTAGCTCCCGATCACGCCGCCGTCCTTCTTCACGATCGCGATCACGCTCGGCCGCGGCGGTACGCCCTCGCGGAAGTCCGGCCAGCGGGTGGAGGGGCGCTCGAAGGTGCTGCCCGGGTCCTCGCCCGGATGCTGGATGGCGAGGAAGAGCGTGCGCTCGTCCGGCGTGAAGCAGGGGCCGCACACCTCGGCGCCGGTCGGCGCCTGGTAAAACAGCCGCGTCAGCGCCCGGCCGTGGCCGGTGGTGTCCGCGGCGTAGAGCCCGTCCGCCACCCCCGAGGTCTCCGGCGCGCCGTCGGTGGCGATCCAGATGCGGCCCTTGCTGTCGAAGGTGCAGTTGTCCGGGCAGGAGAGCCAGCCGTTCGGGCTGGTGGCGCGGTGGTAGCGCGCGCCGGCGTCGAAGCCCGGCGCGCCGGCGACGAGGAACAGCCCCCAGCGCATCTCCGTCGCCGCGTGGTCCGGCCGCCCCTGCGCCATCGGCGGGATGATCTCCAGCACGTGGCCGTGGATGTTGTTCGCGCGCGGGTTCGCCCCGCGCGCCTGCTGCGCGGTGCGGCGTGCGTTGTTGGTCAGCATCGCGTAGACGCGCCCCGTCACCGGGTTCGCCTCGACGTCCTCCGGCCGGTCCATCGGCGTCGCGCCGAGCAGGTCGGCGGCGCGCCGCGCCTCGATCACCACGTCGGCCTGGGAGTGGAAGCCGTTCTCCGCCGTCAGCGGCCCCTCCCCGTGCACCAGCGGCAGCCACGTCACCTTGCCGTCGTCGTCGAAACGGCCGACGTAGAGCGTCCCCTCGTCGAGCAGGTCGCGGTTCGCCGCCCGGTCGTCCGGGTTCCACGGGCGCGCGGTGACGAACTTGTAGATGTACTCGAACCGCTCGTCGTCGCCGCTGTAGAAGGCGACGCGCCCGTCGGGGCAGAGCGCCATGGTGCAGCACTCGTGCTTGAAGCGGCCGAGCGCGGTGCGCTTCACCGGCACGCTCTCCGGGTCGTAGGGGTCCACCTCGACGATCCAGCCGAAGCGGTTCGGCTCGTTCGGCTCCTTGTCGAGGCTGAACCGGTCCACGAACCGCCCCCAGCCGTACACCGCCTCGCGCACGATGCCGTAGCGGCGGTAGTGCGCGCGCTGCGGCCCGCTCTCCGCCGCCTCGCCGCCGAAGTAGAAGTTGAAGTTCTCCTCCGCCGTCAGCACCGTCCCCCACGGCGTGCGCCCGCCCGCGCAGTTGTTGAGCGTGCCGAGCACGCGCGTCCCGCTCGGGTCGGCATGGGTGCGCAGGCGCGGATGCCCCGCCGCGGGACCGGAGAGGCGCATCGGCGTCGCCCCCGTGATGCGGCGGTTGAACCGGCTGTCCCTCACGACGCGCCAGCGCCCGTCCGCCTCGCGCCGCACCTCGACGACGCTCGCGCCGTGCGCGGCGATCTCCACCGCCACCTGCTCGGCGTTGGTGCGCGCGCGCGCGGCGCGGCCGGCGCCGAGGCCGGGGAACATCAGGTTGGTGTTGGTATATTCGTGGTTCACCCACAGCAGCCCGTGGTCGGCGCTGCGCGAGCCCCGCGGCAGCGGGAAGAAGTCGAGGTAGTCGCAATTGTAGCCGAACTGCCGCGCCTGGGCCTCGGCCGTCTGGCGCGCCACGTCGAATTCCGGCGCGTCGGCGAGGATCGGGTCGCCCCAGCGGATCAGGAGCTGGATCTCGTACCCTTCCGCCACGGCGTCGCCCTGCGCGAGCTGGTGGCGCAGCTCGGGGAAGGCGAGGGTGGAGGGGCCGCCGTTCGGCGTGTTGCCGCTGCTGTGCGCGGGCGGCGGCGCCTGCGGCTGGGCCGGGGCGGGCCCGTCCGGGACCAGCGCCGCCGCGGCCGCCGCCGCGGCGCCGAGCATCGCGCGCCGGCCGTAGCGCGCGGCGATGATCGCGCCGATCGGCCGGGCCGGATCGGGATTGCTGCCGATGTCCTCGATCTCGGCCTCTTCGGCGTGGGGCAGCGTGGTCGGCTCGGACATGGCCCGTCGTCACTCCCTCTGCGCTCGGCTGCGAGCAGCCGCGGTCTGCAGCCGTTTCCGCCCGGCCGTGCGCGCGGCAACGGCTCCGGCTCGTTGTCGGTCGCGCGGATTCGCGCTCCCGGCTGTCTCCAGCCGTCCGCGATCCGCTCTAGACGGCGCGCCGCGACGCCACCATCGGGAACCGATGACCGTTCGGTGACGGTTTCGCGTCCGTCGCCCGGCGTTATAGCCGAATCCCGGGCGCCTGGGGCGGCCTCTCCGCCCCTGCCGCGCCGCACCCCCGTCGCCGCCGCGCCGGCCGCGATGCGCGCGCGGCCCGCCGCCGCGCCCGCGCCCGGTCCACGGCCGCCCGCCCGCGGCCGGAGACGGCCCCTATCCGCCCACCGCCCCGCCGCCGCGCCGCGTCAGCTCGAGCAGGGCGCTGCGCGGCGGCACGCCCTCGCGCAGGTCCGGCCAGCGGGTCGAGGGGTGCGCGAAGCTCGCGCCCGGCTCGGCGCCCGGGTGGCGCACCGCGACGAACAGCGCCGTCCCGTCGGGGCTCGGCGCCGCGCCGCCGATCGCCGCGGCGCGCGGCGCGCCGTAGAGCGGCAGCGCCAGGCCGCGCGCCGGCCCCTCGACCTCGCAGGCGTAGAGTCCGTCCGCCTGGCGTCCGACCACGCCGCCATGGTTGGTGCCGATCCAGAGCCGCCGGCCGGAGGGATCCATCGCCAGCGTGTCCGGCATGGCCGGCTGGGCGGGCGGCGGCGGCTCCGGCGGCGGGGCGCCGCCGCGCGCGGGCCGGGGCGGCGGGGGCGGGGGCGGCGGCTCGCGGCCGACCAGCAGGGTCAGCACCACGCCCGTCTCCGCCGCGTGGTCGCCGGCCGCCGGCACGATCTCGAGCACGCTGCCCGCGGGGCCGCCCGGCGCCGCCGGGGTGCCGCGGCAGGCGACGAACAGCCGCGCCCGCCGCGGATCCGCGGCGAGCCCGGAGGGCGCGTCGAACGGGCTCGCGCCGAGCCGGCCCGCCGCCGCCACCGGATCGCGCCAGGTCGCGGCCTCCGCCGGCAGCGGCAGCCAGCGCAGCCCGCCCGCCGGCTCGAGGCGCGCGACGAAGAGGGTGCCGCGATCGAGCGCGTCCGGCTCGGTCGCGGCGGCGTCGGAGACGAAGCGGAACAGGAAGCCGCCCGGCCGGCGGTCGCTGAGATAGACCACCGCCCGCCCGTCGCGGGCGAGCGCCGCCGCCGCGTCGCCCTGGGCGAAGCGGCCGAGCGCGGTGCGCTTGGCCGGCACCGAGAGCGGGTCGAGCGGATCGAGCTCCGCCACCCAGCCGTAGCGCGCGGGGTCGAGCCCGCCGACCCGCGCCAGCCAGGCCGCGGCCTCGCCCTCGCACAGCAGCAGCGTGCCCCAGGGGGTGGCGGCGCCGCCGGTGATGCCGAACAGGCCGGTGACGGGCGTCCCCAGCGGGCCGAGGCCCTCGGCGAGCGGGCCGCTCAGCCGGCACAGCGTGCGCCCGGTGAGGCGGCGCATCTGGTAGCCGCCCTCGACCACCAGCCAGCGCCCGTTCTGGCGCATCACGTTGACGAGGCTCGCGCCCTGCATGGCGGCCGCCACTTCCGGCCGGTCGCGCCCGTCCGGAAAGGCCATGCGCGGCTCCACCGTCGGATGGGCGACGGCGAGCACGGCGCGGGGAATGCCGTCGGCGGCGGGCGGCGGCTCGATCAGCGCGGCGAGGCGCGCATCCCAGCCGAACTGCGCCTCCGCCGCCTCGGCGTTCGGGCGATGGGGGTCCCAGGGGGGCGCGTCGTAGGCGACGCGGTCGCCCCAGGCGAGCATCAGCAGCCGCTCGTGCGGGCCGAGCACGGTGTCGTCCGGCTTCACCGGCAGCGGCGCCGGGGCGAGCTGCGCCCGCGCGGCCGGCGCCGCGGCGAGGGCGGCGGCCGCGGCGAGGGCGGCGCGGCGGCCGATCATAGCGGCGCCTCCTCCGCCGCGACCGGCGGCGGGAGATGGACCTTCACCGGCGGCAGCGGCCCCTCCCAGCGCTCCACCTCGACCAGGCAGGACTGCGCGCTCGGCCCCTGGCCGAGGCGGGAGGTGCCGATGTCGGGCGTCAGCACGTTGGGATTGCCGTGCACGCAGAGCGAGCCGGGCACGCCCGGCTCGAGCGGGTCGAACCAGGCGCCGGTCGCCATCATCGCCACCCCGCGCAGCAGGCCGGGATCGAGCCGCACCCCGGCGAGGCAGGCGCCGCGCGCGTTGAACACGCGCACCACGTCGCCCTCGCGCAGCCCGCGCGCGGCGGCGTCCTCGGGGTGCAGGCGGATCGGCTCGCGGCCCTGGATCTTGTCCGCCGCGGCGACGCGCCCGGGATCGAGCTGGCCGTGCAGCCGGCTCGCCGGCTGGTCGGAGAGCAGGTGCAGCGGATAGTGCGCCGCCGCCTTCGCCCCGAGCCACTCGCGCGGCTCGATCCACACCGGATGGCCGGGGCAGTCGGCATAGCCCATGCGGGCGATGGTCTCGCTGTAGAGCTCGACCTTGCCCGAGGGGGTGTCGAGCGGGTGCGCGGCGGGGTCGGCGGCGAAGTCGGCGAACTGGGTGTAGGACTCCTCCGGCTCCGGCGGCGGCGCCTCGACATGGCCCTCGGCCCAGAAGCGGTCGAAGTCCGGCGCCTCGAACCCCAGCCGCGCGCAGGCCTGGCGCCAGCGCTCGTAGAGGTGGCGCAGCCACGCGCCCTCGTCGCGCTGCTCGGTGAAGCGGTCGCGGTAGCCGAGCGCTTCCGCCACGTCCGCCAGCATGTCGAAGTCGTTGCGCGCCTCCCCCTGCGGCGGGATCGCCTGGTGCATCGCCCGCACGAAGCGGTCGCGCGAGGAGGAGGCGATGTCGTTGCGCTCCAGCGTCGTCGTCGCCGGCAGCACGATGTCGGCGTGGCGGGCGAGCGCGGTCCACCACGGCTCCTGCACGACGATCGTCTCGGCGCGGCTCCAGGCGCGCAGGAAGCGGTTGAGGTCCTGGTGGTGGTGGAACGGGTTGCCGCCGGCCCACCAGATCAGGCGGATGTCGGGCAGGGTGATCGTCCGCCCGTTGTATTCCAGCGTCCCGCCCGGCCGCTCCAGCATCTCGGTGATGCGCGCCACCGGGATGTGCAGCCCCGCGTTGCGCACCGGCGGCATGGAGACGGCGGGCAGCTCGCGCCGCGGCGTCCCCATGCCGTTGATCGAGCCGTAGCCGAAGGCGACGCCCTGCCCGGGCCTGCCGATGGTCCCGAGCATCGCCGCCAGCGCCACCAGCATCCACCAGGGCTGCTCGCCGTAGTCGGCGCGCTGCAGCGACCAGGCGGCGGTCAGCATGGCCGGCCTTTCCGTGCACTCCAGCGCCAGGCGGCGGATGGTCTGGGCGGGGACGCCGGTGATCGGCGCCGCCCATTCCGGCGTCTTCGCGACGCCGTCCGCCTCGCCCGCGATGTAGGCCCGCAGCCGCTCCCAGCCGACGCAGCGGGTGGCGAGGAACTCCCGGTCCTCCCGGCCCGCGGCGAGGATCGCCTGGGCCATCGCCAGCATCATCGCCGCATCGGTGCCGGGGCGGATCGGCACCCACTCGGCGCCGAGATCCGCCTCGGTGTCGCCGCGGCGGGGCGAGATGCTGACGAAGCGCACCCCGGCCGCCGCGGCGCGGCGCATCAGGGGGAGGTATTCGTGCACCCCGCCGCCGTTGCTGATCAGCCCGTTCTTCGCCGCGAGCCCGCCGAAGCAGAGCATCAGCCGGGCGTTCGCGGCGATCGCCGCCCAGTCGGTGACGCGGCCGAGCAGCACCTCGGTGGTGCCGAGCACGTGCGGCATCAGCGTCTGGCCGGCGGCGTAGGAATAGGCGGTGACCGAGGAGGTGAAGCCGCCGCCGAGGCCGAGGAAGCGCTGGAGCTGGGTCTTGGCGTGATGGAACCGCCCGGCCGAGGACCAGCCGTAGCTGCCGCCGTAGATCGCGCTCGGCCCGTGCTCGGCGCGCACGCGCCGCGTCTCCTCGGCGAGCAGGCGAACGGCGCGGTCCCAGGAGACGGGGACGAAGGGATCGCCGCCGCGCAGCGCGCCGCGCCGCGCGCCGCGCAGCCAGCCGCGCCGGACGTAGGGGCGATCGATGCGGCAGGGGGCGTGCACCACCTCCGGCATCGCCTCGATCAGCGGGCCGGGGAGTGGATCGCGCGCGAAGGGGCGGACGCCGACGAGGCGGCCGTTCTCGACCACGGCGTCGAAGAAGCCCCAGTGCGCGGCGTGCGGCCTGACGACGGTCATCGCGCCCCCTGTGCTGTCCGTGCCGCGGCGACCATGCCCCGATCCCCCGCCGTCCCGCAAGCGCAGGGCGGCGGCGGATCGCCGCCGAGCAATTCCGCTTCGATTGAAGCGCGGCCCGGCGGCGCCGCTCTTGGGTTTCGCGGCGGGCCGCCCTACAGTGGCACGCCCACGCAGAGGCCCGTCCCATGACCCCGCCCCGCAACTCCAACGCCGCGCGCGACATCGCGAGCGTCCTCCACCCCTACACCGACCACCGGCTGCACCAGCAGGCCGGTCCCGTGGTGATCACGCGCGGCAAGGGCGTGCGGGTCTGGGACGACCAGGGCAAGGAGTACATCGAGGCGGTGGCCGGCCTCTGGTGCGCCGCCCTCGGCTTCGACAACGAGCGGCTGGTGCAGGCGGCGACGGCGCAGATGCGCAGGCTGCCCTTCTACCACGCCTTCACCGCGAAGTCGCACGAGCCGATGATCGAGCTCGCCGAGATGCTGATCGAGCGCGCGCCGGCGCCGATGAGCAAGGCGTTCTTCGCCAACTCCGGCTCCGAGGCCAACGACAGCGCGGTCAAGATGATCTGGTACTACAACAACGCGCTCGGCCGGCCGCGGAAGAAGAAGATCATCTCGCGCCTCAGGGCCTATCACGGCATCACCGTCGCCTCCGGCTCGCTCACCGGCCTGCCCGCGAACCACAAGCTGTTCGACCTGCCGCTTCCCGGCTTCCTCCACGTCTCGACGCCGCACCACTACCACGGCGCGCAGCCCGGCGAGACGGAGGAGCAGTTCGCGACCCGTCTCGCCGAGGAGCTGGAGGCCGTGATCCAGCGCGAGGGGCCGGAGACGGTGGCCGCCTTCTGGGCCGAGCCGGTGATGGGCGCGGGCGGGGTGATCGTCCCGCCCGCCACCTACTTCGAGAAGATCCAGGCGGTGCTGCGCCGGCACGACGTGCTGCTGGTCGCCGACGAGGTGATCTGCGGCTTCGGCCGCACCGGCAACTACTGGGGCTGCCAGAGCTTCGGCATCCAGCCCGACATCCTCACCTGCGCCAAGGCGCTGTCGGCGAGCTTCCTGCCGATCTCGGCGGTGCTGATCAACGACAAGGTGTTCGAGGGCATCGCCGAGGGCAGCCACAGCGTCGGCACCTGGGGCCACGGCTTCACCTACTCCGGCCACCCGGTCCCCGCCGCGGTCGCGGTCGAGGCGCTGAAGATCTACGACGAGATCGGCCTCCTCGACCATGTCCGCCGCGTCGGCCCCTACATGCAGAAGGCGCTGCGCGAGCGCTTCGGCGACCACCCGCTGGTCGGCGAGGTGCGCGGCCTCGGCCTCATCGCCGCGATCGAGCTGGTCGAGGACAAGGCGGCGCGCCGGAACTTCGACCCGACGAGGAAGATCGGCCTGCGGCTCGCGAAGCTCGGCGAGGAGCACGGCGTGATCCTGCGCGCCCTGATCGGCGACACCATCGCCTTCTCGCCGCCGCTGATCATCACCGAGGCGGAGATCGACGCGATGCTCGACCGCACCGCCGCGGCGCTCGATGCGCTGACGGCGGAGCTGCGGCGCGAGCGCCTCGCGGTGGTCTGACGCGCGCCGCGCCGCCCGCCGCGCGCCTTCCCGGGCCGCGAGCCGGGGCAGGGCGCGCCCTCGCTCCGCCCCGGTCCGGCCGTGATCCCGTCCCCGCCCGCGCCGCGCGCCGCGCCGCGCCTCGCCGCCCCGGCGCTCCGTTCGCCGAGCCTGCCGGTCGCGGTGGCGCTCGCCGCCGCGCCGGGCGTCGCCGTGCTGCAGTCCAAGGCGATGGCGCCTCTCGCCCTGGCGGCGATGGCGCTTGCCGTGCTCGCCCATCGCCGGGCCCGCGGCGCCTGGCCCTGGCCGCGCGGGGGCGCGGTCTGGGCGGCGGTCGCGCTCGGGCTCTGGGGCGCGATCGGCGCCGCGTGGTCGGTCGCGCCGGCGCACAGCCTGCGGGCCGGCGCGGGCTTCGCCGCCGCGGTCCTGCTCGGCGGCGCGGCGGCGCGCGCGGTGGCGGCGGAGGGGGCGGCGGCGCGGACGCGGCTCGCCCGCTGGCTGGCGCTCGGCCTCGCCCTCGGCCTCGCCGCGGCGCTGGCCGATCAGCTCGGCGGCCACGCGCTGCGCGCCGCGGTGCGCGGGCTGCGCGAGGCGCCGGCGACGCTCGCCTTCGGCCTCAAGCCGGCGGCGGCGGTGATGGCGATGCTGCTGCCGCTCGTCCTCGCCGCGCCCTGGCCGGGCTGGGCGCGCGCCGCGCTGCTCGGCGGCGGGGTGGCGATCCTCCTGGCGCTGCCAGGGGAGTCGCCGAAGCTCGCCGCGCTCGCCGGGCTGGCGGCGGCCGGCGCGGCGTGGCGTGCGCCGCGCCTCGCCCCGCGGCTGCTCGGCGCGGCGCTGGCGGCGCTCCTCCTGCTCGGCCCCGCGCTGCTCGGCCCGGCGCTCGCGGCCGCCGCACCGCGGCTGGCCGCCACGCTGCCGCACTCGGCGGCGCATCGCCTGGCGATCTGGGACTTCGCCCTGGCGCGCATCGCCGAACGGCCGCTGCTGGGGTGGGGGATGGAGGCGAGCCGCGCCCTCCCCGGCGGGCGCGAGGGGCCGGATGCGGCGACCCTCGACCGGCTCGGCCTCACCGCCCCGGCGCAGCGCGCCTTCCTCCTCGCCCCCGGCGCCGCCGAGCGGATGCCGCTGCATCCCCACAGCGCCGCCTTGCAGGTGCGGCTGGAGCTCGGCGTTCCGGGCGCGCTGCTGGCGGCGGCGCTGGTGCTGCTGCTCGGCCGCGCCGTGGCGCGCGCGGCGCCGCATCCGCCGGCCGCCGCGGGCGCCTTCGCCGCCGCGGCGGTGTCCGCGCTGCTCAGCTTCGGCGCCTGGCAGGCCTGGTGGTATGCCGCGCTGCTGCTCGCCGCCGTGGCGGCCGCCGGGCTGCCGCCCCGGTCCCGGTCCGGCTGAGCCGGCCGGCGCGGCGCGGGAGGCCCCCCCCTGCGCGACCGCCGCCTTCCCTTCGCGGGGCCCGCGGCAGCGGCCCCGGGGCGCCGTCCCCCGGGCCGATGCGCGCGCCCGCCTGTCGCAGGCCGCCCGCGATCCGCGCTGGCGCCGTTTCCGCTGGGCCGTCCTCGCGGCAACGGCCGCGGCTCGTGATCTGCCGGGCGGATCCGCGCTCCCGGCGTTCTCCGGCCGCGCGCGATCTGCTGCCGCGATCCGCCCTAGCGCGCCCGGTCCACGCAGAAGCGCACGATCTCGGCCAGCGCCCGCCGCTCCGGCCCGTCCGCGAAGCCCGCGAGCGCGGAGAGCGCGGCGGCGCCGTATTCGCGCGCGCGCCCGAGGGTGTCGCGCAGCGCCCCGTGGCGCACGAGCAGCGCCTGGGCGCGCGCGAGGTCGCCCTCGCCCTGCGCGCGCTCCTCGAGCGCGCGGCGCCAGAAGGCGCGCTCCGCCTCGTCGCCGCGGGCGAAGGCGAGCAGGACCGGGAGCGTGATCTTCCCCTCGCGGAAGTCGTCGCCGACGGTCTTGCCGAGCGCCGCCTGCTCCGCTGCGTAGTCGAGGGCGTCGTCCACGAGCTGGAACGCCATGCCGAGGTTGCGGCCGTAGGTGCGCAGCGCCTCCGCCTCCGCCGCCGGCCGGCCGGCGACCACGGCGCCGATCTCGGTCGCGGCGGCGAACAGCGCCGCCGTCTTGCCCTCGATCACCGCGAGATACTGCGCCTCGGTGGTGGCGGTGTCGTTCTGGGTGACGAGCTGCAGCACCTCGCCCTCGGCGATGGTCGCCGCCGCCTCGGAGAGGATGGCGAGCACGCGCAGCGAGCCGTCCGCCACCATCAGCTGGAAGGCGCGGGCGAACAGGAAATCCCCCACCAGCACCGAGGGCTTGTTGCCGAACAGCGCGTTGGCGCTGGCCTGGCCGCGCCGGAGCGCGCTCTCGTCCACCACGTCGTCGTGCAGCAGCGTCGCGGTGTGGATGAACTCGACGCAGGCCGCGAGCGCGATGTGGCGCTCGCCCCGGTAGCCGCACATCCGCGCCGCGGCGAGGGTGAGCAGCGGCCGCAGCCGCTTGCCCCCGGCGGCGACGATGTGCGCGGCGAGCTGGGGGATCAGCGCCACCGGGCTCTGCATCCGCTCGACGATCAGGCGGTTGCAGGCCTCGAGGTCGGCGCGAACCAGCTCGGTCAGCGCGGCGAGGGCGTCCTCGCCGCGGCTGGCGGAGGCCTCCTGCGATCCGGTCGCGGACGCGGCTGATGCGGCGGCGGCACTCACTCTCGGCTTGACCTCGGCGCGGGCGCGGCACCATAACGGCCGGCCCGGCGGGCGGCAAGCAAAGGGAAAACAACGGCTTGGCAGAGGACGGCCTGCGCGTCGTCGCGGTCACCGGCGATCCGGTCCGCCTCTCCTTCCTCGCCGCCCTGCTGCGCGACGCCGGCATCGGCTGCGTCGTGCTCGATGCGCACATCGCTGCGGTCGAGGGCAATATCGGCGCCTTCCCCCGCCGCCTCGCGGTCGCCGCGCGCGACGCGGGCGCGGCGCGCGCCGTGCTGCGCGAGGCGGGCGAGCTGCCGCGCGATGCGCCCGCCTGACGCCGCCGCGCCGTCTGCGGCGGACGCGCTCCTCGGCGGGCGGGTGCGGCTGCGCCAGCCGCCGCGCGGCGGCGGCTTCCGCGCCGCCATTGATCCGGTGCTGCTCGCCGCCGCCGTGCCCGCCCGGCCCGGGGAGCGGGTGCTGGAGGCCGGCTGCGGCAGCGGCGCCGCCTTCCTCTGTCTCGCCGCCCGCGTGTCCGGCCTCTCGATCGTCGCCGTCGAGCGCGACCCGGCGCTGGCGGCGCTGGCGCGCGAGAACGCCGCGGCCGCCGGCCTCGCCGGGCAGGTTGCGGTGGTGGAGGGCGACGTCGCCGACCCGGCGCTCGCCCGCCGCCTCGGCCCCTTCGATCACGCCTTCGCCAATCCGCCCTTCTGGCCTGCCGGCACGCCGCCGCCCGGCGCCGCCCGCCAGGCCGCGACCCACGAGAGCGGCGCCACCCTGGAGGACTGGGCGCGCTTCCTCGCCGCCGCGCTCCGCCCGCGCCGCGGCACGGCGAGCCTGATCCTGCCGGCCGCCCGCTTCGACGCCGGCGTTGCGGCGCTGCGTGCGGCCGGCTGCGGCGCGGTCGCGCTGCTGCCCTTCTGGCCGCGCGCCGGGGAGCCGGCGAAGCGCGTCCTGCTGCGGGCGGTGCGCGGCGGCCGCGGCCCGGCCCGCGTGCTGCCGGGCCTGACGCTGCACGAGCCGCCGCCGGGGGGCGGCTACACCGCCGCCGCGCAGGCCGTGCTGCGCGACGCCGCGCCGCTCGACCTCGGCTGATCCGCGCCGCCGGCCGGCGCGCCGCCGCGTCCGGCGGCCGTGGCGCCGGGCCCGCGCGGCGCTCTCCGGCGGGCGCCGGCCGCTACTGCTCCTTCGCCTCCGGATGCCGGAGCAGCCACAGCCGCTCATGGGCCGCGACCAGGCTCTCCATGTTCTTGCGCCGGTTCTGGTCGGGCGCCATCGGGCGGCGGGTGAGCATCATCTCGAGGATGCGCAGCAGCTCCTCCGCCACCTCGAAATCGCCCTGGTCGCAGGCATGGTGGAAGGCGATGAGGATCTTGTCGGACAACCGGCGCGTGTAACGCGGCGGCCCGTTCGCGCTCCCCCTGGCGCCGTCGCGCGGACCGTCCGGGTCCTGATCGTGTTGATTCTCGGCCATATCTGCCCCCCTAGCGCCGCGGTTCCCGCCCCCCGGAGAGCGGCGGCGCGTCCCATGCAACGGGACGGAACAATAACCTAGCGACTATCCCGCCGATACCCGGTGATTCAAGAGCCGCGCATCTGGGCGCGGACCGCGGCGGCGATCGCCTCCGGCTCGGTGCCGGGGCGGAACAGGCTGCGGACCCTCCCGTCCGGACCGACGAGGTAGAGGAAGCTGGAGTGGTCCATCAGGTAGCCGGTGTGGTCCGGGCTGCGGGCGCGGGCGTAGTACACCCGGTAGCGCCGTGCCGCCTCCGCCACCTGCTCGGCGCTGCCCGTCAGGCCGACCATGCGGGGGTGGAAGCGTCCGACGTAGTCGGCCAGGGCCTCCGGGGTGTCGCGCTCCGGGTCGATGGTGACGAACACCGGCGTCACCCGCTCCCCCTCGGGGCCGAGGATGTCTAGCGCCGCGGCCATGATGCCGAGCTCGGTCGGACAGACGTCGGGACAGTAGGCGTAGCCGAAGTAGACGAGCAGCCAGCGCCCGGCGAAGTCCTGCTCGGTGACGGTCCGGCCGGTATGGTCGGTGAGGCGGAACGGGCCGCCGAGGGCGGTCCCCTGGGGCAGCCGCACCCCGCCGGCGGAAGGCAGCGGCATCTCGGCGCCGAACAGGCCGGCGATCCGGCGCAGGAAGGCGTCGCCCAGGGACTCGCCGGGCGCCCGGCCGAGCCAGGCCGCCGCCCAGAGTCCGGCGAGCAGGACCAGAAGCGCGAGGGAGAGGAGGCGGAGGGTGCGGAGCATGCGTGCGGGAGGATCCGGGGGGGCGGTCGGGCGGCACGGTCCCCGGCCTCGGTCCGCCGCCGCGCGCCGGGGGAACGCGGGCGGCGCGGCGCCGGGGTGCCGCGCGGAGCTAGATAGGCGGCCGCTCCGGCCGCGGCCAGCACCGCGCCGGGCCGCCGCCTCCCGCCCCGCCGCCCGGCCGCGCGCCGGCGCCCTCAGTGCCGCGCCGGCAGGATCTCCCCTTCCGGCTGCGGCGTGGCGAAGGCGGAATCCGCGAAGGCTTCCTCCCAGGTGCCGGTGGTGCTGGCCTTGGAGTATTCCGTCGCCCGGTTCTCGAAGAAGTTGGTGTGCTCGATCGCGTTCAGCATCTCGTCGAGCCAGGGCAGCGGGTTCTTCTCGATGTGGTAGAGCGGCGAGAGGCCGAGCTGCTGCAGGCGCCGGTCGGCGATGTAGCGGATGTAGCGCTTGGTCTGCGGCGCATCGAGCCCCTGCACGCCGCCGAGCTCGAAGGCGAGGTCGATGAACGCGTCCTCGTGGTCCACGATGGTGGCGCAGATCAGGTAGAGGTCGCGCCGGAGATCCTCGGTCCAGATCTCCGGGTTCTCCTGGATGAAGGTGCGGAACAGGCGGATGATGGAGAGGCAGTGCAGCGTCTCGTCCCGCACCGACCAGGAGATGATCTGCCCCATCCCCTTCATCTTGTTGAAGCGCGGGAAGTTCATGAGGATGGCGAAGGAGGCGAAGAGCTGCAACCCCTCGGTGAAGGCGCCGAAGGCGGCGAGCGTCTTGGCGATCTCGGTCCGGTTGGCCACCGAGAAGGACTGCATGTAGTCGTACTTGTCCTTCATCTCCTTGTACTTGAGGAAGGCCTGGTACTCGATCTCCGGCATCCCCACGGTGTCGAGCAGGTGCGAGTAGGCGGCGATGTGCACCGTCTCGATGTTGGAGAAGGCGCTGAGCATCATCAGCACCTCGGTCGGCTTGAACACCTGCGCGTAGTGGCGCATGTAGCAGTTGTTCACCTCGACGTCCGCCTGGGTGAAGAAGCGGAAGATCTGGGTGAGCAGGTTGCGCTCGGCAGGCGTCAGGTTGCGCTGCCAGTCCTTCACGTCGTCGGCGAGCGGCACCTCCTCCGGCAGCCAGTGGATGCGCTGCTGGGTGAGCCAGGCGTCGTAGGCCCAGGGATAGCGGAACGGCTTGTAGACCGGGTTGGCGGTCAGCAGGTCGAAGCGGACCGGGTGCTCGTCCGGCGAGGGGGCGGCGGGCTGGCTCATGCGGCGGGTCCTTGCGCTGCGGGCGCGGGCGGCCCGGGCGGCGCTGCGCCCGGGCGCGGCCGCTACTCGATGCGGATGCCGGCGGCGCGCGCGATCTCCGCGTTGGCGGCGAGCTCGCGGCGGATGCGGGCGGCGAATTCGTCCGGGCCTTCGCCTTCGATCACGCCGCCGGTCTCGGCGATGCGCCGCGCGATGGCGGGATCGCGCAGCAGCCCCTGCACGTCGCGGGCGATGCGCTCGACGAGGGGGCGCGGCAGGCGGGCGGGGCCGAGGAAGCCGTACCACGGACTGGTGTCGGGAATCCCGAGGCCCTCCTCGTCGAGCGTCGGCACGCCGGGCAGGACCTCGACGCGGCGCGGCGCGGCGATGGCGATGGCGCGCAGCTTGCCCTCGCGCGCCAGGGCGATGGCGCCGGAGAGGGTGCTGAAGGTCGCCGGCACGTTGCCCGCGACCACGTCCTGCAGCGCCGGCGGCGCGCCGCGATAGGCGACGTGGGTGATCTCGATCCCCGCCTTGCGGCGGAACATCTCGAGCGCGAAGTGCCCCGAGGAGCCGTTGCCGGAGGAGGCGAAGGCCATCCCCGGCTGGCGCTTCACCGCCTCCACCAGCTCGCGCGCGCTGCGGAAGGGCTGGCCCGGGTGGACGAACAGCACGGTCGGCGAGCTGTAGATCAGGACGATCGGGGTGAAGTCGTTGATCGTGTCGTAGGGCAGGCGGGCGTAGACCGCGGCGTTGCTCGAGTGCGTGCTGGCCGAGAGGAACAGCGTGTAGCCGTCGGGCGGCGACTTGGCGACCGCCTCGCTGGCGATGATCTGGCTCGCGCCGGCGCGGTTCTCGATCACGAGGGGCTGGCCCCAGAGGCGCTGCAGCGGGTCCTGCAGCAGGCGGCCGACGAAGTCGGTCGGGCCGCCCGCGGGGTAGCCGATGATCACGCGGATCGGGCGGTTCGGCCAGCCGTCCTGCGCGCGGGCGGCGGCCGGCGCGAGGGCGGCGAGGGGCGCGGCGAGGGCGGTGCGGCGTGCGATGACCATTGCGAATCCTCCCGTCCGCCGTTCTCGCGCACGCCGCCGTGCCTCGCAAGCCTCGCCGCGGCGGACGCCTGCCCGGTCCGCGCACCGCGCGCCGCCGCGCGGTGCGGCATGCGCGGGCGCCGTCGCGCGGGCCGAAAACGCCGCGCGCCGCACCGGTACGGCCGATGCGGCGCGAATCGAGTCCGTGGGGTTCGAGGGGCGGGAACGGGGCGCCCCGGCCGGATGGTCAGCGTCCCGTCGCCCGACCGGCGGCGCGCGGCAGGCGGTGCGCAGGGAGTCGCGGCAGGAGCGGCGCCGCCTGCGCGCCCGGCGCATGCCGCGCAAGCCGCCCGCCCCCGGCCGCGCCTACTGGCACGCCAGGCATTCCTCGTAGTCGGTGGCGTTCGCCCGCGCCGCCAGCGGCGGCGCCGCCTGCTCGCGCGCCGGCGCGGCCAGCACGTCGCCCGCGAGCACCTTCTCGCTGATCGCGTCCGCCCGCTGGATGGAGAGGCTGCGGCAGTAGTAGAGCGACTTCACCCCCTTCTTCCACGCCATCATGTGGATCTGGTGCAGGTCGCGCTTGTGCACGTTGGCCGGCAGGAACAGGTTCACCGACTGGCTCTGGCAGATGTAGGGCGCGCGGTCCGCCGCGTGCTCCACCACCCAGCGCTGGTCGATCTCGAAGGCGGTCTTGAACACCGCCTTCTCCTGCTCGGAGAGGAAGTCGAGGTGCTGCACGGAGCCCTTGCGCACCGTGATGCTGTTCCAGGTCTCCTCGTCGTCGCGCCCGTGCTCCGCCAGCACCCGCTGCAGGTAGGGGTTGCGCACGATGAAGCTGCCCGAGAGCGTCTTGTGGTTGTAGACGTTGGCCGCGATCGGCTCGATCCCGGGGCTCGCCCCGCCGCAGATGATCGAGATGCTCGCCGTCGGCGCGATCGCGAGCTTGTTGGAGAAGCGCTCCATGAAGCCGTACTCGGCGGCGTCGGGGCAGGGGCCGCGCTCCTCCGCCAGCCGGCGCGAGGCGGCGTCGGCCTGCTCGCGGATGTGCCTGAACATCCGCCTGTTCCAGACCTTCGCCACCACGCTCTCGAACGGCACCCGCTGCGACTGCAGGAAGGAGTGGAAGCCCATCACGCCGAGCCCGACGCTGCGCTCGCGCATCGCGCTGTACTTGGCGCGGCTCATCGTCTCGGGCGCGTGGTCTATGAAGTCCTGCAGCACGTTGTCGAGGAAGCGCATCACGTCCTCGATGAAGGTCGGATGGTCCTTCCACTCGAACCACTTCTCGAGGTTGAGCGAGGAGAGGCAGCAGACCGCCGTCCGCTCCCGCCCGTGATGGTCCACCCCGGTCGGCAGGGTGATCTCGGAGCAGAGGTTGGAGGTCTTCACCTCCAGCCCCGCCAGCTTGTGGTGCTCCGGCCGCGCCCGGTTCACGTGGTCGGAGAACACCAGGTAGGGCTCGCCGGTTTCGATCCGCGCGGTGAGGATGCGGATCCAGAGCGCGCGCGCCGGGATCTTGCGCACGATCGCCCCGTCCTTCGGCGAGACCAGCGGCCACTCCTCGTCGCGCTCCACCGCGCGCATGAAGGCGTCCGGCACCAGCACCCCGTGGTGCAGGTTGAGCGCCTTGCGGTTGGGGTCGCCCCCCGTGGGGCGGCGGATCTCGACGAACTCCTCGATCTCCGGGTGGCTCACCGGCAGATAGACCGCGGCCGAGCCGCGCCGCAGCGAGCCCTGGCTTATGGCGAGCGTCAGGCTGTCCATCACCCGGATGAAGGGGATCACGCCCGAGGTCTTGCCGTTGCGCCCGACCTTCTCGCCGATGCCGCGCAGGTTCCCCCAGTAGCTGCCGATCCCCCCGCCCTTCGCCGCCAGCCAGACGTTCTCGTTCCACAGCCCGACGATCCCCTCGAGGCTGTCGGAGGCCTCGTTGAGGAAGCAGGAGATCGGCAGCCCGCGATTCGTGCCGCCGTTGGACAGCACCGGGGTGGCCGGCATGAACCACAGCCGCGAGATGTAGTCGTAGATGCGCTGCGCGTGCGCCGAGTCGTCGCCGTAGGCGCTGGCGACGCGGGCGAACAGGTCCTGGTAGCTCTCCCCGGGCAGGAGATAGCGGTCGTCGAGCGTCGCCTTGCCGAACTCGGTCAGCAGCGAATCGCGCGACCGGTCGACGCGAACCTGGCCGTGACCCTCCAGCTGAACGGCATCGAACACGTTGGCGCCCCCTATCAACCGCAGCGTTGGAACATGCCCCGAGGTCGGCCCCCACACAACATATCGCGCGGGAGCAGCAGACACGCCCCCAGATCGAGTGGCATTTCGGTCACGAGTCTTCGATTGTCGGCGGCATGATTGCATACCAGAGCCGATGTTCGCCTCGCGTTCCGGAAGGCCGCCTCGCCGGACGAGTCCCGTCTCGCCCCCTGTCGCGGCATCGCCCGCGCGCCGGCGTCCCTTGGCCGTGATGGGCGCCTGGCCGCCGCGACGGCGCATCCCGCGCCGCCGGCACGCACGCCCGGGCGATGGCCGCGCCCGCCGCCGGGCGGCGCGAGGGAGGGACGCTCCGCCCGGCGCCGACCGCGCCGGCTTCCCATCGGGCGATGCCGCTGCGAGGCCCCGACTCCGCGGGTAGGGGGCCTCGTCGCCCCAAGGCCCGCATCCTGCTCCTCCACCGCGCCTGCAGCGGCGGCCGGGTCCGGTCGCGCGTCGCCGCGGCGCGGCGCGGCGCCGGGCACCGCGTCCTCGCCCCGTCGCGCGACGGCTGCGCCGGGCGCGCGCGCCTGCTCCGCCCCGGCATCGCCACCGAGAGCCGGGCCGAGGCGCTCGCGGGCCTGCTCTTCCGCGAGGACCTGCGCGGCGTCGTCCTCGCCGGCACCGGCGGCCTCCTCATGGGCCGCCTCGCCGGGATCGCGCGAGCGCGTCGGCCGCCTCTTCCCCGCCGACGCGCCGGCGCGGCGCGACGGCGCGCGTCGTCGGCATTGTGCGCCGCCCCGGCGCCGTCTCCGCCGCGCGCGCCGCCGGCCCCTCGCGCGAGGACGCCGGGGGCCGCCGCTTCGCCGCGCTTGCGCCCGACCCCCGCGCCCGGCTGCTGGCGCGCCACGGCGGCACCCCTTCGCCGCGCGGGTGACGCCGGCGCGTGAGCCGCGCTTCCGCGACATCTCCTGGCCGGACACGACCGTCATCCGGTGCCGCCGCGGCGCCAGCCCGCCGCAGGCGCACCGGCGCCGCACCGCGGAGGCGCCGAACGCGCGCCGGCGGGAACGCGACACCGGCCCCTGCCCGATGCCGACCGGGCCGGCGGCGCTGGCGCGGATGATCGCGGACGAGGAGGGGGAGGGATGGCGCGCCGCCTCAGCCGCGCCCCCGCACCCCGTCCGCCACCAGCGTGCACCCTGCCACCGCGAGCAGGATCGCCAGCCCCGGCCACACCGCGGCGAGCGGCGCGCTGAACACCATCTCCTGCGCGTTCGCCAGCATGTTCCCCCAGGACGGCGCCGGCGGCTGGATCCCCAGCCCCAGGAAGCTCAGCGTGCTCTCGGCGAGGATCGCCCCCGCCACCGCCAGCGCCGTCGCCACCGTCACCGGCCCGAGGATGTTCGGCAGCACGTGGCGCAGCAGCACCCGCGCCTCGCCCGCCCCCAGCGCCCGCGCCGCCCGCACGTAGTCGCGCGCCAGCACCGAGAGCGCCGCCGCGCGCGCGAGCCGCGCCACGCCCACCCAGCCGAACAGCGCGAGGATCGCGACGATGCGCAGGATGTCGGTCGCCGCCTCGCCCCGCGGCAGGCCGACGCGCGCCGGGTCCACCGCCGCCAGCACCACCAGCAGCGGCAGCGCCGGCAGCGCGAGCAGCCCGTCCGCGATCCGCATCAGCACCGCGTCCGCCACCCCGCCGCGCCAGGCCGCGAACAGCCCCGCCGCGGTGCCGAGCAGCGTCGCCGCCAGCGCCGCCGCCACCCCGACCGTCAGCGACACCCGCGCCCCGTGCAGCAGCCGCAGCAGCAGGTCGCGCCCGAGCTCGTCGGTGCCGAGCGGATGCTCGGCCGAGGGCGGCGCGAACCGCCGCAGCAGGTCGGGCGCGAAGGGGTCGTGCCCGAGCCAGTGCTGCGCGAGCGGCGCCGCCAGCGCCGCCGCCGCGAGCGCGCCGAGCACCGCGAGCCCGAGCGCGAGCCGCACCCTCACCCCCGCCCCGCTACGCATCGCGCAGCCGCGGATCGAGCGCCCGCTGCGCAAGGTCCGCCGCCAGCGTCGCCAGCATCGTCACCAGCGCCGCCAGCAGCAGCGCGAGCAGCGCCAGGTTGTAGTCGTTCCCCATCACCGCGTCGTAGATCAGCTTCCCCATCCCCGGCCGCGCGAACACCGTCTCCGTCACCAGCGCCCCCGAGACCAGCGCCCCCGCATCCAGCGCCGCGATGGTCAGGATCGGCACCGCCGCGTTGGGCAGCGCATGGCGCCACAGCACCGCGCGCTCCGGCGCGCCGCGGGCGCGGGCCGAGCGGATCCAGGGCTCGCGCAGCGCCGCCTCCAGCGCCGCCGCGGCGTGCCGCGCATAGGCCGCGAGGTTGGCGATGGCGAGCGTCGCCACCGGCAGCGCCAGGAAGCGCAGCGCCTCGCCCGCGCCCGCCCCCTCCTCCGCGACGCCGCCCGCCGGCAGCCAGCCGAGCCGCACCGCGAACAGGATGATCAGCAGCATGCCGAGCCAGAAGGACGGCGCCGACTGCCCGATCACCGCCACCGCGTCCACCGCCGGCGCGAGCCGCGGCCGCAGCGCCGCCAGCGCCCCGAGCCCGATCCCGGCCGCCGCGGCGAGCGCCAGCGCCGCGCCGAGCAGCACCAGCGTCGCGCCGAGCGCCGGCCACAGCACCGCCGCCGCCGGCCGCGCGAACAGGCGCGAGAAGCCGAACTCGCCGGAGAGCACCATCCCCGCCCAGGCGCCGTAGCGCGCGAGCAGCGGCCGATCGAGCCCGTGCAGCGCCCGCAGCCGCGCCGCATCCTCGGCCGAGAGCCGCGGGTCGGCGGCGACGGCGAGATCGATCGGATCGCCCGGCATCAGCCCGATCAGCCCGTAGGCGCAGAAGGACAGCACCGCGAGCGTGACCGCGATCTGCGCGAGCCGCGCGCCGATCAGCCGCAGCATGGCCTGGTGCCCCGGCCCGCCGCGGCATGGCCCGGTGCCGGATGCCGCGGGCTGCCCACGGCGGCGGCCGGCATCGTCAGCCCGCGGCCGCCGGCCGGCCCGCGGCGGCGCCGCGCCGGCGCGCCCGGGCGGGCGACGGGTGCGGGCGGAGCCGGCGCGGCGGCCGGCAGGGATGCGGCGCTGGCGCCGCTCCGCCGGTGCCGGCAAGCTGGGCCGCGCTGGGGGGCGTCATCGGGCGTGGGCCGGAAGAAGGGACCGTTCGCCGATCACCATCGCCGCGCCGTGCGGGCGCGTCCAGGGTGTGGCGGCGCTGCCGGTCCGGGCGGGGCGCCCGCGCGGCGCAGGCCCGGCAGGGACGGCCCGCCGGTCCCGTTCCCGCCCGGGCCGGCGATGACAACCCCGCCAGCCTTGTGACGACGGAGGCACGATGCCGCCGCCCCGGCGTTCCCGCGCCGCCCGAATGCCGTCCGACCGCGCCCTCCCGCCCGCTCCGCCGCCCGCCCCGGAGGCGGCGGACCCCCCGGGGCGGCACGGTCTCCTGCGCCGCCTCGGGCCCGGGCTGGTGACCGGCGCGGCCGACGACGATCCCTCCGGCCTCGGCACCTACACCCAGATCGGCGCCCGCTTCGGCTACGCGCTCGGCTGGACGCTGCTGCTGAGCTGGCCGCTCATGGCCGCGATCCAGGAGGCCTGCGCGCGGATCGGCTGCATCACCGGGCAGGGCCTGGCCGGGGCACTGCGCCGCCACGCGCCGGGCTGGGCGCTGTGGCCGGCGGTGGCCCTGCTGGTGGTGGCCAATGTCGTCAACCTCGCCGCCGACCTCGGCGCCATGGCCGCCGCCGCCTCCGGCCTGGTGGTGGGCGGGCCGCGCTGGCTCTGGGCCGTGGCGTTCGGCCTGCTCTGCGTCTGGGTCCCGGCGTGGCTCGACTACCGCCGCTATGCCGCGACGCTGCGCTGGCTGACCCTCGCGCTGCTCGCCTATCCCGCGGTGGCGCTGCTCGCCGGGGTGGAGTGGCGCGCGGCGCTGACCGGCCTCGCGCTGCCGCGCCTGCCCGGCGGCTGGGACGCGCTGGAGGCGCTGGTCGCGGTGCTCGGCACCACGATCAGCCCCTACCTGTTCTTCTGGCAGGCCTCGCTCGAGGCGGAGGAGCGCCGCGCCCGCACCGGCGGGAGCGCGGGCGGGACCGAGCCGCCCGCCGCGCTCCGCGCGGAACTGCGGCGCATCCGCTTCGACACGGTGGCCGGCATGGGGATCTCCAACCTGGTCGGCTGGTTCGTGGTGGTCGCCGCGGCGGCGACCCTGCACGCGGCAGGCCGGCACGAGATCGGCACCGTCGCCGAGGCGGCGGAGGCGCTGCGGCCGCTGGCCGGCGACGCGGCGGGGCTGCTCTTCGCCCTCGGGCTGATCGGCACCGGGATGCTCGCCCTGCCGGCCTTCGCCGCCTCGATCGCCTATGCGGTGGAGGAGGCGGCGGGCTGGCGCGAGCAGGGCGGGCTCGACCGGCCGTTCCGCAAGGCGCGCGGCTTCTACGCGCTGATGGCGCTGGTGGTCGCGATGGGCGGCGTGGCGGAGCCGCTCGGCCTCGATCCGGTCCGGGCGCTCTACTGGGCGGCGGTGGTCAACGGGCTGCTGGCGCCGCCCCTGATGGCCGCAGTGATGTGGCTGTCCGACGACCCGCGCGTGGTCGGGCCCGAATGCCGGCTGCCGGGCTGGCTGCGCCTGCTGGGCTGGCTCGCGACGCTCGCGATGGGCGCGGCGGCGGCGGCGCTCGTGCTGGCGTGGCTGCGCTGAGCGGCGGCGCGCGGGGGGCGCCGCGCGCGGGGGCGAACCGCCCGCGCTCCCGCCTCCCTCACGCCCGGCCGTAGGTGTCCTCGAAGCGCACGATGTCGTCCTCGCCGAGGTAGCTGCCGACCTGCACCTCGATCAGCGTCAGCGGGATCTTGCCCGGGTTCTCCAGCCGGTGCACGGCGCCGAGGGGCAGGTGGATGCTCTCGTTCTCGCGCAGCAGGATCTCCTCCCCGTCGCGCGTGACGAGCGCGGTGCCGCTCACCACCACCCAGTGCTCGGCGCGGTGGAAGTGCTTCTGCAGCGACAGCTTCGCCCCCGGCCGCACCGAGATCTTCTTCACCTGGAAGCGGTCGCCGAGGATCAGGCCCTCGTAGTGCCCCCAGGGGCGGTAGACGCGCCGGTGCTCCGTCGCCTCCGTGCGCCCGGCGGCGCGCAGCCGCTCGACCAGCGCCTTCACGTCCTGCGCCCGCGCCCGCGGCATCACCAGCACCGCGTCGTCGGTCACCACCACCACCGTGTCCCGGAGCCCGACCACCCCGGTCAGGATCCCCTCCGAGCGGACGTAGCAGCCGGCCGAATCGAGCAGCGCCACCGGCCCCTCGGCGACGTTGCCCGCGGCGTCCTTCTCGCGCGCCTCCCACAGCGCCGCCCAGGAGCCGATGTCGGACCAGCCGAGGTCGGCCGGCACCACCGCGGCGCGCGCGGTCTTCTCCATCACCGCGTAGTCGATCGAGATCGAGGGGGCGGCCTCGAAGGCCGCCGCGGCCAGCCGCACGAAGCCGAGGTCGCGCGTCGCGCCCGCCACCGCCCGGCGCGCTGCTTCGAGCACCGCCGGCGCGTGGCGCTCGAGCTCGGCGATCAGCGTCCCGGCGGTCGCCACGAACATGCCCGAGTTCCAGAGGTGCCGCCCCTCGGCGAGCCAGCGCGCCGCGGTCGCCGCGTCCGGCTTCTCGACGAAGCGCGCCACCGCCCGCACGCCGGGCGCCTCCGGCAGTTCCGCGCCCGCCTCGATGTAGCCGTAGCCGGTCTCGGGCGCGGTCGGGGTCATGCCGAAGGTCACGATCCGCCCGGCCCGCGCGGCCACCGCGGCGCGCGCCAGCGCCGCGTGCAGCGCGGGCACGTCCGCCACCGCATGGTCGGCGGCGAGCAGCCAGAGCACCGTCGCGGGATCCCCCTCCGCCGCGACCAGCGCGGCGGCGGCGATCGCCGGCGCGCTGTTGCGCGGCTTCGGCTCGAGCAGGATGCGGCTGCCGGGGAAGGGGCGGAGCTGCTCGGCGACCAGGAACCGGTGCGCCTCGTTGCAGACGACGAGCGGCGGGGCGAACGCGGCCCCCTGGGCGCGCGCCGCCGTCTCGGCCAGCAGCGTGCGCTCGGAGAGCAGGGGCCAGAACTGCTTCGGATAGCCCTCGCGCGAGAGGGGCCAGAGCCGCGTGCCGGATCCGCCCGAGAGGATCACCGGCAGGATCGGCCCGGCCCCGCCGGCCGCCGCCTCCGCGCCGCGGCGCGCCGCCTGCTCCTCGGTTTCCGCCATCGCTCCTCGTCCATCCCTACGCCTGCCGCCTGCCGGCAGCGGGCCGGCGGGCCCCGGACCATGCGGCGGACGCGGGCAAAAGAAAAGCCGCCGGGCCGCGGTCCGGCCCCGGCGGCGTGGTGCGGCTTCCCGGACGGGAAGGGGGCGCCGCGGCCCGGCGCCCCCGCCTTCCCGGCCCGCTCAGAGCCGTTTCCGCCCGGCCGTGCGCGCGGCCACGGCTCCGGCCCGCTGTCGGCCGGGCGGATTCCCGCTCCCGGCCGTTGCCGGCCGTCCGCGATCCGCCCTAGCCCGCCAGCGCCTCCTCCTTCTTCCTGCGGAGGTTCGGCAGCAGCATCATGCCGAGCGCGAGCGCGGCGATCGCGAGCAGCGTGCCGCTGATCGGCCGCTCGATGAACACGGAGGGATCGCCGCGGCTGAGCAGCATGGCGCGGCGCAGGTGCTCCTCCATCATCGGGCCGAGCACGAAGCCGATCAGCAGCGGCGCCGGCTCCATCTTCAGCTTGGCGAACAGGTAGCCGGCGATCGCGAACAGCACCGTCAGGTAGACGTCGAAGACGTTGTTGTTGATCGAGTAGATGCCGATCGCGCAGAAGGTGAGGATCGCCGGGTACATGTAGCGGTAGGGCACCTGCAGCAGCTTCACCCACATGCCGATCATCGGCAGGTTGATGATCAGCAGCATCAGGTTGCCGATCCACATCGAGGCGATCAGGCCCCAGAACAGGTCCGGCTGCGCCTCCACCATGCGCGGCCCCGGCTGGATGCCCTGGATGATGAGCGCGCCGACCATCAGCGCCATCACCGCGTTGGCCGGGATGCCGAGGGTGAGCAGCGGGATGAAGCTGGTCTGCGAGGCCGCGTTGTTCGCCGATTCGGGGCCCGCCACGCCCTCGATCGCGCCGGTGCCGAACTCCGCCCGGCCCTTGGAGAGCCGGCGCTCCATCATGTAGGAGCCGAAGGAGGCGAGCGCCGCGCCGCCGCCGGGCAGGATGCCGAGGGCGGAGCCCACCAGCGTGCCGCGCAGCACCGAGGGGACGGCCCGCCGCACCTCCTCGCGGTTGAGGTAGAGGCTGCCGACCTTGGTGGTCAGCACGGAGCGCGCCTCGGGGCGCTCGAGGTTCAGGATGATCTCGGCGATGCCGAACATGCCCATGGCGAGGGCGGCGAAGCCGAGCCCGTCCGACAGCTCCGGGATGCCGAAGGTGAAGCGCTGCTGGCCGGTCTGCACGTCGGTCCCGACCAGGCCGAGCGCCACGCCGAGCACGACCATGCCCACCGACTTGATGACCGAGCCCTGCGCCAGCACCGCGGCGATGATCAGGCCGAGCAGCATCAGCGAGAAGTAGTCGGCCGGCCCGAAGGACAGCGCGATCGAGGTCAGCAGCGGGCCGGAGGCGGCGACCAGGACGGTCGCCACCGAGCCGGCGAAGAACGAGCCGAGCGCCGCGATGGTGAGCGCCGCGCCCGCGCGCCCGCGCCGCGCCATCTTGTAGCCCTCGAGGGTGGTGACGACCGAGGACACCTCGCCGGGCAGGTTCAGCAGGATGGCGGTGGTCGAGCCGCCGTACTGCGCGCCGTAGTAGATCCCGGCGAGCATGATGATCGCCGTCGTCGCCGGCTGCCCGAAGGTGATCGGCAGCAGCAGCGAGATCGTCGCCACCGGGCCGATGCCCGGCAGCACGCCGATCGCCGTGCCGATCATGCAGCCGATGAAGGCGAAGAGCAGGTTGTTCCAGCTCAGCGCGACGCTGAAGCCGTGTGCCAGGTTGGCGATGAGGAGATCCATCGGGTGTGTTCCCTAGCCTGGCGCCGCGGTCAGAACTGCGGCCAGACGCTGACGCGGATGTCGAGCTCGTGGATGAACACCCACCAGCACAGCGCGAGCAGGAAGATCGTCACGCCTAGCACGCCGAGCGGCCGGTGCGTGCGGTCCGCCAGCGAGGCGATGACGATCATCGCGGTCGTCGAGAGGAACAGGCCGCCGCGCTCGAGCAGGAGCCCGAAGACGCACATCCCGAGCAGCACCAGCGACATCTCGCGCCACGCCCAGCGCTCCAGCGGGTCGGGGCCGCTGTTCAGCGCCAGGACGACGATGATGGCGCCGAGCACGAGCTGGAGCATGAAGGTGAGCCAGGGCATGTAGCCCGGCCCCATGCGCTGGGCCGTGCCCATCGCGTGGTCGGCGTTGAGCCAGAGCCCGACCAGAGCGATCACGATCAGGATCAGGCCCGAGAAGAGGTCCTTCGCGTTGATTCTCATGCCGTTGTGTCCCCTGGCGCCGGCGTCCCCGGCCCCTCCGCTGTCCTCTGCGTCATCGTTCCCAAGCTCGTCCCTGCCCGGTCACTCCACGCGGGCGCCGGAGAGGCGCACCAGCGCCCCCCAGCGCGCATGCTCCTCGCGCACGAATTCCGTGTAGCCCGCGAGCGTCAGGTCGCCCGGCGCGCCGCCGGCCTCGATCAGCCGCGCCCGCACCTCCGGCGCGGTGAGCGTCTCCTGCACCGCGCGGGCGAGCCGCCCGGCAAGCGCCGCCGGCAGGCCCGCCGGGCCGGAGAGGCCGAACCAGCTCCCGCTCACCAGGTCGAAGCCCTGCTCGCGGAAGGTCGGCACCTCCGGGAAGCCGGGATGGCGCTCGGCCGAGGAGATCGCGATCGCGCGGACGCTGCCCTGGCGGATGTGGGCGGAGGCGGAGGGCAGGCTGTCCGACATCAGCGGCACCACGCCGGCGATCAGGTCGGTTATCGCCGGGCCCGCGCCGCGGTAGGGCACGTGGTTGAGCTCCACCCGCGCCAGCCGGGCGAAGCGCACGACGAGCAGGTGGTTGGAGGAGCCCGAGCCCGAGGTCGCGACGTCGAGCCCGCGCCCGCCGCGCGCCGCGCGCACCACGTCGGCGAGGCCGTGCAGCTCGGTGCGCGGGTTGGCCACCCAGACCGAGGGGTTGGAGACGACGAGCGCGATGTGCGTGAAGTCGCGCACCGGGTCGTAGCGGACGTTCGGGTAGAGGGCCGGGCCGATGGCGTGGCTGGCGACGTTGCTCATCACCAGCGTCGTGCCGTCCGGCGGGCTCGCCGCGACGAGCTGGCTGCCGAGCGTCGCGCCGGCGCCAGGCCGGTTCTCCACGAGCACGGGGGTGCCGCCCAGCCTCTCCTGCAGCCCTGCCGCGATCAGGCGCGCGACGAGGTCCGTGGTGCCGCCGGGCGCGAAGGGGACGACGATGCGGATCGGCGGTCCGGAGGGAGACGGCGCGCGCGGGACGGCGGCAGCCTCGGCGTTCCCCGGCGGCGCCCCGCTCTGGGCACGCGCGGGCCCCGCGGTGGCTCCCGCCATGGACGCGGCCGTCATCAGAAAGCCCCGGCGCGGGAGCCGTGCCGACATTGTCCCTCCCTGTTCCGGCCGGCGTATTGCACGCGGCCCCCCGGCCCCGCAAGCGGCCCGGCTTGCCATGAAACAATGTTCACTTATCGTGACGCATCCGACCGGTCCAGGTGTTTCCATGCTTCCGAACGACCCCGGCCGCCGCATCCGCGACGCCGCCGCCGCCCTCGAGCCGCACCTCGTCGCGCTGCGCCGGGACATCCACGCGCACCCCGAACTCGC
The DNA here is from genome assembly GCF_019458025.1 of Caldovatus aquaticus. Lineage (GTDB taxonomy): Bacteria > Pseudomonadota > Alphaproteobacteria > Acetobacterales > Acetobacteraceae > Caldovatus > Caldovatus aquaticus. Next base: position 1,989 of record NZ_JAHZUY010000044.1, on the reverse strand, counting down.
CTTCGAGGAGACACGCACGGCGGGAATCGTCGCCGCCGAACTCGCGCGGCTCGGCATACCGCACCGCACCGGCGTCGGCCGCACCGGCGTGGTCGGGACGATCGAGGGCGGCCGCCCCGGCCCGACGCTTGCCATCCGCGCCGACATGGACGCCCTGCCGATCCAGGAGGAGACCGGCCTCCCCTTCGCCTCCACCCGGCCGGGCCTGATGCACGCCTGCGGCCACGACATCCACACCGCGACGCTGCTCGGCGTCGCCGCCGTGCTGCGGGAGCTCGCGCCCCAGCTCGCCGGCCGCGTCGTCCTGCTGTTCCAGCCGGCCGAGGAGGTGCTCGAGGGGGCGAGCGCGATGATCGCCGACGGCGCCGCCGCGGGCGTGGATCTCGCGCTCGGCTTCCACAACCATCCGGAGATGCCGGTCGGCCGCTTCGGCTACGTGCGCGGCGCCGCGCTCGCCGCCTCCGACCGCTTCGACCTCGCGATCCGCGGCCGGAGCGGCCACGCCGCCCACCCCTACGCCGCGATCGATCCGATCGTCGCCGCCGCCTCCTTCATCGCCGACGCGCAGACGGTGGTGAGTCGCGAGATCAGGCCGCTCCATCCCGCGGTGGTGACGATCGGCAGCGTCCAGGGCGGCACCACCTACAACATCATCCCCGAGCGCGTGCACCTGAAGGGGACGGTGCGCACCCTGCACGCCGACGCGCGCGACACCGCCGAGGCGGCGATCCGCCGCCTGGTGGCGGGGCTCGAGACGACGATGCGCGTCGCCTGCACGCTCGACTACCGGCGCATGGTGCCGCCGCTGGTCAACGACGACCGCGTGCTGGGGCCCGCGATCGCCGCGGTGCGCCGCCAGCTCGGCGAGGTGGTCGAGGAGGGCGAGCCCTCGATGGGCGCGGAGGACTTCTCCGCCTTCGCCGCCCTGGTGCCGAGCTTCCAGCTCCGCATCGGCTCCGGCGCGCCGGGCCGCGACGACCGGCTGCACAACGCGGGCTACCAGCCGGACGAGCGCTGCATCGCCCTCGGCGTGCAGGCGCTCGCGCGCGCCGCGCTGGACATCCTCTCGTGAGCGGCGCCGTGCGCATCGCCGCGCTGCCCGCGCCCGAGGTGGCGGCACGGCTCGCTGCCGGCGCCGCCGTGCTGCTGCCGATGGGCAGCCTGGAGACGCACGGCCCCGCCCTGCCGATGGGCGACTACCTGCTCGCCGAGGAGATCGCCGCCCGCATCGCCGAGGCCGCCGGCGCGGCCGGCCTGGACGCCCTCGTCGCTCCTGCCATCCCCTTCGGCGGCGAGGACTTCTTCGCCGGCGTGCCCGGCTCGATCTCGCTTCCCGGCGCGGTGCTGCAGGCGGTGATCGAGGAGATGGCCGACTCCTTCCTGCGCGCCGGGACCGCGCGTCGGCTGCTGATGGTCAACGGCCACGGGGGGAACGTCGCCGCCGCCGAGGCCGCCGCGCGCGCGCTGCGCCGGCGCCACGGCGCCGTGGTGCCGATCCTCCACCTCTGGCGCGCCGCCGGCGCGCTGCACGCCGAGCTCGGCGGCGATCCGGCGACCCTCGGCCATGGCGGCGATCCGGTCGCCTCGGTGACGCTCGCGCTGCGCCCCGATCTCTGCCGGCCGGAGGCGGCGCGGCCGCGCCAGCCGGCCGGCGCGGTCCTCGGCCTCGCCCCGAGCGGCTTCGGCACGGTCCGCGCCGCGGGGGTCGAGTTCGCCGTGCCGATGGAGGTGGAGGAGGTGGCGCCGGGCGGCGTGCAGGCGGCCGATCCGCGCGGCGCCTCCGCCGCGCACGGCGCGCGCCTCGTCGCGCGGCTGGTCGCGGCGGGGGTGGCGATGCTCCGCGCGCTGCGCGAGCACGCGCCCTAGGTCCTGAACCCAAACTGCTGGACGCGACGGGCTGGGATCTGATTCAAGTTCCCTGCTGGACGGGAGCTTGGCATGTCGCGGTTCGATCTGAGTGAGGCGGAATGGCGGATCATCGAGCCTCTG
>NZ_JAHZUY010000043.1 GCF_019458025.1 Caldovatus aquaticus | reverse complement strand
TGCGGGGCCTGTAGCGTTCGGCGTCGCGCGGGAAGGCAACCTTGCGCGACGAGGTGCCGGGGATGGCCGCGGCGGCGCCGGCGGTTGGCGTCGCAGCCCTTGTCGGCGACGAGTTCGCGGGGCGGGGCGACAGCCGAGACCGGCGTGGCGGCGGCGGTGACGGCGGCGCCGTTGCCGCCGGTCGGCAGGATCGCGTGCGGGCGGCCTTGCTCGTCGCAGAGCGCGTGGCCCCTGGCGGGGCGCCCACCGCGCGAGCGGCCGATCGCCTGGTGGCTGGCATCGCCTTCCCCCCCTTTCGCGCCGGCCGCCGAGCGGTGCGCCTTCACGGCGGCACTGCCGATCGGCGCGCCCCGCGGCGGGTCGGCGCAGGCGACGAGGGCGGCGAGGATGCGCTGCCAGAGCCCGCGTTGGCTCCAGCGGTTCCAACGGTTGAAGACGGTGGCGTATGGCCCCTATTCCGGCGGCAGGGCGCGCCAGCGGCAGCCTTCGCGCAGCCGGTGCACGATGCCGCCGATCCCCCGCCGGTCGTCCACGCGCCGCGGCCCGGTGTGGACCATCGCCGGATGCGGCTCGCTCGCCGCCCACGGCACGTCGCTCAGCCAGAACAGGCGCGACACGGTCCATCCCCCCGCCGTTGGGCAGGGCGAATCACCGCACCGTTCCCACGGCAATTGGGCGCAGACCCTAGCGGTCGCCGTAGCCCCCGGGATGGCGCTCGCGCCACGCCCAGGCGGTGCGCACGATGTCGTCGAGCGCGGCGAATCGCGGCGTCCAGCCGGTCTCCCGGCGCAGCCTCTCGCTCGATGCCACGAGCACCGGCGGATCGCCTGGCCGGCGCGGCCCGATCACGTGCGGCACCTTGCGCCCGCCGACCCGCTCGACCGCCGCGATCACCTCGCGCACCGAGTGTCCGGCGCCGTTGCCGAGGTTGTAGCGGCACGACCCCTCCTCCAGCCGGTCCAGCACGCGCAGGTGCGCCTCCGCGAGGTCGGTCACGTGCACGTAGTCGCGGATGCAGGTGCCGTCCGGCGTCGGGTAGTCGTCGCCGAACACGGTCAGCGGCGGGGTGCGGCCGAGCGCGGCGTCGATCGCGAGCGGGATGAGGTGCGTCTCCGGCCGGTGGTCCTCGCCGAGCCGCCCCGCGGGATCGGCGCCGGCGGCGTTGAAGTAGCGCAGGCAGGCCGAGCGCAGCCCGTGCACCCTGTCCGCCCAGGCGAGGCCGCGTTCGACCATCAGCTTGGATTCGCCATAGGCGGAGCCGGGCCGGACCGGCGCCTCCTCGTCGATCGGGATGCGGTCGGGCGCGCCGAACAGCGCGGCGGTGGAGGAGAGCACGAACTTGCGCACCCCCGCCTTCACCGCCGCCTCGGCGAGCCACAGGCTGTTTGCCGTGTTCTCGGCGCAGTAGCGCAGCGGCTCGCGCATGCTCTCCCCGACCAGGGAGAGGGCGGCGAAGTGCAGCACCGCCTCGAAGCGGTACGCGGCGAAGACCTCCGCCACGGCATGGCGGTCGGCGAGATCCGCGACCACCAGCTCCGCCCCCTCCGGCACCGCCGCGCGATGCCCCTGGCTCAGGTTGTCGAGCACCACCACACGGTCCCCGCGCTCGGCCAGCGCGAGCGCGACATGGCTGCCGACATAGCCGGCGCCGCCGGTCACCAGATAGGTCCGGGCCAAGCCACATCACTCCCTGAAGTGCCCCCTTGGGGGATGAGGCGCCTCGCAGCCGGCGAAGCCTGCCGTGCAGTCCCTCGCCCGCGTCCTTCCGGGAAGGCCGGCGGAGTTCCGCCCCCCGCGGGGCGTTTCGCGCCCGCGCCCGGAAGGCAGCGGCGCATTCGCCCGCCGCGCCACCCCGCCGACCTCGGCCCGGACGAGCATCGATGCCCCGCCCAGCACGGTCAGGTCGTAATCCGGCCAAACCCGGTCCGGCAAGGCCGCGCTCGCGCACGACGGGGACTAACCGGCCGGGAGAGTCTCGCGCGCCCAGCCAAATGCCGTCGCAGACGGTCGCTGGGGCACGGCGCGCGGCCTCCCCCGATCGTCGCCCGGCCCGGCAGGGGCGAACAAGGTCTTCGCCCATTGCCCCCCGGCGGGCGGCCGTCCCGTTCTGTCCCGCACCGGTCACACGCCGCACGCGGTCGCGCTCCCCCGGACGCGTCCCTCGGGATTAGCACGACCCGCGGCGAAGCATCACCGGCCTGCCCCCCGCGCGCGCCCCTGGCAGTGCCCCCGGGGGGACCTGCGGCGCCTGGCGCTGGACGCCCGCGGCGTCGACGGGGCCGCGGGCGGACGATACCGGGGCGCGCGGACCATTCGCGCAAGGGAGCGGGTTCGGATGAACGGCGGAACGAACGGCCACCGCAAACGTTCCCGTGGCATGGAGGAGGAGGGACACCCCATGCACGCACGCCCACGCAACGCACCGAGCCTCCGTTCCGCCCTCGCGGCGGCGCTCCTGCTGCTGGCCGCCGCCTGCTCCGCGCCGGGGGCCGACCTGCCGCCGCTGCCGGAATCGAACCGCGCCGACGTCTATCGCCTCGGGCCGAACGACGAGGTGCGCGTCACGGTGTTCAACGATCCGCGGCTGACAGGCGAGTTCCGCGTCACCGACACCGGCGCGATCGCCCTTCCGCTGGTCGGTGCGGTGCCGGCCCGCGGCCGCAGCACCGAGGAGGTCGAGCGGGCCATCGAGCGCGAGATGCAGCGCAAGGGGCTGTTCCGCGACCCCTCGGTTGCGGTCGAGGTGCGCACCTACCGCCCGATCTTCGTGCTCGGCATGGTTGAACGCGGCGGGCAATATGCCTATCAACCGGGCATGACCGCGCTCTCTGCCGTGGCCGTCGCAGGCGGGTTCAATTACCGGGCGGTGCAGGACTACGTCTCGATCACCCGGATCGGGCCGGACGGCCGGGCGCGGGAGTTCCGCGCCCCGCGCGACGCGCTGCTGCAGCCGGGCGACGTCGTCACCGTCTTCGAGAGGCGCTTCTGAGGGGCGCGGCGCCGGCGCTTCGGACCTCCGCCTGCGCCCTCGGCCTGCTCGTCGCCGGGGCCGCCGGGGCCGCTTCGCTGGCGGCTTCGCCCGCGGCAGCCGCGGACTTCCCGCCGCCGCACCCCGTGCGCGGCGCCGGCCTCGCCGTCCCGCCGTTCCGCGGCGAGGTCTGGGGCGGGCTGTCGCGTCCCGCCGCCGGCCCGCCGGCCGCCATCGGCACCTACACCAACGGCTGCCTCGCCGGGGCGGTGGCGCTGCCGCTCGAGGGGCCGGGCTGGCAGGTGGTGCGTGCCTCGCGCAACCGCTTCTGGGGGCATCCGCGGCTGATCGCCTTCGTCGAGGACTTCGCCCGCCGGGCGCAGGCGGAGGGCTTCCCGGACCTCTGGATCGGCGACCTCGCCCAGCCGCGCGGCGGACCGCTGCCCTACGGCCATGCCAGCCACCAGATCGGGCTCGACGTGGACATCTGGCTCGACCTCTCGCCCAAGCCCCGGCTGCCGGCAGCGGCGCGGGAGGAGATCCGGGTGCCCTCGCTGGTCCTGCCGGACGAGACCGACGTGGACCCCGCCCGCTTCACGCCGCGCCATGCGGCGCTGATCCGCCTCGCCGCCGAGAGCCCGGAGGTGGAGCGGGTGCTGGTCAACCATGCGATCAAGCGCGCCCTGTGCCGCAGCGCGGCGGGCGCGCCCTGGCTGCGCCGCGTGCGGCCCTGGCGCGGCCACGAGGCGCACATGCACGTGCGCCTCGGCTGCCCGGCGGACGATGGCGGCCGGTGCCGCCCCCAGGCGCCGCCGCCGCCGGGCGACGGCTGCGACGCCGCCACGCTCGATTGGTGGCTGACGCCGGAAGCGCGCCGCCCGCCGCCGCGCCCGCCGGGGCCGCCGCCGGCGATGCCGCTCGCCTGTGCCCGGGTGCTGTCCGCGCCCTGAGCGCCGGCCGCGCGCCGCCCCGGCTGGGCAGGCGCCGCCGCCTCGGGAATAGTGCGTCCGAGCGATCGCCCCCGGCCGTGCGGCACGGGGGCCGTCACCGCACGGAGGCCGCATGAGCATCCCCATCCCCCAGGCCCAGATCCCCGGCATCTATCACCGCCGCGTGGGCGACATCGTCGTCACCGCGCTGAGCGACGGCTTCCTCACCGGCTCGCTCGACGTGCTGCGCAACATCACGCCCGACGAGGCGGCGCGGATGCTGACCGAGGCCTTCCGTCCGGTGCCGCGCGTCACCTCGGTCAACTGCTACGCCATCCACGCCGGCGGGCGGCTCGCCCTGATCGAGACCGGCTGCGGCAGCACCATGCAGGACACCGCCGGCAGGCTGCTCGCGCACATGGCGATCGCCGGGCTCGATCCGGCGCAGGTCGAGGCGGTGATCCTCACCCACATGCATCCGGACCACTCGAACGGCTTGACCGACCCGGCCACCGGCAAGCCCTTCTTCCCCAATGCCGAGCTGGTGATGCACGCGGACGAGTGGGCGCACTGGCACGACGACGCGCGCATGGCGCAGGCGCCGGAGATGCACCGCATCCGCTACTTCCCCTCCGCCCGCCAGCAGGGCGCCCCCTACCGCGACCGGCTGCGCTTGCACCGCGGCGGCGAGGTCTTCCCCGGCGTCACCGCCATGCCGATCCCGGGCCACACGCCGGGCCACACCGGCTACATGATCGCCGCGGGCAAGGAGGCGCTGTTCATCTGGGGCGACATCGCCCATGTGCCGGAGGTGCAGATCCCCCGCCCCGAGGTGGCGATCGAGTTCGACGTCGACTCCGCCGCCGCCATCGCCACGCGCCGGCGCGTGCTCGACATGGCGGCGACCGACCGCCTGCTGGTCGCCGGGATGCACATGCACTTCCCGGGCTACGCGCACATCGCGCGCGGGCCGGAGGGCTACCGGATGGTGCCGGAAGCCTGGCGGCAGACGCTGTAGGCCGGATCGGGCCGCGGCAGGGATCGCGGCAAATCCCGTCGGACGAACGCCTTTCCACGATGGTGCCCGCATGACTCTCCGCATCGTCCGTCTCGGCATGCCCCGCCTGCCGGGGGAAGGCATCCGGATCGGCACCGTGCGGCGCCCGCCGCGCGGCGTCCGCAAGGAACGCTACGCCGCCGAGGACTGGTTCGACGTCTGGCTGCCCGACCTCGCCCCCAGCGTCGGGCTGGTCTCGCAGGCCCAGGCGGCCGGAACGGAGGAGGAATGGCGCGCCTTCGTGCGCGCCTTCCGCGCCGAGATGCGCGCGCCCACCCCGAGCCGTCTGCTTGACCTGCTTGCCGCCCTGTCGCGCGACGCGACCTTCTCGATCGGCTGCTACTGCGCCGACGAGGCGCGCTGCCACCGCTCGGTGCTGCGCGCGCTGCTCGCCGAGCGCGGGGCGCGGATCGGCTAGAGCCGATCGCGGACCGCGCAAACAGCCGGGGGCGCGAATCGGCCCGACCGGCGACGAGCTAGGGCCGCCGCGGCGGGCACGGCCGGGCGAAAGCGGCCCTGGCCGCCCCTGCCGGTCCGGCCGCGCCGGCGGCGGCCGGACGGCCCGTACCGTCCCCTCCCCGCCTCACTCCCACTCGATGGTGCCGGGCGGCTTGCTCGTGATGTCGTAGGTGACGCGGTTGACGCCGCGCACCTCGTTGACGATGCGGTTCGCCACGCGCGCCAGGAAGCCCATGTCGAAGGGATAGACATCGGCCGTCATCCCGTCGGTGCTGGTCACCGCGCGCAGGGCGCAGGCGTGGTCGTAGGTCCGCTGGTCGCCCATCACGCCCACGGTGCGCACCGGCAGCAGCACGGCGAAGGCCTGCCAGATCGCGTCGTAGAGGCCGCTGAGGCGGATCTCCTCGAGGAAGATCGCGTCCACCCGGCGCAGCAGGTCGGCCTTCTCGCGCGTCACCTCGCCGAGGATGCGGATGGCGAGGCCGGGCCCCGGGAAGGGATGGCGGCCGACGATCTCCTCCGGCAGGCCGAGCTCGCGCCCGAGCGCGCGCACCTCGTCCTTGAACAGCTCGCGCAGCGGCTCGACGAGCTTCATGCGCATCCCCGCCGGCAGGCCGCCGACATTGTGGTGCGACTTGATGGTGGCGCTCGGCCCGCCGGTCGCCGAGACGCTCTCGATCACGTCCGGGTAGAGCGTGCCTTGCGCGAGGAAGTCGGCGCCGCCGAGCCGGCGCTGCTCCTCCTCGAACACCTCGACGAACAGCCGGCCGATGATCTTGCGCTTCTCCTCCGGCTCGGTGACGCCGCGCAGCGCGCCGAGGAACAGCTCGGAGGCGTCGCGGTGCACGAGGCGGATGTTGAAGCGGTCGCGGAAGGTGGCGACGACCTGCTCCGCCTCGCCGGCGCGCATCAGGCCGTGGTCCACGAAGATGCAGGTGAGCTGGTCGCCGATCGCCTCGTGGATCAGCGCCGCCGCCACCGCCGAATCCACCCCGCCGGAGAGGCCGCACACCACCCGCCCCGCCCCCACCTGGTCGCGAATGCGCGCGATCGCCTCGGCGCGGAAGGCGCCCATGGTCCAGTCGCCGCGGCAGCCGGCAACCTTGTGCGTGAAATTGCGGAGCAGCGCCGCCCCGTGCGGGGTGTGGACGACCTCCGGGTGGAACTGCACGCCGTAGAAGCGGCGCGCGTCGTCGGCGATGAAGGCGAAGGGCGCCCCCTCCGAGACGCCGATGACGCGGAACCCGGGCGGCAGGCGCGTCACCCGGTCGCCGTGGCTCATCCACACCTGCTCGCGCCCGCCCTTCGCCCACACCCCCTCGGTCAGCGCGCACGCGTCCACCACGTCCACGAAGGCGCGGCCGAACTCGCGATGGTCGGCGGGCTGCACCTCGCCGCCGAGCTGCGCGCACATCGCCTGCTGCCCGTAGCAGATGCCGAGCACGGGGACGCCGAGCGCGAACACCACCTCCGGGGCGCGCGGGCTCTCGCCCTCGTGGACGCTCGCCGGGCCACCGGAGAGGATGATCGCCTTCGGCGCGAAGGCGCGGATGCGCGCCTCCCCGGCGGAGAAGGGCCAGATCTCGCAATAGACGCCGCTCTCGCGCAGCCGGCGGGCGATGAGCTGCGTCACCTGGCTGCCGAAATCGAGGATCAGGACGCGGTCGTGCCCGCCCGCGGCGGGCGACGGGGCTGGGGTCGGAACGACGGTGGCCATGGCGGCTTGCAGCACGGCGCGGCCGGCGGCGCAAGCCGGGGCCGCCCGGGCGGGGCGCTACCGTTCCGGCGCCGAAGCGGTGGCGGCGAGCAGCACCTCGATCGGGTCCCAGACCATCGCCTGCTGCTCCACCTCGCACCCGGCGAAGCGGATCACCTCGCGCGCCGCGAGCCGCCCGCCGAGCCGTTCGTAGAACCAGCGCGTTGGGTTGTCGCGCAGCACCCAGAGCATGGCCGAGCGGCAGCCGATCGCGTGGAGATGCGCCGCCATCGCGCGCATCAGCCGCCGGCCCACGCCCCGCTCGCGGAAGTCGTCGAGCAGGTAGAGCGTCTCGATCTCGCCCTCGGCCAGAGCCGAGCGGCGCGAGCGCCCGCCGGAGGCGAACCCCACCACCGCGGATGTCCCCTCCCCCCCTCCCGCCGCGGCGGCGACCGCGACGAAGACCGCGTGCCCGTCGCGGCGGTCCAGGATCGCCCGTTCATAGCCGTACCCGAGACGGTGCGGGCACAGCGCCGCGAGATAGGCGTCCGGCAGCACGCCGGCATAGGTGCTGCGCCAGGTCTCCGCATGGACCGCCCCGATCGCGGCGGCGTCCCCCGGCCGGGCGCGGCGGATGCAGATCGTGACGGCGGGGCCGGTGCCGGTCATGGCGGGCGGCGCTCCAGCACGGCGACGAAGAACCCGTCGGTGCCGTGGCGGTGGGGGGCGAGCAGCAGCCACGGGGCGTCCTCGCCGCACGCCCCCGGGAAGGGCGCGGCCTCGCCCGCGACCCGCGGCCAGAGCGCGCGCGGCGCGATCGGGGCGAAGTCGCCGCGGGCAGCCATGAACGCCTGCATCTGCCCCTCGTCCTCCTCGGGCAGGACGGAACAGGTAGCGTAGATCAGACGGCCGCCCGGGCGAACAAGTTCCGCGGCGGCGGCCAGGATCTCCCGCTGCCGCCGGACCAGCTCCGCCAGGTCCTCCGGGCGGGTCCGGATCCGCGCGTCCGGGTTGCGCCGCCAGGTCCCCGTCCCCGTGCAGGGCGCGTCCACCAGCACGCGGTCGAACTGCCCGGCCCGGCGCTTCGCCCAGCGGTCGCCCGGCACGAGGAGGTGCCGCTCCGCATTGTCCACCCCGCCCCGGCGCAGGCGCCGCACCGCGCCGGCGAGGCGCGGCGCCGAGACGTCGCAGGCGACGATGCGGCCCTTGTTGCCCATCGCCGCCGCCATGGCGAGCGTCTTGCCGCCCGCCCCCGCGCAGTAGTCGCAGACCCGCAGCCCGGGCCGGGCATCGGCGAGCAGGGCGACGATCTGGCTGCCCTCGTCCTGGATCTCGACCAGCCCCTCGCGGAACGCCCGCGTGCCGGTCACGGGCCGGCGGCCGGTGACGCGCAGGCCCCAGGGCGAATAGGGCGTCGGCACCGTCTCCACCCCCTCGGCGGCGAGCGCCGCGGCGGCCTCGGCGCGGCTCGCGCGCAGCAGGTTCACGCGCAGGTCGAGCGGCGCCGGCTGTTCCAGGGCCGCGGCCGCGGCGGGAAGGTCGGCGCCGAAGCGCGCGCGGAAGCGCGGCAGCAGCCAGCCCGGGATGTTGAGCGCGACAGGCTCCGGCATCTCCGGGTGCCGCAGCGCCTGGCCGGCAAGGCGCGCGAGCACGCGGCGCTCCTCCGGCGCAAGCGGCGCCGCGGCGAAGCGCCCGCCCGGAAAGGCGCCGCGCTCGAGGCCCTCGAGGTCCCACCCCTCCGCCAGCAGCAGGTGCGCCCCGACCAGCAGCCGTGGCGTCGCCGCCGGGGCGCCGGCGCGCGCCAGCCACCAGTCGAGCCGCAGGCGCTGGCGGATCACGCCCCAGGCGCGCTCGGCGACGGCGCGGCGGTCGGAGGCGCCGATGAAGCGGCGCGCGCGGAAGTAGTCGTTGGCGATCGCGTCCGCCGGCCGCCGCGGCTCCGCCTCGACGGCGGCGAGCAGCTCGATCGCGGCCGCGACCCGCGCGGCGGGCGTCACGTCGTGCCGGGGCCGAGCGGCAGGCCAGGGAGCGGCGCCAGGTCCCGGAGCTCCGGCACGCCGGCGCCGCGCAGCGCGTACTCGTCCGGGTCGTCGGCGCGGTTGACGCGCACCGCGCGGAAGCCGTTGGCGAGCGCCGCCTGGGCGTCCCAGGGATTGGCCGAGACGAAGGCCATCTCCTCCGGCTCCGCGCCGAAATGCCGCACGGCGAGGCGATAGACGCGCGGATCGGGCTTGAACACGCCGACCTCCTCGACGCTCAGCACCGCATCGAGCAGCGCGGCGATGCCCGCCGCCTCGCACGCCTCGGCCAGCATCCCCGGCGCGCCGTTGGAGAGGATCGCCACCGGCACGCCGGCCGCGCGCAGCGCCCGCAGCACGGCGGGCACCTCGGGATAGGCGTCCAGCCGGCGATAGGCACGCAGCAGATCCTCGCGCAGCGCCGCATCGGCGATGCCGTGCCGGGCGAAGACATAATCCAGCGCGTCGCGGGTGCAGAGGAAGAAGTTCTCATGGTGCGCCGGGCCGGCGAGGCTGCGCACCCAGGTGTACTCGAGCTGCTTCTGCCGCCACTCCGCCGAGATCGTCCGCCAGTGCGGCCCGAGACGCGCCGCGTGCCGCGCCGTCGCCGCATGCACGTCGAGCAGCGTGCCGTAGGCGTCGAAGATCACGGCGGCGGGGCGGGGCGGGGCGTCGTCCATGGCCGGATCATGCCCGGCCCTGCGGCGCAAGGCCAGGGTGTCGCGTCCGCCCTCGCCCCCCGGACGGGCCGCCCCCTTACCCCGCCGTCCCGCCCCCGGCGCCGATGCGGTCGAGCGGGCCGAGCGCCTTCTCGAGCAGCGGCCGGACCTCGGTCGCGAAGCGCTCGATCGAGCGCAGCGCCGTCGCCTGGTCGGAGCCGCCGGGGCTGAAGTTCATCAGGTAGTGGTCGGGTCGGACGAGGCGGACCTCCCGCGCGATCCGCTCGGCGACCACCTCCGGGCTGCCGACCAGGAGGTTGTCGGCCATCTGCTCGAGCGTCGGCTCGTTTTCGTAGGGCCGCTCGACCAGCATCGCGCCGTCCATCAGCTCCTCGCGCCGGCGCAGGCTCTGGGACAGGCGGACCTGGGAGCGCGAATGCTCGACGAAGCGCATCACCTCCTCGCGGCTGTCGGCGATGCAGACGTGGCGCGAGACGGCGAAGCGCATGGCGCGCGGGTCGCGCCCCTCGGCGGTCCAGACGGCGGCGAAGCGCTCGCGCGCCCTGGCCAGCAGCCCGGCGGTGAAATGGCGCGGCGTCACCATCACGCCGTAGCCCTTGCGCGCGGCGAGCCGGTGCAGCTCCGGGTTGTCGCCGGCGATCCAGATCTCCGGCAGGCGGTCGCCCACGGTGCGGGAGGCGATGTGCGTCTCCGGCATCCGGTAGTGCTCGCCCTCGAAGGAGAAGGTCTCCTGCCCGAAGGCGAGCTCGAGCATCCGCATGAACTCGATCACCTTGGGCACGGAGTGCCGCAGGTCCTCGCCGAAGCGGTCGAATTCGTAGGGCTGGTAGCCGCTGCCGACACCGAGCACGAGGCGGCCGCGGGCCATGGAATCCACCAGGCCGATCTCCGCCAGCAGCCGCGCCGGATGATAGAGCGGCACGACGACGACCGCGGTGCCGAGGCGGATCGTCCTCGTCTCCCCGGCGAGGCGCGCGAGCATCAGCAGCGGCGAGGGGCTGACGCAGTAGTTCGAGAAGTGGTGCTCGGCGACCCAGGCGGTGGAGAAGCCGGCCTGCTCGGCGAGCTTCACCTGCTCGACCTCGTTGTCCACGAGCTGCCGCGTCGGCGTGCCGCGGACGCGGTAGCTCATCAGGTTAAAATGGCCGAAATCCATCGCGCTGGCTCCCTCCCCGGCCCGCGGCGGGCCCGGCGGGAGTGTCGGCCAGGCGCGCGCCGGGCTCAAGCCGGGCGCAGGGGCGGTCGCGGGCGGGAAACGGCCGCCGCCGCTCCCCTACCCCTCGTGCCGGTAGTTCGGCGCCTCGCGGGTGATCGCCACGTCGTGCACGTGGCTCTCGCGCAGCCCGGCGCTGGTGATGCGCCGGAAGCGGCAGTTCCTCTGCATCTCGGCGATGGTGCGGTTGCCGGTGTAGCCCATCGCCGCGCGCAGGCCCCCGACGAGCTGATGGATCACCTTGTCCACCGGCCCCTTGTAGCCGACGCGCCCCTCGATCCCCTCCGGCACCAGCTTGAGCTGCTCCTGCACGTCCTGCTGGAAGTAGCGGTCGGCCGAGCCGCGCGCCATCGCCCCGAGCGAGCCCATGCCGCGATAGGCCTTGTACGACCGCCCCTGGTAGAGGAACACCTCGCCCGGCGCCTCGTCGGTGCCGGCGAACAGGCTGCCCATCATCACGCAGTCCGCCCCGGCGGCGATCGCCTTGGCGATGTCGCCCGAGGTGCGGATGCCGCCGTCGGCGATCGCCGGCACGCCGCGCGCGCGGCACGCCGCCGCCGTCTCCAGCACCGCGCTGAGCTGCGGCACGCCCACCCCCGCCACCACCCGCGTGGTGCAGATCGAGCCCGGTCCGATGCCGATCTTCACCGCGTCCGCCCCGGCCTCGATCAGCGCCTCCGCGCCCTCCGGCGTGGCGACGTTGCCCGCCACCACCTGCACCGAATTCGACAGCCGCTTGATCCGCTCGACCGTCGCCAGCACGCCGCCGGAATGGCCATGCGCGGTGTCCACCACGATCACGTCCACCTCGGCGCCGATCAGCGCCTCGGCGCGGCGCAGCCCGTCCTCGCCCACCCCGGTCGCCGCCGCGACCCGCAGCCGCCCGAGCGCGTCCTTCACCGCGTTCGGGTGCGCCTGCGCCTTGTCCATGTCCTTGACGGTGATGAGGCCGACGCAGCGGAAGGCGTCGTCCACCACCAGCAGCTTCTCGATGCGGTGCTTGTGCAGCAGGCGCCGCGCCTCCTCGGGCGAGACGCCCTCCTGCACCGTCACCAGGTTCTCGCGCGTCATCAGCTCGTAGACGCGCGAATTGGGGTCGGTCGCGAAGCGCACGTCGCGGTTGGTGATGATGCCGACGAGGCGCCCGCTGCCGCGCTCCACCACCGGGATGCCGCTGATCCGGTGCTGGCGCATCAGCGCCTGCACCTCGGCGAGCGTCTGGTCGGGATGGATGGTGACCGGGTTCACCACCATGCCGGATTCGAACTTCTTCACCTGGCGGACCTGCGCCGCCTGCTCCTCCGGCGAGAGGTTCTTGTGGATCACGCCGATGCCGCCGGCCTGCGCCATGGCGATCGCCATGTTCGCCTCGGTCACCGTGTCCATCGCCGCCGAGACCAGGGGGATGTTGAGCGCAATCTCGCGCGTCAGCCGCGTGCGGGTGTCGGTCTGGCTGGGCAGGACGGTGGAGTAGGCCGGCACCAGCAGGACGTCGTCGAAGGCCAGCGCCTCCTCGATCGCGAGGCGCCGGGCCGGGTCGGGCAATGTGTCGGGTGCCATGGGGGAGGGTTCGCCATCCGCTGCCTTGGCGCGCCCCCTTAGCCTCCTCGGACGCCGCTTAGCAAGCGCGCGAGCGTTGCGCCCCGGTCACGTCTGCGCCGCGCCGGGCGCGCCCTCGCCCCCCGTCCGGGCGCCGGCCCCGCCGCGGAACCCCGTCGCCACCACGTAGAGCTCGCTCGATTCCTTGCGGCTCGCCGGCGGCTTGGCGTGCCGCACGGCGGCGAAGTTCCGCTTCAGCGCCGCGAGCAGCTCCCTTTCCGCCCCGCCCTGGAAGACCTTCGCGACGAAGGCCCCGCCCGGCGCCAGCACGCGCAGGGCGAAGTCCAGCGCGAGCTCCGCCAGAGCCATGATCCGCATGTGGTCGGTGGCCGCGTGCCCCGTCGTGTTCGGCGCCATGTCGGAGAGCACCAGGTCCGCCTCCCCGCCGAGCGCCTCCTCCACTTGGCGCTCCGTCTCGGCCTCCCGGAAATCGCCCTGGAGCACGACCGCGCCCGGCACCGGCTCCATCGGCAGCAGGTCGAGCGCCACCACCCGCCCCGCCGGGCCGACCTTGCGCGCCGCAACCTGGGTCCATCCGCCCGGCGCCGCGCCGAGGTCCACCACCCGGGCCCCGGGCCGCAGCAGGTGGAACTTCGCATCCAGCTCGAGCAGCTTGAACGCCGCGCGCGAGCGCAGGCCCTGCGCCTTCGCCGCGCGCACGTAGGGATCGTTGAGCTGGCGGGCGAGCCAGCGCTGGCTGCCGGCACTGCGGCCCTTGGCGCTGCGCAGGCGGCTGGCCAGCGGGCGGCCCGCTCCGGGCGTCTTCGGCATGGCGCGACCCGTCCGGCGGCTCAGGCGACGCTCTCGGGGGTCGCGAGCGCCGCCGTCCTGCCCTCTCCGCTCCGCTCCGCGGCGCGCGGGGCCTCCGCGTTGCCCGGCACAGGGGAGATCGGGGAACGCCAGCGCGCGCTCCGCCCCGCGGCACGATCGGCGCGGATCATCCGCATCAGCATCCCCTCGCGCAGGCCGCGATCCGCCACCGTCAGCCGCGGGGTCGGCCAGACCTGGCGGATGGCGGCATAGACCGCGCAGCCGGGGAGCACGAACTCCGCCCGCTCGGGCCCGACGCAGGGGTGCGCCGCCAGCCCTTCCCGTCCCAGCGCGAACAGGTCGCCGAGCGCCGCGTCCGCCGCCGCGCAATCGAGCGTCTGCCCGTCCACCAGCGGCCGCCGGTAGCGGGGCAGCGCGAGCGCCACCCCGGCGAGCGTGGTGACGGTGCCGGAGGTGCCCATCAGCCGCACCCCGCCGGCGCGGATCTCCTGGCCGATGCAATGCACCCGGTCGAAGGCGGCGAGATGGCCCGCGACCTCCTCCACCACCGCGAGGAAGCCGCGCTCCGAAAAGCAGGAGAGGCCCGTGCGCTCGGCCAGGGTGACGACGCCGAGCGGCAGGGAGAGATAGCCGATCAGCTCCGGGATCCCGCCGGCCGGATGCTCCGGCCGCCCGCGGTGGTCGCGCGCGGCCGGGACGGGGCGGACGCGGATCCAGGCGATCTCGGTGCTGCCGCCGCCGATGTCGAACAGCAGCGCCCTGCGGTCCCCGGGCTCGAGCAGGGGCGCGCAGGACTCCATCGCGAGCTCGGCCTCCTCGCGCGCCGAGATGATGCGCAGGCGAAGGCCGGTTTCCGCCTCGACCCGGGCGAGGAAGGCGGGGCCGTTGACGGCGCGGCGGCAGGCCTCGGTCGCCACCGCCTGCAGCATGCGCACCGGCCGGCGCGCGAGCTTGTCCGCGCAGGTCCGCAGCGCCGCGAGGGCGCGGTCCATCGCCGCCTCGGAGAGGCGACCGGTGCGCGCCAGCCCCTCGCCGAGCCGGACGATGCGGCTGAAGCTGTCGAGGACGCGGAAACCGCCGCCGGGACCGGGCGCGCCGATCAGCAACCGGCAGTTGTTCGTGCCGAGATCGAGCGCCGCATAGAGCGGGGCCGGACCCGGCGCGCCGCCGCAGGCAGCCCCGCGCGACGGCCCCCCCGCCCGTGCCGAAGCCGGTGCCGCAGCGGCAGCGGGGAGGGACGTGGCCATGGCGGCCACGGCGAAGGCGGAATCGTCGGGCATCGCGGTGTCCGATCCGCCCCGGACGAGGGCGGATGACATAATGATCCGGCGAGGCGGGCGGAGGGGCAAGCGGAATCCCGCGAATTTGCGGCAAGCGACGGCTGGCCTGCCCTGCGGTGCGCGCGGAGTGCAACCGGCGGCGAGCCGTGCCGCCGGAGGGCCTTCGCGTCCCCCAGGGCCGCTTTTGCTCGGCCGTGCTTGCGCCGGCGGCCCTGGCGCGTTGTCCGCCGGGCCGATTCGCGCTTCCGGCGGTTTACCGCCGTCCGTGATCGGTTCGAGCGGCGGCGCCGGTCTCGATCCCGGACCACCCGGCTTGCCTCCGCGCCAGGCGCGCGCTAGCTAAAGGGCGCCCGCGCCGCGGTGGGCCGGCTTGGGGGATAGTTTAGCGGTAGAACTACCGGCTCTGGACCGGTCAGCCCTGGTTCGAATCCAGGTCCCCCAGCCACTCCCCCTCTCCCTACGCCCCCACTCGCGGTCAACGTAGCCTGGAAGGCTCCCTACGAGGGCCGATCGCGCGCCTGCTGCCCGCGCGGCGCGATGCCGAGGCGCCCTCCCATGGAACCGCCTTCGGGCGTGGCGGGCCGCTACCGCTCGAGCGGGATGCCCGCGCGCGGCAGCCCGCAACGGGCCGCCCGGCGATCCCGTTCCGTGGGGCTTCGCCCCTAATCGCGCCGGGTTGCGTGTGCGCGGCTGCCTCCGGCAGCCGCCGCCCCCGGCCTCACCCCCTCAGTCGAAATCCGCCGCCAGCGCCGCGCGCACCCGCTCCGGCAGCACCGCCATGTGGCTGTAGTTCGGATGCCGCAGCCCGACCACCACCTGCGCCCCCGGCGTGCGGAACGCCGCGATCTGCGCTTCGGTGAAGGGAAAGTGCACGAACTGCACGGAGGAGGCCTTGCCCTCCGCCGTGGTGCGGTCCTGGTCGGTCTCCGGTACGCCGGCGATGGTCTCGCCGCCGACGATCAGGAACGCCGTCTCCTCGATGCCGCCGAGGGTGGAGAGGATGCGCTTGCGCCGCGCCGGCTCGTCGATCTCGATCATGAAGGTCGCGACCAGCTCGCGTCCCTTCGGGATCAGGGGATTGTAGGCGACGAGCTCGTCCGGCACCTGCTCCGGCCCGCCCTTCTCGATCCAGACCATCTCGTGGACCTGCAGCCACATGGTCTCGTAGTTCTCGAAGTAGAAGGTGACGTAGGGGCCGACCTCGATGCGGCGGTCGCGCTTGAGCGCGGCGATGCGCCGCCGCTCCGCGGCGCGCACCTTGGCGTATTCCGCCATGGGCAGGATGTCGGCGGGGGTGAGTTCGCGGCGGCGGTTGGGCGGCGTCGTCATGGCGCGGTTGCTCCCTGCGCGGTCGCGTCGAGGCCGTAGGCGCGGGCGAGAAGCTGGACCGGGTGGCGCACCAGCTCCGGCATTCCCTTGGCCTCGCCGCCGAGCCGCTCGATGCCTTGCATGATGTGCACCCCGGCGAGCGGGCATTCCGAGGTGACGTAGGCCTTCCCGGCCTCGCGCGCCTGGCGCGCGACCGGGCGGCCGACCTTGAGCGCGGTCTCGAAATGCGCCTTCTTGAATCCCCAGGCGCCGCCGTGGCCGGAGCAGCGCTCGATCACCTGCACCTCGGCGCCGGGGATCAGGCGCAGCATCTCGGCCGCCTTCTGCCCCATGTTCTGCGCCCGCGCGTGGCAGGCCATGTGCAGCGTCATGCCGCCCGCGACCGGCTTGAGGCCGGGCGCCAGCCCCTCCTTGCGGGCGATGTCCACGACGTATTCGGAGACGTCGAAGGTCGCCTCCGCCAGCCGCTTCACCGCCTGGTCCTCCGGCAGGATCAGCGGCCACTCGAACTTCAGCATCAGCGCGCAGGAGGGGACCAGCGCGATCACGTCGTAGCCCCGTTCGATCCAGGGGAGGAGCGCTGCCGCCACCTCCCGCGCCGCCGCCGCGACCTCCTCGATCAGCCCCTGCTCGAGCGTCGGCATGCCGCAGCAGCGCGGATGCAGCACCTCGGTCTCGACGCCGTTGTGCGCCAGCACGGCGCGGGTGGCGAGGCCCGGCCCGGGGTCGTTGTAGTTGCCGAAGCAGGTGGCGTAGAGCACCGCCTTGCGCCCGTAGGCCGGCGCCGCCCGGTTCACCGCCGGCGCCGCGCGCTGCGCCTGCGCCGCGAGGGTCCGGCTCGCGTAGCGCGGCAGCTCCGCCTCGCGGTGCAGCCCCGCGACGCGCTCGAGCAGGGCCCGGCCGGCGGTGTTGCCGCGGTCGGTGACCCAGTTCGCCAGCGGCGCGGCGAGGGTGCCGATCCTGCCGTTGCGATCGGTCTTGGCGAGCTCCCGGTCGGCGAAGGCGACCCCCTTCGTCTTCGCCTCCATCGCCCGATAGCGCAGCATCAGGTGCGGGAAGTCGAGGTCGAACTCGTGCGGCGGGACGTAGGGGCACTTGGTCAGGAAGCACATGTCGCAGAGCGTGCAGGCGTCCACGACCTGCTTGAAATCCTTGCTGTCCACCGAGTCGAGCTCGCCCGTCGGCGATGCGTCCACCAGGTCGAACAGGCGGGGGAAGCTGTCGCACAGGTTGAAGCAGCGGCGGCAGCCGTGGCAGATGTCGAACACGCGCCGCATCTCGGCGTCGAGCTTCGCGGGGTCGGTGAAGTCCGGGTCCCGCCAGGCGAGCGGGCGCCGCACCGGCGCTTCGAGGCTGCCTTCGCGCATGGCTTCTCGGTTTCGGTCGGTCGTGCGGTGGGAAGCGCGGACGGACCGCGGCGGCGGCAGCGCCGCCCGCGGCCCACCCGGCGGCTTCAGCCCTGCGCCGCGGCGGCGCTCAGGCCTTCCTCAGCTCGTCGAGCGCGCGCTGGAAGCGGCCGGCATGCGAGCGCTCGGCCTTGGCCAGCGTCTCGAACCAGTCGGCGATCTCGTCGAAGCCTTCCTCGCGCGCGGTGCGCGCCATGCCCGGGTACATGTCGGTGTACTCGTGCGTCTCGCCGGCGACCGCCGCGGCGAGGTTCTTCTCGGTCGTGCCGATCGGAAGCCCGGTGGCCGGGTCGCCGACAGCCTCGAGGAATTCGAGATGGCCGTGCGCATGCCCGGTCTCGCCCTCGGCGGTGGAGCGGAACACCGCGGCGATGTCGTTGTAGCCTTCCACATCCGCCTTCTGCGCGAAGTAGAGGTAGCGGCGGTTGGCCTGGGACTCGCCCGCGAAGGCGTATTTCAGGTTTTCCTCGGTCTTGCTGCCCTTGAGCGCCGGCATCGTTCCCTCTCGCATCCGTTCCGGTGGTGCGGCAGGGAGCGGAACCGGACGGTTTCCGTCCGGTCCCGCGTCTCCTCCGCGCCGCGAGCGTATGCCATGTCTCCGCTCGGCTGGCTAACAGATTGTTTCGAACGCAATGATCGAATGTTGCGATTGAAATTGCGAAAGACGCTGCAAGGCATGGAACCTGTCCCATGTCCCCGCCGCGTGCGCCGCGACCTGCCGCGCGGCCGGCGCCCCCGCCGCCCCCGCTCGGCTTCCCCCCTGCCGGCAATCCCTCAGCCCGTCGCCGCCGCCAGCGCGGCGCGGACGACGGACACCGCCTTGTTGCTCTCCCGTACGCCCGCCCTCGTCCCGCGCTCCTCGAACTCCTCCGGCGACGCGCCCTCGGCGGCATTCGCGGCGGGCGGAGGATGGGCCGCCGCCCCCGGCGGCGGATCGCTCGGCGCGCTGCTCGTTCCCCCGTAGAGCGCGATCAGGCGACGGATCGCGTCAAGCCGCTGGAAAGTGATCGTGGCCCGCAACTCGGCCACGAGCTGGCGCTCCTCGCTCTGCAGAACGGCGATCAGGTTGGTGGGCACCTCAGCCTCATTCGCGAGCAACCGCTGCGCAATACAATCTTTCCGAGAGTTTAACGTCCCAGTTTCGCGCACAATGGTCACGATATCGTGACAACCGGCCGTGTCCTCGCGGCACCTTGATCGCCGCGCCAGCGGCGTTGAGCGAACGTTCGTTCAGTCGGCGGCCCGCATGCGCAACCGCAGCGAAACCCGCGCCCGCATCCGGCGCCAGGCCCTGGCCCTCTTCGTCGCCCGGGGCGTGGAGGCCGTGTCGGTGCGCGACATCGCGGCGGCGGCCGGCCGCACCCCCTCCAACCTCTGCGCTCACCGGCCCTCGCTCGGCGCCCTGATCGGGGCGCTCTTCGCCGAGGGCCGTGCCGCCTACGGCCGCGGCCTCGACGCCATGGCCGACGAGATCGTCGCGCTGTGCCTGCGCCTGGACGCCCGCGAAGCCGAGGCTTGCCGCCGATGACCGCCACCGCGAGGACCGCGCCCTCCGCCGCCGCAGCGGCCGGCCCCGCTCCCCGCCGCGCCGGCGCCCTCCTGCGGGAGGCGGTGCGCGCCGCGCTGCGCCTCTATCTCCGCCTGTTCCACCGCTTCGAGGTGCGCGGCCTCGAGCACTACCGCGCCGCCGGCGACAACGCGATCGTCGTCGCCAACCACCTCTCGCTCGCCGACGGCGCGCTGATCGCCGCGGCGGTGCCCGACCAGCCGAGCTTCGTCGTCAACCTGTTCATCGCCCGCACGTGGTGGGCGCGTCCCTTCCTCGCCCTGGTCCGCACCTTCGAGGTGGACCCGTCCAGCCCTTACGCCTTCAAGGCCATGGTCAGGGCGGTGCGCGACGAGGGCCGCAAGCTCGTCATCTTCCCCGAGGGCCGGATCAGCCGCACCGGCGCCCTGATGAAGATCTACGAGGGCGCCGGCATGCTCGCCGAGCGCACCGGCGCCCCGGTCCTCCCCGTGCGGCTCGACGGACCGCAATACAGCCGGTTCGCCTACACCGAAGGGGTGCTGCGCCGGCGCTGGTTCCCGCGCGTCACCGTCACCTTCCTCCCCCCGGTGCGGATCGCCGCGCCGGAAGGCGTGCGCGGCCGCGCCCGCCGCCGCGCGCTCTCCGACGCGCTCGACACGGTGATGACCGAGGCCGCCTTCCGCACGGCGGGGACGGGGAAGTCGCTGTTCGCCGCCCTGCTCGACGCGCGCGCCGTCCATGGCGGCCGCGCGAAGGTGCTCGACGACCCCGAGGACTACGCCCCGCTCTCCTTCGACCGCATCGTGCTCGCCGCCTGCGTTCTGGGCCGCCGCCTGGCCGCGGCCACGGCGCCCGGCGAGCGCGTCGGCCTGATGCTGCCCAACGCCAAGGGCGCGGTCGTCACCTTCCTCGCGCTGCAGGCCTTCGGCCGCGTCCCCGCCATGCTGAACTTCTCGGCCGGCGCCGAGGGGATGCTCGCCGCCTGCCGGACCGCAGCGATCCGCACCGTGCTCTGCTCCCGCCGCTTCGTCGAGCGCGGCAGGCTCGGCCCGGCCGTCGCGCGCATGGAGGAGGCCGGCCTGCGCTTCGTCTGGCTCGACGAGCTGCGCGCCACGATCGGCCCCGGCGCCCGGCTGCGCGGCCTGCTCGACGCGCGCCGCGCCCGCCGCCTGCCCGGCGCGCGCCTCGCGCCCGACGCGCCTGCGGTCGTGCTCTTCACCTCCGGCTCGGAGGGCACGCCGAAGGGCGTGGTCCTCTCCCACCGCAACATTCTCGCCAACTGCGCCCAGGTCACCGCCGTGCTGGACTTCAGCCCGGCCGACCGCGTGGTCAACGCGCTGCCGATGTTCCACAGCTTCGGCCTCACCGGCGGCACGCTGCTGCCCCTGCTCAGCGGCGTGCCGAGCTTCCTCTACCCATCGCCGCTGCACTACCGCATGGTGCCGGAGGTGATCTACGACCGCGACGCCACCATCGTCTTCGGCACGGACACCTTCCTCAACGGCTGGGCGCGCTTCGCCCACCCCTACGACTTCCGCGCCGTGCGCCTGATCTTCGCCGGCGCCGAGAAGCTGCGCGAGGAGACCCGCCGCCTCTACGCCGACCGCTTCGGCAAGGGCATCCTCGAGGGCTACGGCACCACCGAGACCGCGCCGGTGCTCTGCGTGAACACCCCCAAGCGCAACCGCGTCGGCACGGTCGGGCGCTTCCTGCCGGGCATCGAGCATCGCCTCGAGCCGGTCGCCGGCCTCGCGGACCGCGACGCCGGCCGGCTCTGGGTGCGCGGCCCGAACGTCATGCTCGGCTACCTGCGCGCGGAGGCGCCGGGCGTGCTCCAGCCTCCGCCGGAGGGCTGGTACGACACCGGCGACATCGTCTCCGTGGATGCCGAGGGCTTCGTCACCATCCGCGGCCGCGCCAGGCGCTTCGCCAAGATTGCCGGCGAGATGGTCTCGATGGCCGCGGCCGAGGCGCTGGCCGGGGCGCTGTGGCCCGACGCGCTGCACGCGGTCCTCGCGCTGCCCGACCCGCGCAAGGGCGAGCGGCTGGTCCTCCTGACCACCCGGCGCGACGCGGCCATCCCGGCGCTGCTCGCCGCCGCGCGCGAGCGGGGCGTGCCGGAGCTGATGGTCCCGCGCGAGCTGCGCGTGGTCGAGACGATGCCGCTCCTCGCCACGGGCAAGGTGGACTACCCGGCGGTGCAGCGCCTCCTCGCCGGCGCCGCGGAGGAGGCCGAGCGTCCGCGGCTTCCGGCGACCTGACGCGGCCGAGCCGCGCTGCCACGGCGCGCTCCCTCCCGCCCGCCGGTCAGGCGGCGGACGCGCCTGCCGCGGCGAGGCTCCGTTCGCGGCACCAGATGGCGAGTTCCATCCGGCTGGTCACGCCGAGCTTCTGGTAGATCGCGTGCAGGTAGATCTTCACCGTGCCCTCGGTGATCTGCAGCCGGTCGGCGATCTGCTTGTTGCGCAGCCCCTGCAGCACCAGCCCGATGATCTCGTGCTCGCGCCGCGTCAGCCGCACCGGCTCCGGCACGGCACCTGCGCCGCCTCCCCCGCGCCTGCCCGCGGCCGGAGCCGGCGCGGTGCCTCCCTCCGAGGCGGAGGGCGGCGGCGCGGCGCCGGCGCCGACGGTCGCGGCGGCGGCGAGCGCGCGGCGGCCGATCTCGCGGTCCACCCACTGCCCGCCGGCGACCACGTGCCGCAGGCATTCGAGCAGTTGCTGCGGCGCGGATTCCTTCAGCACCAGGCCGTCGGCGCCGAGCCGCATCGCCTCCGCCGCCTGCGCCTCGGTCAGGCCGGAGGTGAGCAGCACCACCCGCGCCCGCCGCCCCGCGTCCGCAGGCGCCGCCTCGGCCGCGGCGTTGAGCCGGCGCAGCACGGTCAGGCCGTCCATGCCCGGCATGTGGAGGTCGAGCAGCAGCAGTTGCGGGCGGAGCCGGGGCATCGCCTCCAGCACCTCCTCGCCGCGGGTGCAGCGGGCCACCACCGTGTAGCCGGCCTCGGTGAGAAGGGCGGCGAGACCCTCCATGACGATCGGGTGGTCGTCGGCCAGCACCAGCGTCGTCATGCGGCGATCCTCTCCCGGATCGGCGCGGCGGCGCCGACGGCGCCGCCGAGCGGGATGTCCATGATCAGGCGGAGCCCCGCGGGGCTGGAGTCCAGCAGCAGCGAACCGCCGAGGGCGAGCACCCGTTCGCGGAGCGAGCGCGGGCCGATCCCGCGCTCGCGCAGGGTCGGTCCGTCGAACTGGCCGTGCTCCGCCAGGCCGGCGCCGTCATCGGCGATGCGCAGGCAGAGCGTCTCCCCGAGGTGCGACGCGTCCACCTCGAGGCGCCGGGCCCGGCCGTGGCGGGCGGCGTTGGCCGCGGCCTCGCGCACGAGCTGCCGGAGGTGCCAGATCAGCCGCCCCGGCACGAGGGCGCCGCGCGGCGTCACCGTCAGCGTCACCTCCATGCCCCATTGCACCCGGAGCACCTGCGCCAGCCGCTCCAGCTCGGGGGCAAGCTCGATCTCGGCGCCGGCGGCTCCCGCCGCATTCTCCGGCCGCAGGCGGTTGATGAAGGCGCGCAGCTCGCGCTGCTCGGCGCTCAGCAGCTCGCAGACCTCGGCGACGCTGGCGGCGAGCGCCGCCGGCGCGGGCTCGCGGCGCAGCGCGGCCTGCAGCTTGAGCACCGCTCCGGCGAGGGGCTGCAGGATGCCGTCATGCAGGTCGCGGCCGAGGCGCAGCCGGTCCTCGGCGGCGGCGGCGCGCAGCAGGGCATCCTGCGCCGCGGCGCGCTGGAATGCCGTGGCGATGCGGGCCGTGGCGACCGCCCCGATCAGGAAGTCCTCCGGCGCTCCGCGGTCGCGTCCCGGGATCACCAGCCAGGCGTCCTGGTCCTCCGTGCGCACCGGCAGGCAGAGCGCGGAGGCGATGTCCAGCCGCTGGCACAGGGCCGCGCTGAGCCCCGGCGAGGGCAGCGGATCGAGCCCGTGGCCCCCGCGGTGCACCAGGGTCATGCCCTCCACGACCACGAAGGGCGCGTCGCCCACCGCCTCCGCCACCGCCGGCCCGATCTCGTCGGGCGAGAACCGCCGCTCGGTCAGGACCCCGCCGGCCGCGCCGCCGCCGCGCGCCCAGCGCCTCCTGCCCAGCCCCCCGCCCGCGGCGCCGCCGGCGTCGTCGCCGGCGCGCCATTCCGTGACATGCAGCCAGGGCTCGAGCGGATCGTCGCGCAGCAGCAGGGCGCGCGGCGCATCGAACACCTCCGCGGCATAGGCCAGCGCCCCGCGCACCGGGGTGGGGTCGGAGGAGGCGGCCGGCCAGCCCGCGGCGAGGCGCAGCACCTCGGCGGCAAAGCGCTGCTGGTACAGGCCGAACAGGACCAGAACGGTCCCGATGGTGAGCAGGTGTGTCAGCCGCAACGCGAAACGGTTGGCGTTGAGGGTGTCGCCGGCGAAGGCGCCGGCGAAGGCGACGCCGACGACGAGGAACAGCCCGGTCAGCGCCACCGTGGTCCAGAGCGCGCCGCGCCAGCCCCAGCGCAGCGCGGCGGCGAGCAGGGAGAAGTTGAGCAGCGCGAAATACGGACTCGCCGGGCCGGCGGTCAGGGACATCAGCGCCGTGAACACGCCGATGTCCACGACGTGCGCCATGGTGCCGACCGCCGGGCGCTGCACCACGCGGAAGCCGGCGAGGGCCACCGCCAGCACCACGGCGTACACGCCGTAGGCCGCCATCAGGACGCGGGCGTGGACCGCCAGTTCCTCCGGCTGCGGCGGCTCGAACCGGACCGCGAGGAAGGCCACCATCGCCACGACGGCCCGGACCAGCGCGATCACCCGGTCGGTACGGCGGACGAACAAGCCGGCCGGCAGGCCATCGCTCGACCAGCCCTCCGCCGGCGCAGGGCCGGCTGCGGCCGCATCCGACATGCGCGCGGTGGTTGTGGTCCCGGTCATCCCACTCAGCCGATACCCTCCGGCCGCCGGTGGCGCTTCCCCCCCGGACCCTCTCTCCTTCAGCCATAGGTAGATAGAGCGAACGGGGGCGTTCCATTTCTACACCAGAAATAACTGGGGAGGCGACAGCCATCCGCAGCGCGGCGCGAAGGCGCGTAACCGCCGCGCCTGGCCGGCAGGGGGACGAGCCCGGCGTTGCGCTCGGCCGAGGGGCGCCGTTGCGGCCCGCAGGCACGGGCCCCGCACCGGCGCCGCACCGCCGTGCCCCGCCGGCGGGCACGCCGCCGTTGCGTCGGGCCTCACGCATTTGGCATCCCACACGCAGCCCCGTCTTGCGTAAAGCCATCAGGACACCGAGGGGGGACGAGCCGCATGCGCATCATGGTGGTCGAGGACGAGGCTCTGCTCGCCATGCATCTGGAAGACCTGCTTGCCTCGCTCGGCCACGAAAGCTGCGGCGCCGCGGCGACCGGCGTCGCGGCCCTGGCGATCGCGGAGCGCGAGCGCCCCGACCTCGCCCTGATGGACCTGGCCCTCGCCGGCGGCGACGACGGACGCGAGGTGGCGCGCCTGCTGCGCGACCTGTTCGGCGTGCGTTGCGTGTTCGTCACCGGCAACCCGGACCTGCTCGACACGGCGGAGGGTCGCGCCGCCGCCCCGCTCGGCGTCGTCGGCAAGCCGTTCCGCGACGAGGACATCGCCGAGGCGATCGCCCGCGCCGAGGCGTGGGCGGTCAGCGTCCGGGCCGTCGCCGCCGGCTGAGCCGGAACGGTCGCCGGCGGCGGATCCGCGAGCCCCCCGCGCCGCGTTCCGGGCGACGCCCCGGCCGCC
The DNA here is from genome assembly GCF_019458025.1 of Caldovatus aquaticus. GTDB lineage: Bacteria > Pseudomonadota > Alphaproteobacteria > Acetobacterales > Acetobacteraceae > Caldovatus > Caldovatus aquaticus. Next base: position 5,234 of record NZ_JAHZUY010000043.1, on the reverse strand, counting down.
GCGCGGCCGCCTGCCGCTCCCGGCCCGCTCTCGCCTCCCGCGGGCGCCGGCGGCATCATTGCCGGTTCCGTTCGACAGCCTGCGGAGGCCCTCGTTGCTCCCCCGTCGCTCCCTGCTCCTGCGGCCAGCGGCCGCGCTGGCGCTCCCTTCCCTTCTCGGCGAGCTTGTCCCCGGCCCGCGCGGCGCTGCCGCCCAGCCGGCGGCCCCGGCCGGCTTCCCGGACCGCCCGCTGCGCCTCATCATCCCGTTCCCGCCGGGCGGCACCAACGACATCGTCGGCCGCCTGCTGAGCGAGGGCATGGCCGCCCGCCTCGGTCAGCCGATCGTGATCGAGAACCGCGGCGGCGCCGGCGGCGCGCTGGGGGCCGAGGCAGCCGCGAAGTCCGCCCCGGACGGCTATACCCTGCTGCTCGGCGGCAGCGGCAGCCTGACCATCAACCAGCTCGTCCGCCCCAACCTGCCCTACGACCCGGCGACCGCCTTCGCGCCGATCGGGCTGATCGGCCTCGGCCCCAATGTCATCGTCGTGCATCCCTCGTTGCCGGTGCACGACCTGCGCGAGCTGCAGGCGTTCGCGCGCCGGGCCCGCCCGCCGCTCGCCTACGCCTCGCCCGGGGTCGGCTCGACCGGACATGCGGCCGGGGCGCTCGTCGCGCAGGTGCTCGGCGTCGAGATGGAGCACGTGCCCTATCGCGGCACCGGTCCGGCGCTGAACGACGTGATCGCCGGGCGCGTCCCGGTCTTCACCAACGCCCTGGCGCCGCTCGCCCCGCACATCCGCGCCGGGGCGCTGCGCGCGCTCGCGGTGGCAGGCGAGCATCGCAGCGCCGCCATGCCCGATCTGCCGACCACGGCCGAGCAGGGCTTCCCGGAGATCCGCGCCGCCACCTGGTTCGGCCTGTTCGCCACCGGCGGCACGCCCCCGGACCGCGTGGAGAAGCTGCACGCCGCCCTGAACGCCGTGCTGGCGGAGGCGGAGGTCCGGCGCCGCCTGCTCGAAGGCGGGGTGGAGGTCGAGGCCAGCGCGAGCCCGGCCGAGTTCGCCCGCTACGTCGCCGAGGACGCGGCCCGCTGGGCGCCCGTGGTGCGCCGGGCCGGGCTGCGGGTGGAATAGGACCCGGTGGCGGGGTGAACGGGGGGCGAGACATCGCGGCGCCCGCACAAGCCGTCGCTGGCCCGCGCCCACCCCAGGGCTTCCGGCAGCCGATGGTCATGTCGGAGACCGTCGGCGATGCTGGTGCTCGGGCTGCGTCGCGCCGCCGCCTCGCGGCCGGGCCTCGGGAAGCCGCGCCGGGCCGGGAAGCCGACCGTCGTCCCCGCCGCGCCCGGGCGGAACCACATCCCAGTCGACGACATCGCACGGCACGCCGGCGCGGAGCGGAAGACGCCCGAGCCGGGCGGCGCCGGGCCGCCCGAGGCGGCAGGCTCATCAGCGGGCTGATCGCGCGTACGGGCGCCCCCCGTCGGAGCGGGCGCCCCTGCCGCGCCGCCGCTGGTCGGGCGGCGGGTGCCGAGAAGCGATGGATCGCCCTTGCGGCGGCCCGGACGGCAAAGAGGGAAGCGGCCGCAGGATCCCGGCGCCCCGCCCCTTCCTCGCTGCGCGAGGGTCGAGCACGGCGGCGACGCCCAGCCCGCGTTCCCCGGCCGGGTCACCGGCGCGCGCCGAGGCCGGGGCGCGCACGGCGTTGCCAAGCCCGCCGCCGCGCGCCACGCTGCGGTTGACGGCGGGCGCGGTCCGGCGCCGGGCCTCGCGGCTCGCGCGGATCGTTCCGCCACTCCGCAGAGGCGCCAGGCGATGAACGCGACCCCGCCCCCTCTCTCCAACTCGCCGATCGTCGCCGCCTTCGTCGCGCGCACGCCGGGCTCGGCCGCCGCCTACGCGAAGGCGCGCGAGATCTTCCCCGGCGGCGTGACGCACGACACGCGCTACGTCCGCCCGCACCCGCTCTCGATCGTCCGCGCCGCCGGTGCGCGGAAGTGGGACGTGGACGGCAACGAATACGTGGACTACTTCGGCGGCCACGGCGCCCTGATCCTCGGCCACGCCCACCCGGAGGTGGCGGCGCGGATCGCCGAGCAGGCGGCCAAGGGCACCCACTACGGCGCCAGCCACCCGCTCGAGCTGCGCTGGGGCGAGCTGGTGCGCGAGCTGGTGCCGAGCGCCGAGATGGTGCGCTTCACCAACTCCGGCACCGAGGCGACGCTGATGGCGCTGCGCCTCGCCCGCGCCGCCACCGGCCGGCCGAAGCTGCTCCGCCTGCGCGGCCACTTCCACGGCTGGCACGACCACATGGCCTTCGGCGTCACCAACCACTTCGACGGCACGCCGACGCCGGGCGTGCTGGAGGGGCTGGCGAGCAACGTCGTCCTCGCCGACCCCAACGACGCCGCGGGCCTCGTCGCGCTGCTGGAGGAGCACGGCCCGCAGATCGCCGCCGCGATCCTGGAGCCGACCGGCAGCACCTACGGCCAGGTGCCGCTGCGCCCCGAATTCGTGCGCCTGCTGCGCGAGGAGACGGCGAAGCGCGGCATCCTGCTGATCTTCGACGAGGTGGTGACGGGCTTCCGCGTCGCCCTCGGCGGCGCGCAGCAGGCGCTCGGCATCCGCCCGGACCTGACCACGCTCGCCAAGATCCTCGCCGGCGGGCTGCCGGGCGGCGCGGTCGTCGGGCGGCGCGACGTGATGGAGCTGCTCGACCCCGAGCGCGCGGCGGCGCGCGGCATCGAGAAGATCCCGCACCAGGGGACGTTCAACGCCAACCCGCTCTCCGCCGCCGCCGGCGTCGCGACGCTCGAGATCCTGAAGTCCACCGACGCGATCGCGCGCGCCCATGCCTACGCGGCGCAACTGCGCGAGGGGATGAACGCCGTGCTCGCCGAGGCCGGCGTGCCCTGGGCGGTGTACGGCACCCACACCGGCTTCCACGTCTTCACCAACCCGCGCCGCCTGCCCGGCATCGGCCCGCATGCCTTCGACCCCTTCGCCTTCGGCTACGAGGACCTCAAGGTGCCGCGCGGCGCGCAGGGGCCGACCAAGCTCGCGCTGGCGATGCGCGTGCACGGCGTGGACATCATGCCCTGGCCGGGCGGCACGGTCTCCGCCGCGCACGGACCGGCGGAGCTGGACCGCACGCTGGAGGCGTTCCGCAGGAGCGTGCGGATGCTGAAGGACGAGGGTGAGATCCGCTGAGCCGCGGACCCGGGCCCGCGGCTGCTCGCCGGTGCCGGGGCGCGGCGACCCTAGGGCACCAGCACCAGCGCGCCCTCGACCGCGCCGGCCCGCAGCCGCGCCAGGGCCTCGTTCGCCCGCGCGAGCGGCAGCGTCTCCACCGCCGTGCGCACCGGCACCTGCGGCGCCAGCGCCAGGAACTCCTCCCCGTCGCGCCGGGTGAGGTTGGCGACCGAGCGCACCACGCGCTCGTGCCACAGGATCTCGTAGGGGAAGGAGGGGATGTCGCTCATGTGGATGCCGGCGCAGACCACGACGCCGCCGCGGTCCACCGCGCGCAGCGCCGCCGGCACCAGCGCACCCACGGGGGCGAACAGGATCGCGGCGTCGAGCGGCACCGGCCCGGGCGCGTCCGACGGCCCCGCCCAGACGGCGCCGAGGCGGCGCGCGAAGGCCTGCGCCGCGTCGTCGCCCGGGCGGGTGAAGGCGTAGATCTCCCGCCCCTCCCAGCGCGCCACCTGGGCGATGATGTGCGCCGCGGCGCCGAAGCCGTAGAGGCCGATCCGCCGCGCCTCCCGCCCCGCCAGGCGCAGAGCGCGGTGGCCGATCAGCCCGGCGCAGAGCAGCGGCGCCGCCTCCGCGTCGGCATAGGCCTCCGGCAGGGCGAAGCAGAAGCGCTCGTCGGCCACCGCCAGCTCGGCATAGCCGCCGTCGAGCTGGTAGCCGGTGAAACGCGCCGATTCGCACAGGTTCTCCCGCCCCTGCGCGCAGAACCGGCAGGCGCCGCAGGCGAAGCCGAGCCAGGGCACGCCGACCCGGGCGCCGGGCGCGAAGCGCGTCGCGCCGGGGCCGGTCTCGAGCACGCGGCCGACGATCTCGTGCCCCGGGATCACCCCCGGCTTCGGCTCCGGCAGCTCGCCGTCCACCACGTGCAGGTCGGTCCGGCACACCGCGCAGGCGCAGACGCGCAGCAGCACCTGCCCCGGGCCCGGCCGCGGGTCCGGCCGCGTCTCCGCGCGCAGCCGCCCCCGCGCGGCCGGATCGAGCGTCATGCACCGCATCGGTTCTTCCCTGCCTGCCTCGGCGCCGCGGGGCGCGACCGCCGCGGCTGGTTGCCGCCACGCCCCTGAAGGGGCGGCGGGGCCCATGACGGCGGGCGCGCCCGCCATCGCGGCATCGCGGTGCCCCTCGCCCGCGCCCCTTCGGCCTCGTGCCTCGGCGCGCAGCCCGCGCGCGCCGTCTCCGCCCGCGCTGTCGCCCCGGTCATGGCGGTTCCTCCACCCTTCGCGGCCGCTCCTCGGTCCACGGCGCGCAGCGAAGAATGCGCCGTGCCGAACGCGCCTGCCAGCCCTGCAACGCGCGGCGGCGCCGACGCGGATGTTCGGCCTGCGGTCCCCCGCGCCACCTCCCCGGCATGACGCCCGGGGCAGGCAGGATGCTCACCCCGCCGGCATCGAGGTGCGGCCGACCCGGTGCCTGCCGGTCGCGTTCTCCGCAGCGCACGCGCCGGTGCCTGTAGCGGCATGTCTGACGGCCGGAGCGACGGTGAATCGCGCTGCATCCCGTGCCCGGCGCGCCAGCGAAGGCGGAGCGACGGCCATGCGACACACTGGAGGCCGGCTGGCGTGCGGACCGCCCGGCGGAGGGCGCCCCGCTCGCGCAGCCGACGGCCGCGAGACGGGAGCAGTCATTGGGCCCCCCGGTCGGTCGGCCGATGCCGCCCCCCGGAGACCGTGCCGAGCCGACGCTCCGCAGGAGGGGGCGGCGCGGGGCGGTGGACGCCGCCCCGGTCGCAGCGGTCGCGGCTGCGGCGCGGATCGCGCTCGTCCTGGCGGCGCCTATGGAGACCCCTGCGAAACGCGCCCGATCGGGTGAGGCAGGTGTGAGGGCGGCCTGGAAGCGGCCTTTGTGTTCGGTTTCGGTGTCTGGCGGCAGGCCGGGGGGCGCGCGTCGCCTGTCAGGCGAGGAGGCGTTCGGCGCGGCGGAGGTTCATGGCGGTGCAGGGCAGGTGCAGAGGGGCGCCGTTGCGCCGCAGGCTGCGGCGGCGGACGCGGCGCCAGCCGTG
>NZ_JAHZUY010000042.1 GCF_019458025.1 Caldovatus aquaticus | reverse complement strand
CGCGGCACCGCCGCAAGCGGCGTCGCGCCGGCCGCCGGCGGCCGCGTCGCCCGCCGGAACCGCCCGGCGCCCTGCCGGGACGGCCGCCGGGGCCGCCGCCGGGGCCGCGGCAGGAGCGGCCGGCGCCGCCATGGGCACCGCGGCGGTGGTCCGGCCGCCGGGCCCGAATGCCCCGCCGCCTGGGGAGCCCGGCAGCCCGCCCGAACCGGCCGCGCCGCTCACCGGTCCGGTGACCGGCCTGCCGCTGCCGCGCTTCGCCGCCCTGCGCTCCGACGAGGTCAATCTGCGCGCCGGCCCCGGCACCCGCTATCCGATCGAATGGACCTTCCAGCGCCGCGCCTGGCCCGTGGTGATCCTGCGCGAGCACGACGTCTGGCGCCGCATCCGCGACGTGGACGGCACCGAAGGCTGGGTGCACGTCTCCACCCTCACCGGGCGCCGCAGCTTCCTCGTCCCCGGCCGCGAGGAGCGGCTGCTGCGTCGCCGCCCGGACGCCGGGGCGGCCCCGGTCGCGCGGCTGCAGCCCGGCGTCGTCGGCCGGCTCAACCGCTGCGAGGCGGGCAGCGAGTGGTGCGAGGTGGAGGTCGGCCGCGTCCGCGGCTGGATCCGCCGCGCCGAGATCTGGGGCGTCGGCGCCGCCGAGGAGGTGAAGTAGCCGCCGCCCCGGCCGGGCCGCTTTACTCCCGCCGGCGCCCGGGCCTAGCCTTGCGCCATGCCCGACGACGCTCCCGCCCATGTCCCGGCCACGCACGACCTCGGCGGCGCCAGCCGCTTCCGCTGCACGCCGATCGACCCGGACGATGCCCCGCCTGACGCCTTCGGCAAGCGGGTGGACGCGATCCGCCAGATCCTCGCGCAGAAGAAGCTGATGACGGTGGACGAGCTGCGGCGCGGCATCGAATCGCTTCCGCCCGAGGAGTACCACGCCCTCGGCTACTACGAGCGCTGGCTGCGCTCGATCGCCGCCATCATGATCGAGAAGGGCGTGATCGCGGCGGAGGAGCTGCGATGACCGAGGCGGGCGCCGCCTTCGCGCCCGGCGCGCGGGTGCGCGTGCGGGACGACTGGCCGGAGGAGCGGGGGCCGTGCCACATCCGCACCCCGCACTACGTCCGCGGCCGCACCGGCACGGTCGAGCGCGCGCTCGGCGCCTTCCCCAACCCGGAGGACCTCGCCTTCGGCCGGCCGGCGCCGCGGCGCAGGCTCTACCATGTGCGCTTCGACCAGCGGCCGCTGTGGAACGAGGGCCATCCGCGCGACACGGTGCTGGTCGAGATCTTCGAGCACTGGCTCGAACCCCTCGCCGAAGGGAGTCCCTGAGATGGCCGCCCCGCCCCGCCCCGAGAGCGTGGCGATGCTCGAGAAGCTGGTCGCCGCGCTGACCGCCAAGGGCATCCTGACCGAGGAGGAGATCGCCGAGCGCCAGGCGATCACCGACCGCGCCTCGCCCGAGACCGGTGCGCGCATGGTCGCGAGGGCCTGGACCGACCCGGACTACCGCCGGCTGCTGCTGTCCGACGGCACGGCGGCGGCGGAGGCGATGGGTGTCACCATGGCGGGCGCGCCGCCGCTCGGTGTGCTCGAGGACACGCCGACGCGGCATCACCTGGTCGTCTGCACCCTGTGCAGCTGCTATCCGCGCGCCGTGCTCGGCTATCCGCCGCACTGGTACAAGTCCGCCGCCTACCGGGCGCGCGCCGTGCGCGATCCGCGCGGCGTGCTGGCGGAGTGGGGCACCCACCTGCCGGACCACGTCGAGGTCCGGGTCGTGGACAGCACCGCCGACTACCGCTGGATGGTGCTGCCGATGCGCCCCGCCGGGACCGAGGGCTGGAGCGAGGAGCGCCTGGCCGCGATCGTCACCCGCGACTGCCTGATCGGTGTGGCGCTGCCCAGGGCGGGCTGACCGCCGCCGCGCCCGCGCGAGCGGATCGCGCGCGGTCGGCGACCGCCGCGAGGGCGGCTCGGCTCGGCGGGCAATGCGGCGGAGCCGCGCCCGCAGCCGGGCGGAAGCGGCGCTAGGCCTGCGCGCCGCTCCAGGGCCGGCCCCAGCGGTCCTCGAAGACGAAATCCGCCAGGTTGCCGCGGCCGACCGACCCGAACTTCCCCATCGGCCAGCCGATCGGCAGGATGGCGTAGGAGTGCACGCCCGGCGGCAGGCCGAGCGCCGCCTCGGTCTCCTTCTCGAACAGCAGGTGCCGCGTCGTCAGCGTCGCGCCGAGGCCGAGCGCGCGGGCCGCGAGCAGCATGTTCTGCACCGCCGGATAGATCGAGGCGCCGGACCAGCGCGTCGGCGTCCCGCTCTCCTCGAGGCAGCAGACGATCCACACCGGCGCCTCGTGGAAGTGCTCGGTGAGGTAGGCGACGGCAGCGTGCTGGCGCCGGTACTTCTCCGCGCTGACGCCGGGCGGCGGCGCGCTCGCCGCGTAGCGGGGTCCGATCACCTCGTCGAAGGCCTTCTTGTACCAGACCTGCACCGCCTTCTTGATCGCCGGGTCCTTGACCACGAGGAAGCGCCAGCGCTGTGAGTTGCCGCCGTTGGCGGCGCAGATGCCGGCCTCGAGGATCCGGCGGATCAGCGCATCGGGCACCGGGTCCGGCTTCAGCCGGCGCATCGCCCGCGTGGTGTGCATGATCTCGAAGACGTCGGTTCCCTCGGGCATCGCTTCCTCCTCCCGCCGCGCGGCCGGTCAGGCTAGGCGGGCGCGGGGGGACCGACAACGCGCCCGCGCCCGCCCGGCTCCGCGGCCGCGGCGCGCGGCGACCCCCGCCGCACCGTCCCCTCGCTGACGCCCTGGGGCCGCATCTTCCCGCCCGACCGCCCCTGGCTGGCGCGGCAGCGGCCGGAGCCCGAGTTGCCGGCCGGGGCGCCCACCGCCGCCTCCGGGACCGGCTGACGGCAACGCCGCCTGCGCGACGAATTCCTGGCCGACCTGCGCAGCAGGCACGACGCCGTCGCCGCCGCGTTCGTGCGGCGCCCCGCCATGTTCCCCGCCGCGGGCCCGGAGGAGACGCGCCCTGTCGGCGAGGCCGAGCCCGTCGCCGGCCAGCCGGCGACGAGCGCGAGCGGCCGGCACGGCCCGGCGCATGCCACCGCCATCGTCGGCTTCGCCGACCTCGCGCTCGGCGATGCGGTCGAGGCGGTGCTGACGGCGCATTGGCGCGCCGCCGACGGACGGTTCCGCCGCGTGCGCCACTCGTGTCTTCCCCGGCACGCGGTTCGTCCTCGGCCATCGCGGCGGCCCGGTCGGCTGCGGTTCTTGCCCGGGGAAGCGCGACCAGGCCTTCGCCGCGGGGGAGGCGCCGGTGGCGGGCCGGCGCGCCGCCCGAACGTCGCCGCCAGGCTCCGCGGCATGACGACGTGCCGCCCCGCCCGGTCGGGAGCCGCATTCCGGGCGGGAGGAGGAGCATCCGCCGCCGGGGGGCGGAACGCCTTCACGCGCATCGCCGCCGCAGTCTCGTCGGCGGAAAGGGAGGCGCGGTTCGCCGCGACGGCGCGGCGGCCACACCGGGCCGCGCGCCCGCCGCCTCTGCGCCCGCGAAGGGCGACGCGCTGCCGCGCCGCCTCGGCAGGGGCGCGCGCCCCGCTCCGGGCGGCCGGCCGTGCCGGACAGGGGCGCTGCCGGCGCGTTGCGGCGCCGCGCCGGGTCACGCATAGTTCCCGGACTCGCATCCCCTTCCTCCGCTGCGACGCCGTGCCGTCTCCCCTCCCTGATCCCGGACAGGCGGATCGCGGCGCCGACGCCGCCGCGCTGCGCCGCGCCGTCGCCGCGCGCTACGCCGGCGCCTCGCGCTGGGCACGGGGCTTCGTCGCTGGCAAGCTGCGCGCCGACCCGGTCGTCGCCGCCCTGCTCGCGCGCGGCGCCGCGCGGCCGTTCGGACACGTGCTCGACCTCGGCTGCGGCCGCGGCCAGCTCGGCCTCGCCCTGCTCCAGGCCGGCTGCGCCACGGCGCTGCTCGGCCTCGACCGCGACCGGGCGAAGCTCGCCGAGGCGCGCGCCGCCGCCGCCGACCTGCCCGCCGCGTTCGCCGAAGCCGACTTCCTCGCCCCCGTCGCGCTGCCGGAATGCGACACCGTGCTGCTGGTGGACGTGCTCTATCTGCTGCCGGAGCCGGCCCAGCAGGCGCTGCTCGCCCGCGCCGCGGCGGCGGCGCGGCGGCGCGTGCTGATCCGCGCCTTCGATCCCGCGCGCGGCTGGCGCAGCGCCGTCGGCCACGCGGCGGAGCAGCTCGGCCGGCTGCTGCGCGGCGATCTCGGCCGCACCGCGATCGCGCCGCTGCCGGTCGGCGTGCTCGCCGCGACCCTGCGCGCCGCCGGATTCGCCCGCATCGCCGTCGCGCCCTGCTGGGGGCGCACGCCGCTGCCCAACGTGCTGCTGGACGCCGAACGGGAGGAGGCATGAGCCGCCCGCCGCCCTCGCCGCGCCGCCTCGCCGCGCTCGCCGCGCTGCTCGCGCTTCCCGCGCCCGCCCTCGCGCAGGCGGACCCGGCGGGGGAGCGGCGCCCGCTGCTCGAGATCGGCCTGCTCGGCGGCGGCGGCTACGTGCCGGACTATCCGGGGGCGGAGCAGAGCCGGCTGCGCGGCATCGTCTCGCCCTCCCTCACCTATCGCGGCGACCTCTTCCGCGCCGACGAGCTGGGCGCCCGGATGCGCGCCTGGCGCGACGGCCGCGCCGAGTTCTCGCTCAGCGCCTCCGGCGCCTTCCCCGTCTCCTCGCGCGAGAACCGCGCGCGCCAGGGCATGCCGGACCTCGACTGGCTGGGCGAGATCGGACCGACGCTGCGCCTCACCCTCTGGCGCGATCCGGCCGCGCCGCGGCGCGTGATGCTGGAGACGCCGGTGCGGGCGGTGTTCTCGACCGACCTCTCCAGCATCAGCTTCCGCGGCTGGGTGTTCAACCCCGACATCGCCTGGGAGCAGCGCGACCTGCTGATCCCGCGCAGCCGCTTCCGCATCGGCCTCGGCGCGGTGTTCGCCGATGCGCGCCACATGGACTACTTCTACGGCGTCGCCCCGGAATTCGCCCGCCCCGACCGCCCCGCCTACCGCGCGCGGGCCGGCTATCTCGGCGCGCGGCTGCAGTTCAGCTACCGCGTGCCGATCACCGGGCACCTCGCGGTGATCGCGGGGGCGCGGTTCGAGGACTTCAGCGGCGCCGCCAACGCCGACAGCCCGCTGTTCCGCCGCGACCGCAACCTCAGCGTCGCCGCCGGCTTCGTCTGGACGCTCTACCGCAGCGCCGACACCGTGCCGGCCCCGGCCGACCCGCTCGAATAGCGGCGATCGCGTTGGGCGGGAAACGGGACGCGGGCGCGAAACGGGGCGAGAGACGAAGCGGGAGGGTCTTGCGACGCGCCTGCGCGGTCGAAGGACGATCCGGCACCGGCATAGCGCGCCAGCCTCGCCGGCGGCGCAGCACTGCGCCGCCGCGCGCCGCGGGAGCGCGGCCGCGCCAGGACCGCCGAGGCCGCGGTCCGCACGGACGGCGCGGCGTCGCGTTTTGCCACCGATGCGCCCGCCTGCCTCGGTGAGGCGCGGGGCTGCGTCGCCGCGTTTTCTGCCGTCGGCACGGCTCCGGCGAGCGCGCTCGTCCCCGGGCTTCCGCCTGCTTCGCCTCGCGCGCGGCCGATTGCCGTGGCCGAGGCGCGGAACAGCGAGCGGGTTCCCGCCATGGGCCGCACCGCTTGCGCCTCCGCAGCGGCGGTCACGGGCGGCCACGAACCCGAGTCCGACAATCCGGCAGGGCCGGGTCCGAGGCGGCGTTTCGAGCGGCGGCGGGTGCCGGCCGGCACCAGGGAACAGGGCGGTCAGCAGCGCGTCGGCCTCCGGCGACAGGCCGCGCAGATGCTTGAAGGCGCGCACCGCGGCGCGGGTGCGGGCGCCGTAGAGCCCGTCGGGTGGCCCGGGATCGAAGCCGAGCAGATCCAGGCGCTGTTGCCCCCGCGCCGCCAGGGCCAAGTCGAGGGGCAGAGGGTGGCGCGGGCGTGGCCGGGTGTGGCGGGGCGGGGCAGGCCAGGGACGCCTCCAGGCGTTCCGCCGCCTCCCGCCGCAGGGTCTCCCGGTGCTCGATCGCCTCGGCCCGGGCTTGGTCGAGCAGGCGTTGCGGCCGGATGCGGTTGAGATCTGCACCTCTGCCATCCGCCCCGGGCGCCGTCAGGTCGAGGGCTTGGGACACGGCGAGGCGGCCCTGGTCGCGGACTGCCGCGGCGAGCCGGCGCAGGGTGGCAAGGCGCAGGGCCTCGAAATTCGAACCAACGCAGTTCGTGTAGCGTGAGGGGGGTGCTGCCGCGAGGGGCGTGCGTGCGCCGGCAGCGACCCGGTCGGGGCGGACGGCAGGAAGCGGGCGGCGAGGCCCGGCGCCGGCATGGTGCTGTCGGTGGGCGCGGGCGGCAGTCGGTGCGTCTCGAGGAAGGCGGCAGCGGCGAACAGGCCGAGGCTCTTCGGCAGCCGTCGGCGCCGGGTCTGCCGGATCTCGGTGCGCTGAGGCCTCCAGGTGCCGTCGCTCGGGGGGGTCCGCCTCGGCGAGGGGGATGGGCTCGCCGAGGATCACCAGGGCCTCGGCAGGCCGCTGGTCGCGCAGGGCCGCGTCGAGCCGCCGCTGCAGCATCTCGCGACGCGCGGCGTGGAAGTCCGTGACGCATCGCTCGCAGCCGGGGCCCACCGCGCCGGGCGCGGTGCTGTTAGCGCCCTGCGCGCGGCCGTCGCGGAAGAGGCAACGGGGAGCCGGGGCCGGGGATGGCGAGGGCACCGTATCCTCGCGGGGGGCGCTGAGGCCGATAGACCGATAGAGGGTGACGAGACACTGAACTTGCGGTAGGAGGGCAGGCTGCGCGATGCGAGGTCGGCCGGAGCTCCCCGTCCCTTCGCCGGTTCGGCGGCATGGCGCAGAACCGGCTCTCGACAGTGCGCGCGGACCGTATTGCCTGGGGCGGACGGGGCGGAGCATGGGCGCGACATGGCGGGAACGCTGACCGCGGAGGGGAAGGTCGCGGCGCGGGCGCGGGAGGTGCGGGACTGCGGGATCGGTCGTGCGCGGCCGGGCCTCGCCGTGGCCTGTCGGCTCGCGCCGGGTTGCGGGCGTTGCGCGGGTGCGCGCGGCGCTGGGCCGCTTTGGCGCCTTGCGGTGCTGGCGGCGGTCTTGGCGGGTGTGGTTCTTGGCGGCGAGGCGGGATGGCCGGCAGCGCGGGCGGAGCCTTCCTGGCAACCGGCGCAGGCCGCGCCGTCGGAGCCGTCGCCGTCGCCCGCGCTGCCGGGGCGGGGTGGCGAGCGTCCCGCCGTCCCGCACGGGGAGAGGGAGGAGGCGCGCCGCGCCGAGCTCGACCGGCTGTTCGCGGCCCTGCGCGACGCGCCGGACGAGATGGCGGCGGCGCTGGTGGAGGCGCGCATCCACGCGGTCTGGCAGCAGGGTGCGAGCCCCGCGGTCCAGCTTCTGATGCGGCGCGGCCTGCGCAGCCTGGAGGCGCGCGCGCCGGAGGAGGCGCTGGAGGATTTCGACGCGGCGATCACCCTTGCGCCCGGTTTCGCCGAGGCCTGGTACCGCCGCGCGCAGGCCCACGCCGCGGCGGGCGACATCGCCGCGGCGATGCGCGACCTGCGCGAGACGCTGCGGCTCGAGCCCCGGCATTTCGGCGCGCTGGTGACGCTCTCGGCGATCCAGGAGGAGGCGGGCGACCTTGCCGGCGCGCTGCGCAGCTTCCAGGCGGCGCTGGAGATCCATCCGAAGCTGCGCGGCGCCGAGATGCGGCTGCGGGACCTGCGGCGGCGCGCGCTGGGGGAGGACACCTGACGGGGCCCGTCGCCCGACATGGGCGCGCCGGCGCAACGCGCGGATGGCGCACCGGCGGGGCGGCGTGCGACAGGAGCGCCATGCCCGACGCCCTCGCCATCCCCGATCCCGACACCCTCTGGCAGGCCGTGCTCGCGCGCGATCCGCGGCCCGCCTGCGGGCCCTTCCTCTACGCCGTGGCGACGCAGGGAGTGTATTGCCGCCCCGGCTGCCCCTCGCGTCCGCCGCTGCGCCGCAACGTGCGCTTCTTCCCTACGGCCGAGGCCGCCGAGGCCGAGGGGTTCCGCGCCTGCAGGCGCTGCGACCCGAAGGGCGAGCGCGCGGCGCTGCACGCCGAAGCGGTGCGCGCGGCCTGCGCGCTGATCGAACGCTCGGAGACGATCCCCTCGCTCGCCGCGCTGGCGGAGCGGGCGGGGTATGCACGGCACCATTTCCTGCGGCTGTTCAAGGAGATCACCGGCGTGACCCCACGCTCCTACGCCGAATCCGTCCGCGCCCGCCGGCTTGCCGCGGCGCTCGCGGAGGGCGCGCGCGTCGCCGAGGCGGTGGCCGAGGCCGGCTTCGGCTCGGAGAGCCGGGTGTACGAGCGGCCGGGCCGGCTGCTCGGCATGACGCCCGGGGCGGCGCGGCGCGGCGGGCACGGCGAGACGATCCGCGTGGCGGTCGCCGCAAGCCCGTTCGGCCCGCTGCTGGTCGGCGCGACGGAGCGGGGCGTGTGCTTCCTCGGCTTCGGCGAGGACGAGGCGGCGCTGCGCGGCGACCTCGGCCGGCGCTTCCCCGCGGCGCGCATCGAGGAGGCGCCGGAGGCGCTGGCCGCGACGGTGCGCGCGGTGGTCGCCTTCCTCGAGGAGCCGAAGGCGGCGCTGGCGCTGCCGCTCGACCTGCGCGGCACGGCGTTCCAGCGGCGGGTGTGGGAGGCGCTGATGCGCATCCCCTTCGGCGAGACGCGGCACTACGCGGAAGTCGCGGAGGCGATCGGCGCGCCGGCGGCGGTGCGCGCGGTGGCGCGGGCCTGCGCGCGGAATCCGGTGAGCCTCGCCGTGCCCTGCCACCGCGTGGTGGGGAAGGACGGCGACCTGACGGGCTATCGCTGGGGCCTCGCGCGCAAGCGGGCGCTGCTGGCGAAGGAGCGGGCGGGGGCCGGACCAGCTCGCCGAGGCGCGGCGGGATAGGCGGTCCCGTCGTGCCCGCGCCGAAGGCAAGGGGGCCTGCCTCCCCTCGGCTTCGCCGGGCGCCGGGCGAGCGGAAGGGGGGCGCGCCTGCCGCGAGGGGGCGAGGCGGGAGGCGGTTCGGGACCGCGGGAGCCTTGCGGCAGGTCCGCGCGACACGGGGCCGTTCCGGCGGCCGGCCGGTGCGGCCGGGAGACGGGGAGCGCGGGCGCGGGGCGGCGGACGGCCGCCCGGGCCGCCCGTGCCGCACGCACCGTGTTACGGCGCGGGGTCGCTCGTCGGCTCCGCGGCGGAGCCTGCCGCCGGGCGCAGCGCGGCGGTGCCGCGTCCGCCCCCGCCGCCTCCGGCGGCAGCGAGGCGCGGCCGCGGCTCGACCTGGCGGCGGGTGATCTCCGGGGCGAGGTCGGCGAGATCTAGGAAGGCGTCGGCCTGGCGGCGCAGCTCGTCCGCGATCATCGCCGGCTGGGTGCGGATGGTGGACACCACGGTGACCCGCACCCCGCGCCGCTGCACGGCCTCGACCAGGCGGCGCAGGTCGCCGTCGCCGGAGAAGATCACCGCATGGTCGAGGCGGGGGGCGAGCTCCATCACGTCCACCGCGAGCTCGATGTCGATGTTGCCCTTGACGCGGCGCTTGCCGGTGGCGTCGGTGAATTCCTTGGCGGGCTTCGTGACCACGGCGTAGCCGTTGTAGCCGAGCCAGTCCACGAGCGGGCGGAGGGGAGAGTACTCCTCCGTCTCGAGCAGCGCGGTGTAATAGTAGGCGCGGAGCAGGGAGCCCTGCTTGCGGAAATGCGCCAGGAGGTTCTTGTAGTCCACGTCGAAGCCCAGGGTCCGGGAGGCGGCGTAGAGGTTCGCCCCGTCTATGAAGAGGGCGAGCCGTTCGGAACGCTCGAAATGCAAGGTCGTTGTCCGTCCGAAGCGTCGGGGCCTGCCACCCTGGCGGGCCCTCACGGAACGTGCAGGATAGCCCTTCGTTGCGCGGCAGGAAACACGAATTCGTGATAATGTCGCCCTGCGACCGTTCCGGAGAGGCGGCGATGGAGGCGCGCGGGGGCACCGGCGAAGCGGCCATCCTGGTCGCGATCGGCGCCAACCTGCCGGGGCCGGACGGCGCCCCGCCGATCGCGACCTGCCGCCGCGCCGCCGCGGCGCTCGACCGGGTACTGCCGGGGGTGCGGCTCGTCGCCCTTTCGGGCTGGTGGACGTCCGATCCGGTCCCGCCGCAGCCGGGGGCGCCGCGTTTCGTCAACGGCGTGGCGCGGCTGCGGGCGAGCGGGGCGCTGCCCGATCCGGCGGCGCTGCTCGCGGCGCTGCAGCGTCTGGAGGCGGCGGCCGGGCGGGAGCGCCCCTACCGGAACGCGCCGCGGACCCTGGATCTCGACCTGATCGCCTGCGGTGCCCTGGTGCGCGATGCGCCCGACCCGGTGCTGCCGCATCCCCGTGCCCACCGGCGCGGCTTCGTGCTCTGCCCGCTCGCCGAGGTGGCGCCGGGCTGGCGACACCCGCGGCTCGGCCTGACGGTCGAGGCGCTGCTCGCGGCGTTGCCGGCGGAGGAGCCGCGTCCGGAGAGGCTGCCGGACTGACGGGCGCCCCGCTCCTTCGCCTGGCGGGGCGGACGGGCGGCGCGCCGGGCCGGCGCGGGCCCGCACGAGCGCGGCCGGGCGGGTTGCAGCGCCGGGAGCGGCTGGCTATCTGAAGAGTTCCCCTGCGATTCGGGGCCCCCGGTCCCGGGGAGTGCCCCCTGCGATCGGAGCCGACCCAGCCATGGCCCGCGTCACCGTCGAGGATTGCATCCTCAAGGTCCCCAACCGCTTCGAACTGGTCCTCTACGCCGCCCAGCGCGCGCGCAACATCGGCCGCGGCGAGGAGATCCTGGTCGACCGCGACAACGACAAGAACCCGGTCGTGGCCCTGCGCGAGATCGCCGAGGGCAAGCTCGACCTCGCCGCGCTCGAGGCCGACCTGATCCGCTCGCTGCAGCGCGCGCCGGAGCCCGAGCCCGCCGAGGAGGAGGTGCTCGACCTGATCGCCACCGACGAGAACATCTTCGGCGTGATGGACGTGAACGAGGAGCGGCTTCCCGAGGCCCCGGCGGGCGCCGAGGAGCTCTCGCCCGAGGAGATCGAGGCGGCGATCGCGGCGGAACTCGGCGGCGGCGACGCCGCGAAGCGCTGAGGGCGGCCTCGCCATGACGGCGGCGCGCGACGCCCGGGCCGAGGTCCCGGCGCCGCGTGCGCCGGACGGCCTTTCCGGCGCGGTCCCGCCGGCGGCGCCGGCGGCGGAGCGCGCCGTCACGGCGCCCGCGCCGCCCCCTGCCGCGACCGGCCCCGAGGCGATGGCGGCGGCGCTCCTGCGGCGGCTCTCCGCGAACGACCCCAGGGCCGACACCGGCCTGGTGGAGCGTGCCTACCGGCTCGCCGCCGAGGCGCATGCCGGGCAGGTGCGCGAGAACGGCGATCCCTACATCACCCATCCGCTCGCGGTGGCCGAGATCCTCGCCGGCTACCGGCTCGACGCCGGCACCATCGCCACCGCGCTGCTGCACGACGTGGCCGAGGATACGCGTGTCGGCCTGAAGGAGATCGAGCGGCGCTTCGGCGCCGAGATCGCGCGCCTCGTCGACGGCGTGACCAAGCTGACGCGCCTCGAGCTGCAGTCGGAGCGCACCAAGCAGGCGGAGAACTTCCGCAAGCTGGTGCTGGCGATGAGCGAGGACATCCGCGTCCTGCTCGTCAAGCTCGCCGACCGGCTGCACAACATGCGCACGCTCGACCATGTCGCCGAGCCCGAGCGGCGGCGGCGCACGGCGCGCGAGACCATGGAGATCTACGCGCCGCTCGCCGAGCGGATCGGCATGGAGGCGATCAAGACCGAGCTCGAGACGCTCGCCTTCCGGGCGCTCAATCCGGACGCCTGGGCGACGATCGCGGCGCGGCTCTCCTTCCTGCGCGGCCAGGGCGCCGACCTGATCGCCGAGATCGAGGAGGACCTGCGCCGGGTGCTGGCCGAGGCGGAGGTGCCGCTGATCGAGGTGCAGGGGCGGGAGAAGGCGCCCTACTCGATCTGGCTGAAGATGCAGCGGAAGAACGTGGCGTTCGAGCAGCTCTCGGACATCATGGCGTTCCGCGTCATCGTGCCGGAGAAGGCGGACTGCTACGCCGCGCTCGGCGCCATCCACTCCGCCTACCGCGTCGTGCCCGGGCGGTTCAAGGACTACATCTCCACCCCCAAGACCAACGGCTACCAGAGCCTGCACACCGGCGTGACCGTGCCGGCGCGGCGCAACGCCAAGATCGAGATCCAGATCCGCACCCGCGAGATGCACGAGGTGGCGGAGTACGGCGTCGCGGCGCACTGGCTCTACAAGCAGGGCGGCGAGGCGGCGCGCGAGCAGGGGCGGCGCTACCCCTGGGTGCGGGCGCTGCTCGAGATCCTGGAGAACGCCGCCGAGCCGCAGGAATTCCTCGAGCACACCAAGCTCGAGCTGCACCGCGACCAGGTGTTCTGCTTCACCCCGAAGGGCGACCTGATCGAGCTGCCGCGCGGCGCGACGCCGGTGGACTTCGCCTACCAGGTGCACAGCGAGGTCGGCGATTCCTGCGTCGGCGCCAAGGTCAACGGCCGCATCGTGCCGCTGCGCCACCAGCTCGAGAACGGCGACCAGGTCGAGATCATCACCGCCCGCGGCGGCACGCCCAACCCGGCCTGGGAGCGCTTCGTCGTCACCGGCAAGGCGCGGGCGCGCATCCGCCGCTTCGTCCACGCCCGCCAGCGCCAGGAGCAGCAGGAGGCCGGCCGCGCCGCGGTGGCCAAGGCGTTCCGCCAGGAGGGGCTCGACTTCTCGGAGAAGCTGGTCGAGCCGGCGCTGAAGGCGCTCAAGCAGCCCGACCTCGAGGCGCTCTGGCATGCGGTCGGCTCGGGCAGCCTCAGCGCGCGCGACGTGGTCCACGCCGCGGTGCCCGAACTGCGCCGGCCGCCGCGGCCGGCGGATGCGCTGACGCTGGCGCGCCCGCGCGGACGCCTCGGCACCGGGCCGCTGCTGGGAGGGGCCGGGGCGGCGGCGGGGCGGCCCGAGGGCGGGCCGGGCGGCGCCGGGACGGCCCGGCGGGGCGCGGGCGGGGTCCGGGAATCGGCGATGGGCATCACCGGCCTGGTCGCCGGCATGGCGGTGCACTTCGCCGGCTGCTGCCACCCGCTGCCGGGCGAGCGCATCGTCGGCATCGTCACCACCGGCCGCGGCGTGACCATCCACCGGGCGGACTGCCACACGCTGGAGAGCTTCGCCCAGACGCCGGAGCGCTTCCTGGACGTGGACTGGGACTACGGGGCGGGCGGCTTCGGCGGCACCCACACGGGGCGGATCGGCCTGGTGGCGGCGAACGAGCCGGGCACGCTGGCGGCGCTGACCACCGCCATCGCCAAGCAGGATGGGCAGGTGAGCAACCTGCGCATCGTCCACCGCGCCGCCGACCACATGGAGATGCTGGTGGACGTCGAGGTCACCGATCTGCGCCACCTCGGCAACATCATCGCGGCGCTGCGCGCCTGCCCGGGGGTGAGGGAGGTGGAGCGGGCGCGCGGATGATCATCGGCCTCGGTTCGGACGTGATCGACATCCGCCGGATGGAGCGGACGATCGCGAAGTACGGCGAGCGGTTCCTCGACCGGATCTTCACCCCGGCCGAGCGCGCCAAGGCGGAGCGGCGGGCCGAACGCGTGCGCGTCGCCACCTACGCCAAGCGCTTCGCGGCCAAGGAGGCGGCCGCCAAGGCGCTCGGCACCGGGTTCCGGGCGGGGGTGTTCTGGCGCGACCTCGGGGTGGTGAACCTGCCCTCCGGCCAGCCGACGCTGCGCCTGACCGGAGGGGCGGCGGAGCGCCTCCGGGCGATCACGCCGGCGGGGCACGCGGCGCAGGTCGCGCTGACCATGACCGACGAGTACCCCTACGCCCAGGCGGTGGTGGTCATCACCGCCGTGCCCCTTCCTTGACATCGCCGCCGCCGCCGGGCTTCTGTCCCCCGCCCGAGCGGGACCGGGACCTCGCCGGCGCGACTCAGACCCTCCGCGACCGCCCGGACGCCGGCGAGGCCGGCGCGCCGCGGAACGGCGACGGCGGAGGGCAGGAAAGGCGGATGCCGGCGAACACTCCTGCGATGGCGAAGCGGAAGAGCAGCAGCGGCGGCTGGCTGGAGAGCGCCAGGACGATCCTCTACGCCGCGCTGATCGCGGTGGGCATCCGCACCGTGGCCTTCGAGCCGTTCAACATCCCCTCCGGCAGCATGATCCCGACGCTGCTGGTGGGCGACTACCTGTTCGTCTCGAAGTTCTCCTACGGCTATTCGCGGCACTCCCTGCCGTTCAGCCCGAACCTGTTCTCCGGCCGGATCTTCGGATCCCTGCCGCAGCGCGGCGACGTGGCGGTGTTCAAGCTGCCGCGGGACAACGCCACCGACTACATCAAGCGCATCGTCGGCCTGCCCGGCGACCGCATCCAGGTGCGGGGCGGCGTGCTCCACATCAACGGCCAGCCGGTGCGGCGCGAATACCTCGGGCCCTATCTGGTGGAAGGGGAGGGGCCGCGGCCCGTGCCCGCGCGGCTCTACCGCGAGACCCTGCCCGCGCTGGGCGGCCAGCCCGCGCGCGCGCACGAGATCATCGAGGCGACGGACGACGGCCCCTTCGACAACACGCCCGAGTTCCGGGTGCCGGAGGGCTACGTCTTCGCCATGGGCGACAACCGGGACAACAGCCTCGATTCCCGCGCGATGAACGCGGTCGGCTTCGTGCCGCTGGAGAACCTGGTCGGCCGGGCGGAGTTCATCTTCTTCTCGGTGGACGGCGATGCCGGCTCGTGGTGGGAGGTCTGGACGTGGCCCCGCGCGATCCGCTGGAACCGGCTGTTCACCGCCGTGCGCTGACCCCCTCCGGCCGCCATGGCGACGCGCGCTGAGGGCGGGGAGGAGCGCGCCGCGGCGCAGCGCGATGCCGCCATGGCGGCGCTGGAGGCGCGCCTCGGCCACGTCTTCGCCGATCCCGCGCTGCTGCGCCAGGCGCTGACGCATCGTTCCGCCGCCGATCCGCGGCGCGGCCAGCTCGATTCCAACGAGCGGCTGGAATTCGTCGGCGATCGGGTGCTCGCCCTGCTGATCGCGGAATGGCTCGCCGAGCGCTTCCCCGAGGAGCGCGAGGGCGATCTCGGCAAGCGCCTCGCCGCGCTGGTCGCCCAGGACGCGCTGGCGCGGGTGGCGGAGGGGATCGGGCTCGGCGCCGCGCTGCGGGTGCCGGCGGCGGAGGGACGCACCGGGCTGCGCGGCCGGGCGAGCGTCCTGGCCGACGCGCTGGAGGCGCTGCTCGGCGCGCTCTACCGGGACGGCGGGCTGGAGGCGGCGCGCGCCTTCGTCCGCCGCGCCTGGGCGCCGCTGATCGAGGAGAGCCCGCGCCCGCCGCACTCGGCGAAGAGCCGGCTGCAGGAATGGACGCTGGCGCGCGGCCTCGGCCTGCCGGAATACCGGCTGGTCTCGACCGCGGGGCCGCCGCACCGGCCGGTCTTCGTGGTGGCGGTGCGGGCCGCGGGGCGCGAGGCGGAGGGGATGGGCGAGTCCAAGCGCGCCGCCGAGCAGGCGGCGGCGGAGGCGTGGCTCGCGGGGCTTGCGGAACCATGAGCGGCGACGCCGCGGAGCGGGCGGAGGCGACGGAGGGGGCGCGGCCGGCGCGCACGCGCTGCGGCCTGGTCGCGGTGGTGGGCGCGCCGAACGCCGGCAAGTCCACGCTGGTGAACGCGCTCGCCGGCACCAAGGTGACGATCGTCTCGCCCAAACCGCAGACGACGCGCTTCCGCATCCGCGCCGTGGTGATCCGCGGCGCCTCGCAGATCGTGCTGGTGGACACGCCGGGCATCTTCCGCCCGCGCCGGCGGCTCGACCGCGCCATGGTGGCGGCGGCCTGGGGCGGGGCACAGGACGCCGACCTCGCGCTCCTGGTCGTGGACGCCCGCGCCGGGCTGACCGACGAGGTGCGCGCCATCATCGAGGGCCTGCGCAAGGGCGGGCGGCCGGTCTGGCTGGTGCTGAACAAGACCGATCTGGTGGAGCGGCCGCGGCTCCTGCCGCTCGCCAAGGAGCTGAACGAGCTGCTGCCCTTCGCCGAGACCTTCATGGTCTCGGCGGCGACCGGCGACGGGCTCGACCGGCTGCTCGACCGGCTGGCGGAGGCGATGCCGGAGGGGCCGTGGCTGTTCCCCGAAGACGAGCTCTCCGACCTGCCCGAGCGCATGCTCGCGGCCGAGATCGTGCGCGAGCAGATCCTGCGCCAGACGCACGAGGAAGTGCCGCACTACGCCACCGTCGAGACCGAGCAGTGGAGCGAGCGCGAGGACGGCAGCGTGCGCATCGACTGCACGATCTATGTCGCGCGGCCGGGGCAGAAGGCGATCCTGATCGGCGACAAGGGCGCGCGCATCAAGGAGATCGGCCGGCGGGCGCGGCTCGAGCTGGAGGCGCTGCTCGGGCGGCGCGTGCACCTGTTCCTCAACGTCAAGGAGCGCGCGCACTGGGACGAGGAGCGGGCGCGGCTCCGCGCGCTCGGGCTCGAGGATCCGGGCTAGGGCGGATCGCGCGCGGCCAGGGACGGCCGGAGGCGGGGGATCGGCTCGCCGGACGACGCGCCGGGGCCGCGACCGCGCGCCCCGCTCGGCGGATGCGCCCCTGGGGCGCGGCCGCCGCGCGCCGCCCCCTGCATTCGCGCCCGCACGGCGCCATCTTCGTCCCATGGAATGGCGCGCCCCCGCGATCGTGCTCGGCGCCCGCCCCTTCGGCGAGGGCGGGGCCGTGGTCACGCTGCTGACCGAGGAGCACGGCCGCCACGCCGGCCTCGTGCGGGGCGGCTTCTCGCGCACGCAGCGGGCGGTCTGGCAGCCCGGCAACCTGGTGGAGGCGCGCTGGGTGGCGCGGCTGGCCGAGCAGCTCGGCGCGCTGTCGGGCGAGCTGATCCATCCCGCCGCGGCGCTGGCGCTGGACGATCCGCTCGCCCTCGCCCTGCTCGCCTCGGCCTGCGCGGTGGCGGAGGGCGCGCTGCCCGAGCGCGAGCCGCACCCGCGGGCCTTCCGCGGCCTGCTCGCGCTCATCGGCCGGCTGGGCGAGGGGGCCGCGACGGCTCTGCCCGACTACGTGCGCTGGGAGGTGGAGCTGCTGGCCGAGCTCGGCTACGGCCTCGATCTCACGCGCTGCGCCGCGACCGGCACGACCGAGGACCTGGTCTGGGTCTCGCCGCGCACCGGCCGCGCGGTCTGCGCCGCCGCGGGCGCGCCCTACGCCGAGCGGCTGCTGCCGCTGCCTGCCTTCCTGCTCGGCCAGGGTCCTTCCGGGCCCGGGGACTGGCTTGCCGGGCTGCGCCTGACCGGGCATTTTCTGGGAAAAGACGCCTATGGGCACCACCACCGGCCGCTGCCCGCGGCGCGCGGGCTGCTTCTCGACCGCGTGGCGGCGCTGACCGCCTCCGCAACGGGGCCGGCGGCTCCCGCTTCCGCCGGCTCGACCCGCTGACCCGGACTGGGACACGATGCCTGACGACGTGACGACGCTCCCCGAGGGCGGGGCGGTGCGCGAGACCCGCCTCTCCGAGGCGCTGTCCGAGCGCTACCTCGCCTACGCCCTCTCCACCATCATGGCGCGCTCGCTGCCCGACGTGCGTGACGGGCTGAAGCCGGTGCACCGGCGCCTGTTGTGGGCGATGCACCAGCTCAGGCTCGACCCGGCGTCGGGCTTCAAGAAGTGCGCGCGCGTGGTCGGCGACGTGATCGGCAAGTACCACCCGCACGGCGACGCCGCGGTGTACGAGGCGCTGGTGCGGCTCGCGCAGGACTTCGCGGCGCGCTACCCGCTGGTGGAAGGCCAGGGCAATTTCGGCAACATCGACGGCGACAACGCCGCCGCCATGCGCTACACCGAGGCGCGGCTGACCGAAGTCGCGCAGGCGCTGCTCCAGGGCATCGACGAGGATGCCGTGGACTTCCGCCCGACCTACGACGGCGAGGAGCAGGAGCCGGTCGTCCTGCCCGCCGCCTTCCCGAACCTGCTCGCGAACGGCGCCAGCGGCATCGCGGTCGGCATGGCGACCTCGATCCCGCCGCACAACGCGGGCGAGGTCTGCGCCGCGGCGCTCGAGCTGATCCGCAACCCGCAGGCCACGACCGCCGAGCTGCTGCGCCACATGCCGGGGCCGGACTTCCCGACCGGCGGCATCCTGGTCGAGCCGCCGGAGGCGATCGCCGAGGCCTACGCGACGGGCCGCGGCGGCTTCCGCGTGCGCGCGAAGTGGCAGGTCGAGAAGGGCAGGCACGGCACCTGGCAGGTCGTCGTCACCGAGATCCCCTACCAGGTCGCCAAGGCCAGGCTCGTCGAGCAGATCGCGCAGCTCCTGGAGGAGCGGAAGCTGCCGCTGCTCGGCGACGTGCGCGACGAGAGCACGGACGCGGTGCGCCTGGTGCTGGAGCCGAAGTCGCGCAGCGTGGACCCGGCGGTGATGATGGAGACGCTGTTCCGCGCCACGGCGCTGGAGAGCCGCTTCCCGCTCAACATGAACGTGCTCGACGCCGAGCGCACGCCGCGGGTGATGGGGCTGCGCGAGGTGCTGCGCGCCTGGCTCGACCACCGCCATGTGGTGCTGAAGCGCCGCACCGAGCATCGCCTCGCCGCGATCGCGCGGCGGCTCGAGATCCTCGACGGCTACCTGATCGTCTATCTCAACCTCGACGCGGTGATCCGCATCGTCCGCGAGGAGGACGAGCCGAAGGCCGAGCTGATGAAGGCCTTCGCGCTGACCGAGGCGCAGGCGGACGCGATCCTCAACATGCGCCTGCGCGCCTTGCGCAAGCTCGAGGAGATGGAGATCCGCAGGGAGCACAAGAGGCTTTCGGCGGAGCAGCGGAAGCTGCAGGCGCTGATGAGGTCCGAGGCGAAGCGCTGGGAGGCGATCGCCGAGGAGCTGGAGGCGGTGCGCGCGCGGTTCGGCGACGGCCGCCTGGGACGGCGCCGCACCGCGATCGGCACGGCGCCGGCCCCGGTCGCGCTGGAGGAGGACCACCTCGTCGAGCGCGAGCCGATCACCGTCATCCTCTCGCAGAAGGGGTGGATCCGCGCGCAGAAGGGCCACCTGCCGGAGGACGCCGAGCTGCGCTTCAAGGAGGGCGACGCCCTGCACCGCCTGGTGCACGCGGAGACCACCGACCGCCTCGTGCTGTTCGGCTCCAACGGCCGCTCCTACACGCTGCGCGCCGACGCCATCCCGCGCGGCCGCGGCGACGGGCAGCCGGTGCGGCTGATGGTGGACCTCGGCAACGAGGACGAGATCGTCGCCCTCTTCGTCCACCGCGAGGGCGCGCGCCGGCTCGTCGCCGCCTCCGACGGCAAGGGCTTCGTCGTGAAGGGCGAGGACCTGCTCGCCGAGCGGCGCACCGGAAAGCAGGTGCTGGTCGTCGAACCGCCGGCGCGCGCGGTGGTCTGCACGCCGGCGGAGGGCGACACGGTCGCCACGATCGGCGAGAACCGGAAGCTGCTGCTCTTCCCGCTCGAGCAGGTGCCGGAGATGGCGCGCGGCCGCGGCGTGCAGCTGCAGTCCTTCCGCGACGGCGGCCTCGCCGACGCCAAGGTGTTCTGGCGCAAGGACGGACTCTCCTGGCGGCTCGGCGAGCGCGTGCGGATCGAGACCGACCTCGCCTACTGGCGCGGCAACCGCGCCGGCGCGGGCAAGGCGCCGCCCGGCGGGTTCCCGAGGTCGAACCGGTTCGGCGGCTGAACGGGCGCGCCTGCAGGAACATCGCGCACCGATCCTCGTTAGCGCGGCAGCCGCGCGCGGGACCGTCGCTTTCCGGTCCGGATGGTTCCGCGCCGGGCAGTCTCTGCCACACCGGGAACTCCCGGACGAGGATCGAAACGGATAAGCGGATTCTTCTCCAGGCTCAGCGACGCGTTCCAGCGGATCGGCGAGGCCGTGCGCTCGGAGGTCGGCGGCGGCCTCGGCGACGACCGGGAGACCGGGACGCCGGGCAACGACACGCTGTCCGGCGGCGCCGGCGACGACACGCTGAGCCCGACCGGGGCCGGCAACGATCTCGCCGTCGGCGGCGGCGGCAACGACATCCTGAACGCCGGGACCGGCACCGGCGTGCTGATCGGCGGCGCCGGCAACGACCTTTTCGCCATCGGGCCCGAGCCCACGGGCAACGGGCAGGCCGACGTGATCGTGGCCCTCGACTTCAACCCCGCGCTGGACCGGCTGCAAGTGGATCCTGCGGTGCTGGCCCGGATCACGGGGATCGAGGACCGCGTGCTCGACTTCGACGGCGTGATCGAGCTGATGCGCCGGGAAGGCGTGTTCTCGGCCGACGTCGCGCGGCGGGTGGCGGAGGCCGGCGAGGCGCCGCTCGCGGACCAGTTCGCCGCGCTGCTCGCCGCGGAGACCGCGAGCCCCGCGGGAATCGCGGTGGCGAACGGGGCCGTGGCGACGACGGCGGAGGGGGATCTTCTGTTCTTCGCCGGACTGACCGCGGCGGGGCTCGACCTCCTGATCTGAGGCCTGGCGCCGGCTGCCCTGCAGCGGACCGCGGACGGCGGGAAACCGCCCGGAAGACGAGAGGCCGGCGCCGTCGCCTCGCGCACGGCCGGGCGGAAACGGCCCTAGCCCAGCTCGCCGAACATGCGGTAGCGCTGGATGCGCAGGAGCTCGCGGTCGGGGCCGAGCGCCTCGCCGCGGCGGAAGGCGGCGACCGCCTCCCGGATGCGTTTCTGGCGCCGCAGCGCCTCGCTGAGATGCAGGTGCGCGTCGGCGTTGTTCTCGTCGAGCGTGAGGACGGTGCGGAGCGCCTGCTCCGCCGCGGGCCAGTCCTCCTCCTGCTCGAGCAGCCGCGCGAGCAGCATCCAGAGGGGGAGGCTTCCGGGAAGGCGCGCGACCGCCTCGCGCAGCGCGGCGATCGCCGCCTCGCGCCGGCCCAGCGCGAGCAGGCCGTGCGCCAGGGCGTGCGCGACACCGGGCTGGGCGTTGCCGAGCGCGATCGCGGCCTGCAGCGCCGCGACGGCCTCCGCCGGATCGGTCCGCAATGCGAGCAGGCCGAGCTGGGCCTGGCAGTGCTGCGAATCGGGCAGGGCCGCGACCGCCTCGCGCGCGGCCGCCAGCGCCTCCTCGTTGCGGCCGAGCGCGACCAGCGCGTGGACCAGGGCGTGGCGCACGGACTCCGTGGCATGGCCGAGCGCCATCGCGGCCTGCAGGACGGGCACCGCCTCGGCCGGGTGGCGCTCGGCGAGCAGCTGGCCGAGACGCGCCTGGCAGCGCCCGGACTCGGGCAGCGCCGCGGCCGCCGCCCGCGCCGCGGCGAGGGCCGCCGGCTTGTCCCCGCGGGCCGCCAGTGCATTCACGAGCGCGATGTGCGCCGCCTCGTCGCGCGGATTGCGCGCCAGCCTCTGGTGCAGGCGGGCGAGCGGGTCGGCCGCGGGGCCGACGGCGGCCGGAGGCGGCGCGGCGGGCGCCGGCGCGGCCAGGGGCGCGCGACCCGGGCCGGGACCGCCGGGCGGCGGCGCTCCCGGCTGGCCGGCGCGGCGCGCCTGTGGCGGCCCGGCGGCAGGCGGCAGCGCGCGGGCGAGCAGCGCCGCCATCCGCCCCAACCGGCCGGTGCGCTGCGCGTGCAGGCCGAGGGCGAGCCAGATCCTCGGGGAGCGGCGCCGCGCCGCGCGCAGCAGGCGCGCGGCCTCCTCCATCCGGCCCGCGAGCGCGAGGGCGAACAGGGCGGGGGCGTCGCCGCCCTCGCCCAGGATGCGGAGGCCGGCGTGGCCGGCATGGGGAAGGGGGGCGCGGACCACCCCCGGCAGGCCGGAGAGCAGCGCCGCGTGGCGCGCCTCCGTCGGCTCGAGCGGGTCGTAGGCGAGCAGCGTGGCGGGGGGCAGGTCGGTCGCCTGGACCCGGTGGCCGCGGTGGTCGGCGCGTCGGAAGTACAGGCGCGCACGGTCGTCGAAGGCCGCGTCGGCGGGGTCGAGCGAGGCCTGGGGCGAGAAGGCGATGGCGGCGGCGGCGCCCAGCGCGGCGCCGTACTTCAGCGCCGCATATCCGCCCATCGCGACGCCGAGGGTCAGCCGCCGCGGCTTCGCCGCCGCCCGCGCCACCGGCAGCAGCGCCGCCACCGCCGCGGCCGGATACCAGTGCATCCGCTCCGCGGTGACGGCGAGGAGGTCGAGCTCCGGCCTCCCCGCGATCGCGGGCGACGCCCACCCCTGCGTCGCGACCGGCGCGGTGTTCGCGGCGAAGGCGATGAGGGTGAAGTCCGATGGGCCGGGACGGTGGAACAGCCGCACCGCGGCCGATTCGTACAGCAGGATGGCGCCCGTCATGCCTGGGGCGCCGGCGGTCGTCGCGCGGGACGTTCTCACGCGAGGCTGGTTCCTGTCGGCTGGGAGGGGCGTGGCCGGGATGCCGCGCCGCCCTATCAGGCGCCGGCGCCGCTGTCCAACCCCGCGCGGGAGCGGCGCGGTCCGGGCTGGCCAGGCGGCCCGGTCCGGGCCATCTAGCCCCGATGCGACGACGAACCGCCGGCAGGCCGCCGCGGCGCGGTCCTCGACGGGCGCTGCTCGGCCTCGCCGGGCTGCTGGCGCTGCTCCCGCTCGGCGGCGCCGGGCTGGTCGGATGGGCCCTGCCGCCGGCGCAGGAGGTGGTCCGGCTCGGCCACGGCGCGGCCGGCGGCCTCGCCGCCCCGGTGAGCGTGGCCTTCAGCCGCGAGGGCGTGCCGCTGATCCGCGCGGAATCGGAGCGCGACGCCTGGGTCGCGATGGGCTGGCTGCACGCGCGCGACCGGCTGTTCCAGATGGACCTGATGCGGCGCACCGCCGCCGGGCGGCTGTCGGAGTGGGCGGGAGCGGTGACGCTGCGCTCGGACCGCTTCGTGCGGCTGCTCGGCCTGGCGCGGCGGGCGGAGGAGGACCTCGCCGCACTGCCGGCCGAGGTCCGCGACGTGCTGGAGGCCTACGCCGCCGGGGTGAACGCATGGATCGCCGCGCGCGGGCGCTTCGCGGCGCCGGAATACCTGCTGCTCGGCCCGCCGGAGCCGTGGCGTCCGAGCGACAGCCTGCTCTGGGGCAAGCTGATGGGACTCTACCTCTCGGGCAACTGGCGGGTCGAGGTGAACCGCGCGCGGCTGCTGGCCGCCGGCCTGCCGGCGGAGCGGCTGCGCGATCTCTGGCCGGAGGATGCGAGCGCCGGCCGGCCGGACCAGCCCGCGCCCGGCGCGGGGGAGGCCCGGGTCCCCGCCGCCGCGCCGCCCGCCGCCGCGGCGGCGCTCGATGGCGGGCACCTGGCGCGCCTCGCCGCGGCGCTGCCCGCATTCCCGGCCGACGCGCCGCTGCCGGCAAGCGCAAGCAACGTCTGGGCCGTGGCCGGCCCGCGCTCGGCCTCCGGCGGGGCGCTGCTCGCGAACGATCCGCATCTCGGCTTCGCCGCGCCGGTCCAGTGGTATCTGGTGCGGATCGCGCTGCCCGGCGGGCGCTTCCTTGCCGGCGCGACCAGCCCCGGCGTGCCGCTCGTCGTCATCGGCCGCAACGAGCGGCTGGCCTGGGGCTTCACCACCACCCACGCCGACACCCAGGACGTGTTCGTCGAGCGCCTCGTGCCCGGCCGGCCGGACGAATACGAGACGCCGGAAGGGCCGCGGCCCTTCCTGGTCCGCGAGGAGCGCATCGCCGTGCGCGGCGCGGCGCAGCCGGTGGTGATGCGGGTGCGCGAGACCCGCCACGGGCCGGTCCTTTCCGATCTCGACCCGCCGCAGGGCGGCGGGGCGGCGTCCGGGCGCGGCGACGGCACGGTGCTGGCGGTGGCGATGGCCGGTCTCGCGCCGGGCGACACCGCGGCGGCGGGGCTGCTCGCGCTCAACCGCGCGCGGGGGGTGGAGGAGGCGGGGCGGGCGGCGGCGCTGATCACGGCGCCGTCGCAGAACCTGGTGGTGGCCGACGCGGAGGGGCGGATCGCGCTCTACCTGACCGGCCGCATCCCGCGACGCCGCTCCGGCGACGGGACGCTGCCGGCGCCCGGATGGGACGGAACGGCCGACTGGGAGGGATTCGTCCCCTTCGCCGCGCTGCCGCATGTCGTGGACCCGCCGGGCGGGGTGCTGGTCAACGCCAACAACCGCGTCGCCCCCGCCGCGGCGGGGGCGGCCTTCCTCGGGCGCGACTGGTTCGGGGACTGGCGGTTCCGCCGGATCTTCGCCCTGCTCGCGCGGGCGGCGGCGACGGGGCGGCTCGACGCGGCGGAATTCGCGGCGATGCAGACCGATGCGGTGTCGCTGTTCGCGCGTGAGGACGCCCTGCCGGCGCTGCGGCGCCTGGTCGCCCGGCCGGACCTCGAGGGCGCCGCCGGCGCCGCCTACGCTCTGCTGCTGGGCGAGGGGGACGGCGGCTGGGAGGGGCGGATGGACCCGGACCGGCCGGAGCCGCTGATCTTCCACGCCTGGCTCAGCGCCCTCGGCCGTGCCGCCCTCGCCGCCGGCGGCGTGCCGGAGGGGGCCTGGGCGCCGACGGCCCCCGAATTCCTCCGCTTCCTGCTGCGCGCGGCGGCCGGGGCGGAAGCCGGCGATGCGCAGGCAGCCGCCGCCGCGGCGCCCTGGTGCGGGGCACAGGGATGCCGCGCCCTGGCGCGGCGGGCCCTCGAGGAGGCGGTCGCGGCGCTCGCGGCGCGCTACGGCCCCGATCCGGCGCGCTGGCGCTGGGGCGAGGCGCATGTGGCGCGGTTCGAACACCCCCTGCTGCGCTTCCTGCCGGGCCTCGGCCCGCTGGTCCGCCTCGCGGCGCCGACGCCGGGCGACGGCGAGACGGTCAACCGCGGCACGCTGCAGGGCGGCGCCGGCCCGGAGGCCTTCCTCCACGTCCAGGGCGCCGGGCTGCGGGTGGTGTTCGACCTGGCCGATCGCGAGACGCGGGCCATCGTCGCCACCGGGCAATCGGGCCATCCGCTCTCGCGCCACTGGGGCGACCTGCTGGAGCGCTGGCGGAGCGGGGCGCTGCTGCGGCTCGCCGCGCCCGCGGCCGATGCAGGGGCGGAGGGCGGCGGCGCCGCGGCGCGGATCACGCTGACGCCCTAGGGGGGCAGGGGGCGGCGCCGCGGCGCCCGGTCTCACCGCCGCGTGGCATGCGCGGCTTCCGGTGAACCCGGAGGCGGATCGGCGGTTGATTTGCGGCGCCCGCGCACCGAGACTGATCCACCACGATGCATCACCGACCGACCCGCCGACCGCAATTCTTCTACACCACCGCGCCGCTGCCCTGCCCCTACCTGCCCGGGCGGACGGAGCGGAAGATCGTGACCGAACTCTCCGGGCCGGAGGGGGAGGCGCTGCACGACCGGCTCTCGCGCGCCGGCTTCCGGCGCAGCCACAACATCGCCTATTCGCCGGTCTGCCCGGGCTGCGCGGCCTGCATCCCGATCCGCATCGTCGCCGCGGCGTTCGCGCCGGACCGCGGCCAGCGCCGCGTCCAGCGCGCCAATGCCGACCTGGTGGGCTTCGAGATGCCGGCGCGCGCCACCGCCGAGCAGTTCGCCCTGTTCCAGCGCTACCAGAAGGCGCGCCACGGCGACGGCGACATGGCGGCGATGGGCTTCTACGACTATCGCGCCATGGTCGAGGACACGCCGATCACCACCGGCGTGGTGGAGTTCCGCGACGCGCGCGACCGGCTGGTGGGCGCCTGCCTGACCGACTGGCTGAGCGACGGACTTTCCGCCGTGTACAGCTTCTACGACCCGGCGGAGGGGCGGCGCTCGCTCGGCACCTATGCGATCCTGTGGCTGGTGGCGCGGGCGCGGGCGCTCCGGCTGCCCTATGTCTATCTCGGCTACTGGGTGCCGCAGAGCCGCAAGATGTCCTACAAGTCGCGCTTCCGGCCGAGCGAGGTGCTGATGGGCGGGATCTGGCGCGTGCTGCCCGAGTCCCTCGCCTCCGCCGCCCGTGCGGAGGATGCGGCGCCGGACGGCGCGGCGGCGGCGGTTCTCACGCTGCAGACGACCGGCTAGAGGGGCGCCGGGGCGGCGGCGGGGCCGGCGCGTGCGGGGCCCTGCCTGCCGCGCGGCCGCGGTTGCGGCCGAGGCCGAGGAGAGGGGGCACCCGGAGATGCGGGACAGGAAGGCAGGAAGCGCGCCGCCGGAGCCGGCGGTGCCGGTGCGGCGCCGGGCGGCGCTGATCGCGGCGGGCGGCGCCCTCGCGGGCGCGTCGGCGCGGGCGCAGGCGGCGTGGAGGCCGGCGCGGCCGGTGACCATCGTCGTGCCGTTCGGCGCGGGCTCGGGCACGGACGCCATCAGCCGCATCCTCGCCCAGCAGCTCGAGCCGGAATGGGGCCAGTCGGTCGTGGTGGAGAACCGGGCCGGCGCGAACGGCGCGCTCGCCGCCGCCCAGGTCGCGCGCGCCGCGCCCGACGGGCTGACGCTGATGATGACGACGAACACGCCGCACGCGGCCAATCCGGCGCTGATGAAGCGGCTGGACTACGATCCGGTGGCCGACTTCACGCCGATCGCGCGCGCCGGCAACTACACCTTCTGGCTGGTGGTCGGCGAGCGGTCCCCCGTGCGCTCGCTGCGCGATCTGCTGGAGCTGGCGCGGGCGCGGCCCGGCCACGTGACCTACGCCTCCGGCAATTCCACGGGCATCGTCGCCGGCGCGACCATCGCGCAGATGGCGGGCGTCGAGATGACGCACGTCCCCTACCGCAGCACGCCGCCGGCGATGACGGACGTGATCGCGGGACGCGTCGCCTGCATGGTGGTGGACGTCTCCGCCTCGCTCGGCCATGTGCAGGCGGGCCGGCTGCGGGCGCTCGGCGTCACCAGCCGCGAGCGCAGCGCGCTCGTGCCGGAGGTGCCGACGCTGCACGAGGCCGGCCTGCCGGGCTTCGACGTGGTGGCCTGGGCCGGGCTGGTGGGGCCGGCGCGCCTGCCGCCGGAGGTCGTGGCGAGCGTCAATGCCGTCTTCCGCCGCGTGTGGGAGCGGCCGGAGACGGTGCGGCGCCTCGCCGGCATCGGCTTCGAGGCCCGGACCTCGACGCCGGAGGAGTTCGGCGCCTTCATCCGCGACGAGATCGCGCACTGGGGGCGGATGGTGCGCGCCGCCGGCATCGAGCCGGAGTGAGGGCGGGCGAGGCGCGGCCCACGCCGGCGCGGGCGGATCGGGCCGCCCGCGCGGGCCGGTCAGTCCATGTTCACCATGATCGTCTTCTTGTGCGTGAAGTGCTCGAGCATCGCCTCGAGCGAGGCCTCCTTGCCGAGGCCGGACTGCTTCACCCCGCCGTAGGACAGGTTCGCCTGCACCACCAGGTTCTGGTTGATCTGCACCAGCCCGGCCTCCAGCCGGTGCGCGAGGCGGAGGCCGACCTTGAGGTTGTTGGTCCAGACCGAGGCGGCGAGGCCGTAGTCGGAATCGTTGGCCTCGGCGAGCACCTGCTCCGCGTCGTCGAAGGGGAAGATCGCGGTGACGGGGCCGAAGATCTCCTCGCGCACCAGGCGGCTGTCCTTCGGCAGGCCGGTGAAGATGACGGGCTGCAGGAACAGGCCCTTCTTCAGCGCCGGATCCTCCGGCAGGCGGCTGCAGACCAGCGCCTGCGCGCCCGGCGTGCGCCGGCCCTCCTCGATGTAGCTCCGCACCTTCTCGAACTGCGCCGGCGAGATGATGGTGCCGATGTCGGTCCGCTCGTCGAGCGGGTCGCCCATCACCATCCGGTCCACCGCCTCCTTCATGGCGGCGACGAAGCGGTCGAAGATCGGGCGCTCGACGTAGATGCGCGAGGCGGCGGTGCAGGACTGGCCCTGGCGGGTGAAGCGCATGGAGGTGAGGGCACCCTGGACCGTCTTCTCGAAGTCGCAGTCGGAGAAGACGATCATCGGCGACTTGCCGCCGAGCTCGAGCGTCACCGGGATCAGCTTCTCCGCCGCGGTCTTGTAGACGATCTTCCCGGTCTCGACCGAGCCGGTGAAGGTGACCTTCCTCACCTTCGGATGGGCGACGAGCGGCGCGCCGCACTCCGGGCCGAAGCCGGACACCATGTTGAACACGCCGGGCGGCAGGACGCGGTTCAGCAGCTCGCAGATGCGCAGCACCGCGAGCGGCGCTTCCTCCGCCGACTTCACGACCACGCTGTTGCCGGCGACGAGGGCGGGCGCGACCTTCAGCGCCATCAGCAGCATCGGCACGTTCCAGGGGATGATCGCGCCGACCACGCCGAGCGGCTCGCGCACCGTCACGGAGAGGACGTTGGGGGCGAAGGGGACGCTCTCGCCCTTCAGCTCGGAGCCGAGGCCGCCGTAGAATTCGAAGATGTCGGCGACAACGTTGGCCTCGACGCGCGATTCGGTGCGCAGCGCCTTGCCGGTCTCGAGCGCGATCAGGCGCGCGAGCTCCTCGACATGAGCCTTGAGCACCTGGGCGCACTGGTGGACGAGGGCGCCGCGCCTGCGGGCGGCAACCATCGCCCATTCCTTCTGCGCCGCGGCGGCGTTCTCGACCGCGGCGTCCACGTCGGCGGCGTCGCCCTCGGCGGCGCGCGCGACCTCCTCGCCGGTGGCGGGGTTCACCACCGGGAAGGTCCGGCCGGAGCGGGCGGGCACGTAGCGGCCGCCGATGAAATGCAGGCCGGAGAGGGCCCTGGCGAGGGCGAAGGGGTCGGTGGTCGGGGCCTCGGGCGTGGGGTGCGGGCGATCGAGCATGGGTGTCCTCCCGGATCGGGGCGGAGCGGCTCCGCCGGGGCGGCGCCCGCCCGCGGCCGGAGGTCGGTCCGGAACAGCGGCGGACCATGCGCCGGGGCGCCGGCCGCGGCAAGCGGGGATCGGGGGCGGGTTCCGCCCGTCCCCGCGCGGTCCTATAGGACGGCGGCCGGCCCCGGTCGGCATCGCCGGATGACGTGGTGGGAGCGAGAGACGAGATGAGCAAGGCGCCGAGCGGCCCGCTGAAGGGCCTGCGCGTGCTGGACCTGACGCGCGTGCTGGCGGGCCCGACCTGCACCCAGATCCTGGGCGACCTCGGCGCCGAGGTGATCAAGATCGAGCGCCCCGAGAGCGGCGACGACACCCGCGGCTTCGCCCCCCCGTTCTGGCCGAACACGAAGGAGAGCGCCTACTTCCTCGGCGCCAACCGCAACAAGCTCTCAGTCACGCTCGACATCGCGCGGCCCGAGGGGCAGGCGATCGTCCACCGGCTGCTCGAGAGCTGCGACATCCTGGTCGAGAACTTCAAGGTCGGCGCGCTGGCGAAGTACGGGCTGGGGTGGGAGCAGCTGCGGGACCGCTATCCGCGCCTGATCTACTGCTCGATCACCGGCTTCGGGCAGACCGGGCCGTACGCGCCGCGCCCGGGCTACGACGCGCTGATCCAGGCGATGGGCGGCGTGATGTCGCTGACCGGGGAGCCGGACGGCCCGCCGCAGAAGGTCGGCATCCCGGTCGCCGACCTGTTCGCGGGGCTCTACGGCTGCATCGGCATCCTCGCCGCGCTCAACCACCGGCGCGAGACGGGGCAGGGGCAGCACATCGACATCGGCATGCTGGACACGCATGTCGCCTGGCTGGCGAACCAGGGGATGAACTACCTCGCCACCGGCGAGAACCCGCCGCGGCTCGGCAACCAGCACCCGAACATCGCGCCCTACCAGGAATTCCCGACCAAGGACGGCTACATCATCCTCGCGATCGGCAACGATCCGACCTTCGAGCGCTTCTGCAAGGCCTTCGGGCTCGAGCACCTGCTGGCCGATCCGCGCTTCGCCACCAACCCGAAGCGCGTCGAGAACCGCCAGCTCGTCACCGACACGCTGACGCCGGTGATGCGGACGAAGACCACGAGGGAGTGGGTGGAGGCGCTGGAGGCGCTGAAGATCGGCTGCGGCCCGATCAACACGCTGAAGGACGTGTTCGCCGACCCGCACGTGCAGGCGCGCGGCTGCGTCGTCGAGATGCCGCACGCGAGCGGCGAGACGGTGCGGGTGATCGCCAACCCGGTGCGGCTCTCGGCGACGCCGCCCGACTACCGGATCGCGCCGCCGCTGCTCGGCGAGCACACGGAGGCGGTGCTGCGCGGCATGCTCGGCCTGAGCGAGGCCGAGATCGCGGCGCTGCGGGAGAAGAAGGTGCTGTGAGCGAGGCGCGGGCGCCCGCCGGGATGCGCCGCCAGGCGCTGCGCTAGCTCGCGCCGTCGGGCTTCCACACCCTCGCCTGGACCGAATGGGGGCCGCCCGACGGCGCGCCCGTGCTCTGCGTGCACGGCCTGACGCGCAGCGGGCGCGACTTCGACGCCCTGGCGCGGGCGCTGGCGCAGGCGGGGCGGCGCGTGCTCTGCCCCAACCTGCCCGGGCGCGGGGCGAGCGACTGGCTGCCCGAGCCGAGCCTCTACGCGCTGCCGACCTATGTCGGCGCGCTCGCGCATCTGCTGGCGCGGCTCGAGGGGCCGGTGGACTGGGTCGGCACCTCGCTCGGAGGGCTGTGCGGCCTCGTGGTGGCGGCCATGCCCGGCCATCCGGTCCGGCGCCTGGTGCTGAACGACATCGGGCCGTTCGTGCCGAAGGCCGCGCTCGCGCGCATCCGCGACTATGTCGGTGCGGAGGTCGCGTTTCCGGATCTCGCCGCGCTGGAGGCGCATCTGCGCGCCGTGCACGCCCCCTTCGGGCCGCTCGGCGACGCGGAGTGGCGGCACCTGGCCGAGACCTCGGCCCGTCCGGCGGAGGGCGGCGGGGTGCGGCTGCACTACGACCCCGCCATCGCCGCGCCGCTGCGGGCGGCGGAACCCGCGGACCTCGACCTCTGGGCCCTGTGGGAGCGGATCGCCGTGCCGGTCCTGGTGCTGCGGGGCGCGCGGAGCGACCTGCTCCTGCCGGAGACGGCGGCGCGGATGGCGGCGCGGCCGGGCGTGCGGCTGGAGGAGATCGCGGAGGCCGGCCACGCGCCGGCGCTGATGGAGGCGCGGCAGATCGGGCTGGTGGGGGAGTTTCTCGAGGCCGGCGACGGCGCGGGGCCGGAGCCGATCAGACCGCAATCGCGGCGGTGATCCGCCCGGCCGGCCGGACGATGGGCCGCGGCGGGCGATCGGGCCTCGTTCGCCGACAGTGCGCACGAGGTCGGGGCGGGACGGCAGCGAGGAGCGGCCTTGGCCTCCACCTGCGCGAGGCCGGCGGCCGGCGCGTCCTGCCCGCGGAAAAGGAGATTGTCGCCGCCGTCCGCGACCGGCCCCAGGCTCTGGACTCAATCGCGCCCGGTAGGTGATGGCGGCGGCGAGGCAGGCGGGGGCGAGGAAGTTGCGGGCGGTCCTGTCGTATCGGGTGGCGATGCCGCGGGAATCCTCGATGCGGCAGAAGGTTCGCGCGATGGCGTTGCGGGGCCTGTAGCGTTCGGCGTCGCGCGGGAAGGCAACCTTGCGCGACGAGGTGCCGGGGATGGCCGCGGCGGCGCCGGCGGTTGGCGTCGCAGCCCTTGTCGGCGACGAGTTCGCGGGGCGGGGCGACAGCCGAGACCGGCGTGGCGGCGGCGGTGACGGCGGCGCCGTTGCCGCCGGTCGGCAGGATCGCGTGCGGGCGGCCTTGCTCGTCGCAGAGCGCGTGGCCCCTGGCGGGGCGCCCACCGCGCGAGCGGCCGATCGCCTGGTGGCAGGCATCGCCTTCCCCCCTTTCGCGCCGGCCGCCGAGCGGTGCGCCTTCACGGCGGCACTGCCGATCGGCGCGCCCCGCGGCGGGTCGGCGCAGGCGACGAGGGCGGCGAGGATGCGCTGCCAGAGCCCGCGTTGGCTCCAGCGGTTCCAACGGTTGAAGACGGTGGCGTATGGCCCCTATTCCGGCGGCAGGGCACGCCAGCGGCAGCCTTCGCG
>NZ_JAHZUY010000003.1 GCF_019458025.1 Caldovatus aquaticus | reverse complement strand
CGCCGAAGTTCACCCGGCGGCACATCCTCCCGGATCATCAGCGCCCGCATGGTCCGCTCCACGCCGATGAATCACGAACGCCCGCGTCGGCTCAACCCCAAAAGTCAGAACTTTGCGCGCCGGGTATAAGGTGGCGGAAGGCCCGCAGGAAGGCCTCGACATCCGCCTCGTCGTTGTAGACGTGCGGACTGATGCGCATCCGCCCGAGGCGGGGCGCGACGTGCACCCCCTCCGCCGCCAGCGCCTCGACCAGCCCCTCCTTCATGCCGCCAGGGAATTCCAGGCTCAGCACGTGCGGGGCGCGCAGCCCCGCCGCCGGCAGCCGCACGCCCGTTCCGCGCAGCCCCTCGGCAAGCATCGCGGTGAGCATGGCGAGCCGCTGCTCGATCGCGGCCTGGCCCCACTGCGCCATCATCTCCATGCCGACCGCGGCCATCTCGAGCGTGATGAGGTGGTCGCGCTCGCCCATGTCGAAGCGCCGCGCGCCTTCGGCGAAGCGGAGATCGGCGAGGTAGGGCGCGCGCTCGGCGGCGACGGCGCGGCGGGAGTGGCTGGTCTGCTCGAGCGGCACGCCCCGCTCCTGCCAGCGCCTGGCGACGTAGAGGAAGGCGCGCCCGTAGGGGCCGAGCACCCACTTGTAGGTCGGGAAGACCAGGAAATCCGGATCGGTCCGGCGGACGTCCACCGCCATCACGCCGACCGCGTGCGTCACGTCCACCAGCAGCGCCGCGCCCGCCGCGCGCACCGCGGGGGCCACGCGCTCGAGGTCCACCACGCCGCCATCCGCCCAGTGCACGCTCGAGATCGAGGCGAGCGCCAGCGGCGCGGCGCCGGGGCGGGCGATGGCGCGAGCACGGCCGCGGTCCAGTCGCCGTCCTCCGGCCGCCGCACCGCCTCCACCGCGAAGCCTCCGGCCGTGGCGCGCGTGATCCATTCGAGTGTCGGCGAGGAATGGTCGTCCTCCAGCACCAGCACCCGCGCCCCGCGCGGGATGGGGAGGATCCTCCCCGCCGTCGCCACGCCGTAGCCGACCGAGGGGATGAGGGCGATGTCCTCGGCCTCGGCGCCGATCAGCGCGGCGGCAGCGGCGCGGGCGCGCGCGAACTGCCGCGCCTGGTGCTCGGCTCCCCAGGTCCAGGACCGGGCCTTGCGCTCGACCCCGGCGTGGCCGGCGGCGAGAACGGCACGCGGCAGCGGCGACCAGGAGGCGGCGTTGAGATAGGCAACCTCGTGCGGGAGGTCGAACTCGGCGCGCTGGCAGGGCAGCATGGCGGGCGGATCCTCCGTCGCGCCGAGCCTAGGCCGGCCTGTGCGCTCTCGGCCAGCCCTCGCGGCGCGAAAGGGCCGTCCGCGACCGGACGGCCCTTTCCCCCTGTCCGTTCCCGTCGCGCGGCGCAACCGGTCCGCGCAAGTCGTCCGGCGCGCCGATCTGGGCGCAGGACAGGCCGGCCGCGGTCGGTCCTAGTGCACGTCCGCCCAGATCTTGCGCTTCACCGCGTAGACCAGGCCGCCGAGGACGGTGAGGAACAACACGATCTTCACGCCGAGGGCGCGCCGCTCCTCGAGCTCCGGCTCCGCCGCCCAGGCGAGGAAGGTGGTCACGTCGCGCGCCATCTGCTCGACGGTGGCCTGGGTGCCGTCGTGGAAGCTCACCTGGCCGGCGTTGAGCGGCGGGGCCATGGCGATCTGGTGGCCGGGGAAGTAGCGGTTGTAGTGCATCCCCTGCATCACCTCGACGCCCGGGGGCGGGTCAGAGTAGCCGGTGAGCAGGGCGTAGATGTAGTCGGCGCCTCCCTCCCGGGCCTTGACGATCACCGAGAGGTCGGGCGGCAGCGCCCCGTTGTTCGCCGCGCGCGCCGCCTTCTCGTTGGGGAAGGGGCTGCGGAAGCGGTCCGAGGGACGGCCCGGCCGCTCGAACATCTGGCCCTCGTCGTTCGGCCCGTCCTGCACCTGCACCGTCGCGGCGATCGCGCGCACCTCGGCATCGGACAGGCCGAGAGCGGTCAGGTTGCGGTAGTAGAGCTGGCGCAGCGAGTGGCAGTTGGCGCACACCTCCATGTACACCTGCAGGCCGCGCTGGGCGGAGGCGCGGTCGAAGGTGCCGAACAGGCCCTCGAAGGAGAAGCGCGTGTTCGGGAGCGCGATCGCCTCCTCCGCCGCGCGGAGCGGGGCGGGAGCGGCGGCGAGCAGCGCGGCGCCGAGCGCGGCGGCAAGCGTGAGCAACGGACGGCGCATCGTCTCAGGCCTTCTCCATCGGCTTCGCCGCGGCCACGGCGGGCAGCGGGCCGCCGCCACGCAGCACGGGGCGGCTGATGCTCTCGGGCAGCGGCAGGGTCCGCTCGAACCGCCCGAGGAGCGGCAGGATCACCAGGAAGTAGGCGAAATAGTAGGCGGTCGCGAAGCGCGCGAGCCACACGTAGATGCCCTCCGGCGGCTTGGCGCCGCAGTAGAGCAGCACGAAGAAGGCGACGGTCCAGAGGAACAGCGCGATGCGCGCCAGCGGGCGGAACCGCATCGAGCGCACCGGGCTGGTGTCGAGCCAGGGCAGGACGAACAGGATCAGGATCGAGCCGAACATCAGCACCACGCCGCCGAGCTTGTTCGGCACCGCGCGCAGGATCGCGTAGTAGGGCAGGAAGTACCACTCGGGGACGATGTGCGGCGGCGTCACCAGCGGGTTGGCCGGGGTGTAGTTGTCCGGGTGCCCGAGCATGTTCGGGAAGAAGAACACCAGGATGGCGAACACCGCGAGGTAGGCCACCAGCCCGACGCTGTCCTTCGCCGTGTAGTA
Source organism: Caldovatus aquaticus (assembly GCF_019458025.1). Lineage (GTDB taxonomy): Bacteria > Pseudomonadota > Alphaproteobacteria > Acetobacterales > Acetobacteraceae > Caldovatus > Caldovatus aquaticus. The sequence goes on along the minus strand of NZ_JAHZUY010000003.1, from coordinate 182,917 downwards.
GGGGTGGAACGGCACGGTGTCCTGCGGCCCCTTCGGATCAATGCCGAGCGGGTTGTTGGAGCCGGTGACGTGCAGCGCCGCGACGTGCAGGAACACCACGCCGACGATCACGAAGGGCAGCAGGTAGTGCAGGCTGAAGAAGCGGTTGAGGGTTGGGTTGTCCACGCTGAACCCGCCCCACAGCCAGGTCACGATCGAATCGCCGACCAGCGGGATGGCGCTGAACAGGTTGGTGATGACGGTGGCGCCCCAGAAGCTCATCTGCCCCCAGGGCAGCACGTAGCCCATGAAGGCGGTCGCCATCATCAGCAGGAAGATCACCACGCCCAGCATCCACAGGAGCTCGCGCGGCGCCTTGTAGGAGCCGTAGTAGAGCCCGCGCCAGATGTGGACATAGACCACGATGAAGAACATCGAGGCGCCGTTGGCGTGCACGTAGCGCAGCAGCCAGCCGTAGTTCACGTCGCGCATGATGCGCTCGACGGAATCGAAGGCGTGGTTGACGTGCGGTGTGTAGTGCATCGCCAGGAAGACGCCCGTCGCGATCATGATCAGCAGGTTGACCATGGCGAGGGCGCCGAAGTTCCACAGGTAGTTGAAGTTCCGGGGCGTCGGGAACGTCCCGTACTCCTTCTGCAGCAGGGTGAAGACCGGCAGGCGCGCGTCTATCCAGCGCACCACCGGATTCCTGAAGTCGCTCTGGTGCAGGCCGCTGGCCATGGATCGCGGCTCTCCTCAGCCGATGCGGATCTGGGTGTCGGAGATGAAGGCGTAGGGCGGCACGGCCAGGTTCGCCGGCGCCGGCCCCTTCCGGATGCGGCCCGAGGTGTCGTAGTGGCTGCCGTGGCAAGGGCAGAACCAGCCGCCATACTCGCCCTTCGGGTCGGTCGGCTTCTGGCCGAGCGGCACGCAGCCGAGATGCGTGCAGACGCCGACCATCACCAGCCACTCGGGCTTGATCACCCGCCGCTCGTCCGGCTGCGGATCGCGCAGCTCCGCCAGGTTGACCTCCCGCGCCGCCGCGATCTCTTGCGGCGTGCGGTGGCGCACGAACACCGGCTTGCCGCGCCAGACCACCGTCACTGCCTGCCCGACCTGGATCGGCGCGAGGTCCACCTCGGTGGTCGAGAGCGCGAGCACGTCGCGCGAGGGATTGAGCGAATGAATGAAGGGCCAGGCGATCGCGCCGGCGCCGACGACGGCGAAGGCCCCGGTGACCAGCGTCAGGAAGTCGCGCCGCTTCTCGCCATGCTCCGCCGCGGCGCCGTGCGCCTCCGGCCCAAGAGGCGTCCCGGGATGGGTCGCCAGCGTCTCCGCCATGCCGTTTCGTCCCCAACCGACGGCCCGGTCCCGCCAACGGGACCCGCCGCATGTCCAACCGTATCCGTCCGGACAACGACCGCGCCGCGCGAATCGCAGCCCCGGCCGCGCCGGAACGGCCCGCCTGCGCTGCCGCGCCCGCGCCGCGCGCGCTTATAAGGGCACCTCCGGGGGGTGGCAATCCGCCCGCCGCCCCCCTCGCCCGCCCGAGGAGATGCACGGACGCCATGACCGCCACGCCCACGCAGCCGCCCGCTCCTGCCGACCACCCGCTGGCGGCGCCCGCCCGGGCCTGGTTCGAATCGCTGCGCGACCGGCTCTGCGCCGCCTTCGAAGCGATCGAGGAGGAGTGCGACGCCGGCCCCTTCGCCGCGCTCCCGCCCGGCCGCTTCGTCCGCACCGCCTGGGACCGTCCCGGCGGCGGCGGCGGCGTGATGAGCGTGATGCGCGGCGGCCGCGTGTTCGAGAAGGTCGGCGTCAACGTCTCGACCGTGCACGGCGTGTTCACCCCGGAATTCCGCCGCCAGATCCCGGGCGCCGAGGAGGACCCGCGCTTCTTCGCCACCGGCGTCTCGCTGGTCGCGCACCTGCGCAGCCCGCGCGTGCCCGCGGCGCACATGAACACTCGCTTCCTCGTCACCACCCGGGCTTGGTTCGGCGGCGGCGGCGACCTCACCCCGATGCGCCTCGATTCGCCGGAAAGCCGGGCCGACGCGGCCGCGTTCCACGCCGCCCTCAAGGCCGCCTGCGATCGCCACGACCCGACCTACTACCCGCGCTTCAAGGCCTGGTGCGACGAGTACTTCTTCCTCCCCCACCGCAACGAGCCGCGCGGCGCGGGCGGGATCTTCTTCGACTGGCTCGGCGACCGCACCCCGGGGCACGGCCTCGAGGCCGACTTCGCTTTCGTGCGCGACGTCGGCGAGGCCTTCCTCGCCGCCTACCCGGCGATCGTCCGCCGCCGCATGGGCGAGCCCTGGACGGCAGAGGAGCGCGAGCACCAGCTCGTCCGCCGCGGCCGCTATGTCGAATTCAACCTGCTCTACGACCGCGGCACGCTGTTCGGGCTGAAGACCGGCGGCAACGCCGAGGCGATCCTGATGAGCCTGCCGCCCGAGGCGAAGTGGCCGTGAGGGAGGACCGCCGCCTCGCCCGCGGCGCACCGCCCCGGCCTCGACGATCGAGACCGGGGGCTGCCGGCAGGCGCGGCGCGAAGCCCGTCCGGCCCGGCCGCTCCCGGAACGCCGCCTCGCTCCGCGCGCACCTGGCCGAACATCGCCATCATCCGATGTCGGCCGTGCAGGCGACCGCGCCGCGAACGTCCTCGCAAGGGAGGCAAGGCCCCCGCCGGCTCTGCCGCCGCGCCGGCCCGGCGCGGCCGACAACATCAGCCCCGACAGGATCGCCGCCGCGCGGGAAGGGCGGCTCTCCGGCCCGCGTCCGAAGGGGGCCCGAGGAAGCGCGCCCGCCTATCGCTCCCCGCCCGGCCAGTCCAGCCGCGGCTCGCTCCGTGCCCCGCCCGGGCCGCCGCGCGGGGGCGGCGGCGCGTCGGGCCAGTGCGGCGGCGGCGGAATCGGCGGCCGCGCCCGCGGCGGCACATAATCGTCGCGGCGCGACGCAGGCTGCGGCGGCGGATCGATCCAATCGTCCTCGACCGCCGCGCCCGCCGCTCCGGGGCGTCCCGCGCCCCGCCCCGGCGGCTCCGCCAGGCGCAGCGCGAGCGCGCGGATCTCGGCCTGGATCTCGTCAAGCTGCGCCTCGATGCCATCGAGCCGGCCCTTCACGCCGAACACGCTGAACGGCATCAGCACATAGGCCAGCGCCAGCAGGCCGAGCAGCAGCAGCAGCGCCAGCCCGACCCAGTCGGGCAGCCCGGGAATGGTCAGCCGGGCGGCGAGGTCCTGCAGCGCGGGGATCATTCAGCCCCCGGTCACGCTCATGTGGCGCGCGAGCGCGGGGCGGCGGTGCCGGCGGTCGATGACGAAGTCGTGCCCCTTGGGCTTGCGCGCGATCGCCGCGCGGATCGCGGCCTCGAGCCCGGCCTCGTCGAGGTCCGGATCGCGCAGCGGGCGGCGCAGGTCGGCCGCGTCCTCCTGGCCGAGGCACATGTAGAGGGTGCCGGTGCAGGTCAGGCGCACGCGGTTGCAGCTCTCGCAGAAATTGTGGGTCAGCGGGGTGATGAAGCCGATCCGCCGCCCGGTCTCGCGCACCAGGTAGTAGCGGGCGGGCCCGCCGGTGCGGTAGTCGGTCTCCTCGAGCGTCCAGCGCGCCTTGAGCCGCGCCCGCACGAGCGAGAGCGGCAGGTACTGCTCGGTGCGGTCGCCGCTGATCTCGCCCATCGGCATGGTCTCGATCAGGCAGAGATCGAAGCCGTGCTCGCCGCACCAGGCGATCAGGCGGTCGAACTCGTCCTCGTTGACGCCCTTGAGCGCGACCGCGTTGATCTTGACGGCGAGGCCGGCGGCCCGGGCGGCGAAGATCCCCTCAAGCGTCTGCTCGATCCGTCCCCAGCGGGTGATGGCGGTGAACCGGGCCGGGTCGAGCGTGTCGAGCGAGACGTTGACCCGCCGCACGCCGGCGGCGAAGAGATCCGCGGCGAGGCGCGCGAGCTGCGTGCCGTTGGTGGTGACGGTCAGCTCGCGCAGGCCGCCTGCGCCGAGGCGGGCGCCGAGCGCACGGAACAGGCCGATGACGTTCTTGCGCACCAGCGGCTCGCCGCCGGTGAGGCGGATCTTCTCGACGCCGAGGCGGATGAAGGCGCCGCAGAGGCGGTCGAGCTCCTCGAGCGTCAGCACCTCCGCCTTGGGCAGGAAGGTCATGTCCTCCGCCATGCAGTACACGCAGCGGAGGTCGCAGCGGTCCGTCACCGAGACGCGGAGGTAGGTGATCCGCCGTCCGAACGGATCCACGAGGGGGGCGACGGCGCCGGGCGCGTCCCCGGAGGCGGCCGGCGGCAGGCGGATGTCGGCGGACATGGCGTCCGGGATTTGGGGCCCTCCGGGTCCGGCCCGCAAGCCCTCCCTGCGGCATTTCCGCTCCGCTGCCGCCGGGGGGCGGCGGCCCCGCCGCCGGCCGCCGCATCCCGTCAGGCGAGGAGCGCGACCCCGCCCGCCCCGACCAGCACCAGCAGCGCGAACCGGCGGTACCAGCGCACCGGCACCACGGGGAACAGCCGCGCCCCGATCTGCACCGAAAGCAGCAGCACCGGCAGCAGCACCGCCGCGCGCAGCAGCACCGCCCGGTCCAGCAGGCCGCCGAGCGCTGGCGCCACCACCGAGATCACGGCGATCAGGGCGAAGAACAGGATAAGGTTGGCGCGGTGCCGCCGCGCCTCCTCCGTCCCGGCCAGCAGGTAGAGGATCACCGGCGGCCCGCTCATCCCGGTCGCCCCCTTGAGCAGTCCGGCGGCCGCGCCGACGGCGAGGTTGAGGCCGAGCGGCCGGGTCCCGCGATAGCGCCAGCCGGAGAGCAGCAGCAGGCCGAACGCCAGTACCAGGGCACCGATGACGCGGCGCAGCAGCTCGCCGTCGGCGCTCAGCAGCGCCCAGGCGCCGACGGGCGTCGCCACGGCCGCGGCGGCGCCCAGCGGCAGCACTACCCGGCGGTCGGCGTCGCCGAGGGCGCGCGGGAGGAGCTGGACCGAAACCAGCAGTTCCATGAGCAGCATGACGGGCACGCCGGCGCGCGGGCCCCACAAGGTGCTGTATATTGGTGACAGGAGGATCGCGGTGCCGAATCCGGCGTAGCCCCGCATCAGCCCGGCGATGGCGGTGGCGAGCAGGGCTGCCGCCGCGTCCCAGCCGAGCAGGACGTCGCGAATTGCGAGCAGCGTCTCGTTCACGCGTCCGAATCGTCCAGAATCTGCAGACTGATCCGCGTTGCGTTGATCAAGACCTTTCCGGCATGTTCGAAATTGACGGTGATCCGGTCGCCGATCACCGACTGCACCTGCCCGACTCCCCAATCGGGGCGATCGGAATGGCGGACGCGCATGCCGGGTTCGATCAGGGCGGGCACGGGGCCTCCGGGGGAGGGAGCGAGGTGAGAAACGGAACGGTCAGCATTTCGACGAACCATAGCCCGTTGCGCCCGCCGCCGCAGGACCACCGCACGATGCCGCAGCGCTTCCGCCTCGCCCAGCTCGTCGCCGCCCGCATCTGCCATGATCTCGGCGGACCCGCCGGGACGGTGGAGGGCGCCCTGTCCCTGCTCGGCGCCGGGTCGGAAGAGGCGCTCGCGGTGGCGCAGGAGGGGGCGGCGGCGTTGCGCCTGCGCCTCACCCTGTTCCGCGCCGCCTGGGGCGGCGGGCTTGGCGACACCTCGCTGGCCGAATTGCTGGCCCTGCTCGACGGGCAGGTGGCGGGGGGGCGGGCACGCATCGTGCTGGCCGACGGCCTCGCGCCGCAGGCGGCGGTGTTTCCCGCGCCGCTGGCGCAGGTCCTGCTGAACGCCCTGCTGCTCGCGGGCGACGCCCTGCCGCGCGGCGGCACGATCCTGCTCGGCGGCGATCCGGCGGAGGTGCTGATGGTGCGGCCGGAGGGCGAAGGTGCGGCTTGGCCGCCGGGCCTCGCGGCGGCGCTCGCCGCCGGGGGGCTCGATCCTGCGCTCGCGGTCGGGCTGCGCGGGGTGCGGGCGCCGGTGCTGGCGGCGCTGGCCGCCGACCTCAAGGTGCCGGTCGCGCTCGGCCTCGGCGGTCCGCGCGCGGCCGGGCCGGCGCCGCTGCTGATCGGGCCGGCGCCACCGGCCGGGCCCTGACGCCGCGCGCGGCACCGGCCGGCCGCCGCGCCGGCTTTACCGAATCTTCTTCCCCCGCCCGCATCCTGGTGCGGTGACCGACCGACGCGATGCCGCGGGGGCGCGATGGACGATCTGCTCGCCGACTTCCTGACCGAGACGCACGAGGGGCTGATCGCGCTCGACGCCGCGCTGCTCCGCCTGGAGCGCGCGCCGGACGACCGGCCGACCCTGTCCGAGATCTTCCGCCTCGTGCACACGATCAAGGGCACCTGCGGCTTCCTCGGCCTCGCGCGGCTCGAGAAGGTGGCGCACGCGGCGGAGAACGTGCTCGGCCGCTACCGCGACGGCACGCTGGCGGTGACGCAGGACGGGATCAGCCTGATCCTGCGGGCGCTCGACGCCATCCGGGCGATCGTCGCCGGGCTGGAGGCGAGCGGCGCCGAGCCGCCGGGCGATGACGCCGCGCTGATCGCAGCCCTCGACGCCGCGGCGGAGGGCGAGGCGCCCGCCGCGGCCCGGGCCGCGCCGCCGGCCGCCGAGGACGCCGCGCCGGAGGCCGGGGGCGCCGCCGCCCCTGCCCCGGAGGCCGCCGCCTCCGGCCCGGCCCCGTCCCCGGCAGCGGCCGCGGCCGGCCCCACCGCGGCCGGCCCCGCGGCGGGCGGTGCGCCGCAGACCATCCGCGTCTCGGTGGACGTGCTCGAGGACCTGATGATGCTGGTGAGCGAGCTGGTGCTGACGCGCAACCAGCTCCTCCAGCTCGCCCGCGCCCAGGGCGATTCGGCGCTGACCGTGCCGTTGCAGCGCCTGTCGCACATCACCTCCGACCTGCAGGAAGGGGTGATGAAGACGCGCATGCAGCCGATCGGCAACGCCTGGGCCAAGCTGCCGCGGCTGGTGCGCGACCTCGGCCTCGAGCTCGGCAAGAAGATCGCGCTCGAGATGCGCGGCGCCGAGACCGAGCTCGACCGCCAGGTGCTCGAGCTGATCCGCGACCCGCTGACGCACATGGTGCGCAACAGCGCCGACCACGGGATCGAGACGCCGGAGGAACGGCGCGCCGCCGGCAAGCCGGAGACCGGGCGGATCACGCTCAGCGCCTGCCACGAGGGCGGGCAGATCGTGCTCGAGATAGGCGACGACGGGCGCGGCCTGCCGGTCGAGAGGATCCGCGCCAAGGCGCTCGCCCAGGGCCTCGCGACCGAGGCCGAGCTCGCGCAGATGAGCGAGCGCGAGGTCCTGCGCTTCATCTTCCGCCCCGGCTTCTCCACCGCGAGCCGGGTCACCGCCGTCTCCGGCCGCGGGGTCGGGATGGACGTGGTGCGGGCCAATGTCGAGCGCATCGGCGGCACGATCGACCTGCGCTCGCGCGAGGGGCAGGGCACCACCTTCACCATCAAGATCCCGCTCACCCTCGCCATCGTCTCGGCGCTGATCGTCGAGGCCGCGGGCGAGCGCTTCGCCATCCCGCAGATCGGCGTGGTCGAGCTGGTGCGCGTCGGCGCCGGGACGGACCATCAGGCGCCGCGCGTCGAGCGGATCAAGGACGCGCCGGTGCTGCGCCTGCGCGACCGGCTGCTGCCGCTGGTCTCGCTCGCCGACCTGTTGCGCCTGGAGCGTCCTCGGGGGACGGACGCCGCGGCCGAGGAGCGATTCGTCGTCGTCACCCAGGTCGGCGCGCGGGTCTTCGGCATCATCGTGGACCGCGTGTTCGACACCGAGGAGATCGTGGTCAAGCCGGTGGCGCCGATCCTGCGGCACGTGACGATGTTCTCCGGCAACACCATCCTCGGCGACGGCAGCGTGATCATGATCCTCGACCCGAACGGGATCGCGCGCGCCACCGGCGTCGCCGGCGACGGCGCGGGCGAGGAGTCCGGCTCGGCCGGCGCGGCGGAGGATGCCGCCGGCCTCGCCGCGACGGCGGCGCTGCGTTCGGACGCGAAGACCGCGATGCTGCTGTTCCGTGCCGGCGGCGAGGCGACGCCGAAGGCGGTGCCGCTCGGCCTGGTGGCGCGGCTCGAGGACATCCCGCGCGAGCGGATCGAGCTCTCGGGTGGGGTCCCGGTGGTGCAGTACCGCGGCCGGCTGATGCCGCTGGTGCCGCTCTCTGCCGGCGGCTGGCCTGCGGAGACGGCGCACGGCGGCGGACGCCAGGCGGTGCTGGTGTTCAACGATCGCGACCGCGCCATGGGCCTGATGGTGGACGAGATCCTCGACGTGGTGGAGGAGCCGCTGCGGATCGAGCGCGGCCCGGCGCAGCGCCCCGGCTATCTCGGCAGCGCGGTCCTCCAGGGCAGGGTGACGGACGTGATCGACACCGCGTGGTGGCTGCGCCAGGCCGGGGAGGACTGGTTCGCCGCTCCGCCCGCCGGCGCGGAGGGCGGCGCGCGCCACGCGGTGGGCCCGCGCCTCCTGCTGGTGGAGGACAGCGCCTTCTTCCAGCACCTCGTCGTTCCCGCCCTCGCCGCCGCGGGCTACGCCGTGACGGCGGTGGGATCGCCGCTGCAGGCGCTGAAGCTGCGCGAGGCGGGCGCGATGTTCGAGGCGATCGTCTCCGACATCGAGATGCCGGAGATGGACGGCTTCGCATTCGCGCAGGCGGTGCGCGGCGGCGGTCCGTGGGCACGGCTGCCGATGATCGCGCTCACCGCCCGGGCCGATCCGGCCGACGCGGCGCGCGGCCGCGCCGCGGGCTTCACCGACTACGTCGGCAAGTACGACCGCGAGGCGCTGCTCGCCTCCCTGCGCGAATGCCTCGCGCCGCCGGTCGCGCTCGCCGCGGCCGACCCTCCGGGCGAGGAGGGGCACGCGGCGTGACCGGCCGGCGCCAGGCCAGGCGCCCCGCTCCGGCGGGGCGCATGCCGCTCGCCAGTTGCCGATGCAGGCCATGACGATCCGTCCCGCGAAAGGCGTCGACCCATGCAGACCATGACGACACCCGCGCCGCCGCGTGCCGCCGCGTCCGGGCCGCCGCCGGCCCTTGTGCTCGCCGAGCGCGGCGGGGAGGAGATCTTCCTCACCCTCACCGTCGCCGGCCAGTCCTGCGCCGTGCCGGTGCTCGCGGTGCGCGACGTGCTTGCGACGCAGGCGATCACGCGCATCCCTCTCGCCCCGCCCGAAGTGGCGGGCAGCCTCAACCTGCGCGGGCGGATCGTCACCGCGGTCGACCTGCGCCGTCGCCTCGGCCTGCCGCCGCGCGAGCCCGGCGAGGCGGCGATGAACGTCGTCGTCGAGCAGCAGGGCGAACTCTATGCCCTGCTCGCCGACGCGGTGGGCGAGGTGATGCCCCTACCGCGCGAGGGCTTCGCGCCCAACCCGCCGACGCTCGATCCGCTGTGGCGCGAGATCTCGCGCGGCGTGCACCGCGAGGATGGGCGCCTCCTGATCGTGCTCGAGGTCGAACGCGTGCTGGCGATCCGCTGAGCGCGGGCGGGAATGGGCATGCGCGCGGAAGGGGGCGGGGCGGTGGAAGGCGCGCCATCGCGACGGAGCTGCCTCGTGGTGGACGACAGCGCGATGGTGCGCCGTGCCGCGCGGCGCATCCTCGAGGAACTCGGCCTCGCGGTGCGTGAGGCGGAGGACGGCGCGCAGGCGCTCGCCGCCTGCCGCGCGAGCCTGCCCGACGCGGTGCTGCTCGACTGGAACATGCCGGGGATGGACGGCATGGCCTTTCTCCGCCAGGCGCGTGCCGAGTTCGGGCCCGGGCGTCCGGTCGTCGTGCTGTGCACGGCCGAATCCGCGCTGGCGCGCATCGTGGAGGCGCTCGAGGCCGGCGCGCAGGAATACGTGATGAAGCCCTTCGACGCCGAGATCCTCGGTGGCAAGCTGGCCCGGCTCGGCCTGGTCGCCCCGCCCGGTGGGGGCGCATGAGCGCCGCCGCCACGGCCGGCGCAGCGGATCTCGCGGCCCCGGTGCGGGTCATGCTGTGCGACGACAGCGCCACGGTCCGCGGCTTCCTCGCGCGGGTGCTGCAGGCCGATCCGGCGATCCGCGTCGTGGCGCGGGTCGGCGACGGGCGGGCGGCGCTCGCCGCCCTGCCCGAGGCGCGGCCGGAGGTGGTGCTGCTCGACCTGGAGATGCCGGTGATGGACGGCATGACGGCACTGCCGCTGCTGCTGCGCCAGCCGGCGGAGCTGCGGCCGGTGGTGATCGTCGCCAGCGCCCTGACCCAGCGCGGCGCGGCGGCGGCGATGGCGGCGCTGCGCGCCGGCGCGTCGGACTACCTGCCGAAGCCGAGCGCCGCCGGCGGCGGCCTGAGCGACCCGGTGTTCCGCGCCGAGTTGCTGGAGAAGGTTAAGGGTTGGGCGCGGATCCGGCGGCGACGCACGGCGCCCCTCGCGCCGCCGCCACAAGAGGGTGTCCCGGCCGGACCTCGAAGCGCGGCCCTCGGGCCGGCGCCCGGCCCGGCCGGATGCGGGGCGGGCGCGGCGGAGGGCGGGGCCGCCGCGCCCGATCCCGTCCGGCTCGACGCAGGCGGAGCGCCCGCGTCCCGGGCGCCGGCCATGCGCCGCTGGGGCCCGGTCCCGATCGGGGGCCGTTCCCTGCCGGAGGGCACCCGCCCTCCCCGGACGCAGTTCCCGCCGTCCCGCGATGCGGCGCCCGGCATGGTCCCCGCAGTGGCGCCGCGCGTCGTGGTGGTCGGCGCCTCGACGGGCGGCCCCCAGGCGCTGGCGACGCTGGTACGCCGACTGCCCGCGGGGCTGCCGGTGCCGCTGCTGGTGGTCCAGCACATGCCGGCCGGCTTCACCACGATGCTCGCCGACCACCTCGACCGGCTCGGCGGCCCGCCCGCGGCGGAGGCGCGCGAAGGGGAGGCGCTGCAGCCGGGCCGGCTCTATCTCGCCCCGGGCGACCGTCATCTGCTGGTCGAGGCCGGGGCGGAGGGCGTGCTGCGCGCCCGGCTGTCCGACGGGCCGCCGGAGAATTTCTGCCGCCCCGCGCTGGACCCGCTGCTGCGCAGTGCGGTCGCTGCCTGCGGGGGGGCGCGGGTCCTGGCGGTGGTGCTGACCGGCATGGGACAGGACGGGCTGGCCGGTTGCCGCGCGGTCGCCGCAGCGGGCGGCCGGGTGGTGGCGCAGGACGAGGCCTCCTCGGTGGTCTGGGGCATGCCCGGGGCGGTGGCGCGGGCCGGACTGGCCCAGGCGCTGGCGCCCCCCGAGCTGCTGGCCGAGCGGATCGTCGCCGCGTTCCCCGGCCGGGGGAGCCGGGGCGCATGACCCGAGCGGAGAGCCTCGGCTTCCTGGCCGCGCTGGTGAAGGCACGCTCCGGCATCGTCCTGACGCCGGACAAGGCCTACATGCTCGAGACGCGGCTCGCCCCGCTGCTCGCGCGCACGGGCCTCGCCTCGCTCGATGCACTCGCCGCGCGGCTGCGCGGCGGCGCGTCCGCCGCGACGGAGGCGCTCGCGCGCGAGGTGGTGGAGGCGCTGACCACCCACGAATCCTCGTTCTTCCGCGACGGCTGGCCGTTCGACCACCTGCGGCAGATGCTGCCGCGCCTGGCCGCCGCGCGCCCGGCGGGGCAGCCGCTGCGGATCTGGTCGGCGGCCTGCTCGACCGGGCAGGAGGCCTATTCGGTGGCGATGCTCGCCGCCGATCCGGCGACCTGGCGCGGCGCAGCCCCACCGCGCATCGAGATCCTCGGCACCGACATCGCGCGCGAGGTCCTGGCGCGGGCGCGGGAGGGCCTCTACAGCCAGTTCGAGGTGCAGCGCGGCCTGCCGGTGCAGCTCCTCGTGCGGCATTTCCGGCCGGAGGGCGACGGGCGCTGGCGCATCGCGCCGGAGCTGCGCGCCGTGGTGCGGTTCGAGGAGTTCAACCTGCTCTCCGACCCGCGCCCGCTCGGCCGGTTCGACGTGATCCTCTGCCGCAACGTGCTGATCTATTTCGACGCGCCGACCAAGACGGCGGTGCTGGAGGCGCTGGCGGGCCAGCTCGCGCCGGATGGCGTGCTCTATCTGGGGGGGGCCGAGACGGTGCTGGGGCTGACCGACCGGTTCCGGCCGATCCCTGGCGAGCGCACCGCCTATGCGCCGGTGCCGCCAGCGGCGGCGGGCCCGGGAACATGGGCGCCGGGCGCGCCGGCGCCGGCCGGCCGGATGGCGGGCGTGCCGGCCGCCGGCTGACTGGGGCGGCCGGACGCCAGCACCTCAAGCCGCCTGCATCGCGAGGGACGCCCCGGAAGCCTTCGCCTCCGCCGCTGCGGAGGTCTGCACTCCCCCGGAGGCGCCGTTCCGCGCAGCGAGGCGCGCCGCGGCGGCGGTCGCAGGGTCGCGCAGGACGTAGCCCCGGCCCCAGACCGTGCCGATCAGGTTGTCCGCCCCGGCCTGGGCCAGCTTCTTGCGCAGCTTGCAGATGAAGACGTCGATGATCTTCGCCTCGGGCTCGTCGATCCCGCCGTACAGGTGGTTGAGGAAGGCCTCCTTCGTCAGCACCACGCCCTTGCGCAGGGTGAGCAGTTCGAGGATCGCGTATTCCTTTCCGGTCAGGTGCACGGGGCGCCCGGCGACCGTCACCTCGCGCGAGTCGAGATTGAGACAGAGCGGCCCGACCGTGAGCGCGGGCTGCGAGAAGCCCTTGGCGCGGCGGACGATGGCATGGATGCGCGCGACCAGCTCGGCCGGGTCGAAGGGCTTGGTGATGTAGTCGTCGGCGCCCATGCCGAAGCCCTTCACCTTGGCCTGGGGCTTGGACTGCCCGGAGAGGATCAGCACCGGCGTCTCCACCCGCGCCGCGCGCAGGCGGCGGACGACCTCGTAGCCCTCCATGTCGGGCAGGATCAGGTCGAGGATGACGATGTCGTAATCGTAATGGCGAGCGAGCTCGAGCGCCTCCTCACCCGTGGCGGCGCCGTCGGCGATCATGCCCGCCTGCTTCAGCATCAGCGTGATGCCGCGGGCGGTGGCGAGATCGTCTTCAACCAAAAGGATACGCATTTTCCGCATCTCCACCCGTCACGCGAGCAGTCTCACAACTTATGCGTGCTTTGTGAAGGGGAAATTCAGGGTTTGCGTGTATTAATAACCGCGACAAAATCCTGAAAGTTGGTTAACGGCCCCATGACCGCGCCACAGCGCGCTTTTCGAGACGATCGCCCCGAAGGCGCCGCGTCCGGCTTCGCCCGCCGCGCCCGCGCCGCCGCCGCGCGCCTCGCGGAGGTCCCGGCCTTCGAGGTCGCAGGCCGCATCGCCGCCATCCGCGGCGGTGCCGTGGCGATCGGCGGCATCGCCCGCTTCGCCGCCATCGGCCGACGCCTGACCCTCCATCCCGGCGGCACCGCCCCGCCCCTGCTCGCCGAGGTCGTGGGCTTCGCCGGCGACGGCGAGACGCTGCAGGCCCTCGCCTTCGGCCCCCTCGACGGGATCGGCCCCGGCACCGTCGCCCGTCTCGTTCCCGCCGGCAGCGAGGGGCTTGCCGTTTCCGATGCCTGGCTCGGCCGCGTGCTCGACCCGCTCGGCCGGCCGCTCGACGGCCGGCCGCCGCCGCTGCCGGGGCCGGTGCGCCGGCCGCCGCGCGCCGGCGTGCCGCCGCCGCCCGGGCGCCGCGCCCGGCTCGGGCCGCGGCTCGATCTCGGCGTGCGGGCGCTCGACTGCTTCGCCACCTGCCGGCGCGGGCAGCGGCTCGGCCTGTTCGCCGCCTCGGGGGTGGGGAAGTCCACCCTGCTCGCCATGCTCGCCCGCCGCACCGCCTGCGATGTCGCCGTGCTCGCCCTGGTCGGCGAGCGCGGGCGCGAGCTGCGCGAGTTCCTCGAGGACGATCTCGGGCCGGAGGGCCTCGCGCGCTCGGTCGTGGTCTGCGCCACCTCCGACGCCCCCCCGCTGCTGCGCCGCGAGGCGGCCTACGCCGCGATGGCGGTGGCCGAGCACTTCGCCGAAGCGGGCAGGCACGTGCTGCTGCTGATGGACTCCGTCACCCGCTTCGCCATGGCCCTGCGCGAGATCGGCCTCGCCGCCGGCGAGCCGCCGGCGACCCGCGGCTACCCGCCGGGCGTCTTCGCCGAGCTGCCGCGCCTCCTCGAACGCGCCGGGCCGCGCGCGGAAGGCAACCCCGGCGCCATCACCGGCCTGTTCACCGTCCTCGTCGAGGGCGACGACCACGACGAACCGATCGCCGACGCGGTGCGCGGCATCCTCGACGGCCATGTCGTGCTCGACCGCCGCATCGGCGAGCGCGGGCGCTGGCCGGCGGTGGACGTGCTGCGCTCGCTCTCGCGCACCGTCCCCGGCTGCCTGACGCCGGAGGAGCACGCGCTGGCGCAGCGCGCGCGGCGCATCCTCGCGCTGCACGCCGACATGGCCGACCTGATCCGGCTCGGCGCCTACCGTCCCGGCAGCGACCCGGCGGTGGACGAGGCGATCCGCCTCGCCCCCCGGATCGAGGCGTTCCTCGATCAGCGCAAGGACGAGGCCGGGCCCGCGGGGATCGCCGCGAGCTTCGCCGCGCTCGCCGAGGCGCTGGCGGGGGAGGCGCCGGCCGATGCCGCGTGAGGCCGACCGGGGAGCGGCGGCGCTGGCCGCGCTCGCCCGCCTGCGCCGCTTCGAGACCGCGCTCGCGCGGCGCCGCCTGGCCGAGCGGACCGGCGCCATGGCGGCGGCCGAGGCGCGCCACGGCGCCGCGGCGGAGGCGCTGCGCTCGGAGGCGGCGATCGCCGCGGCGGCGGAGGGCGGCAGCGCGCTCTACGCCGCCTGGCTGCCGCGCGGGCTGGCGGCGCGCGACCGGGCGGCGGCGGCGCTGCGCCTCGAGCGGGAGCGGCTCGCCGCGACGCTGGCCGAGCTGGCCGCGGCCCGGCTCGCCGAACGAGCGGTGGAGCGCCTCGCCCAGGAGCGGGCCGCGGCGGCGCGGCGCGACGCCGCGCGCCGGGCGCAGCGCGGCCTCGACGAGGCGGCCGGCGCCGCGGCCCTGCGCGAAACGGCGCGCTAAACGGCGGAGCAGGCCGGCCCGCCCGGCGAGACGGGCCGCGACGGGCGAAAGCGCGCCCGGACGCCCCTGCCCCGGCCCGACCGCAGGCGCACCGGCAGCGAGGCATCCCGGCTGATCCGATCGCGCCCCCGGTCGGGCCGCGGTCGGCGGGAGGAAGGGAACGCCGACGGGCCGGGACGCCGGCGCGGCAGCGGCGCCCGGCCGGATCAGGAGGTCGGGCGCGGGCCGCGTGGCGCCGCCGGCGCGTTCCGCCGCTCCGCCGGCACGCCGGCGGCACCGGCCGCGCCCGACCCGGCGGCAGGCGGCGTTGCCGCGGCGGCGGCATCCGCGGCCGGATCGAGGCCGGGCGGCGGCAGGGCGGTGCCGCGCGGGCCGAGGAGAGCGCCGCGCGGCGGGGCGCAGGCGGCGGCGAGGAGAAGGACACCGAGCGCGAGGCCGCGGGCCGGCCAGGCGCGGCGCCGCGAGGCGGGACGGGATGGCATGGGAGGAACTCCTTCGGACGGGCCGGGCGCGCAGGCAGAGGGCGCGGCGTCGCGCCCAACCAAGGGCGCCGGGGGCGGCCCGGCAACCCCCCTCCGCCGCCGAGCGGCCGATCCCGCCGCAAGGCCCTATCGCGGCTCCTTCGGCTTCAGTCCGCTCAACACGGGCAGTGTCAGGGCCGTGAACAGGCAGATGGCCAGCGCCACGCCGTAGGCAGCGAGGCCGCCGGCGATCCCGATCGCCCCGGTCGCCGACAGCGCGGCCGCGGTCGCCGTGCCGTGGACCTCGGCGGCGCCCTTGAGGATCGCGCCGCCGCCGATGAAGCCGATGCCGGTGATCACGCCCTCGACGATGCGCGCCATGGCCTCGGCCTCCCCCTGCGCGAGCTCCTCCGTCGCCTGCACGAAGCCGCAGGCGGCGACGGCGACCGGCGGGAAGGTCCGCAGCCCGGCGCTGCGGTCCTCGCGCTCGCGGTTCCAGCCGATCGCGAAGGCGAGGAGGTAGGCGATCGCCAAGTCGCGCAGATGCGGCAGGAGCCGGGAATGGGCGAGGCTCGGAACGAGGTCGGAAAGCTCCATGGCGCCGCAACGCGGCGCGGCGCGGGCCGTTGCCGGCCCCGCACCGCAGGCCCGCGTGGGCGCGGGGCCTTCAGGCCATCGCCGCGCCCACGCGCCGGTCGTAGTCGGCGGCCAGGGCGCCCAGTGCCGCCGCGCCGTCGCCCGCGAAGGACGGGCCGTGCATGAGGGCGAGGGTGCGGGGCGCGAGCGCGGCGAGGCGACGGATCGTGGCGCCCATGCCGGGGTTCAGGCTGGAGTAGCGGAACAGGTCCTCGGCGGCGATCGCGGGTCCCACCACGTCGCCCTCGGTCAGCGCCGGCCCGTCGCCGGCCTGGGTGAAGAGGTCGCCGCAGAGCAGGGTGCCGGTCGTCTCCTCGAACATCACGCCGGCCTCCCAGCCGTGCGGGATGTGCGGCGTGTCGAGGTAGCGCAGGCGCCGGCCGCCGATGTCCAGCACCTCGCCGTCGGCGAGGATCCGCGGCGCGCGGTCCGCCATGTCGTTGAGCGAGACGAGGCAGGCGGTCTGCCCGTGCGCGACCTCCGCCCGCGGCGCCACCGCGAGCCACTCGTTCATCGCGCCGCACTCGTCGGCCTCGTAGTGGCCGAAGGCGATCCAGCGCAGCCGCTCCGGCGGAAGGATGCGGGCCACGGCGTCGCGCACCAGCGGGAACATGCGCCGGAAGCCGGTGTGGAACAGCAGCGGCTCGTCGCCGAGGACGAGGAACTGGTTGAAGGTGAAGCCGGCCGGCGCGGCGACCTCCGGCACGAAGGTGGAGAGCCGGTAGAGGCCGGCGGCGATCTCGGCGATCCGGGTCTGCATCGGGGGGGCACCTCCGGTCTCTCGCCCCGTGCGCCAGGGCGGCGCCTGCCATGATGCTCCCGGCGTGATGCGCCCGTGTGTCGGATCGTGTTTCGCGTGTTGCGCCGTCCCCGCCCCCCGGAACGCCGCGCCGGGAGCGGGCGGGAACGCCTTCCCGGCGGCGAGGCCGGCCGTGCCGGGACGGTCGGGGCTTCGCACCGGCGGGCCTCCGTCCTATGACGCGCCCCCCTGCCCGCCCCCGGACGGCAGCCGGACCGAGGCCGCCGGACCGGGCCGGGTCGCGCGATTCGCCATCCCCACGCCCCCCGCCAGCGGAGCCCGCCGCCCATGCCGCAGCAGACCAGCCCCCGCGTCGAACCGGTGATCGGCCTGATCGGCGGCTCCGGCCTCTACGACATCGCGGGACTGGAGGAGCGGGAGTGGCGCCGCGTCGCAACGCCCTGGGGCGAGCCCTCCGACGCGCTGCTGTTCGGCCGCCTCGCCGGCGTGCGCTGCGTCTTCCTGCCGCGCCACGGGCGGGGGCATCCGGCGCCGCCCTCGGCGCTCAACTACCGCGCCAACATCGACGCGCTGAAGCGCGCCGGCTGCACGGAGGTGATCTCGCTCTCCGCCGTCGGCTCGCTGCGCGAGGACCTGCCGCCCGGGCACTTCGTCATCGTGGACCAGTTCATCGACCGCACCTTCGCGCGCGAGAAGAGCTTCTTCGGCTGCGGCTGCGTCGCGCACGTCTCGATGGCGCACCCGGTCTGCGCCCGGCTCGGCGACGCGCTGGAGGAGGCGGCGCGCGGGCTCGGCCTGCCGGTCGCGCGCGGCGGGACCTACCTCGTGATGGAGGGGCCGCAGTTCAGCACCAAGGCAGAGAGCGAGCTCTACCGCTCCTGGCGCTGCGACGTGATCGGCATGACCAACATGCCGGAGGCGAAGCTCGCCCGCGAGGCGGAGCTCTGCTACGCGACGGTGGCGATGGTGACCGACTTCGACTGCTGGCATCCGGAGCACGACGCGGTGACGGTGGAGCAGGTGGTGAAGGTGCTGTTCGCCAACGCCGAGAAGGCGCGCGCCCTGGTGAGGGCCGTGGTGCCGGGGCTCGGCGCGCCGCGCGGGCTCTGCCCGCAGGGCTGCGACCGCGCCCTCGACAACGCTGTCGTCACCGCGCCGGAGAAGCGCGACTCGGCGCTGCTCGCGAAGCTCGACGCGGTGGCCGGGCGGGTGCTGGGGGGTGCCGCCGCGGACGGCTGACGGGCGCGCCGCGGACCGCCCGGGAGGCGCCGCGCGCAGCGGGGCGTGCGCCCGTCGCGCGGAGGCGGGACCTGCTCGCCGCCGTTCCCGCCGCCCGCGATCTGCCCTATGCCGCCGCCTGCCGATGCCCGCCCCGCCGCCCTCGCCTCCTCCCTCGCCGCAGCGCCGCGCCGCCGCCTGGCTCAACAGCCTGTTCGTGGACCATGCGCTGCTGCGCATCCCCTGGCGCAACTGGGGCGTGGTGGAGAGCGGGCGCCTCTACCGCTCCAACCATCCGCTGCCCTGGCAGCTCCGCCAGGCGGCGCGGCGCTTCGGCCTGCGCACGGTGATCAACCTGCGCGGCGAGCGCGCGGGGTGCGGCTCCGACCGCCTCGGCCGCTGGGAAGCGGCAGCGCTCGGCCTCGCCCACTACGATGCGCCCTTCGAGAGCCGCGGCGCGCCGCACCGCGAGCGCATCCTCAGGCTCGCCGAGATCTACCGGACGATGGCGGAGCCGGCGCTGATCCACTGCAAGTCCGGCGCCGACCGCACCGGCCTCGCGGCAGGGATCTGGCTGCTGCTGCAGGGCCGGCCGGTGGAGGCGGCGATGGCGCAGCTTGCCCTGCGCTTCGGGCATGTGCGGCAGAGCCGGACCGGGGTGCTGGATGCGTTCTTCGCGCTCTACGCGGCGCATCTGCGCGAGCGCGGGCCGAAGCCGTTCCTCGACTGGGTGCGCGAGGACTACGACGAGGAGGCGCTGCGCCGCGCCCACGTCTCGCGCGCCTGGGCGGACCGGCTGGTGGACGGGGTGCTGCGGCGGGAGTGAACGGCGGCAGGGCACGGACGGCCGATTGCGCGGCCCGTGCGGCACCGGTGTTATTACGACATCGCAATTTGGCCGGGGGCCTGACCGCATGCCGCGTCGCCGCGCCGTCCCCGCTCTCGCCCTGGCCACGGCGGCGCTCGCCGCCTCCGGCTGCGCCGAGCCGCAGCGCCAGCCTGTCGCCCTCGCCCCGCCGAGCGCCCGGCCGGTCGTGGTGGCGCCGGCGCCCGTGTGCGACACCCGCTTCCGGGTCGTCAACAACGCGACGATGACGGTGCGCAACCTCCAGTTCAGCCATTCGAGCCGCGGGGACTGGGGCCCGACCAGCTCGGCACCAGGATGCTCCCGCCGGGAAGCGCCATGCTGGTCCGGGCGGCCAACAGGGGGAACTACGACGTCCGCGCCACCTGGCTGAACGGCCGCGCCGTCGAGCGCCACGGCGTGAACGTCTGCGCGACGACCAACGTGATCATCACCAACCAGGGCATCGCGGTGAACTGAGCCGGCCGGCGCCGCGGCGCCGGCCCGCCGCTACGCGGCGCGCGCGCCCGGCGTGCGGTGCGGCAGCACGGCGCGCAGCGCCGCGACCAGTTCCGCGATCATCGCATCCGTATGCAGCGGCGTGGCGCAGAGGCGCAGCCGCTCCTCGCCGCGCGGGACGGTCGGGTAGTTGATCGGCGTGGCGTAGATCGCGTGCTCGGCGAGCAGGCGGCGCGCCACCTCGCGGCAGAGCGTCGCGTCGCCGATCCAGAGCGGGACGATGTGGCTCTCGCTCGGCATCCGCGGCAGGCCGGCGGCGTCCAGCGCCGCCTTCAGCGCCGCGGCGCGCTCGGCGAGGCGCGCGCGCGGCACCGGGTCGGCGCGCAGCAGCCGCACGCTCTCGAGCGCGGCGGCGACGACGTGCGGCGGCAGCGCGGTGGTGAAGATCAGTCCGCCGGCCGTCGAACGGATGTAGTCCACCAGCGCCGCATCGCCCGCGACATAGCCGCCGAGCACGCCGAAGGCCTTGGCGAGCGTGCCCTCGATCACGTCCACCCGCCGCGCCACGCCGTCGCGTTCGGTGATGCCGCCGCCCGTCGCGCCGTAGAGGCCGACCGCGTGCACCTCGTCGCAGTAGGTGATGGCGCCGTAGCGCTCGGCGAGGTCGCAGATGGCGCCGATCGGGGCGATGTCGCCATCCATCGAATAGACGCTCTCGAAGGCGATCAGCTTCGGCGCTTCCGCCGGCGCGGCGCGCAGCTTGGCCTCGAGGTCGGCGAGGTCGTTGTGCCGCCAGATGTGCCGCGCCGCGGGGGTGCCGCGCATGCCGGCGATCATGCTGTTGTGGTTCTTGGCGTCGGAGAAGACGTGGAAGCCCGGCAGCGCCGCGAGCAGTGCCGAGAGCGCCGCCTGGTTCGCCACGTAGCCGCTGCCGAACAGCAGCGCCGCCTCCTTGCCGTGCAGCGCCGCGAGCTCCTGCTCGAGCGCCGCGTGCAGCGGGGAGGTGCCGGAGATGTTGCGCGTCCCGCCCGCCCCGGCGCCGTGCGCGCGCAGCGCTGCCTCGGCCGCCGCCAGCACCCGCGGGTCCGTCCCCATGCCGAGATAGTCGTTGGAGGACCAGACCGTGACCTCGCGCGGCCCCTCCCCGCCCGGCGGATGCCAGCGGTAGCGCGGGAAGCGGCCGGCGATCCTCTCCAGCCGCGCGAATTCGCGGTAGCGGCCTTCGCGGCGCAGCCCTGCCAGGCTGTCGCGGGCGTGGGTCAGCAGGGCGGTGCGGGTGTCCATGGCACGTGCAGGCGGCGGCGCCGTGCCTAATGGCACACGAGAGCCCCGCAATCCAGTGTCGCAGCCGTCCATCCGCCCCAAGGGCGCCATCCGGCCGGAGGGCGCATTGACCTGGGTCAAGGGCAGAGGGGGGCCGGGCCGGTCGGCCCGCTACCCCCCTCGGTGCCGGCGCGCCCCTTGCGCGGTGCGGCGAGGCCGTGATTTGACGCCCCCTCCTGGGGTGTCGCGAGGGAGGCGGATGCAGGACCACGCCGCGGCCGCCGCCGCGCTCCGGCGCGTGACGGCGGTCACGGTCACGCATGACAGCGCCGCCGTGATCGGCGGCTTCCTCGCGGCCTGCCCGGAAGGCCTACGCGTGATCGTGGTGGACAACGCGAGCGGCGACGGCACGGCGCAGGCGGTCGCCGCCTCGGGCCGCGCCGGGCTGCGGCTGCTGCGCGCGCCGGCCAACCGCGGCTTCGGGGCCGGCTGCAACCTCGGCCTCGGCGCCGTCGAGACGGAATTCGCCTTCCTCGTCAATCCCGACGTGCGAATCTCGGCGCCGGCGGTCGCGGCGCTCGTCGCCGCGGCGGACCGTTTTCCGGACGCCGCGATCCTTGCCCCGACGCTGCGCGAGGCGCCCGATCCGCGCCACCCCGAAGGGCGGGCCGTGCACTCCTGGAACGCCGCGCAGCACCGCCGCCGCCTCCTGTCGCGCGACCGCGACGCCGAGCCCTGGCCGGAGGGGCCGATCTGCACCTGGTACGTCTCCGGCGCCGCGATGCTGGTGCGCCGGGACGATGCCGCCTCCTGGCTGCGCTTCGACGAGGGGTACTTCCTCTACTACGAGGACGACGACCTCTGTGCGCAGGCGATCGCGCGCGGGCGGAGCGTGGTGCTGGTGCCGGAGGCGGCGGTCGCCCACGCCGGCGGCCGCTCCTCCGCGCCCTCCGCGCGCATCGTCTGGCGCAAGGCGTACCACATGGCGCGGTCGCGGCTGCGCTTCGCGCGGAAGCACCACGGCCCGGAGGCGGCGCGGGCCGAGGCGCTGCGGCAGCTCGGCCGGCACGCGGCGAAGGCGCTGGGCCACGCGGCGACGGCGCGGGGGAGCAAGCTGCTCGCCGATCTCGCCGCCGGCGCGGCGACGCTCGCCTGGCTCGCGGAGGCCGGGCGCGGCGGCGCCGTCCGCGCGGACGGACGGACGGGCTGAGGCCGTGCGGCGCGCGCAAGGCGGGAGAGGACGCGATGAGCACGAGCCAGCCCTTCGGCTTCCTGCACCTGACCGATCCGCACCTGGTGCCGCCGGGGCAGCGCCTCTACGGCCTCGATCCCGCCGCGCGGCTGCGCGCGGCGGTGGCCGACATCGTGCGCCGCCATGCCCCGGACGGGCCGGCGCCCGCCGCCTTCGCGCTGGTCACCGGCGACCTGGCGCATGACGGGTGGGAGGAATCCTACCCGCTGCTGCGCGAGATCCTCGCGCCGCTGCCGATGCCGGTGCATCTGCTGCTCGGCAACCACGACCACCGCGCGCTGTTCCGCGCCGCCTTCCCCGAGGCGCCGGCGGACGCCCACGGCTTCGTGCAGAGCGCCTTCGCGACGCCGGCCGGGCGCTTCCTGCTGCTCGACACGCACGAGCCGGGGACCGCCGCGGGCGTGCTCTGCGCGCGGCGCCTCGACTGGCTCGCGGAGCGGCTGGCGGAGGAGCCGCAGGCGCCGGTGTTCCTCGCGCTGCACCACCCGCCGGCGCGCTCCGGCATCGCCGGGATGGACCGCATCCGGCTGCGCGATCCGGAGGCGCTGTGGGCGGTGCTGGCGCCGCACCGCGCCCGCATCCGCCATATCCTCCACGGCCACCTGCACCGGCCCTTCGCGGGGTCCTGGCGCGGCATTCCCTTCTCCTCGTTGCGCGGCACGAGCCATCAGGTGGCGCTCGACCTCGGGGCGCGGACGACGGTGCCGGGCAGCCACGAGCCGCCCGCCTACGCGCTGGTACGGGTGAGCGGCGAGGAGGTGGTGGTGCACACGCACGACTTCCTCGACACGACGGCGCGGTTCGACCTCTAGGGCCGGTCGCGGACGGCTGGAAACGGCCGGAAGCGCGGATCGGCTCCGCGGACGATGGTCGGAGCCGTTGCCGCGCGCACGGTCGGGCGGAAGCGGCCCCGGCGCCGGGCGGCTGGCGCGCCGCGCCAAGGTGCGGCATGCTCGGCGGCACAGGACACCGGGAGGACGCCATGCCGCTCCGCATCCCGCGCCGTGCCGCGCTCGCCCTGCCGCTCGCCGCCGCGGCGCCCGCCCCGGCGGCGGCGCAGTCCTGGCGCCCCGGCCAGCAGGCGCGGATCATCGTCCCGGCCGCGGCGGGCGGCACCACCGACGTCATGGCGCGGCTGATCGCGCAGCATCTCCAGGCGCGCTGGGGCACGCCCTTCGTGGTCGAGAACCGGGCCGGCGGCGGGGGCACGATCGGCACGCTCGAGATGGTCCGCTCCCGCCCCGACGGCACGACCCTGATGCACGGCAACATCGGGCCGCAGAGCATCGCCTACTCGCTGTTCCGCAACCTGCCCTACAGGCCGGACGACATCGCCTGCATCGCCGGCACCATCGCCGGGCCGAACGTGCTGGTGGCGGGCCCCGCGATCCAGGCGCGCACCATCCCGGAGCTGGTGGCGCTGCTGAAGGCCAACCCGGGCAGGATCAGCTACGGCTCGACGGGCGTGGGGCAGAGCCCGCACCTTTCCGGCGTGTGGTTCACGCAGCTCTCGGGAACACAGGCGATCCACGTGCCCTACCGCGGGTCCGCCCCGGCCCAGACCGGCCTGCTCGCCGGCGACGTGGCGCTGCTGTTCGACAACCTGACCGGCGTGATCGAGCTGATCCGCGCCGGCCGGGCGCGCGCGCTGGCGGTGACGAGCCGGGAGCGCAGCCCGCAGCTCCCCGACGTGCCGGCGCTGCGCGAGACCATGCCGGAGTTCGCCTCCTACGAGGTGAACACCTGGTTCGGCCTGTTCGGCCCCGCCGCACTGCCGGCGGAGGCGGTGCGCACGCTGAACGCCGAGGTCAACGCCTGGCTCGACCTGCCCGAGACGAGGCGCCGCTTCGCCGAGCTCGGCGGCATGCCGCTGCGCATGTCGCCGGAGGAGTTCCTGCGCTTCGTGCGCGCGGAGATCGAAAAGTGGAGCGCGGTGATCCGGCGCGAGGGGCTGCAACTCGACGTGAACTGAGGCGACGCGCCGGAGCGGCGGCCTGATGCCGCCGGCCGGGCCGCCGCGGCGGCGGAAGCGGCGCGCGACGCCCTGGCGCGGCGCCGCGCGGCGGGCCATGCTGCGCGGACCGGGGGACAGCCGCACCGCCATGCCGCCGCCTGCCGCACGCCTCCGCGCCGGCCGCAGCCGCAGCCGCGCGTTCCGTCCCGCCGCGGGGTCCCCCTGATGCCGCTCTGGCTCGCGGCGACGCTGGCGGCCGCCCTGTTCCAGACCTGGCGCACCGCGCTCCAGCAGCGGCTGCGCGGCCAGCTCTCGGTCAATGCCGCAGGGGTGGTGCGCTATCTCTACGGCGTGCCGGTGGGAGCGGCGATCCTCCTCCTCTACCTCGCGCTGTCCGGGACCGCGCCGCGGCCGATGGGCGCCGGGTTCCTGCTATGGTGCGCCGGCGCAGGCATCCTCCAGATCCTCGGCACCAACCTGCTGATCATGGCCTTCGAACCGCGCGGCTTCGCGGTCGGCACGGCGTACGCCAAGACCGAGGCGGTGCAGGGCGCGGTCATCGCGCTGCTCCTGCTCGGCGAGCGGCTCTCGCCGCTCGCCTGGTGCGGCATCGGGGTCTGCGTCGCCGGCACGCTCCACCTCTCGCTCGCCGGACGGGCGCGGGGACTGCGCGAGATCCTCGCCGCCACCGTGCAGCCGGCGGCGCTGTTCGGCCTCGGCTCGGGGTTCTGCTTCGCCTTCACCGCGGTCTGCGTCAAGGGCGCGAACCACGCGCTGGGCGGGACGGAGCTGGTGCTGAACGCGCTGCAGTCGCTGGTCGTGACCAACGTCATGCAGACGCTGATGCAGGGCGGCTACCTGCTGTGGCGCGAGCCCGAACAGCTCCGCGCCGTCTTCGCCACCTGGCGCACCAGCGCGCAGGCCGGCGCCCTTTCCGCCTGCGGCTCGGCCTGCTGGTTCACCGGCTTCGCGCTGGCGCCGGTGGCGATGGTGCGCGCGGTGGGCCAGGTGGAGATCCTGTTCACCCTGGCCTTCAGCCGCTGGTACCTGCGCGAATCGCCGACGCGCAGCGACATCGCCGGCGCCTTGGTGGTGGTCGCCGGCGTGGTCCTGGTGCTCCTCGGGCGCTGAGGCGCCGGGGCGGGCGTTCAGCCCTTCTCCGGCGGGAACAGCGCGGCGATCGCGGCCGGGTCCACCTCCTCGATGGTCGGCGGCGTCCAGCGTGGATTGCCGTCCTTGTCCACCAGCACGCTGCGCACGCCCTCGGCGAAGTCGGGGTGGCGCGTGACGGTGCGGGTCAGCGCCAGCTCCAGCTCCAGGCACTGCTCGAGCGTCAGCCTGGCGCCGCGGCGCAGCAGCTCGTGCGCGACGAACAGCGCGGTGGGCGACATGCGGCGCAGGATCGCGATCTGCTTGCGCGCCCAGTCCGTGCCCTCGGCCTCGAGCGCGGCGAGGATCGCCGGCACCGAGCCGGCGCCGAAGCAGCGCTCGATCGCCGCGCGGTGCGGGGCGAAGGAGGGCGGCGGCGGCGCCTCGGCGAAGCGCGCGACCACCGGATCGGCCTCTCCCTCCGCGATCAGCGCCGCGCGCAGCGCGGGCAGCCGCTCGCGCGGGACGTAGTGCGTGGCGAGGCCGGCATGCACCGAGTCCGCGCCCTGGAGCCGCGCCCCGGTCAGCGCCAGCCACAGCCCGATCCGCCCGGGCAGGCGCGGCAGGACGTAGGAGGTGCCGACGTCGGGGAAGAGGCAGATCGCCGTCTCCGGCATGGCGAGCAGCGCATGCTCGGTCACGACGCGGTGGCTGCCGTGCACCGAGACGCCGATGCCGCCGCCCATGCAGACGCCGTCGATCAGCGACACCCAGGGCTTGCCGAAGCGCGCGATGCCGAGGTTCATGCCGTACTCGGTGGCGAAGAAGGCCTCCACCCCCGCGCAATCGCCGGCCAGCACCAGCTCGCGGATGCGCCGCACGTCGCCGCCGGCGCAGAAGGCGCGCCCTCCCGCGCCCTCCAGCACGACCAGCCGCACCGCGGGGTCGTCGCGCCAGGCGGCGACCACCTCGGCGAGGGCCCGGACCATGCCGAGGTCGAGCGCGTTCAGGGCGCGGGGCCGGTTCATCAGGATGGTGCCCGCCGCGCCCTCGCGGCGGGCGATCACGCTCGGTTCCGTCGTGCTGCTGTCGGACATGCGCGCTCCCCTCGGGCGGACCCCGGGGATGCGGTTAGCCGCTCATTTGCGCGAGAGCAACCCGATCACCACGGCGGTCACCGCCGCGCCGATCAGCCCCTTCTTCGCCGACTGGCTGCGCAGCAGCGGCGCGATCATGATCATCCGGGCGCCGGCGTCGGTCACCTGCCGCAGCGCGTCCTGGCGGACGCGCAGCGCCTCGGCCTCGATCGGGTCGCGGGGACGGCGGCGGGCCAGGAAGCCGAACAGCGCAACCAGCACCAGGTCGCCCGCGGCGACGATCACGGCCGCCCAGGCCGGCCCGCGCTCCGGCGTGCTGAGCGCCGCCCAGAGGGCGAGATGCACCATCGCCAGCAGCATCAGCCCGAACAGCGCCGCCGCGGCGCCGAGGCCCGCCTGGATCGCGTAGCCGCGGCCCATGCGCCGCAGGCGCAGCCGCTCCGCTTCCGCGGCGAGCCGAAGCAGGCGCAGGATCCGCATCGTCCGATCCCTTGCCGCGCTGTCCGAACCGGTTCGGCCGGCGCCCGCGCCGCGCGGTCAGCGCCGGTCCGAGGAGGGATAGACGTAGGTCGTGCCGCTGGTCAGCCGCCCGATCAGGAAGCCGGCGAGCGCGGCGATCCCCACCGCCATCAGCGGCCGCTCGCGCACCGTGCTGGAGAGCGCGTCCGCCTGCTGCTCTATGGTTTCGCGCGCCCGCGTGGCGTAGTCCTCCACCGTCTCGGCCGCGCCGGCGAGGGCAGGGGTGACGCGCTCCTGCATCAGCTTCTCCACCTGGGCGCGCAGCCGGGCGAGCTCCTCGCGCGCGTCCTCGGCGACGCGGCTCGCGCCGGCCGCGGCCCGGTCCCTGACCTCGCGCATGTCCTCGCGCATTGCGGAAGCGGTGTTCGGCGATCCTCCGACGTTCTGGGACACGAGCGCGCTCCTTCCCTGCAGGCAACGTTGCCCGGTCAACGCGCCCCTCCCGTCCCGGTTCCCCCGCGCGTGCGCGGCGCCGCGCGGCCGGTCCGGCTTGACGCGGCGCGAGGCGGAAGAGAGCGTGCGCGCCGCGCGATCAGGAGCGGGTGAGGATGGCCCGGCGAGGCCGGCGGCGGCGCTGGTGCGGTTCGAGGGCGTGCGCAAGGAGTATGCGCCGCCCCCCGTGCCGCCGGCGGTGCACGGCCTCGACCTGGCGGTGGAACGGGGCGAGCTGCTGGCCCTGCTCGGCCCCGCCGGCGCGGGCAAGACGACGGCGCTGAGGATGCTCGCCGGGCTGGAGCGGCCGGCCGCCGGGCGCGTCCTGCTCGACGGCCGCGACATCACCGCCCTGCCGCCGCGGCGGCGCGGGATCGGGGCGGTGTTCCGGCGCTGCGCCCTGTTCCCGCACATGACGGCGGCGGAGAACATCGCCTTCCCCCTCGCCGCGCGCGGGATGGGCCGGGCCGAGCGCACGGCGCGGGTGCGGCGCGCGCTTTCCCTGCTGCGGCTCGAGGGCCTCGGCGACCGCAGGCCGGGCCAGCTCTCGGGAGCGGAGCAGTGGCGCGTGGCCCTCGCCCGCGCGCTGGCGTTCGAGCCGCCGATCGTGCTGCTCGACGAGCCGCTCGGCGCGCTCGACGCGGCCGTGCGCGAGGAGATGCGGCTCGGGCTCCGCGCGCTGCAGCGGCGCCTCCGCGTGGCCATGCTGTACGCCACCCGGGACTGCCGGGAGGCGATGACGCTCGCCGACCGCATCGCGGTGCTCGCGGGCGGCTGCGCCAGCTCGCCGCGCCGCGCGTGCTCTACGAGGAGCCGGCGGACGCCTTCGTCGCCGGCTTCGTCGGCGAGAACAACCTGCTCCCCGGCACCGTGGTCGGTCCGGGCGAGGAGCCCGGCGAGTGCCGCGTGCGCCTCGACGTCGGGCTGGAGGTGGAGGCGCGGGCGGCGGACGCCGGCGGGCCCGGCAGCCGCTGCCTCGTCGCCGTGCGGCCGGAGCGCGTCGCCGTCGCCGCCGTCCCGGCGCGCGAGTTCGGCGAGGAGGGCGCGGCGCTGGCGGCGATGGTGATGGACAGCATCTTCCTCGGCGACCATGTGCGGTTGAAGGTCTCGCTCGGCGACCGCGGGGAGATCGTCGCCAAACGCCCGGCGGCGGGCCCGCTGCCGCCCCCTCCCGGCACGCAGGTCTCGGTCGCCTGGCAGGCCGCGAATGCGCGCGCGTTCCGGCTCGAAAGCGGCTAATCTGTTCCAGGTCGGGAAGTGCGGCGGGAACGATGCCGGGACGTCGCGGGCTGGTACTGGGCAGCGGGGCGGCAGCGGCGGTTGCGGCGGCCGGGCCGCCGCTGCTCGGCCGGGCCGCGGCGCAGGCGCGCGACCTGACCATCGTCTCCTGGGGCGGCGCCTACCAGGACGCGCAGCGCGAGGTCTTCTTCCGGCCCTTCGCGCAGCGGACCCGCACCCGCATCCTGGAGGAGACCTGGGACGGCGGCATCGGCGTGCTGCGCGCGCGGGTCGCCTCCGGGGCCAACACCTGGGACGTGGTGCAGGTCGAGGGGCACGAGCTCCTCCTCGGCGCGGCGGAAGGCCTGTTCGAGCCGCTCGACTGGGACGCGATCGGCGGCCGCGACGCCTATGTTCCCGAGGCCGTGCACCCCTGCGGCGTGGGCGCCGTCCTCTCCAGCCTGGTGCTCGCCTGGGACCGGGCGCGGCTGCCCGAGGACGCCGCGCCGCGCGGCTGGGCGGACCTGTTCGACACCCGCCGCTTCCCCGGCAGGCGCGCGCTGCGCCGCGGACCGAGGACGACGCTCGAGATCGCGCTGCTCGGCGACGGCGTCCCGCCGGGGGAGGTCTATCGCCTGCTCGGCACCCGCGCCGGCGTGGAGCGGGCCTTCGCGCGCCTCGATTCGATCCGCGAGGCGCTGGGGTGGTGGGAGCGCGGCTCGCAGTCGCCGCTCTGGCTGGCGAGCGGCGAGGTCACGCTCGGCGCCGCCTACAGCGGGCGGATCTGGGCGGCGAACGCCGGGGGCGGACGCGATCTCGGCCTGCGCTGGTCCGGGCACCTGTTCGCGATGGACTTCTGGGTGGTGATGAAGGACAGCCCGAACCGCGCGCAGGCCCTCGAGTTCCTGCGCTTCGTCGGCCGGCCGGAGGTGCAGGCGGAGCTGCCGCCGCGCATCCCCTACGGCATGACCGCGCGCGGCGTGAACGAGCGCCTGCCGCCGCAGGTCGCCCAGCGGCTGCCGACCGCGCACCTCGACCAGGGGCTGCGGATCAGCGACGCGTTCTGGGCCGCCCACCTCGACGCGCTGACCCGGCGCTTCGAGCGGTGGCTCGGCGGGTGATGCCGGCGATCGGGCGGCGATGGCGCCGCAGGGCATCGCGGCGGTATCATCGGCAGCCGCCGCCGGCCGTCCTCTGCGCGGCGCGGCGGTTCCTGGGAGGGACGACAGCGCCATGACCATCGCCTTCGACCGCCGATCGCTGCTGCGCGGGGCCGCCGGCCTCGCCACGGCGTGGGCCGCGCCGCGCGCCGCCCGGGCGCAGGCCGCGCCCCCCGCCGGCCCGTTCAGCCTGCCGCCCCTGCCTTACCCCCCGTCGGCGAACGAGCCGCACATCGACACCCAGACGATGGAGATCCACCACGGCCGCCACCACGCGGCCTATGTGAGCAACCTCAACGCCGCGCTGCGGGATCATGCGCAGCTCGCGCGGCTGCCGCTGCCGGACCTGCTGGCGCGGCTCGGCGAGGCGCCGGAGGCGGTCCGCACCGCCCTGCGCAACAACGGCGGCGGCCATGCGAACCATTCCATGTTCTGGGAGATCATGGGCGGGCGCGGCGGCGCCCCCTCGGGCGAGCTGGCGGAGGCGATCCAGCGCGACCTCGGCGGCTTCGACAGGATGAAGGCCGACTTCAACGCCGCCGGCCTGCGGGTGTTCGGCAGCGGCTGGGTGTTCGTCACGGTGGACCGCGGCGGCAGGCTCGCCATCGTGACGCGCCCCAACCAGGACACGCCGCTGATGGAGGGCGGGCGCGTGCTGATGGGCAACGACGTCTGGGAGCACGCCTACTACCTGAAGTACCAGAACCGCCGCGCCGACTACCTGGCGGCGTGGTGGAACGTGGTGAACTGGGAGAAGGTCGCGGCGCGCTACGCCGCGGCCAAGGCGGGAACGCTGGGCGTCTGACCGCCGCGCGGCCGGCGCGGGCCGCCGCCTGGCCTCAGCCGCCGCAGCGCGCGACCCGCCCCTCCGCGAAGTCCAGCAGGCAGGCGCCGTAGCGCAGCGGGAACCGCCAGTCGGCGCCGGCGCCGTGGCCGGAGAAATCCTGCGGGCGCTCGAGGAAAGACACCGATCCGCGGGCAGACGCGGGCCCGAAACAGCGCTGCCTACCGTCGGGATCGGGGGCGAACGGGTCGTCGGCGAACGTCGCCGCCACGATGCGGGCGTTCGAGCCGCGCGCCGCGCCGATGAGGCGGCGCAGGTCCGCGAACGCCCGGGGAGGGCTCGGTCGCAGGTCAGCCGGTGCACGGCGGCCGCGATGGCCCGCGTCCGTCAGTCCCGGGACGAACAGGCCCCTGCAGCGCGTTCCCGGCCCCGTGCAACCGCCGGTCCGCCACGATCCGCCGCTAGCCCGGGGCGCGCAGCGCGACCAGCGCCTCGCGCTCCGAGCCGCACTGGCCTCGGTCTCGTCGGTGGCGGGGTCTTGGTCGAACCGCAGCATGCCGCAGCCGGCGTGGTTGAGGGGTCGGACAGGCGGATGCGGCGGCATGTCGCCGCTTTCCCCAGGTTCGGCGCCCGGCCGTGAGCCCAGTCTTAGGTGCGGCGGGCGGCGTGCGGTCCGTGCCAGAAGCGGCCGCCCGGCACCACGACGCGGGCGCAGCCGGCGCCGAGCGGCCGGTCCGGCGCGGCGCCGACACGCTCTCCTGGCCGCCCCTTGCGGCCGAGGAACGCGGGCGGGGAGGCGGCAGTCGCAGCCGCCCCGGCGGTGGCGGTAGGCGAGGGCGCGCAGGAGGGGCCGCAGCAGGAAAACCCGGCAGTCGGCGCGGCCATCCGCCGGGGAAAGGGGGGGCAACCGGATTCCAGGGGGCGGCCGCCGCGAGGGCGAGCGGCTTTGTCGCCCTTCCGGGGGCGGAGCGGCGGGGGTGGCGAGGGACTGGGGGGAAAGGCGCGGCTTACCAGACTGCTGGCGGTTTCCGTGGCCAGCAAAGCCAAGGCTACCCGTCGCCATGGAAGCGTACGCAGCGCACCTCCACCTTGCGCGAGACCGGTTGAGTAAGGGAACCATACGTGGACCGTGGACCGCTTGCGGCAAAAGGGACGCGCGGGCATGGTCCGCGCTCCCGCGGGCTTGGCCGCGCCTGCGCCCGCCGCCCGCCGCGGCGGCCCGGGCGGCCTTGCCCCAGCCGGCGCCGTTCGATCCAGGGAATCCACGATGCGCGTGAAGGACGTGAAGAAGGTCGTGCTCGCCTATTCCGGCGGCCTCGACACCTCGGTCATCCTCAAGTGGCTGCAGACCACCTATCGTTGCGAGGTCGTCACCTTCACCGCCGATCTCGGCCAGGGCGAGGAGCTGGGGCCGGCGCGCGAGAAGGCGCGCCTCCTCGGCATCAGGGAGGAGAACATCTTCGTGGACGACCTCCGCGAGGAGTTCGTGCGCGACTTCGTGTTCCCGATGTTCCGCGCCAACGCCCTCTACGAGGGCTTCTACCTGCTCGGCACCTCGATCGCCCGCCCGCTGATCGCCAAGCGCCAGATCGAGATCGCCGAGCGGACCGGCGCCGACGCCGTGGCGCACGGCGCGACCGGCAAGGGCAACGACCAGGTGCGCTTCGAGCTCAGCTACTACGCGCTGAAGCCCGACGTGAAGGTGATCGCCCCCTGGCGGGAGTGGGACCTGACCTCGCGCACCAGGCTGCTCGAGTTCGCCGAGGCGCACCAGATCCCGATCGCCAAGGACAAGCGCGGCGAGGCGCCGTTCAGCGTCGACGCCAACCTGCTGCACTCCTCCTCCGAGGGGAAGATCCTCGAGGACCCCTGGGTGGAGCCGGACGAGATCGTCTGGCAGCGCACCGTCCGTCCCGAGGACGCGCCCGACCGGCCGGAGGAGATCACCGTGGAATTCGAGCGCGGCGATCCGGTGGCAGTGAACGGCGAGCGCCTCTCCCCCGCGGCGCTGCTCGCGAAGCTCAACGAGCTGGGCAGGCGCAACGGAATCGGGCGGCTCGACCTGGTGGAGAACCGCTTCGTCGGCATGAAGTCGCGCGGCTGCTACGAGACGCCGGGCGGCACCATCCTGCACGTCGCGCACCGCGCGATCGAGAGCATCACGCTCGACCGCGAGGCTGCGCACCTCAAGGACAGCCTGATGCCGAAATACGCCGAGCTGGTCTATTACGGCTTCTGGTTCTCGCCGGAGCGGCGGATGCTGCAGGCGCTGGTGGACGAGAGCCAGCGGAGCGTGAGCGGCGAGGTGCGGCTCAAGCTCTACAAGGGCAACGTGATCGTCACCGGGCGGCGCTCGCCGAACAGCCTCTACTCGATGAAGCACGTCACCTTCGAGGAGGACCAGGGCGCCTACGACCAGGCCGACGCGCAGGGCTTCATCAGGCTCAACGCGCTCAGGCTGCGGCTGGCGGCGATGGCCGGCCGCAAGGGGGGCGCCCTGTAGCCTCCCCCGCGCGGCGCGGATGGCAGCGGCCGGACCCTCGCGCCCACACGGCCTCCGCGCCGTGCTGCGCCACCTCTACGACGCGCCGAGCCCGGACGCGAAGCGCTTCCGCTACGGCCTGCTCGCGCTCGACGTCGCCAGCATCGCCTGGATCGTCGGCGCCTCCTTCGTGCCGCCCGGCGCGTTCGAGCTGACCGTGGACGCGCTGTTCGGCCTCGTGCTCCTCGGCGAGTTCGGGATGCGCCTGGCGGCGAGCGGGCGGCCGTGGCGGACGCTGGTCCGGCCGGTCAACCTGGCGGATCTGCTCGCCATCCTCTCCCTGCTGCTCGCGCCGCTGCTGCAGGGGGCGTTCGCCTTCCTCCGGGTGCTGCGCACGCTGCGGCTGCTGCATTCGGTGCGGCTGATCGGGTCGCTGCGCAGCGACCTTCCCTTCTTCCGCCGCAACGAGGAGGCGACGCTCGCCGCCGCGCACCTCGTGGTCTTCGTGTTCGTCATGAGCGGGGTGGTGTTCGAGACCCAGCACCGCACCAACCCGCAGATCGCCAACTACGTGGACGCGCTGTACTTCACCGTCACCGCGCTCACCACCACGGGCTTCGGCGACATCACGCTGCCCGGGCTGGCCGGGCGGCTGCTCTCGGTGGTGATCATGCTCGCGGGGGTGACGCTGTTCCTGCGCCTCGCCCAGGCGCTGTTCCGGCCGGTGAAGGTGCGCTTCCCCTGCCCGAGCTGCGGCCTGCAGCGGCACGAGCCGGACGCGGTGCACTGCAAGGCCTGCGGCGCGCTGCTCAACATCCCGGACGAGGGCGGCTGAGCGGGATCAGCCTCCGCCGCCGAGCAGGCGGGCGACGAGGGCGTCGAGCCGGGCGGCGATGCCGTCCGCGGCAAGGGCGGCGCGGATGGCGCGGCGCTGGCCGGTGAAGTGCGCGGCTTCGTCCAGTGCGACGCGGGCGGCGACGCGCTCCGCCCGCTCGGCCGCGGCGGCGAGATCGCGGTGCAGCGGGAGGGCGCTGTCGTAGAGGGGAATGGGGAGTTCCCAGACCAGGTTGTCGAAGTGCCGCGCGCCGCCCTCGCCGCGCGGTTGCAGATGCGCGACCTCGGCGCGGGTGGTTTCGCTGTTCAGGATCGCGGCCAGGTAACGCGCCTCGCTCATGTTGCGCGCCGGAGCCCAGTAGGCCGCGTGCTCCACGATCGTGGTCCGGTCGTCCAGAATCGCCGCGGCGGGCAGGATGCCCGACGCGGCGTAAACGACCCGCAGCGGCGCCGGCCGTGCCTGCTGTGAAAGCCCGCGCTGGTGATCCAGCCGTTCGGTGAGCGTCATCCGCAACCGCCCGTCAGGGCGCCGCTTCGCGTGCGCGGCCCATTTCGCCTCGATGTCGCGCAGCCAGGCGGCGAGGTGGCGGTAGCCGGCGTTGGCGGCGGCGCGCGCATCGAGGATCGTGCCGTCCTCCTCCATCGGGATCACCCCCAGCACCTCGCGCGGCAGCAGCCGGAACGGCGCGATGCCCTCGCCGAGCAGCACCGGGCGCTGGAATCCGATCTCCACCGGCCCGCTCGGCGGCGCCACCGCGTTCCAGGGGTGCTTGTCGAGCGCGCCGGTCCGCCCCGTCACCCGCGGCGCGGCGCGGTTCACGCCGAGCCGCCCGCCGGTCTCGCGCGTGACCAGGAAGAATCGCCGCGGCACGATCGTCGCGCCCTGCCTGAATCGCGCCCGGTAGGGCGAGTTCGCGGTCAGCGTCCGCAGCTCCGGCCACCGCTCGCGCCGCCAGCGCAGCGCCCGCTCCGCCTGCGCCGCCGTCGCGTCGCGCGCGGGCAGGTCGCCGACGGCCCGCCATATCCGGTCGGGCGGCGGCCCCTGCGCGTCGCGCCGGCCGATCAGCACGCAGGCCGGCACCGGGAACAGCGGCGAGACGTCCTGGTTGTCGAGGCTCCACGCCTCCTCGATCCGCACATGCACGTCGCGCAGGTCGCCGGCGCGCAGCCCGGCGAAGACCGGCCCGGTCAGCGCCGAGCGCGGCATGACGAAGGCGATGGTCCCGCCCCGCTTCAGGTAGCGCTGCGCGCAGCGCGCCCAGAACAGCGCCGCGAGGTCCTGGTTCGTCGCCAGCGCGCCGCCGACCCACAGGTTCATCCGCTCCAGCGCCTCCTTCACCCGCGGCTTCATCTCCGCCGAGAGGTGCCGGTAGGCGACCCAGGGCGGATTGCCGATCACCACCTCCGCCCGCTGGTCCGGGCGCGCGAGCCAGAGCGGCCGCGCCAGGTTGCGCAGCACGAAGGGCCAGATCGCGTCCCGCCCCTCGCGGTAGAGGGCCAGCACCTGCGCGTAGGTGGCGGCCATCGCCTTCGCGTCTTCCGGCGCGACGCCGGGGATGCGGGCGAGGCGCCGCGCCATGGCCGCCTCCTCCACGCCCTCCGCCAGCCCGTCGGCCAGTTCGCGCACGCCGCGGTCGTAGAGCGCGGGGTCGCGCGCCAGGCCCTCCGGCACGCGCAGCGGGCGGCCCTCCGGCACGCTCACCTCCATGTAGGTCGCGCCGACCGCCTGCTGGCGCGCCCACTGCATGGAATCGCCGAGGAACACCGGCACGTGCAGGTCGCCCTCGCGCCGCGCCACGTCCTCGCCGAGCGCGAGCAGCCAGGTCACGCGGGCGATGATCACCGCGACGGGATGCACGTCCACGCCGCGCACCTGCTCCTCGCACGCCTTGAGCGCCCGCGCCGGCGTCCAGCCGGCCTCCCGCGCCGCCGCGCGCAGCCGGCGGATGGCGTGGAACAGGAAGGTGCCGGAGCCGCAGGCCGGATCGAGCACGCGGCTCTCGAGCGGCCGTTCGATCGCCCGTGCGACGAGGCGCGCCGCGAGCCAGTCGGGCGTGTAGTACTCGCCGAGGCCGTGGCGGTCGCGCCGGTCGATCAGGCTCTCGTAGAGCGCCTTGAGCACGTCCACCTCGGCGCGCGGCAGGTCGAAGCGCGCGGTCTGGCGGGCGAGGCGCAGCACCAGGTCGCGCCCCTCCGCCTCCTCCAGCACCCAGTCGAAGAAGTCGCTCTCGACGGCGCCGTGGATGCCGTCCGCGCGCAGCGCCGCGCCGGAGAGGATGTCGGCGGCGTCGAGCCGCTCGATGTCGAGGGCGAGGACGCGCGTCGCCATCGTCTTGGTGACGATGGTGAGGTAGGTGTGCTGGAGGAACAGCGAATCGTCGCCGGTTTCGGCGCCATAGACCACGCGCAGCAGACCGTCCCAGAGCTGGCGCTTCAGCCGCACCTCCGGATGGTCCTTGAGGCGCGCCCAGAGCGCCTCGAGCCGCCCCATGGCGCGGCCGAAGGCGAGGCTCTCGCGCCCCAGCTCGCGGCGGACCGTGAGCGGGTCGGGCGGCAGCGCCGTGCGGTCGGAGACGGCGGATTCGAGCCAGGCGAGGAGGGCGGCGCCGTCCTCGGGCCGGGTGCGGTGGCGGCCGATCTCGGCGAGCGCGCCGTCGCGCAACTCGAAGGCGACGAACTCGGCGCCGTCGGTGGCGATGCCGACGTAGCTGCGGCGCTGCCGGGCCTCGCACTCCGCGAGGTAGTCCGGCAGGCGCGCCTGCACGTCCGGCATCTCGCGCCGCAGGTCCCTCTTGAACTCGAAGACGGTGGCGCCGAACAGCATGTCGGCGCGGCCCTGCACGGCCTCCAGCCGGACCTCGTGCTCGATCTCGCGATAGGCGACGCCGAGGCCGTTGGCGAGGATCTCCTGCACCAGGGCCGCGACATTGTTGTGCCCCGGCCGGCGGGCGAGCTCGGCGACGATTTCCGGCAGACGCCGCTGGCGCCAGGATTCGGGCATGGAACAAGGATGGCGTCGCGCCGGCGTGATCGGCAAGCCTGCCCGCGCCGCCCGGGACCGGCTAGGATGCCGCCATGCACGGAACGCGACTCGGCCGCCAGGGCGACCTGTTCGCCCCCCAGCCCGACCTCTTCGACCAGGCCGGAGGCGGCGCCGCCCCGCCGCCGCGGGGCGAGGAGGAGGCGCCGCCGGAATTCGTTGCGCGCCTGCGCGCCGAGCTGCACGCCACCCTCGCCCGCGTGCAGGCGGCGGAGCGGCTGCCCTTCCGCGACCTGACCCGGGCGGCGCTGGCGGAGATGCGGTTCCACTCGATCAGCCGCACCTGGCTGCCGCCCGGGGAGGCGGAGGCCTTGCGCGCGGCCTTCGAGAAGGAGATGGCGCGGCTCTACGAGGCCGAGGACGCCGCGGCGGAGGCGGCGGCGCAGCGCCCCGCCCCCGCCCCGCCGCGCTGAGCCCCTTCCCGCCCCGCTACTGCGCCCGTGCCCCGATGCGGCGCACCAGCGCGCCGTAGCGTTCGCGCTCCCGCCGGATGCGCTCGGCGAAGGCCGCGCCGGCCTCGAAGGCCGGCGTCAGGCCCATCGGTTCCATCGCCCGCGCCACCTCGGGCGCGGCGAGCGCCCGCTCGACCGCGGCGGTGAGGCGGGCGAGGATCGGCTGCGGCAGCCCCGCCGGCGCGGCGAGGCCGAACCAGGGGATCGCCTCGGCGCGCTCGAGCCCCAGCTCGCGCAGGGTCGGCACGTCGGGAAGCTGCGGGTTGCGCGCCGGCGCGTTGGTGGCGAGCGCGATCAGTTGCCCCTCGCGGATCGCCGGGATGGCGACGGGGTCGAACAGGAGCTGCACGCGGTTGGCGAGCAGGTCGGTGAGCGAGGGCGCCGAGCCGCGATAGGGCACGTGCTCGATGCGGATGCCGGTGGCGTCGGCGAACAGCTCGCCGGAAAGCTGGGTGATGGTACCGTTGCCCGCCGAACCGAAGCGGAGCTGGCCCGGATGCGCCTTGGCGTAGGCGATCAGGCCGGCGACGTCGCGGAAGGGCACCGAAGGGTGCGCGGCGACGATGCCGTAGGCGACGCTCACCATCGCCACCGGCGTGAAGGCGGTGGCCGGGTCGTAGGGCAGCGTCATGATGTGCGGGCTGATGGTC
The DNA here is from genome assembly GCF_019458025.1 of Caldovatus aquaticus. Taxonomy (GTDB): domain Bacteria; phylum Pseudomonadota; class Alphaproteobacteria; order Acetobacterales; family Acetobacteraceae; genus Caldovatus; species Caldovatus aquaticus. The sequence continues at coordinate 145,338 of NZ_JAHZUY010000003.1, read as the reverse complement.
ATGATCGCGGTCGGGAACAGCAGCAGCGTGTAGCCGTCCGGCGCGGCCCGCGCGACCGCCGCGGCGCCGATGCTGCCGCCGGCGCCGGCGCGGTTCTCCACCACCACCGACTGGCCGAGCAGCTCACTCAGCTTCTGCGCCAGCGGCCGCGCCGAGAGGTCGGTGGTGCCGCCCGGCGGATAGGGGGCGATCAGGGTGATGGTCCGCGTCGGCCAGTTCTGCTCCTGCGCGCGCACGGCGGCGGGGCGCAGCCCGCCGGCGAGCGCGCCGGCGGCCAGGGCGGCGAGGGCGCGGCGCGGGACAGGCGTGGTGTGCATGGGGACGGCCTCCCTTCCCTGCTTGTGTGTTTTCTGAATGCTAGCACGCCCGGGAGGGCGGCGGCGACGGCCTGCCGCCCCGCAGGCACGCCCGCCGCCCGCTACCAGGCGAGGTCGAGCAGGTGGCGCACCACCGCCGCACTGGCGATCGGCCGCGGATTGGCCGGGATGTAGCGGTCGTGCATGGACTCCGCGGCGATGCGGTCGAGCAGCGCCGCCGGCACGCCGAGATCGCGCAGCCGCCGCGGCAGGCCGAGCCCGGCGATCAGCTCCGCCACCGCATCGCCCGCCGCCATGCCGGGGCGGCCCAGCGCCTCGCTCACCAGCGCTTGGCGCGGCGCGTTGACCGGGGCGTTGAAGCGCAGCACGTGCGGCAGCATGACGCAGGAGGTGTAGCCGTGCGGCACGCCGGCGGTGCCGCCGAGCACGTGGCCGATGCCGTGGCTCGCCCCCTTCCTCACGCCCGCCTGGGCGCCGGCCATCGAGAGCCAGGCGCCGAGCTGGCAGTCGAGCCGCGCCGCGAGGTCGGCGGGGTTCGCGCGCACCGCCGGCAGGCCGCGCGCGAGCAGCCGCAGCGCGTGCAGTGCGGCGGCGTCGGAGAGGGGCTGGGCATCGGGGGAGCAGAGGTCCTCCACCGCATGGTCCACCGCGCGGATGCCGCTGGAGAGGAACAGCCACTCCGGCGTGTGCACCGTCGCTTCCGGGTCGAGGATGACGACGCGCGGCATCATCGTCGGGTGGGCGAAGCTCTGCTTCACCTGGCGCGAGGGGTCGGTGCAGCCGGCGAGGGCGGAGAACTCGCCGGCGGAGAGCGTGGTCGGGATGGCGACGATGGGCAGCGGCGCCGGCTCCGCGGGCGGGCGGATCGGCGTGCCGTCCGGGCCGAGGCGGGCGGCGAAGGCGTCGAGCTGCGCCGGCTCGGTCACGCCGTTGCCGAGGCAGAGGCCGACCATCTTCGCCCCGTCGGTCACCGAGCCGCCGCCGAGGGTGGCGATCAGATCCGCCCGCGCCGCCCGCGCCGCGTTGGCGGCGGCGACCACGTCGGGGCGCGGCGAGTGCGCGCCCATGTGCGTCCACACGCCGGCAAGCCGTCCCCCGAGGGCCGCCTCGGCGCGGCGCAACAGGTCGGTTTCGCGCGCCAGCGTGCCGCTCGCCATCAGGAACACGGCGCGGGCGCCGAGGCGCGCGGCCTCCTCCGCCAGCGCCGCGGCGAAGGGGCGGCCGTAGATGACGCGCTCCATCGGCGGGTAACGGTAGGTTCCGGCCTGCATCGTCCCGAGCCCTCCCTGCGCGGCGCACGGGGCGAGGCTACGCGGACGCGCGCCGGTTGTCACACGCGCGCCGGAGGGAGCCGGGACGAGCGGCGCCGCGCGCTACTCCGCCGGGTCGCGCCCACCCGCGACGCGCTCGTAGTGGCGGTAGTACTTGTCGGTGACCAGGTCGGTCTTCACCACGACGCAGACATCGGTGGTGTTGAACTGGTGATCGAGCACCGCCCCGTCGCCGACGAACCCGCCGAGGCGCAGATAGCCCTTGATCAGCGGCGGCAGCGCGTTCAGCGCGGCGCGCGCGTCGAGCGCGGCCGGGTCGAGCCGGCGCATCTCGACGTAGCGCTCGGGCAGGGCGCGGGGGCGCAGCGCCTCGGGCGCCAGGTGGTTGGCGTGCAGATAGGTGAGCTGCGCGGCCAGCGCGTCGAGGTCGGTGCCCGGCAGCGACGCGCAGCCGAACATCAGGTCGATGCGGTGCCGGAACACGTACGCCGCGATCCCGCGCCAGAGCAGCTGCAGCGCCGCGCGCGTGCGGTAGGTGGCATCCACGCAGGAGCGGCCGAGCTCGAGGATGTTGCCGGGATAGGCCTCGAGCCGCGAGATGTCGTACTCGGAGGAGGAATAGAAGCGGCCGATCCGCGCCGCGGCCGGGCGGCGGATCAGGCGGTAGGTGCCGACCACGCCCTCCGCGCCCGGACCGCGGTCGTGGTCCACGACGAGCAGGTGATCGGCGACCGCGTCGAACTCGTCGCGATCGCGCCGCGTGGCGGCGGTCGTGGCGTCGGGGCGCGCGCCGCACTCCTCGTAGAAGACGCGGTACCGCAGGGCGAGGGCGGCATCCAGCTCGGCGGCGGTCTCGGCGATGCGCACGCCGAGATTGCCCGCCCGCAGCTCGCCGAAGCCGGACGAGGCGGCGAGGGACGCGTCTTCGCCGGCGTCGCCGGGCGCGCGCGGGCCGGGAGGCGGCGCGAGGGGCCGGGTCATGGGGTGCGGCCCCGGCCCGCCCGGGCCGGACGGCCTTCCCGCGCCGCGGACCGCGCCGCGCCGTCCGCCGGGGGCGGCGCGGCCTCCGGCCGCGCGTCGGCGCCCTCGGCCGGCGGCGAGGCGGCGTCGGCGCGCCGGCGGCCGAACAGCTGCACCCGGTCGCCGACCAGCTCGAAGCCGAGCCGCGCGGCGATCTCCCGCGCCAGCGCCGTGTGCGCGGCAGCCTCGAACTCGATCACCCGGCCGGTGTCTATGTCGATCAGGTGATGGTGGTGGCCGTGCTCGGTCGGTTCGTAGCGCGCGCGGCCGCCGCCGAAGTCGCGCCGCTCGAGAATGCCGACCTCCTCGAGCAGCCGCACGGTGCGATAGACGGTGGCGATCGAGATCCGCGCGTCGCGCGCCCGTGCGCGGCGATAGAGCTCCTCGACGTCCGGGTGGTCGGTGGCCTCGGACAGCACCTGCGCGATCACCCGCCGCTGTCCCGTCATCTTCAGTCCTCGCTCGACGCAGAGACGTTCGATGCGGGACGCTTCGGTCCGGGGCGGGCCGGAGGCCGCGCCGCGCGCGGCGCGCGCCGGAGTCGCGGCAGGCTTCGGGGGCTCAGGGCGGGTGTCCATGCCGGTGCCGGGTGGTCTCTCCTGGCGCGCCGGTGGCGGCTTCGGCGAGCGCGGCCGACGGGACTGCCGGCGCGCCGCCCTCCAGCCGCCTGGCGAGCGAACGCCGACCATAGACGCCCGCCGTGCGGAGGGCCACCGGCGGTGCCCTTCCGCGAGGCCGGGTCGCGGCCGGGCTCGCGCACCCCGCCGCCCGCGCGGCCAGGTTCAGGCCGAGGGCGCGGCCGCGGCGGACGCCTTGCCTCGCCCGCCGCGGCCGGCCGGGCGGCCCGGAGCGGTCCGCGGCTTGGTGCCGAGCCCGATCTTCTTGGCCAGGGCGGAGCGGTGCTTGGCGTAGTTCGGCGCCACCATCGGGTAGTCGGGCGGCAGGCCCCAGCGCTCGCGATACTGTTCCGGTGTCATATTGTAGGCGGTTTTCAGATGCCGCTTGAGCATCTTCAGCTTCTTGCCGTCCTCGAGGCAGATCAGGTAGTCGGGCGTGACCGACTTCTTGATCGGCACCGCGGGCTGCGGCCGTTCCGGCTGCTGCGGTTGCGGCTGCCCGATGCTGGACAGGGTCCGGTAGACCTCCTGGATCAGGTTGGGCAGATCCGCGAGCGCCACCGAATTGTTGGAGACATGGGCCGCGACGATCTCCGCCGTCAGTCCAAGAAGGTCAGCCTTGGGGCCGGTGTCAGACATGGTCGAATCCTCTTCGCCTCCCTCTATGGCGCACCATATGCACGGACGCAGATTTTCCGCAACGGCAGGCCGGTCATGAATTGCGAGATTTCGCCGGGATTGAAACCCGAAGAAGAGGCGGCCGATCGCCGGCTCGACATCACCGGAGAGACTTGTCCGATGACCTTCGTGCGCACCCGGCTGGAGCTGGACCGGATGCAACCGGGGCAGTTGCTCCTGGTCCTGCTGCGCGGCGCCGAGCCGCGCGAGAACGTGCCCCGCGCCGCCGCCGAACAGGGCCATCGCGTGCTCGCGCTCCGCGACGGCGAGGACGGCATCACCCGGCTGCTGATCCGCAAGGCAGGCTGAGGCCGAGCACCAGCGCGTCGCTGCCGTCGGCGTAGTAGCGCGGGCGCCGGCCGCGCCCGGTGAAGCCCGCGGCGGCGTAGAGGGCGCGCGCCGCGGCATTGGCCTCCGAGACCTCGAGGAACAGGGTGCGCGCGCCGCGCGCCGCCGCGACCGTCGCGGCTCCGCGCAGCAGCGCCGTGCCGATGCCCGCGCCGCGCCGTTCGGGCAGGACGGCGAGGGTCAGGATCTCGGCCTCCTCCGCCGCGACCCGCGCGAGCACGAAGCCGGCCGGTCCCCCCCCTTCCGCGCCGCCCGGCACCCGCGCCCACAGCGCGAAGGTTCCGGGCAGGCCGAGCATGGTCGCCAGGGCGTCGCGGCCCCAGGACTGGCCGGGCGGAAAGGCGCGGCGATGCAGCTCCGCGAGCAGCGGCGCCGCCTCGGCGCCGACCGCGACCAGCTCGGCGGCCGCCGCGCGCCGGACCGCAGCGCCTTCCCTCGCGATCCCGCTCATGCCGCGGGCGCCGGCGGCGAAGGCTGCGGCGTCCGCACCGCGGGCGGCTCGCCGTAGAGCGGCTCCTCCGCCGCGCGGGGCGGCAGGAGGCCGGCGAGCCGGAGCAGCGCGACCCGGCCCACCGCCACCGCATCCGGCAGCCGCGCCCCGGTCAGCAGGGCGTCGGCGCCGCGCGCCAGCAGCCGCGCCGCGACGGCGGGCGCGGCATCGCCGGCGACCGCGACCGGGCCCGGGGGATGCGGCAGGTCCTGCTCGGCGAACGGCGCCGGCGGCCCCTCCGGCAGCGCCGCGCCGGGCGCGAAGTGCTCCAGCATGATCCGGCCGCGCCGGGTGTCGAGCGCAGCCCAGACGGCGCGGCCGCGGCGTTCCTCCTCGCTCAGCGCCGCGACCAGCGCCTCGCCTGTGGTCACGCCGATCACCGGCAGCCCGCCGGCGCCGAAGGCGATGCCCTGCGCGAGCGCGAGCGCCGCGCGCAGGCCGGTGAACCCGCCCGGGCCGATGCCGACCGCCACGGCCGCCAGGCGCGGCGCCGTCAGCCCCGCCTCCTCCAGCACCCGCGCGGCGAAGACCGGCAGCAGCGTGGCGTGGCCGCGCTCGGCCGCCTCGGCGGCCGCGGCCAGCACCCTCCCGCTGCGGTCCAGGACCGCGGCCGAACAGCGGGCGAGCGAACCGTCGAGGGCGAGGATGGGCATGGCTGTTCCCGTTCGGCGAGAGATGATAGGGCGCCGGCGCCGCGGGCGTCATCCGGGGGTGCCGCCGCCCGCCGGCGCCGCGACCAGGGGACCCGATGCCGCTTCAACGCCTGACCGAGGCCGAGGATGGCCTCGTGCTCGATCTCCGCTACGCGACCGCGGACAACCTGACGGGACGGCCGATCTACCGCCGTCCCGTCGCGATGCTGGTACCGGAGGCACGGGCGCGGCTGGCCCGGGCGCGCGACCTCGCCGCCGCGCTCGGCCTGCGTCTCGTGCTGTTCGATGCCTTCCGTCCGCTCGAGGCGCAATGGGCCCTCTGGAATGCGGTGGGCGACAAGAGCTTCGTCGCCGATCCGCGCCGCGGCGGCGTGCATCCGCGCGGCGTCGCCGTGGACCTGACGCTGGCCGAGGCGGCGACCGGCCGGCGCCTGCCGATGGGCACCGACTTCGACGCCCTCACGCCCGCCTCGGCGCACGGCTCGCTCGACGTGCCGGCGGAGGCGCAGCGCAACCGCGCGCTGCTGCTCGGCATCATGACGGCGGCCGGCTGGGACAACTACCTGCGGGAGTGGTGGCATTACCAGCTGTTCGAGCCGCGGCGCTACCCGGCGCACTGGGCGAGCGCAGTGCCGGACGGGCCGATGTGAGCGCCGCCCGCCGCGCGGCCGCGGCGCGCTGGAGCCCGGCGGCACGCTACGCCGCCGCGGACGCCCGCCGCCCGTCCCCCGCCTCCGTCAGGTGCACCCCCTGCTGCCGCAGCGCCGCCTGCAGCTCGGCCACGTCCACCCGGCGCGGCGGCACGCCGCGCGCCGCCGCGATCGCCGCGGCGGCGCCGGCCGCCTGGCCGGTCAGCCAGCACTGCGGGATCTCGCGCAGGAAGGAGTGCGAGGTCGCATCGCAGGAGAGGTGCCGCCCCGGCGCGAGCAGCCCGTCGAGCGAGGCCGGCACCAGCGCGCCGTAGGGCACGCTCACATTGGGAAATTTCGGCGACAGCGACGGCGAGACGCCGATCTCGTCCGCCGCCACCCGTCCGTCCCACCATTCGCGCGTCACGCTCGCCACTCCCTTCAGCCGCCGCGCGTGGCGCACGCCGAGCTGCGGCGCCGAGAGCAGAAGATAGGCGCCTTCGAAACCCGGGCAGTGGGCGCGGTAGAAGCGGAGATGCTCCACCATAAGGCGGCGGCTGCGCACCTCCACCTCGGAGAGGTCCTCGACGTCGAGCGCCGAGAAGCCGGCGAGCCGCGGGCCCAGGAACAGCGCCACGTCGTCGCGCCAGGAGACGAAGGCCTTGTCCATCAGCCCGATCTCCTCCCTGCCGCGGCGCATGAACTCCGCGAACTCGGCCGGCGATTCGGCGCGCCAGCGCAGGTAGCGCGGCATGTCCACGCCGCCGAACAGCCAGGCGGTGTTCATGCAGTGGTGGATGTCGCGCTCGTCTATGTCGTCGGCGAAGGCGGCGCCGGCGCGCGCGAACAGGTCGCCGTCGCCGGTGGCGTCCACCGTCACCCGGGCGAGCACGGCGCGGCGGCCCTGCTTGCTTTCGAAGATCGCACCCCCCACCGCGCCGTCCTCGCCGATCACCGGCTGCGCGCCCCAGGCGTGGAAGATGGGATGCGCGCCGGATTCGCGGACGAGGTCGAGGCTCGCCGCCTTCAGCCACTCCGGATCGCAGGTCGGCGAATGCGTCACGATGCCGTGGAAGGCGGCGGTGCGGAGCTGCCACCAGGCGGCGGTGGCGGCGTCGCGCGCGCCCCAGGCCTCGCGCGGCGGGCCGGCGACCGCCTCCTGCGGCAGCCGGGCCAGCAGCTCCTCGGCGAAGCCGCGGATCACCAGCCGCCCGTCCCAGTCCGTCATCCGGTCGATCCAGATGACGAGGCCGCCGGTCGAGAGCCCGCCGAGATGGTTGTAGCGCTCGAGCAGGATGGTGCGCGCGCCGAGCCGGGCGGCCGCGACCGCCGCCGCCGTGCCGGCCGGGCCGCCGCCCACCACCAGCACGTCGCACTCGGCGTGCACGGGGATCTCGCGCGCCGGCTCGGCGATGCTGCGCCCGCCATGCGCGGGGCGGGCGCGGCGGCCGGCCGCGGCGGTCTCCACCCGGAACACCTCGGAGCGGAAGAACAGGCGCCCGCCCTCGGCGGCGCCGGAAGGCGAGCCGCCGGTTGCGGCCGGGGGATCGTCCTGGGTCGGCATGCGGGGCGAACCCTCCTCCTGGATCGGCGCCGGCAGGGACGGGGCGGCGCCGCACGGCCCGTCGTTGCACGGCATCGCGCCTTGCGCGACAAGTGCGAGCGGTGCCCGCTCCGGCCAGGACCGCGCCGCTCCAGACGCGGCGTCTTCGGCCGGGGGACCGTCAGCGAAGGGAAGGATCATCGCATGGCCTGGCTCTGGAAGAACACCCTGCTCGCCGCCGCACTCTCCGCGATCGCCGCGCTGGTCCTGCTGGCGCTGGATCAGGGCACCCTCGCCTCCTTCGCCCTCATGCTGCTCGGCATGTTCCTCATGATGCAGGCCGAGATCGGCCGCGCCGAGACCTGAACCCCGCCGGCGCGCGATCGCGTCGTCCTCCCCGTCGCGCCGGCCCGCCGCGCGGAGCACGCCAGGGACCGCTTTCGCATGCCGGACGACGACGCCCGCGGCACGCCACGGCCATCGGAAGCCACCGTCCGCATCCGGATCTGGGACGGCTGGGTGCGCCTCTGCCACTGGGCGCTCGCCGCGCTCGTCGCCTTTTCCTACGGGACTGCGAGGACCGGGCGGATGGACTGGCACCTGGTCTCGGGCCACGCGATCCTGGCGCTGGTGCTGTTCCGCATCGCCTGGGGCTTCGTCGGCTCGGAGACCGCGCGCTTCGGGACCTTCCTCCGCTCGCCGTCCGCCGCGCTGCGCCATCTCGCGCGCCTGCCGCGGCGGGAGCCGGACACCGGGATCGGCCACAACCCGGCCGGCGGCTGGATGGTGGTGGCGATGCTCGCGCTGCTGCTCGCCCAGGCGGCCACCGGCCTGTTCGCCGACGACGAGATCCTGACGCGCGGGCCGCTGGCGCAATTCGTCTCCGAGCGATGGGTGCACCGCATGACGGGGCTGCACCAGCGCCTCGTCAATGTCCTGCTCGCGGCCGTCGCGCTCCATCTGCTGGCGGTGATCGCCTATGCGGTGCTCAAGCGCCAGGACCTGGTGCGCCCGATGCTGACCGGGGCGAAGACGCTGCCGGCCGAGGCGCCGGCGGCGCAGTGCCCCCCGCGCCTCGGCTCTCCGGCCCTCGGCGCGGCGCTGCTCGGCGCCGCGGCGGCGGTGTCCTGGCTGCTCTGGCGCCTCGGCTGAGGCGCGGGCGGACGCTCAGCTCCGCGGCCGGCGGAAGGAGTCGTGGCAGGCCGTGCAGGCCGCGCCGACGGCCTGGAGCTGGCGCCCGGTGGCCGCGGCGTCGCCCGAGGCCGCCGCCGCCTTGAGCTTTTCGAGCTCGGGCAGCATCGCGGCGGCGCGCTGCTCGAAGAGCGGACGGTTGGACCAGACCTCGGGCCGCGCCCAGGTCTCGGCGCCCGTGTCGGAGCCGGGCGGGAAGCGCTCGTGCAGCGTGCGGTAGTACGCCAGCATCTCGTCCACCTGCGAGGCCAGCGGGCGGACTTCGCCGCGGGCCTGCAGGGTGTCGCGGAACCGCCGCAGGATCGCGTTCATCTGCCGGAACCCCTCCTGGCGTTCCCGGATCACGGCGGCGGCGCCGCCCGATTGCGCCTGGACCGCGGGCGCCGAAGCCAGCGTCGCCGCGGCGGCGACGGCGGCGCCCGCAACCGCGAGCATCCCGATCGTCGTCCTGGTCATGGTCCTTGTCCGATCCTTCTCCCCCGAGGAGGCGCGCCCGGCAACCGGCGTGGGCCGCCTGCGCGCGCCGTGCCCGCGCCGACGGCTTCCGCGCGGCGCGTGCCGAGCCGATTCCCGCTTCCGGCCGTGTCCCGCCGTGCGCGATCGGCTCGCGGGCCGCCCCCGGGCGATTGTGCCCTATCCGGCCGCGCCTGGCAGCGCCTTCGGCGGCGCGTCCGTCGCGCTGGCCCTCGGCCGGGAACGCCCCTGCCACGCCCAGGCCGGAGGCGGAGGCCCCGCGGCCCGACCGGCCCCCCGTCCGCGCGCCTCAGCGCGTGACGGCGAGCAGCGCCGCGCGCACCGCCGACACTGCGCGGCTCCCGTCGCGGACCGCGGCCGGGCTGGCGATGGCAGCCTCCATCATGGCGAGACGCGGGGGCGCCGGCCCGGCGGGCGCGGCATCGCCGGGCGCCGGCGCCGCCGCGGTGTGCGGCAGCGACGGGGCCGGGGCGACGATCTCCCGCGCCGGGCCGCGTGGCGGCGACGGCGGCGCGGCGCCGACGGGAATGTCGCCCGGCCCTTCGGCATTCGCTGCCGTCCCGGCGCGCAGGGGGAACGCGCGCTCGCGCTGCGGCGGCACCGGATGCGTCTCCGGCGGCGCCTCGGCGCGGCCGGGCGGCAGGAGATCCTCGGCCTCCGCGCCATCGCCGCCGCCGGCGCCGCCATACAACCCGAGCACGCGGCGCACGGCCTCCGGTTTCTGGAAGATCGGCGTCGCCCGCAGCTCGGCCAGGAGCTGCCGCCCCTCCATCCGCAACAGGGACAGGAGATCGCCGGACATACCACCCCCCCGGGCAGCGGCGGTGCAACAGTAAAACGCGGTCCGAACGTCTCGCAACGATCCGGTATTGCGGCGACGCCATAGTGTGCCTTTCAAGACACAGTTGCCCGCGTCCCGGATTGGCCGGGACTGCGCATGTGCGGCCTTCCCTCCCGGCCGCCCTGCCGCGGAGCGGGCGCCGGATACGCGGGCCGCGCAATTCGCGGTAGGATGCCCCCATGCATGATTGCCTGCAGGACACGGTGCGCCGGCACCTCGTACGCTTCCTCCGCATCCGCTTGGCGCGTCGCGTCGTCCTGGACGGCAGGGAGCTGGTCGCGCTCGCCGAGACCGCGGCCGCGCCGGCCGGCGAGGGCGACGTCTTCTGCACCGACAGCAACGCCAAGGCGGCCGAATTGCTGTCCCATCCGGCGTTGTGGAACGAGGACCCGGACCTCGCGGCGGGCCTCTTCGATTTCCTCCTCGCCATGGGCGGGCAGGATTGCCCCGGAGCGGCCGCGCCGCTGCTGCCGCGCCGCCTGATCGCGCGACCGCCGGCACCCGGCGCCGGCGTCCCGCCCGCCGCGCGCATCGAGATCCTGTCCGACGATCCGCGCGACTTCGCCATCCGCACGCCGATGCACGACTACGCCGGCGACCTCTCGCGCGGGCTGGTGGTGCAGTCCGTGCGCTCCGCCGGGCCCGGCGCGCCGATGCTCCGCCACACCGGCAATCTCTTCGAGGTGACCCACCAGGGCCGCTATCACTGCGTCGACGTCGAGGACGCGATCACCGCCTTCGGCCTCGAGCGGACCGCGACGGGCGGCGTGCGCCTCCATCACGCCGGGCCGGTCCGCGTCCCGGGGAAGGAGCCGGCCGACGCGCCGGTCCAGCTCGGCACGCTGCGCTACGAATACGCGATCGAGCCCGAGCATCCGGCCCTCCTGCGCCTCACCGTGTCCTTCACGCCGGAGCCTGGCGTGGCCGGCGCGATCTCCCGCCTGCGCCTGACCACCGCGTGCGACGAGCTCAGCCCGACGGAGAGCCAGGCCTTCGGCGCCATCCTCGTCGACCCGCCCGCCTCCGCCGGCATCACGCCGGGCCGCTTCGCCGGCCTGCCGCCGGGCACGACCACGGTGCTCGAAGGAGGCGGCGCAGCGGCGCTCATCGCCCTGGTGCAGGAAGGCCGTCCGCCGGGCTTCGGCCATGGCGTCTATCTCCGCCCGCGCGATCCGGACCGCATGGTCAGCCTGACCGCGACGGTGCGGAGCGTCGGGCTGCACTGGCTGCTCACGCGCTACGGCGCGGACTCGCTGCAGGAGCAGGAGAGCCTTGTCGTGTGCGAGGACCGGCTGCTGGTCGGCGGCGGGCTGCACGACGACGCGGCGGCGCGCGGCGCACTGATGGCGCGCGCCGAAGCCGGCCCGCCGGGCCTCGATCTCAGCCTTTGCCTCGACCAGGGCGCGGTGCTGAACGCGGTGGCGACGCACCTGCTGCTGGCTGCCGGCGGGCATTACGTCCGGCCGCCGCCGCCGGAGCGCCTGGACCGGCTGCGCGCGTGGTGCGAGCGCCGGATCGAGGCCTATTTCGACGCGCTCGCGCCGGAGCGACCGGACGCGCCCCGGCGGGTCTATGCGCGGGAGCTCGCCTTCGTCGCCCTGGCGCTGGACTGTCTCTGGCGCCTCGGCGGCGAGGCGCGCCATCGCCGCCGCCTGGGCCAGGCGGTGGACCTCCTGCTCGGCCTGCTGCGCGACGCGCACGGCGACGATCCCGGGGCGCCGCCCGAGGCAGCCTTCCGCGACGCATGGTCCGGTGTCGCCTATCTCGACTGCCACGCCGCCGCGATGCTGGCGCTCGCGCGGGTCGCGCTGCACCGCGACGACCCGCGCCTGGGGCCGGCGCTGCGCCGGGCGCTCGGTGCCCTCCGACTCGCCACCGGCGAGATCGCCGAGGATGGGCGGGGCGTGGTGTTCGACAGCCTGGCGGTGCGCTGCTGGGATCCGGAGCGCGGCACCTGGACGACCGACATCGCGGCCTGGAGCTACAAGCTCGCCCTCCTGCTGCGGGCGCTGCGCGCGATGCAGGCGGCGCTGGCGGCCGGAGCGATCGAGCTCGCGGCCGAGGAAGCCGCGCGCCTCCGCTTCCTCGCCACGCTCTGCCTCGACCTGCTGCGCGACCGGATCGGGCTGGCGGAGGATGCGCTGGAGGTGCGCCTCGGGCCGCGCTCCGGCGCCGCCAATGTGGAGGCGCAGGCCTGGACCGTCCTCGCGCTGATGCCGACCGACGCGCCGATCGCGCGCACTGCGCCGGGGCTGCCGGCGGAGGGGGAGACGGAGCGGCGCGCGGCGCTGGCCGACGCCGCGGACTGAGGCGCCCCCGCGCGTGCGTGCCGCGATGGCCGCGCCACCGGTCTCGTCCGCCGCTGCCCGGTGCGCCGCCGCGCGCCGCCCGCGCGCGCGGGCGCCTGCCCTGCGGCGGGCCATGGCGGCGCTGCCCCTGCTCGTCGCCGTCCGCTGCGCGGCGCCGCCGCCCGAGCCGCCCCTCTCCTATCCGCCCTCGGTGCGGGAGCGGATGCTGCGCATCGCGGTCGAGGAGTGGATCGAATGGGGCCGCCAGCGGGCCGATCCGGCGGCCCCGCGCGAGGCCGCCGGGACCGCCTCCGGCGGCGCGGCCGAGCCCGGCCTCGAGTCGGAGCCCATGCATTTCCCCCGTCTCGTCGCCTACTGGCGGGCCGTGCCGGACGACGAAGGCGCGGTCGCCCGCAACCGCGCCCTCTACCGCGCCGCCCTTGCGGCATCTCCGGGCGCGAGCGCGCCGCCGCCTGGCGCCGGGCCGGCGCGGCTCTGGTCCGAGCCGCCCTGGTCCGCCGCCTTCATCAGCTACGTGATGCGCGCCGCCGGGGTGGACCGGCGCGAGTTCCCGCCCTCCGCGGCCCACTCCGCCTACATGGACGCGCTGATCGCCGACGCCGAGGCCTTTCCCGCGCTCGCCCCCTTCGCGCCGCACGCGCCCGACGCCTACGCCCCCCAGGCGGGCGACCTGGTCTGCGCCGACCGCTCCGCCGCGCCGCTCCACCACTGGCGCGACCGCATCGCCGAGCGCGGCCGCTTCCGGCCGATGCATTGCGACATCGTGGTGCGCGCCGGCCTCGGCGCGGTGGAGGCGATCGGCGGCAATGTGCGCGACGCCGTGACGCTCTCCCGCTTCCCAACCGACGCGCGGGGCGTTCTACTGCCGCTGCCGCCCGGGGCGCCGGCGTGGTTCGCCGTGTTCGAGAACCGGCTGGGCCGCCTGCCGCCCTGGGGTTCCGATACCCCGATCGCCGCCCGCGCCCAGCCGGGGCGCGCGCGCGTCCTGCCGACAGGGAGTCCCGCCTCGTGACGACCGATCTGTTCTCGCCGCTGACGCTGCGCGGCGTCACCTTCCCCAACCGCATCGGCATCTCGCCGATGTGCCAGTATTGCTGCGGCCCCGACGGGAAGCCGACCGAGTGGCACTTCGCGCACCTGGTCTCGCGCGCCCAGGGCGGCGCCGGCCTCGTCTGCGTCGAGGCGACGGCGGTGACGCCGGAGGGCCGCATCTCCCCGGGCGACGTCGGGCTGTGGGAGGACGGCCAGATCGCAGCGCATGCCCGCCTCGCCGCGGCGATCGCCGCGCTCGGGGCGGTGCCGGGCATCCAGCTCGCGCACGCCGGGCGCAAGGGCGGCCGCTACGCGCCGTGGGAGGAAGGGCGCGACAAGCGCAACCAGTGGACCGCGCTCGGGCCGAGCGCCCTCGCCTTCGACTACTTCGACCCGCCGCGCGCCATGACCGAGGCCGAGATCGAGGGCGTGATCGCGGCCTTCGCCGCCGCGGCGCGGCGCGCGGTCGCCGCGGGCTACCGCTATGTCGAGGTGCACGCGGCGCACGGCTACCTGCTGCACAGCTTCTGCTCGCCGCTCTCCAACGCGCGCACCGACCGCTGGGGCGGCGACTTCGAGGGGCGCACGCGGATCGTGCGGGAGGTGGCGCGCGCCGTGCGCGCCGCCCTGCCGCAGGAAGCGGCGCTCGGCGTGCGCGTCTCGCACACCGACTGGGTCGCGGGCGGCTGGGACACGCCCGAGACGGTCGAGCTTGCGGGGCTGCTGAAGCGCGAGGGGGTGGACCTGATCGACGTCTCCTCGGGCGGCCTGTCGCCCGAGCAGCGGATACCGCTCGGCCCGGGCTACCAGGTGCCGGGCGCGGAGGCGGTGCGGCGCGGCGCCGGCATCCCGGTCGCCGCGGTGGGGATGATCACCGAGCCGGAGCAGGCGCAGGCGATCCTCGCCGAGGGCAAGGCCGACCTGATCCTGCTGGCGCGCGCGGTGCTGCGCGACCCATACTGGCCGCTGCGCGCGGCGGCGGCGCTCGGGCGTATGGAGGCGCTGCGCACGCCGCCGCAATACGACCGCGGCTGGAACGCGCTGGGCCGGACGAGGATCGACCGCGCGATCGCCCGGCCGATGCGGCCGCTCGGCTGAGGGCGGGCCGCGCCGCCGCAGGGCCGGCGGCGCGGAACCGGTCGCGTCATTCGAGCAGCGCGTCGCGCAGGCGCGCCAGCCGGTCGGCGTCGAGGCCGAGGGCCTCCGCGAAGAACGCCTCCTCGGAATCGTAGGGGCCGAACGCCATGTCGAGCGCGCGCTCGATGAGCGGGCGGTGCACGCCGAGCAGCGCCGCCGCGGCGGAAGCGTCGGCGCCCGGCGGCAGCGCCAGCTCGCGCTTCCAGAAGCGGCGGGTCGCCAGGTAGTCCTCGATCGCCGTCTCGCGCGGCACGCCGAGCGCGAGGAGCAGCAGCGCCGCGCCGAAGCCGGTGCGGTCCTTGCCGGCCGAGCAGTGGAACAGCAGCGGCAGGCGCGGCGCTTCCAGCAGCAGCGCGAACAGGGCGCGGTAGCGGTGCAGGTGCTCCGTCGCGTAGGCCTCGTAGGCGCGGCGCAGCAGGCCGAGCACGTCCTCGCCCGTCGCCCGGCCGCGCGCGAGCAGGTCGGCGAGCGAGGCGCCGACCGTGGGCTCGATCGGAAGCGGATGGACCTCGGGCGGGTCGCGCGGCGGCAGGCGCGAGGGCGCGGCGGCGCTCTCCCGCACCCCGCGCAGGTCGCAGACGGTGCGGATGCCGAGCACGCGCAAGGCGTCGAGATCCGCCTCGCTGAGCCGCGCCAGCGAGGCGGAGCGGAAGACGCGCCCGAAGCGCACGCGCCGCCCGTCCGCCGCGCGGTAGCCGCCGAGGTCGCGCAGGTTGCTGCAGCCCTCGAGCGCGATCAGGCGCGGGAGGTCCTCCTCGGCGGCCGCGGCGGCAATCCCGGAGCGCGTCACTTCACTGCGGAGAAGGCGGTGGGGATAAGGATCTCGTTCGTCACCTTGGCGACGATCGGGCCGTCCTTCTCGGTCTCGGCGCGCTTGGCGATCCATTCGGGGTCGGCCTGGAAGGCGTTCCACTTGCGCTCGCGCTCGGCGAGCGACTCCCAGGCGAGCAGGTAGTAGAGCACCTGGTTCGACTCGCCGATCGCCACGGTCCAGAAGCCGGCCTGGCGGATGCCGTGGCGTTCCCAGATCTTCAGCGTAATGGTCTCGAAGCGCTTGAGCAGCGCCGGCAGGCGGCCCGGGACGCAGTGATAGACGCGCAATTCGTGGATCATCGGATTCCTCCCCCCGGTGCGGTGGCGCGGCCAGCCTAGGCGGCGGGCCCGGGCGCGGCAACCGATGCGGCGCGGGTTGACGCCGGCGCGGCGGCAGGAGGACGGTTCGCGCACACGCCATCCGCCGAAGGGAGAAACCGCCATGGCCAGCAGCAGCGACGCGCCCGCGACGCACCAGCACTACATCCCCGTGCGCGAGGAATGGCTGGCGCGGCACCGGGAGCCGATCCTGGAGCCCGCGCTGCCGATCGTGGACCCGCACCACCACCTTTGGGACCGCCCCGGCTGGCGCTACCTGCTGCCCGAGCTGCTCGCCGACCTGAACGCCGGTCACAAGGTCGTCGCCACCGTGTTCGTGCAGTGCCGCGCCTTCCACCGCGCCGACGGCCCGGAGGCGATGCGCCCGGTCGGCGAGACCGAGTTCGTCAACGGCGTCGCGGCGATGAGTGCGAGCGGCCGGTACGGCCCGGCGAAGGTCTGCGCCGGCATCGTCGGCCACGCCGACCTGACGCTCGGCGCGCGGGTGCGCGAGGTGCTGGAGGCGCACATCCGGGCCGGCGGCGGGCGGTTCCGCGGCATCCGCCACATCTCGGTCTGGGACGAGGACCCGGTGCTGATGAACCCGGCCTACAACCCGCCGAAGGGGATGCTCGGCAGCGCGCAGTTCCGCGAGGGCTTCGCGCAGCTCGCGCCGCTCGGCCTCAGCTTCGACGCCTGGCTGCTGCACCCGCAGATCGGCGAGCTCGCGGCGCTCGCGCGCGCCTTCCCGGAGACGCGCATCGTCCTCGACCACGTCGGCGGGCCGGTCGGCATCCGGCGCTTCGCCGGCAGGCGGGAGGAGGTGTTCCCGCTCTGGGCGGCGGCGATCCGCGACCTCGCCAAATGCCCCCACGTGCACGTCAAGCTCGGCGGGCTCGGGATGCGGATCAACGGCTTCGGCTTCGAGACGCAGGCGACGCCGCCCTCCTCCGAGCAGCTCGCCGCCGCCTGGCGCCCCTACATCGAGACCTGCATCGAGGCC
This sequence comes from Caldovatus aquaticus, assembly GCF_019458025.1. Lineage (GTDB taxonomy): Bacteria > Pseudomonadota > Alphaproteobacteria > Acetobacterales > Acetobacteraceae > Caldovatus > Caldovatus aquaticus. The sequence continues at coordinate 128,654 of NZ_JAHZUY010000003.1, read as the reverse complement.
TTCGGCGCCGCGCGCTGCATGTTCGAGAGCAACTTCCCGGTGGACAAGGGCAGCTACAGCTACGCGGTGTGCTGGAACGCGTTCAAGCGCCTCGCCGCCGGGGCGAGCGCGGCGGAGAAGGCGGATCTCTTCGCCGGCACCGCGGCGCGGTTCTATCGTCTCGATTTCGGCGGCTGAACCGCGCCGCGCGCCGCCTCGCGCGGCTCAGGCCGCGGGTTCGCAGCGGAAGCCCTCGCCCCAGCGGGTGATGCACCCGGCCGAGGGCGAGGGGAAGTGCGCCATGCAGCAGAGGGTGCCGGTGTCGCAGTAGCGCTCGAGGAAGGCGCGGCGGGTGCGCGCGGCCTGCGCGGGGTCGTGGTCGGCGCGCATGGACTGCTCCGGGTAGCGCGCCTGCAGCGGCGAGTGGATCAGGTCGCCGGTGAAGACCGCATCGGCGCGCGCCGGGGAACGGCCGACGCGCACCGCCACATGGTCCGGGGTGTGCCCCGGCGTCGGCTCCAGACGCACGAAGTCGTCGAGCGCGAAGTCGTGGTCCACCAGTTCGGCGCGGCCGGCCTCGACCACCGGCAGCACCGATTCGGCGATCGGCCCCAGCGGCTCCCTGGCGTGCTGCGCCGTCCAGAACTCGTATTCCCGGCGCGAGAAGAGGTAGCGCGCCCTGGGAAAGGTCGGCACCCAGCGGCCGTTCTCGAGCCGCGTGTTCCAGCCCACGTGGTCCACGTGCAGGTGCGTGCACAGCACGTAGTCTATGTCCTCGACCGACAGACCCTGGGCGGCCAGCGCGCGCATGTAGGCATCGTCGGTCTTCCGGTGCCAGAAGGGCCGGGCAGGGTTGTTCTTGCCGTTGCCGACGCAGGTGTCGATCAGGATGGTGTGGCGCGGCGTGCGGAGCACGTAGGACTGGATGCAGAGGATGAGCTGGCCGCTCGCCGGGTCGAGGGCGCGCGCGGCCTCCAGCCAGGCGCGGTTCTCCTCGAGCCTCTCCCTGGTGAGGCCGGGGAAGAAGGTCAGCGGGTCGAACAGCGGCTGCTCCTGCTCGACGACGCGGTGGATGGTGACGTCGCCGACGGCGAAGCGGGTGGCGGTCATGGCGATGGGCTCCTCTGCGCGACGGTGCGGATCGGTTCAGTCGGTCTCGGCGAGGAATTCGGCGAGGATGCGGTTGAACTCGGCGGCGCGCTCGAAATAGGCGGAGTGGCCGGCGCCGGCGATCTCGACATGCCGCGCGCGCGGCATGGCGCGGGCCAGTTCGGGGACGACGAAGGAGGGGAACACGATGTCCTCCGAGCCGGCGATCCGGAGCGTCGGCGCAGTGACGGCGGCGAGATCGGCGGGGGCGCGGGTGCGCGCGGCATGCAGGCGGGCGCGCACGGCCTCGCGGTCGAGGCCCGTGCTCAGCTCGCCGATGGAGCGGTAGAGGAAGTGCAGCGCCGGCTGCTCCGCGGCGGCGCGCGCGCCGATGGCGGGCACGATGCCCTGGCGGTCGCCCTCGCGCCGTGCCGCCTCGGCCCGCGCGCGCCATTCCGCAAGCCGCGCGCCGCCGCTCGGGTCGGCAAGGCGCGGGTCGAAGGGCCCGGCGGTCGCGCAGAGCACCAGCGCCTTCAGCCCGGGCGGGCGGCGCGGCGCGTGCTCGAGGGCGGTCCAGCCGCCCATGGACTGCGCGACGATACGGTATTCGCGCAGGCCGAGCGCGGCGACCAGCGCCGCGAGATCGTCGGCGAAGCGCTCGGGCTGCGGCCCGCCCGGCGGCATCGAGGACGGCGCGAAGCCGCGATGGCTGAAGGTGACGCAGCGGTAGCGGCCGGCGAACGCCGCCACCTGCTGCCACCACGAGAGGTGGTTGCCGCCGAGGCCGTGGGCGAAGACCAGCGCCGGCGCGTCGGCGCGGCCGGTGACCTCGTAGTAGAGGCGGCAGTCGGGACGGCTCAGCCAGCCGCGGACGCGCGGGGCCGGACCGGTGGCGGTGGCGAAGGGCAGCGGATCGGGCGTGGCCATGGGCGGACGCTTCCCCGGAGGCGGCGGGCGAGCGCCGCCGCGCGATGCTGCGGCGGCCGGCGTCCTCTGTCGAGGCGCGAGGATCGGCCGCCGCCCCCGTCCGCGGCGGGCGTCAATGCCCGGGGTCACACCGGCCTGGGCGCGACGCCCGGCGCCCCGATGTCCTCCGCCGGTGCCGCCATGCGGCGCGCAGGGCCCTCCGTCGCGGCAGGGCGAGCCGATCCACCGCCCGGGGCGGGTCCGGCGCGGGCCCGGCCGCCGCCGCGGGAGGGCCGCCCGCCGCTCAGTTCAGCCGCAGTCCGAGGCGGCGGATCATCTCGCCCTCCTCGTGGTAGAGCCGCTCGACGAAGGCGGCGTAGTCGGCGCTGTTCTTGTAGGAGGGGGTCATGCCGAGCCGCTCGAGCACCTGCAGGTGCGCGGGGTCGAACAGCGCTTCCTTGAAGGCGTCGTGCAGGATGCGCACCACGTTCGGGTCCATCCCCTTGGGGCCAGCGAAGCCGTAGGGCGACTCGGAGACGATATCGATGCCGACCTCGCGCAGCGTCGGCACGTCCGGGAAGCGCTTCGAGCGCTCGGCCGACCAGACGACCAGCAGGCGGAGCTGGCCGGACTCGACCAGCGGCGCCCAGCCGGTGGAATCGGCGGTGGCGTCGATGGTGCCGGCGAGCGTCGCCTGCTGGTTCTCCGCGCCGCCGCGGAACGGCACGTGCACCCACTCGATGCCGAGGCGCTGGGCGATCTGCTCCATGGTGATGTGCAGCGAGGAGCCGACGCCCGGCGTGCCGTAGGTCACCTTGCCCGGATTGGCCTTGGCGTAGGCGACGAAGTCCTGCCAGGTGCGCCAGGGCCGGTCGGCGCGCACCACTACGCCGAACAGGTAGCCGGTGACGTGGATGACGTAGGTGAAGTCCTTGAGCGGGTCGAAATTCGGCCGGCTCATCATGTGCGGGAAGCGGAACACCGAGATCGGCATCTGCGTCAGGGTGTAGCCGTCGGGCCGCGCGTCCTTCACCGCCTGGGCCCCGAGCGTGCCGGAGACGCCGGGACGGTTGTCGATCACCACCGGCTGGCCGAGGTGGCGCGAGGCGATCTCGCAGATGGCGCGCATCTGCACGTCGGTCGAGCCGCCTGGCGGCCAGGGACAGATCATGCGGATCGGACGGTCGGGGAAGCGGCCTTGGGCGAGCGCAGGACGGGCGAGCGGCGCGGCCGCCGCGCCGGCGGCGAGCGCGAGGGCGGCGCGGCGGGTGAAGGTCGGCGGGGTCACGGCGATCGGTCCTCCCGGGCTTGGTGGCGGGCCGGCCAGCGGGGCCGGCCGTGATGATTTCGCCCGCCTGCGCAATAGCCGGACGCGCCGTCATGCGTCCAGCAGGCCCGACCCCGCCCGCACCGCCGCGGCGCGCCACCGGCCGGCCGGGAAGCGGCTACACCCCTTCTGCGGAGCCGCGCGCCGCGGCCCATCGGTGGCGGCGCCGGCGGCCTCCGGGGGCGGCCGGGCGCTACAGCGCGCGCCAGCCGATGTCGCGGCGGCAGAATCCCTCCGGCCAGTCGATCGCGTCCACGGCGGCATAGGCGGCGTCGCGCGCCGCGCGCAGGGTGGCGCCCGTTCCCGCCACGCCGAGGACGCGCCCGCCCACGGCGATCAGCGCTCCGTCCTCGCGCCGCGCCGTGCCGGCGTGGAAGATGTGCACGCCCGGCACCCGCGCGGCGCGCTCGAGGCCGCGGATCTCGGTGCCCTTGACATAGGGTCCGGGGTAGCCCTTCGCCGCCATCACCACGACGAGCGCGTGCAGCGGCTCCCAGCGCAGGTCGAAATCGGCGAGCTCGCCGTCGCAGGCGGCGAGCAGCGCGCTCAGGAGGTCGGAGCGCAGCCGCACCAGCAGCGCCTGGCATTCGGGATCGCCGAAGCGGACGTTGAACTCGATCAGCCGCGGGCCCTCGGCGGTCAGCATCAGCCCGGCGAACAGCACGCCGCGGAAGGGGGTGCCGCGCCGCGCCATCTCGGCGAGGGTGGGGCGGACGATGCGGGCCATCACCTCGTCCTCGATCGCGGCGGTGAAGGCGGGCGGCGGGGAATAGGCGCCCATGCCGCCGGTGTTGGGGCCGGTGTCGCCCTCGCCGACGCGCTTGTGGTCCTGCGCCGCGGCGAACGGCACGGCATGGGCGCCGTCGCAGAGGGCGAAGAACGAGACCTCCTCGCCGACCAGGCATTCCTCGACCAGCACCGCGGCGCCGGCGGCGCCGTGCACGCGGCGCTCCATGAGGTCGGCGATGGCGGCCTCCGCCTCCGCGACGGTGGCGGCGACGACGACGCCCTTGCCGGCGGCGAGGCCGTCCGCCTTGACCACGATCGGCGCGCCCTGGGCGCGGACGTAGGCGCGCGCGGCGGCCGGGTCGTCGAAGCGGCGCCAGCGCGGGCCGGGGACGCCGGCGGCCGCGCAGACCTCGCGGGCGAAGGCCTTGCTGCCCTCGAGCCGCGCTGCCGCCGCGCTCGGCCCGAAGCAGCGCAGCCCGGCCGCGGCGCAGGCGTCGGCGAGGCCAAGGGTCAGCGGCGCCTCCGGCCCGGCGACGACCAGATCGGCCGCGTTGTCGCGCGCGAAGCGGACCAGCGCGGGCACGTCCTCGGCGCCGATCGGCACGCACTCCGCGACCTCCGCGATCCCGGCGTTGCCCGGGGCGCACCACAGCTTCGTCAGCAGCGGCGAGGACGCGAGCGACCAGCACAGCGCGTGTTCCCGACCGCCGCCGCCCACCACCAGGACCTTCATCGCGCCCCCTTCATCCAGGAACAAAGGAAGAACTTCCGCGGAATGTTCCGCAGCGGCCGGCCCTTAGCATAGTGTCCGCGAATGGACAGCCTGCCCCGCGAGTCGCAACCGCCGACGACCACGCCCGAATACACGGTGTCCGAGATCGCGGGCGCGATCCGGCGCACGCTCGAGGGCGCCTTCGGCCGCGTGCGCGTGCGCGGCGAGGTCACCGAGCTGAAGCGCTATCCTTCGGGCCATCTCTACCTTTCGTTGAAGGACGCGTCGGCCAAGCTCGAGGCGGTGGTGTGGAAGACCCGCGTGCCCTCCCTCGGGCTGACGCCGGAGAACGGCGTCGAGGTGATAGCGACCGGGCGGGTCAGCACCTATCCCGACCGGTCCCGCTACCAGCTCGTGATCGAACGCCTGGAGTACGCCGGCACCGGCGCCCTGCTCGCACGCATCGAGAAGCTGCGCCAGAGGCTGCTCGCCGAGGGCCTGTTCGACGAGGCGCGCAAGGTGCCCCTGCCCCGCCTGCCGGAGGTGATCGGCGTCGTCACCTCGCCGCAGGGGGCGGTGATCCAGGACATCCGCACCACCATCGCCCGGCGCTTCCCGCGCCGCATCCTGCTCTGGCCGGTCGCGGTGCAGGGCAACGGGGCGGCGGAGCGGATCGCCGCCGCGATCCGCGGCATGGACGCGCTGCCCGCGGGCGGCCCGATCCCGCGCCCGGACGTGCTGATCGTCGCGCGCGGCGGCGGCAGCCTCGAGGACCTGATGGCGTTCAACGAGGAGGTCGTGGTGCGCGCCGCGGCCGCGTGCTCGATCCCGCTGATCTCCGCCGTCGGGCACGAGACCGACACGACGCTGCTCGACTTCGCCGCCGACCGCCGCGCGCCGACGCCGACCGCGGCGGCGGAGATGGCGGTGCCGGCGCGCGCCGAGCTCCTCGCCGACCTCGCCCACACCGCAGCGCGGCTGCAGCAGGCGGCGGCCCACGCGCTGAACGGCGCCAGGCTGCGCCTGCTCGCCGTCGAGCGCCGCCTGCCCGACATCCCCGGCCGCGTGCAGCAGGCGCGCCAGCGCCTCGACGACCGGGCGGAGCGGCTCGCGCGCGCGGTCGCGGCGCTGCTGCGCGCGCGGCGCGAGGCCCTGGCGCCCTTGCGCGTGCCGCACCCGCGCGAGGCGATCGCCGCGCGCCGCGCCGCGCTCGGCCTGCTCGGGGCGCGCCTCGAGGCCGCCTGGCGGCGGCGGCACGAGGCGTGGCGCTGCGAACGGGTGCTGATCCGCCTCTCCGACGCCCCGCTCCGGGCGCTGATCCGCGAGAAGCGCGCCGCGCTGGAGGGCCTGGCGGCGCGGCTCGAGGGCGCCTCCTACCAGTCCGTGCTCGCCCGCGGCTTCGTGCTGGTGCGCGGCGAGGCGGGCGAGGCGGTGACGCGCGCGGCGCAGGTGACGGCGGGGCAGCGCCTCGCGCTCGGCTTCGCCGACGGCACGGTGGACGCGACGGCGACCGGCGGGGCGCCGCGGCCGCTGCGCGACCGCCGCCCCTCGCCGGCGCCGCGGGAGCCGCGCCAGGGCGCCCTGCTGTGACCGGGACGCCGCTCGCCCGCCGCGCGGCGCTGGGCGGGGCGCTCGCGCTGCTCGCGGCGCCGCGCCCGGCCGGTGCGGTCGCATGGCAGGGCGCGCCGGCGCAGGGCGCGCTGCTCGTCGGCCGCGCGGCACCCGGGACCCGCCTCGCGCTCGACGGGCGCGCGGTGCGGGTCGGCGCCGGCGGCGCCTTCGCCTTCGGCTTCGGCCGCGACCACGGGCCGGAGGCGACGCTCGCCATCACCCATCCGGACGGGCGGCAGGAGATCCGCCGGCTCGAGGTCGCGCGGCGGGAATGGGAGGTGCAGCACATCAGCGGCCTGCCGCCGGCCCAGGTGACGCCCGACGCGGCGGCGCTCGCGCGCATCCGCGCCGAGCGCGAGCGGCTCGCCGCGGCGCGTGCCACGGACAGCGCGCGCACCGACTTCGCCCGCGGCTTCGGCTGGCCGGCGCGGGGGCGGATCAGCGGCGTGTTCGGCAGCCAGCGCATCCTCAACGGCCAGCCGCGCCAGCCGCATCTCGGCTTCGACATCGCCGCCCCGGCCGGCACGCCGGTGCTCGCCGCCGCCTCCGGACGGGTGACGCTGGCGGGCGAGTTCTTCTTCTTCGGCAGGCTGCTGGTGGTGGACCACGGCCAGGGCGTGAACACGCTCTACGCGCATCTCAGCGAGGTCGCCGTCCCGGAGGGCGCCGAGGTCGAGCAGGGCGAGCGCATCGGCGCGATCGGCGCGACCGGGCGCGTCACCGGTCCGCACCTCCATTTCGGCCTGTCCTGGTACCAGACCTTCCTCGACCCGCAGCCGGTGCTGCCGCCCGCCTGAGCCCGGCAGGCAACGCGCCCCCGCAGCGGCGCGTTGGCGTGGGGCCCATCGCCAGCAGCCACGGGACCGCGCCATGTCCGACGACCTGCAGCAGCCGCAATCCGCCTTCGCCCGCTACCCGAGCCTCGCCGGCAAGGTCGTGCTCGTCACGGGGGGCGCCACCGGCATCGGCGCCAGCGTCGTCGAGCATTTCGCCGGCCAGGGGTCGCGCGTCGCCTTCCTCGACTTCGACCGCGCCCCTGGCGAGGCCGTCGCCGCGCGCACCGGCGCGCGCTTCCTCTTCTGCGACCTGCGCGACATCGCCGCCCTGCGCGCCGCGGTCGCGACCGTACGGCAGGCGCTCGGCCCGGTGAACGTGCTGGTCAACAACGCCGCGCGCGACGACCGGCACGACTGGCAAACGGTCGAGCCCGCCTACTGGGACGAGCGCCTGCACACCAACCTGCGCCACCAGTTCTTCTGCATCCAGGCCGTCGCGCCGGACATGAGGGCGGCGCGCGCCGGCTCGATCGTCAACATGGGCTCGATAAGCTGGATGAAGGCGGAGGGCGGCATGCCCGCCTACACCACGGCGAAGGCCGCGGTCCTGGGGCTGACGCGCGGCATGGCGCGCGACCTCGGCCCGTTCGGCATCCGGGTGAACGAGGTGGTGCCGGGCTGGGTCTTCACCGAGCGCCAGCTCGCCCTCTGGGCGACGCCGGAGGCGGTGGCCGAGACCATGGCGCGGCAATGCCTCAAGGAGCGGCTCCAGGCGCCGGACGTCGCGCGGATGGTGCTGTGGCTCGCCGCCGACGACAGCCGGCTGGTGACCGCGCAGCGGTTCGTCGTGGACGCCGGCTCGGTGTAGGGCGGCGCCCCCGCCGCGCGGCCCCGGCTTGATCGCCCGTCCGGCCTGCCCCACCTCAGGCGGCCAGGGAGGGATGCCCGATGGACATCTCGCGCTTCCTCATCGGCCTCGGGCTCGCGATCGTGCTGATCGGCCTGCTGTGGCCGCTGCTGGCGAAGCTCGGCCTCGGCCGGCTGCCCGGCGACATCCTGATCCGGCGGGACGGGTTCACGTTCTACTTCCCGCTGACGACCGGCCTGCTCCTCAGCGCGCTGCTGAGCCTCATCCTCTGGCTGCTGCGGCGCTGAGGGGCGGCGGCCCGCCCCGATCCGCCGCCCCGGCATGGGCCGCGACGATCCGCCCGTCCTCCAGCGCCACCACGCGATCGGCGATGTCGAGGATGCGGGGGTCGTGCGTGACCATCAGGATCGGCACGCCGCGCGAGCGGGCGAGGTCGCGCAGCAGCCGCACCACCTCGCCGCCGCTCGCGCGGTCGAGCGCGGCGGTCGGCTCGTCGGCCAGGACGAGGCCCGGCGACCCCGCCAGCGCGCGGGCCACGGCGACGCGCTGGCGCTGCCCGCCGGAGAGCTGCGCCGGCACGCGGTCCGCGTGCGCGCCGAGGCCCACCGCCTCCAGCATCGCGCCCGCGCGTGCGAGACGCTCCCGCTCCCTCAGCGCCGGGTCGAGCTCCAGCGCCATCGCCACGTTCTGCCGCGCGGTGAGGAAGCCGAGCAGGTTGTGGTGCTGGAAGATGAAGCCGATGCGCCGGCGCAGCGCCACGCGGGCGGCCTCGTCCGCGCCCATCAGCTCCCGCCCGAGCACCGCCGCGCTGCCCTCCTGCATCGCGCGCAGGGCGCCGATCAGGGTCAGCAGCGTGGTCTTGCCGCTGCCCGAGGGGCCGGTCAGCAGCACGATCTCGCCGGGGCCGACCGTGAGGTCCACCGCGCGCAGCACCGGCCGGCGCAGCTCGCCCTCGCCGTAGGCGTAGCTCACGCCGCGCAGGAGGACCGGGGCCTGGTCGCGCATCAGAACATGTCCGCGGGGTTGGCGTCGCGCAGCTTGCGCACCGCGAGCAGGCCGGCAGCCGCGCACATGGCGAAGATCAGGCCGAAGACCAGCACGGCGCGCCCGGGCGTCATGCCGAGCGGCAGGTAGGTCGCTTCGCCGACCAGGCCGTAGAGCGCCGCGGAGAGCGCCGCGCCCGGCACGAAGCCGAGGCCCGCCAGGATCAGCGCCGCGCCCATCACCACCCGCACGAGGTAGCCGTCCGAGTAGCCCATCGCCTTCAGCGTCGCGTACTCGCGCAGGTGGGCGGCGATGTCGCTGAACAGGATCTGGTAGACGATCACCATGCCGACGATCAGCCCCATCGCGCTGCCGAAGCCGAAGATGAAGCCGATCGGCGTCGCCTCCTCCCAGTAGCGGCGCTCGTGCGCGACCAGCTCCTCGTGGGTCAGCACCGCGACGTCGCGCGGCAGGATCTCGCGCAGCCTGGCCTGCACCGCGCGCGGATCGGCGCCGGGGACGAGGCGCAGCGCAACCAGGTCGGTGTTGCTCGCCCGGCGCTGCGGGACGAGGCGGCGGAAATTCACCTCGTTCGCGATCATGTTGCCGTCGGCGCCGAAGCTCGCGCCGATCTCGACGAGGCCGACCACCTCGACCTCGCGGTTGCCCGCCTCGACCTTGAGCGGCGCCCCGCCCGCGCGGGCGAGCAGGCCGGGGATGTCGCCGAATTCCGGGCGGGAGCGGAGGTCGAAGGCGACGGTGTCGGGCCGCTTCAGCGCCTCCGCGACCGCTTCGAGGCCGGGGAAGCGCATGGCGCCGGCCTCCATGTCGAAGCCGACGAGCTGGATCATGCGCCGCGCCCCGGTCTCCGGGTTCCGCCAGGAGACCTGCGCCATGTACACCGGCACCGCCTGCGCCACCTCGGGCAGGGCGAGGGTCTGGAAGGCGCGGGCGCGCGGCAGCGGCTCCGGGCGGAAGCTCGCCGTGGTCAGCGGGTGCATCAGGAACAGCTCGGCGCGCATGGCGGAGAGGAGCGAGGTCGCGCTCTCGAACAGCGCGGCGCGGAAGCCGAGCTGCATGAACACCAGCACGCAGGCGAACATCACGCCGGCGAGGGCGGAGAACAGCCGCGCGCGCTCGGCGCGCAGCTGCCGCCAGGCGAGGCGGAGAGGAAGGGCCAGGGAACGCGTCCAGCCCGGCCCGCCCCCGCGGCCGTCCGGCGCCAGTCCGCCAGCCGCGGCGGGCGGCACCTCGCCCGTCCGCTCCGGCGCCCAGGGCAGCAGCTTCGGCGCGGCGGCGATCTCGTTCACGGCCGGATCGCCACCTGCACCTGCATGTTGGAGCGCCGCGCCAGCGCCGCCGTGCCCTCGGCGTCGAGCGCGAGCCGCACCTCGACCGTGCGCGCGTCCACCGCCGCGACCGGATCGGTGCCGGCCTGGACGGTGCGGCGCACCACCCAGCCGATCTCGCGCACCGTCGCGCCGAAGCGGCGCGCCTCGCCCGGCACGACGACCTCGGCGGGCGCGCCGATCCGCACCCGCGGCAGGTCGGTCTCGTAGACGTCGGCGACCACGTCGAGGCGGCCGAGGTCGGCCAGCTCCAGCAGCCCGTCGGCGCCGACCTGGTCGCCGGGGCGCGCGTGGATGCGCAGCACCGTGCCGGCGAAGGGCGCGTACACGCGGGCGAGCGCCGCGTCCGCCCGCGCGCGGGCGAGCGCCGCCTCGGCGCTCGCGACCCTCGCTTCGGCCAGCGCCACGTCCTCGGGGCGCGGGCGCAGCAGGGTCTCGAGCTGCGCCTCGGCCTCGGCGCGCTCGGCGGCGGCGCGGCGGGCGGCGAAGCGGTTGCGCTCGGCGACCGCCTCGGCGCCGGCGCCGGAGGGGACGAGGCGCTCGGTCCGCGCCGCGTCGCGGCGGGCGATCTCCTCGGCCGCGGCGAGGCTCTCGATGCGCGCGCGCTGCGCGGCGATCTCGCTCGGGCGGGCGCCGGCGCGGATCCTGGCGAGCTGCGCGCGGGCCTCGGCGAGCGCCGCCTCGGCCTGCGCCACCGCGGCGTCCTTCTGCGCCGCGTCGGCGAACTCGGCGAGGAGCTGGCCGGCGGCGACCTGGTCCCCCTCCGCGACGAACAGCGCGCCGAGGCGGGTGACGGCCATGCCGCCCGGCTGGGTCAGCCGGCGGATGCGCGAGGCGGGCTCGACGCGGCCGAGCGCGCCGACGCCGACCGGCGCGGGGGGCGCCGCGACGGCGGCCGCCGGTGCGGCGCCGCGCCCCGCCCCTTCCTGCCGCGCTCCGAGCAGGGCCCCGCCGGCGAGAGCGAACGCCGCGGCGGCGAGGAGCGCGCGCCGGAGCCGTGGCGTCATCGCGCCCGCGCCTCCGGGGTCGCCAGCCCGTCGAGAGCGGCGCGCAGCGCCGCGCGCTCGGCCGCGTCGAAGCGCACCAGGCCGAAGATGCGGTAGAAGAACAGGCCGTCGCAGGCGGCCATGACGGCGTGGCCGTGGCCCGGCGGCAGCCCGTCCGCCGCCGCCGCCCGCTTGATCTCGGCCATGACGGCGCGCACCGGGTCGAGCATCGCCGGATCGTGGTGGAAGACGGCTAGGAACACCGCGGCGGCGCGCTCGTGGCGCTCGTTGCAGGCGTGCTCGTCCTCGCCGAGCGACCAGGCGAGCATGGCGCGGGCGACGCGCCCCGCGCCCGGGGCCTGGGCGGCGACGCAGGTCTCGAACTCGGCGCGGAACCAGTCGGAGAGCCGGGCCAGCATGGCGGCGAGCAGCGCCTCCTTGGAGGCGAAGTGGTAGAGCAGCCCGCCCTTGGAGACGCCGGCCTCGCGCGCCGCGGCCTCGAGCGTCAGCGCGGGCACGCCGCGCGCCTGCACGATCGCCTCGGCGGCGTCGAGGATGCGGGTGCGGGCGTCGGCCGCCGCGCCGGAGGGGGAGGCGGCGGCCAGGGTAGCGGGGCGGGTTGTGGCGAGGGGGGGCCGGCTCATGCCAACATACTGCACCGTCCGGACGGTCGGATCAAGACCGTCCGGACGGTGCACAAGGACGTTTCGCCCGGGACCGGATCCGATCCGGCCGCCCTCCTCGGTCCCCCTCGCCCGGCGGCAGGCCGCCCCGTGCGGGCCCGCGGCCGGCGCGCGGGGCGGATGCGCCCCTCCCGGGCCCCGCGACGGCCAGGACAAGCGCCGCGACCGTTCGCGACGGGTCGGGCGGCCCGGCAAGTCCCGTGTCGGCGACCGGCCGTTCGCGGCCTGCGGCGGCGAAGGCCCGGCCTGCTGCCGGTCAGGGCGACGGCCGGCGGGGCCCGGCGCCGCGCCGCGTCTCCGCCGCGTCCCCGCCCGCCGCTTCCTCCGGCGTCAGCAGCCGCAGCGACAAGGCGTGCAGTCCGGTCCCGAACTCCGCCGCGAGCACGGCATGGACGCGCCGGCTGCGCTCGACGCGCGACAGCCCGGCGAAGCCCGGCGCGACGACCCGGACCGTGTAGTGCGTCTCGCCCTCCGGCCGCGCGCCGGCATGGCCGGCATGGCGATGGCTGTCGTCGAGGACGGCGATCGCGGCGCCCGGGAAGGCGGCGGCGAGAGCGGCGCGGATGCGCTCGGCGCGCGCCGGGCCGAGCGGTGCGGGGGGTGCGGTCATGACATGCGCAATTCCGGCCCGCGCCCTGCGAATGCAAGGGGTCTGAGCCGCTTGCGGATCGGGCGGGGGACGCCCATAAACCGCCAATGACCCGCCGTGGCGCCGCGCGCCCCCGCTTCACCCTGACCGACACCGAGCCGCTCGCCGCGCGCGCCTGCGACGCGCCGGGCTGCGGCGCGGCGGGCGAGTACCGGGCGCCGCGCGACCGCACCCGGCTGCGCGACTACTACTGGTTCTGCCTGCAGCACGTGCGGGAGTACAACGCCGCCTGGGACTACTTCCGCGGCATGAGCCCGGAGGAGATCGAGCGCCACCTGCGCGACGACGCCGGCTGGCAGCGCCCGACCTGGCCGCTCGGCCGGCTCGGCCGCAGCGCGCTCGACCCCGCGGAATACCTGCGCGATCCTCTCGGCGTGCTCGAGGGCGGGCCGAAGCCGCCGCCGCGGTCCCGACGCACCGACGAGGCGCCGCCCGAACTGCGGGCCGCGCTCGGCGTTCTCGGCCTCGGCTGGCCGGTCGGGCAGGAGGAGCTCCGGGCGCGGTACAAGGAGCTGGCCAAGCGCTACCATCCCGATTCGAATGGCGGCGACCGTTCGGCCGAGGACCGGCTGAAGGACATCAATCGCGCCTACAGCCTGCTGCGCGCCAAGCTGGCCCCGCGGCGCCCCGCCCCGCCGGCGGCGCGCGCGGCGGCCCACGGCGCCACGCCTCCGGCCCCGCAGGGCGCCACCGCCGGCTAGCAGGCCCCGCGGTGCCGCCCTAGATTTCGCGCAACAGCAGGACCCGACGGACGCACGATGAACAAGGTCACCGCCCTCGCCGATATCCGCCCGACCTCGGCGATCGACATGCCGGACCTGCGGGTGAAGGCGCGCGAGGTGTTCGGCCTCGACACGGACATGGAGGTGCCGGCCTTCTCGACCCGCACCGAGCACGTCCCGGACATTGACCCCGCCTACCGCTTCGACAGGGAGACGACCCTCGCCATCCTCGCCGGCTTCGCCTTCAACCGGCGCGTGATGATCCAGGGCTACCACGGCACCGGCAAGTCCACCCACATCGAGCAGGTGGCGGCGCGGCTCAACTGGCCCTGCATCCGGGTCAACCTCGACAGCCACATCAGCCGCATCGACCTGATCGGCAAGGACGCGATCGTGCTGAAGGAGGGCAAGCAGGTCACCGAGTTCCGCGAGGGCATCCTGCCCTGGGCGCTGCAGCACCCCTGCGCCCTGGTGTTCGACGAGTACGACGCCGGCCGCCCGGACGTGATGTTCGTCATCCAGCGCGTGCTGGAGGTCGAGGGCAAGCTGACGCTGCTCGACCAGAACCGCGTGATCCGGCCGCACCCGGCCTTCCGCCTGTTCGCCACCGCGAACACGGTGGGCCTCGGCGACACCACCGGCCTCTACCACGGCACGCAGCAGATCAACCAGGGCCAGATGGACCGCTGGAACATCGTCGCCACGCTCAACTACCTCCCCCACCAGCAGGAGGTGGAGATCGTGATGGCGAAGCTCGGCGTGGATCCCGCCGACGCGCGGCAGCGCAAGCGGATCGAGGCGATGGTGGCGCTCGCCGACCTGACGCGGGCGGGATTCATCGCCGGCGACATCAGCACGGTGATGTCCCCGCGCACCGTCATCACCTGGGCCGAGAACGCGCGCATCTTCGGCGACGTCGGCTTCGCCTTCCGCCTCACCTTCCTCAACAAGTGCGACGAGGCGGAGCGGCAGACCGTGGCCGAGTACTACCAGCGCTGCTTCAACGAGGAGCTGCCGACCGGGTCGCTGCTGCGCAGGGCCAGCTAGCCTCGCCATGAGCAGCACCGCCAAGGACCAGCTCTCGCGCCAGGAGGAGTTCAAGCGCGCCACCGCCGGCGTGCTGCGCGCGCTCGCGCACGCCGGCCCCGAGGTGCAGGTGGCGTTCCAGCCCGGCCCCGCCGGCGTGGCCGGCAAGCGCGTACGCCTGCCGCTGCCGACCCGCGCCCTGCCGCCGGGCGAGATCGCCAGGCTGCGCGGCGCCGCCGACGCCGCGGCGCTGCGCCTGCGCCACCACGACGAGGCGCTGCACGCCGCCCGCACCCCGCAGCGGCGCGAGGCGCGAGAGGTGTTCGACGCGCTCGAGCAGGTGCGCGTCGAGACGGTCGGCGCGCGCCACATGGCCGGCGTCGCAGCCAACCTCCGCGCCCGCCTCGCCGAGGAGTGCGAGGCCGAGGGCTACGACCGCATGACGCGCAAGGACCAGCTGCCGCTGCCCGCGGCGCTGGCGCTGCTCGCGCGCGAGCGGCTCTCCGGCGAGCCGGCGCCGGCGGCGGCGCATCGCGTGCTCGACCTCTGGCGCGACACGCTCGGCGCGGAGGCCGAGGCCGCACTCGACGAGATGGCGCGCCACCAGGACGACCAGGAGCGCTACGCGCGCGCCGCCCGCAAGCTGCTCGCCGCGCTCGACCTCGCCGAGGCCGAGGTCGAGGCCGAGGCGGAGGACCAGGAAGAAGGCGAGGAGGGCGGGGAGTCCTCGCCCCAGCAGGACCAGTCCGCCGAGGGCGAGAGCCGGGCGCAGGACAGCGAACAGATGCTCGGCGCCCAGCCCGAGGCGATGCAGGGCGAGGCGGCCGAGGACGAGGCGCAGGAAGGGGAGGAGGAGGGCGCCGCCGCCGACGGCGACGAGCGGCCCGGCGGCCCGCAGCAGCGCCGCGAGGCGCCGCAGGCGGACGATTCCACCCTCTATCGCGCCTACACGCGCCAGTTCGACGAGGAGATCGCCGCCGACGAGCTGTGCGATCCCGAGGAGCTGGCGCGGCTGCGCCAGCAGCTCGACCAGCAGCTCTCGCACCTGCAGGGAGTCGTCTCGAAGCTCGCCAACCGGCTGCAGCGCCGGCTGCTGGCGCAGCAGCAGCGCGCCTGGGAGTTCGACCTGGAGGAGGGGCTGCTCGACGTCTCGCGGCTCGCCCGCGTGGTGGCGAATCCGCTCCACTCGCTCTCCTACAAGCGCGAGCGCGAGGCCGAGTTCCGCGACACCGTGGTGACGCTGCTGATCGACAACTCCGGCTCGATGCGCGGCCGGCCGATCACGGTGGCGGCGATGTGCTCCGACATCCTCGCGCGCACGCTCGAGCGCTGCGGGGTGAAGGTCGAGATCCTCGGCTTCACCACCCGCGCCTGGAAGGGCGGGCAGAGCCGCGAGAAGTGGGTGCAGGACGGCAAGCCGCGCAACCCCGGGCGGCTGAACGACCTGCGCCACGTCATCTACAAGGCCGCCGACGCGCCCTGGCGGCGCGCGCGCAAGAATCTCGGCCTGATGCTGCGCGAGGGGCTGCTCAAGGAGAACATCGACGGCGAGGCGCTGGAATGGGCCTACAAGCGCCTGCTCCTCCGGCCCGAGCACCGGCGCATCCTGATGGTGATCTCCGACGGCGCGCCGGTGGACGATTCGACCCTCAGCGTCAACCCCGGCAACTATCTCGAACGCCACCTGCGCAAGGTGATCCACGACATCGAGAGCCGCGGCCTGGTCGAGCTGATCGCGATCGGCATCGGCCACGACGTCACGCGCTACTACCGCCGGGCCGTCACCATCGTGGACGCCGAGGAGCTGGGCGGGACGATGATGAAGAAGCTCGCCGAGCTGTTCGACGAGGACGCCGCCGAGGCCTGGCACCGCGCCGCGGCCGAGCGCGCGCCGCTGCTCGCCTGACGCCGCCGGCGCAGGCGCGCCGGCCGGTCGGCGGTCCGGGGCGGCGCGCCTTCTGCCTCGCCCTCGCCGCCGGCCTCGCCCGCCCCTCGCTTGGCGCGGCCGAGGCGGGCCCGGGGCGCGCCCCTGCCGCGCCCATCGCCCTGCCCCCGGCGGCATACAGCGCCGGCGCCCTGCGTCCGCTCGGCGCGCTCGCGCTCGACACCGCGGCGATCGGCTTCGGCGGGCTCTCGGGCCTGCATCTCGACGCGGCGCTGCAGCTGACCGCGGTCAGCGACCTCGGCCGCCACCTCACCGCGCGGCTGGTGCTGGGCGAGGATGGCGCGCCGCTCGGCCTCGACGGGCTGCGCACCGGCCGGCTGCGCGACGGCAGCGGCGCGCCCCTGCCGCGCGGCTACGCCGCCGACGCCGAAGCGCTGGCGCGCCTCGCGGACGGCACCTGGCTGGTCGCCTTCGAGCGCTGGCACCGCATCCGCGCCTATCCCCGCGGGCTCGATGGCCCCGGCGGCTACGTCGCGGCCCCGCCGGGGCTCGAGCGCGCGCCGCGCAATGCCGGGCTGGAGGCGCTGGCGGTCCTCGCCGACGGGCGCTGGCTCGCCGTGGCCGAGGGCCTGGCGCCGCCCGGGGCACCGGCGCTGCGGCGCGCCTGGATCGGCGCGCCGGGCCACTGGACCCCCCTCGCCTACCGCCCCGGCGCGTCGGAGCTGGACCCCGCCGACGCCGCGCCGCTGCCCGATGGCGGGGCGCTGGTGCTGGAGCGGAGCTTCTCCCTCCTCGACGGCTTCCGCGGCCGGCTCGTGCGCATCCCGGCCGCCGCGCTGGCCGCCCCGCATCCCGAGACGGTGCTCGAGGGCGAGGCGCTGCTGCGCCTGGAGCCGCCGCTGCCGACCGACAACTGGGAAGGCGTCGCGGCGGCGCGGATCGGCGGACGGACCCTCGTCGCGCTCGTCAGCGACGACAACGAGAGCCCGCTGCAGCGGACGCTGCTGCTGCTGTTCGCGCTGGACGGCGTATAGCCGTCGTCGCCCCTCCGGGCCGGGGTCTTGCCAGGCGGCCCGGTCCGCGCTGCTCTGCGCCGAGCGATCGCTCGCAACGGGGGAACCGCGCATGGCCGCCGCGCTCAAGCTGATCACCTTCGCCGACCGCAAGGGCGCGCGCGTCGGCGCCCTGGCCGGGGAGGACAAGGTCCTCGACCTCGCCGCCGCCTGGGCCGGCGGCGCGCACGCCGCCGCGGCGGAGGACATGCTGGCGCTGATCGAGGCCGGATCGCCGGCGCTCGCCGCGGCGCGCGCGCTGCTCGCCGAGGCGCCCGCCGCCTTCCTGCTCGATCGCGCCGCGGTCACGCTGCGGGCGCCGATCCCGCGCCCGCGCCGCAACGTGTTCTGCGTCGGCCGCAACTACATGGAGCACGTGGCGGAGGGCGACCGCACCCGCGGCATCACCCAGAGCGAGGTGCCGAAATACCCGCAGTTCTTCACCAAGGCCCCCGAATGCGTGATCGGCCCGGAGGAGACGGTGCCGGCGCACGCCGGGGTGACGCAGTGGCTCGACTACGAGGTCGAGCTGGCGGTCGTGATCGGCAAGGAGGGCCGCGACATCCCGCGCGAGCGCGCGCTCGACCACGTCTTCGGCTACACCATCGGCAACGACGTGACCGGGCGCGACCTGCAGCGGCGGCACGGGCAGTGGTTCAAGGGCAAGTCGCTCGACCG
Organism: Caldovatus aquaticus; assembly: GCF_019458025.1. Classification (GTDB taxonomy): domain Bacteria; phylum Pseudomonadota; class Alphaproteobacteria; order Acetobacterales; family Acetobacteraceae; genus Caldovatus; species Caldovatus aquaticus. Next base: position 110,643 of record NZ_JAHZUY010000003.1, on the reverse strand, counting down.
TTCCTGCCCGCTCGGCCCCTGCATCGTGCCGGCCGAGGATCTCGACGCCTCCGACCTCGCCATCCGGCTCTGGGTGAACGGCGAGAAGCGGCAGGACAGCCGAACCAGCAAGATGATCTTCGACGTGAAGGAGATCATCCACCAGCTCTCGGCGGGCTTCACGCTGCGGCCGGGGGACGTGATCCTCACCGGCACCCCGGAGGGGGTGGGCTACGCCATGCAGCCGCCGCGCACGCTCAGGCCGGGCGACGTGATGGAGCTCGAGATCGAGGGCATCGGCCGCCTGCGCAACGCGGTCGCCGCCGATTGAGGGGCGCGCCCCGCCTGGCCTTTCGGGGGGCGGGACGCCGGACACCGCGGCCCGGAGCGGCCGGTGCCGCGGCCCGGGATGCGCTCCGGCGTCCCGCTCCAGCGGCGCGTCTCAGGACCGCGGCGCCGACAGCGCGCGCAGCAGCGGGCGCACGCTGTCCGCCTCGTCGAGCCGCCAGACCTGCGCGATCAGGCGCGCGACGTCGCGTCCCCCGAAGCCGCCGAGGCGCGCGTTCTCCTCGAACTTCGCCTCGAGCTCGCGGTCCGACAGCGGCCGCTCGCGGCTGCCCCGGGCGTGCGTCACGACCGCCTGCAGCGCCGCGCCCCCGGTCGTCTCGACGGTGACGGCGGCGGCGCCGACGGGCAGGGAATCGTCAGCCTCAGCCCGCACCTTGGCGCGGAACGCCGCGATCGCCGGGTCGGCGACCGCCGCCGGCGAGAACTCGCGCACGCCGGCCGCGCCCAGGACGAGCGCGACGGCGACGCTGTGATGGATGCTGACGCGGGCGTCGCGCTCGTTCTCCACCGCCCGGTCGCCCCGGGCGAGCAGCAGCGGATGGCCCCGCACCCGCACTCCGGCGACGGCATCGGGCGCGAGCCCGTGCGCCGCGCGCAGCGCGAGGCAGGCGTCTATCACCGGATGCAGGACGATGCCGCAGGGGTAGGGCTTGTAGGTGTTCTTGCCGAACTCCCAGCGCTCGCCCAGGCCGTCGCCGAGGGCGGCGAGGCGCGGCTCATCGCCGGCCGCGCGCGCCCAGCCGAGCGGCCCCTCGATCGCGGCCGGCGCCGCCGCGTAGCCCTGCTGCGCGAGAAGGGCCGCGAACAGCCCGTTGCGCGCCGCGTTGCCGACGCCGACATTCTTCGCCGCGCTCGGCAGGCTCTCGACCACGCCCGCGGCTTGGCTCGCCGCGATGCCGAGCGCGCTCCAGCTCTGCGCCCCGCTCAGGCCGAGCAGCCGCGCGCACGCCGCCGCCGCGCCGAACACGCCGCAGGTCGCGGTGATGTGCCAGCCGCGCGCGTAGTGGCCGGGCGAGACGGCGTTGCCGAGCCGGCACGCGACCTCCGCGCCGAGCAGGAAGGCGTGCAGCGCCGCCGCGCCGGAGAGGCCGCGCGCCTCGGCGAGCGCCAGCACGGGCGGGGCGACGGGGGCGGTCGGGTGGATGACCGTGTCGAGGTGCGTGTCGTCGTAGTCCAGGAGGTTCGCCGCCATCGCGTTCACGAAGGAGGCCGCCATCGGATCGAGCCGCTCCGGCCGGCCGATCGCCGTCGCCGCGCCGGGTCCGGAGAGGGGCCGCAGGACCCGCACCGCCGCGTCCACCGCCGGGTCGCGCGCGACGGCGAGGGCGCAGCCGAAGACGTTGAGCAGCGCCCGCTTCGCCTCGTGCCGCAACGCGGCGGGCACCTCCTGCGGCGGGAACCGCGCGACGAAGTCGCCGAGCATCTGCCCGGCGAAGGCGGCCGGATCCTGCCTGGCCCTCTCCATGATCCCCTCCCGTGGCGCAGGAAAGCGGGACGAGGGTCGTCCGACGCGGCAACGCCCTCCTGCTGCCGGTGGCGCCACTTCGCGGGCCCGGTCGCGCGCGACTGCCTCCGGTCTGCACCGTCCGGCCCGCAGGCCGTGTCGCCCGGCTCGCAGCACCCAGCCCTGCGCACCGTCTCCGGAGCCGCCGCAACAATAACAGCCGCACGGCCTTCCCGAGACGATACAGCACACGCTACCAACGACGCGCCCGATCCCCGATGCCCAGCCGCGCGTCCCTAACAGAGGTTAAGGCTAGGATTCGCTCTGCCCGGTCCTCGCAACGCATGCGCTCTCAATATGGTTACCGTGAAGACGTTTTGATCGGGCGCGTGCTCACCTTGCACCATTCCGGATGCCATCATACCATTTTTTGCGCGCCCGCTGAACCGAAGGTCATCCAGGCCGGCGATACCACCGGGTCCCGCTGACCGGATTGCGCTCGGAGGAACGTGTTGCCGGGTTCTGCCGCCCCCCAGCCGCGCCGCTCGCCCGCCACGGAGGCCACCGCGCCCCTCGATGCGGCGACGGTCGAATGGCTTCCGCGGCGCCTGCTGGCAGACATGCTGATCGCCGCAGCCCGGCAGGACGCGGAGCTGCTCCGCGATCTGGAGGAGGCGCTGCGCAACCACCCGCCGCGGCGGGGGCGTCCGGTGGCCGACCCCGCCGCTGCGGCGGAGGCGGTCGGCGAGGATGAGTTCATGATCGGCGCCAGCCCGGTCATGCTCGAGGTGTTCGAGAAGCTGCGCCGCTTCGCCACCGTTGACGCGCCGGTCCTCCTCTGCGGCGAGAGCGGCACCGGCAAGGAGCTCGCGGCGCGCGCCATCCACGAGCGCTCGGCGCGGGCCAAGGGCCCGTTCGTCGCCATCAACTGCGCGGGGCTGCCGCCGAGCCTCGTCAGCGCCGAGCTCTTCGGCCACGAGAAGGGCGCCTTCACCGGCGCCGTGGAGCGCCGCATCGGCCACATCGAGATGGCACGCGGCGGCACGCTCTTCCTCGACGAGATCGGCGACCTGCCGCTCGAGATCCAGGGGCACCTGCTGCGCTTCCTGCAGGACCGCCGGATCGTCCGGGTCGGCGGGCGCGAGTCCATCCCCGTGGACGTGCGCGTCATCGCCGCCACCAACGTGCCGCTGCTCACGGCGATCCGCGAGCGCCGCTTCCGCGAGGACCTCTACTACCGCCTCGCGGTGCTGACCCTGGAATTGCCGCCGCTGCGCGCGCGCGGCGCCGACCTCGAACTGCTGAGCCAAGCGTTCCTGCAGCGGATCGCGGCCGAGACCCGGCGCCCGATCGAGGGCTTCGAGCCGGAGGCGCTGGAGGCGATGCGCGCCTACCCCTGGCCGGGGAATGTCCGCCAGCTCATCGCCGTGATCCGGCGGGCGGTGGTGATGGCGAGCGGGCCGCGCATCCGCCTCCAGGACCTGGCACTCGAGCCGGCCGACCTGGTCGCCAACGACGAGCCGCTCCCGCCCCGCAAGGGCGGGCGGAGGACAACGGGCGGGTCGGAGCAGGAGAAGGAGCTCCTCGCCTCGGCGCTGCGGCGAAGCAACCACTGCGTCGCTGCGGCGGCGCGGCTGCTCGGCGTCTCCCGGGTGACCTTCTATCGCATGCTGCGGCGCAACGGGATCGCACTCCCGCGCCAGACGAGGGAGGACGATTCATGACTGGCCTCGCCGAAGGGCGCGTGCCCGCCCGGACGCGGATGCCGGGGTGCGCCGCCGCCAGCCGCCCGGCTCCCGGCCCCCTCGCCGGGCCGGCCGCGCTGGGGATCGCCCTCGCCGCGCTCCTCGCCGCCGCGCCCGCCCGCGCGCAGGAGGCCGTCACCGTCGAGGATCTGCGCCGTCTGCGCGCGATGCTGGAGCAGCAGCAGCGCCGCCTGGAGGAGCAGGACGCGCGGCTCGCCCGGCAGCAGCGCCTGAGCGCGGCGCCGGCGCGCGCGCTCGAGGGCCTGCGCCGCGCGCTGCGGGCGCCGGGGCCGGCCCGCCCACCCGCCGCCCCGGCGCAGGCCGCCCCCGGCGCGCCCGCCCCGCCCCCTGTCGTTGCCGCGCCGGCGCCGGGCGCGCCCTCCGCCGCCGCGCCGCGCGACCCCCAGGCCCCCTCCACCGCGGCCGAGGCGGCCGCCGTTCGGCGCCGGGAGGAACAGCGCGTGCTCGCGACCGACCCGACCCTGGCCCGCGTCGGCGGCGTGCTGACCCCGCGCGGCGTGATCTCGGCCGAGAGCTCGGTCGAATACCTGTACACGCAGAACACCCAGGCGATCGTCAACGGCTTCTCGATCATCCCGGGCATCACCTTCGGCACGGTGGACATCCGCCGCGCCACCCAGCGCGCCGCCATCGCCGCGCTGACGCTGCGCTACGGCATCACCGACCGCCTGGAGATCAACGCGCGCATCCCCTGGGTCTGGCGCGGCGACACCATCCAGACCGCCCCCGCCGACATCAACGCCTCGCCCATCACCGTCAGCCCGACCGGCAGCGGGCTCGGCGACGTCGAGTTCGGCGCGAGCTACCAGGTCAACGACGGCCTCGACGACTGGCCGGTCTTCATCGCCAACCTGCGGGTCAAGAGCGACACCGGCCGCAGTCCCTTCGACGTGCCGATCTATCGCGTCACCGACCCGCAGGGCGGGTTCCTGCGCGGCCTCGAGCGCGAGCTCGCCACCGGCACCGGCTTCTGGTCGGTCGAGCCGGGCGTGACCGTCGCCTGGGCCTCCGACCCCGCGGTGTTCTTCGGCGGCCTGCGCTACATCTGGAACATCGGCCGCACCGTCTCCCTGCAGGATCCGGCCGGCGGCCCGCCCACCCGCACCCGTCTCGAACCGGGCGACGGCGTCGGCCTCAACTTCGGCGTCGGCTTCGCCCTGAACGAGCGCACCTCGCTCAGCCTGGGCTATGATCACATCTTCGTCATGTCCTCCCGCGCCGGCGGCCGCAACATCGCCGGGTCGGGGCTCGACATCGGTTCCTTCAACTTCGGCTTGTCCTACCGGGCGTCCGAGCGGCTGAGCGTCAGCCTCGGAGTCAGCGTCGGCGCGACCGAGAACGCCCCCGACGCCCGCATCATCCTGCGCGTCCCCTACCGCTTCAGCCTGTAGAGGCGGCGCACCGCCCGGCCCCCGCCGCGCCGGTCCCTGACCGCGCGGCGGAGCGGCCGCTCGCGCGCGTTCGCCCTGCCGTCCTGCCGTTCCGAACGAGGCGCCGGCAGCGCTCCGGCGCACGCCCGCGCGCATCTGCCGCGTCACGCCGACCGTCGGGCTGTCGCGCGCCGCGCCGCCCTGCGGTGTCCGCGTATCCGCATACGCTGTTAAGGGAACGTAAACCACGCCGCGTTGCGCGTTACACATCACGCGCGGCAAGCTCATTGTGGCGCGCATTACGAACGCCCTGGTTGCGCACACCGCGGCGAGGTGGCGCGCACGAAGAGGTGAAGGCGAGGAAATCCGAGGGTTTGCGGCGGATGCGCCGAAGCCGCGACGACGCTGGCATGGCCGTTGCTCCTGTTCCGGCGCGCGCCGGGTGCGTGAGGAGAGAGCAGTGTTTCCCTCGGCTCTCCCCTCGCCTGCCCGGCGGCAACGGCCGATGCGCGCGGCGGTCGGCCGCCGTCAACCGCAACACCAAAAGGGTCAGGCACATGCGTGCGCTTCTTCTCGCTTCGGTCGGTGTCGTCGCGCTGAGCGGCGCGGCGTTCGCGAACGGCAACGGTAACGGCAACGGTCATTCCACCTTCCCTGGACAGGGCCATGCCATCGAGGACTACTACGCGGCCGCGCTCGCGGTGAACCTCGGCACGACCGCCGGAAACCATTCCGGCACCCTCGGCCAGAACAACGCCGTCTCGATGAGCGCGAGCTTCGGCGGCCTGCGCGGCATCGCCAACGTCAACCAGAACGCCGGAGCCAACAGCCAGCAGCAGAACGCGGTCGCCGTCGCCTATGTCGAGGGCTGCGATTGCCACATCGCTGGCCAGGGCAACGGGAGCAGCAATGGCGACGCGAACGCGAACTCGGTCGCGGGCAATGCCGGCTCCGTAATCGGCAACCGCAGCACGAACTTTGGCGGCAGCGCCTCGGCGTCGCTCGACAACTCCTTCGGCAATGCGACCGGGCTGGTGCAGGTCAACCAGAACGCCGGCGCCAACAGCCTGCAGCAGAACGCTTCCGCAGTGACGATGGTGGAGAACATCCGCGGCCGGGAGCAGGACCGTGACGCCTGGGCGATCGCGGGGAACGCCGGGATCGTGACCGGCTCCGGCAACTGGAGCTTCGACGTCGGGCACCGCAGCGCGGCCAGCCTGAGCAACTCCTTCAACAACTTCACCGGCGCGGCCAACGTCAACCAGAACGTCGGCGCCAACAGCCTGCAGCAGAACTCGACCGCCCTCTCGGCGATCACGTACTGCGGCTGCGCGGCGGAGGACCTCTCGACCACCATCGCGGCGGCGGGCAACCTCGGCGCGGTGATCGGCAACCACGCGAGCGCCGGCCTCGGCAACGCCAGCGTGTCGATGTCGAACTCCTTCAACAACGCGACCGGCGTGGCGCAGGTGTCGCAGAATGCCGGCGCCAACAGCCTGATGCAGAACGCGGTGGCGATCGGGGCGATCTATCAGCGCTGATCGTCGGAGAGGCGCCGGCGGCCGCTCGGCCGCCGGCGCGCTTCGCCATGCCGGCTCCGTGTCCGACACCGCCAGGGAATGCAAGGTCAGCCACCATGAAGCACGTCCTGCTCGCGCTCGTCCTCGGCGCGTCCCTCGCCGCCGGGGGTGCCGGCGCTTCGGAGCCGCCGGGCAGCGGCGACGCCTTCGCCGGCCTCGCGCCCATGGACGCGGCCGATTTGGCACGAAGCTCGGGACGCGCCGGGCTTTCCCCGGAGGGCGGCAACATCGCGCTGCTACAGAACAACCAGGTCGGCGCGAACACCGCCACCGGCAACAACACCATTACCGGCTCGCTCAACGGGACCGCCGGCGTCACCACTGTGTTCCAGAACACCGGCAACAACTCCCTCTTCCAGGCCACGACCGCGATCAACATCACCGTGCGCTGAGGCGGACATGGGCGGGCAGCGGTTCCAGGCGCGCATCGCCGCCGGCGCCATCGCCGCGCTGGCGCTGCTCGCTGCGGGCTGCGCCGCGCAGGCGCCCGGCGGCGCCGGCGCGCCGGCCCCGGCGCGCGTGATGCTGAGCGAGACCGCGACCGGCGGCCCCAACCTGCTGCTGCCGGTGCGCGACATCCGCTCGCGCCGCTTCGCCACCACCATCCGCCAGCGCTTCGACTATTCCTGCGGCTCGGCCGCCCTCGCCACCCTTCTCACCTACCACTACGGGCTGCCGACGACGGAGGAGGAGGTGCTGCGCGACATGATCGCGCATGGCGACGCCGAGCGGATCCGCACCGCCGGATTCTCGCTCCTCGACATGCGCAACTACCTGGCGCGGCGCGGGCTGCGGGCGAACGGCTACCGCCTGCCGCTCGCGCGGCTCGCCGAGGCGCGCATCCCGGGCATCGCCCTGATCGACACCAACGGCTACCGCCATTTCGTGGTGGTGCGCGGGCTGTCCGAGGACCGCGTGCTGCTGGCCGACCCCAACCTGGGCACCCGCACCATGCCGCGCGTCCGCTTCGAGGAGGCTTGGAGCGGCGTGCTGTTCGTGATCCTCGACCATCCGGAGATCGCCCAGGCCAGCTTCAACCGGCCGGAGGACTGGGGCGTGCGGCCGCGGGCGCCGGGCACGCTGGTCCGCGAGGCTATGGACGGCGGCCTGCACGGGCTCGGCATGCCCTCGCCGATCCTCCTCAACAGCGGCGAACCGCCGCTGCGATGGCTCTTCTGATGCGACGCGGGGAGACAACGATGCGTGATCCGTTCCTTCGCGGCATCTCCGCGCTGGTGCTCGGGCTCTCCCTCGCCGGTCCGGCCCGGGCCGCATCCGACGGGGCGCGTCCGGCGGAGCCCGGACAGGACCTGGTCGCCGCCTATGCGCACGCGCTCGGCGTGCGCCTTGCGCCCGCCGGAGAGGTGCTGGCGCTCGGCGCCGTGCCGCTGCCGGACGAGGCGCTGGGCGAGATGCGCGCCGGCTTCCGCCTGCCCGGCGGGGTCGCGGTCGCCTTCGGCTTCGAGACCGAAACCCGCGTGGGTGGCGCGGTGGCGCAGCGCCTCGTCCTGCCCACCACCGTCCTCGTCCCGGGGGCGGCGCCCGCCGTCACCATCACCGACGCCCAGGGCGACACCCGGCAGGTGCCCCTCTCCGCCTCGGGCCCCATCGTCGTGGAAAGCCTCTTCAACGGCGGCGCGACCCGGGTCGGCACCGTGGTCGAGGGCGCAGGCATCGTCGGCATCGTGCAGAACCGCGCCAACGGCCAGGCGGTGAGCGTGGCCACCACCGTCACGCTCGACGTCGCCGGCATGCGGGCCCTGCTGAACAACACCGCGAGCCGGTTCGCGCTCGAGAACGCCCTCATGACCCGGACGAGGATCGGGCGATGAGGGCCGGGCGCCCTTCCCTTCTCCTCCGGCTCGGCGCCGCGCTGGCGCTGGTCGCTGCGCTGGGCGCGGGCGGCCGTGCCCTGCGCGCGGAGGAGAGCGGCCGGGCCCCGCCCGCCTTCCAGGTCTCCCTGCTGGCGGAGGCGCTCGCGCCGCCCCCCGCGGCAACCGGCAACGCCGCCCCGCACGCCTTCGAGGGGCTGGAACCCCTCGCGCCGGCGACGCTCGGGCGGATGCGCGGCGGACAGGACGCGCCGCGCCCGCTGGCGCCGCCCGGCGTCAACGCCAGCATCCGCTTCTGGGACGAGATCGGGCGTCCGCCGCAGCCGCTTCCGCCGCAGGATGGGGTGGTCAACGCGACCTCTCGCGTGCTGCGATGAACCAGGAGACTTCCGAGACCATGCGCACCTCCCTTCTGCTGCTGAGCGGCGCGCTGGCGCTGGCGGCTGCCGGCTGCGCCGGCGGCCCCGAGCCGGGCGCGGCTTCCCCCGCGCAGCCCGCCGCGAGCGCCGCGCAGGCCGGACCGGCGCGGCCGGTGCCCCAGGTGGTCGGGGGCCAGCGCCTTTCGGGCGAGGAGTTCCGCCGGCTCGTGTTCGGCAACACCCTCGACCGCCGCCTGCCGAACGGCAGCCGGCTGACGATGCACATCGCCGCCGACGGCTCGCAGCGGCTGCGGCTCGTCGGCGTCGGCGGCCAGACGGCGACCGACCGCGGGCGCGTCGTCGTCCAGGGCGACGAGGTCTGCTCGAGCTGGGAGAAGATCGAGGGAGGCCGACCGACCTGCTTCGCCTGGTTCCGGCTCGGCGAGTCCCTGGTGGCGATCGACGTCTCGGGCGCGATCAGCCCGACCCGCTTCGAGCTCCTGCGCGGGAATCCCGAGCGCATCTGAGACACGGCACCGCGGCGGGCGCCGCGTTCCTGCGCGCGAACCCGCGGCGCGGCAGCCGCCTTTCCCGGCACAGACGGCTGCGCGTGCGCCGCCCCGGCTTCCGCGCCGTCCCGGCCGGAGCGGAGGAACCGCCGGCACCTCCGCCGCCCGCCTCGCGGCAGCGGCCGGCACGCCGGCAAAGGGAAGCCGGCCCGGCGCGAAGGGCCGCGCCCGGGCCGGCCCCGGCCTCCGCTACCGCGGCTGCGTCACCTGCGCCATCGCGATCGCGAAACTGTCCTCGGCGACGCGGAACCAGGCCTGCTGGTCGGCGCGGAAGCGCTCGAAGTGCTCGAGGATCTGCTTGAAGCGCGGATTGCGCGCGCCGATCTCGGCCCACAGCTCCTGCGCGGCACGGTAGAAGGCGGCCATCACCTCGCGCGGAAAGGGGCGCAGCTCCGCCCCCGCGGCGACCAGCCGCCGGAGCGCGGCCGGATTCAGCGCATCGTAGCGGGCCACCAGGTGGCAGTAGCCCTCGGCGCAGGCCGCCTCGAGCGCCTTCTGGTAGGTCGGCGGCAGCGATTCCCAGTGACGGAGATTGACCATGAACTCCGTCGTCGGGCCCGGCTCCCACCAGCCGGGGTAGTAGTAGTAGCGGGCGACGCGCTGGAAGCCGAGCTTCTCGTCGTCGTAGGGGCCGACCCACTCGGCGCCGTCGATCACGCCGCGCTCCAGCGCCGGGTAGATGTCGGCGCCGCCGAGCTGCTGCGCGACCGCGCCGAGCTTCTGGAAGATCTGGCCGGCGATGCCGCCGATGCGGAACTTGAGGCCGTGCAGGTCCTGCACGGTGCGGATCTCGCGCCGGAACCAGCCGCCCATCTGCGCGCCGGTATTGCCCGCGGTGATGCCGTGCACGCCCTGTTCGCGCCAGACCGGCGCCAGCAGCTCCCGCCCGCCGGCATGATACAGCCAGGACCACATCTGCCGGCTGTTCAGCCCGAAGGGCAGCGCCGTGCCGAAGGTCATGGAGGGATCCTTGCCCACGTAGTAGTAGGGCGCGGTGTAGCCGACCTCGACGGTGCCGCTGCCGGCGGCATCCAGCACCTGCAGCGCCGGCACGATCTCGCCCGGAGCGAAGGAGCGGATCTGGAAATTGCCGTCGGTCAGCTCGGCGACGCGGCGGCAGATGAACTCCTGGTTCCCGTAGAGGGTGTCGAGGCTCTTGGGAAAGCTGCCGGCGCAGCGCCAGGTGACGCGCGGCTGGGCGTTGGCGACGTGCGGCGCGGCAAGCGCCCCGGCGACGGTGGCGACAGCACCCGACGCCACCAGAGAACGGCGGTGCATGACGGATCGGACCTCCCTGCGTCGGGCGACCGGTCTCGCGCCGGCCGTCCCGCCCCTCAGCCTGGGCCGGACACCGCCTTGCCCGCAAGCCTCCCTGTCGCGGCGGCCGTTCAGCGCCGCGCCGCCAGCGCCACGCCAGCGGCCGCGAGCGCCATGCCCGCCCAGGCGGCCGGCGCCAGCGCCTCGCCGCGCAGCGCCCAGGCGATCAGCGCCGCGACCGGCGGAACCAGGAAGAACAGGGCAGAAACGCGCGCCGCCTCGCCGCGGCGGACCATCGCGAGCAGCAGGCTCATGGACAGCAGGGAGTTGCCGAGCACGAGATAGGCGAGCGCGAGCGCGAAGGGCGCCGACCAGGCCACGGAAAGCCCCTCCACCAGGGCGGCGAGGGGCAGGGTCGCGGCGGCGCCGACAAGGTACTGCACCAGGTTGGCCGCGACCGGATGGTGCGGCCGGCCGAAGCGCTTCTCGTAGAGCACGCCTGCGGTCATGGTCGCGAGCGCGCCGGCGGCGGCGAGCACGCCCCAGGCGCCGCGCGCCTCCAGCGTGCCGCCGGACATGATCACCGCCGCCGCGCCGGCGAGGCCGAGCACGAGGCCGAGCCAGACGCGCCCGCCCACCCGCTCGCCCACCAGGCGCGGCGCCAGCAGTCCGACCAGCACGGGCTGCAGCGCCACGATCAGCGCCGCCGCCGCCGCGCTCAGGCCGAGCCGGAGCGAGACGGTCATCAGCGCGAAGTATCCGACCTGCACGATCAGCGCATTGATCGCGAGGTGGGCGAGCGGCGCCCCGCGCGGCAGGCGCGGCCGCAGCGCGAGCGCGAGCGGCGCGAGAACCGCGACGCAGGCGGCATAGCGCCATGCGAGCAGGCCGAGCGGCCCGGCGCCGCTCAGCCCGAACTTGATGGCGGTGAAGCCGCCCGACCAGAGGCAGACGAAGGCGAGCGGGGCGAGCCGGAACCCGTGGCAGCCGCGCCCCACTCCTCCCGGGTCCGCTACTGCGCCGGTGCGGCGCCCGCCGCGGCCCCGCCGCGGCGCTGCGGCCCGCCCGGACGCGTCGCGGCGGGCGCCGGCGCGACCTCGGCGGTGCGGATCGCCGCCGGGCCGCCGTTGACCGGGATGCGCTGGCCGGTGTCGCGCAGCCGGTCGTTCTCGACGCGGTACACGCCGATCGTCTTGTCGGCCATGTTGCCGACCAGCAGCGTCCGCCCGTCGCGCGAGAAGGCGGCGCCCTGCACCCAGTCGCCGGCCGGTGCCTCGCTCACCACGCGGAGGCGGTTGTTCTCGACGCGCAGCAGCTTCACCTGCGCCTGGCCGCGCAGCGGATGGCCGAGCGGCCGGCCGGTGCCGTTGTGCACCGTGACGACGGCGTGGCGGCCGTCCGGGCTCGCCATCACGCCCTCGGGCGTGGTGCCGACCGTGACCGTGTCCACCACGCGGAAGGGCTCGCGCGAGAGGTCGATCAGGCTGACGGTGTCGCGGTCGCCCGTGTTGTTGGCGCTGCGCCCGATGTTGCCGACGATCGCCCAGGCGCCGGTCGGCGAGACGCTGAGCGCGTAGGGGTGCACGCCCGCGGTCATGTCGCGGTCGAGCCTGCTCACCGTCTCGCCCTCGATGCGCAGCACCGTGATCAGGTTGTCGCCGTAGCGGGTGACCAGGGCATGGCGGCCGTCCGGCGTGAATTGCGCGTGGCTGACCAGGGAGGCGGGGGTACCGATCTCGACCGTGCCGATCACGCTCACCTGGCCGTCGCGCAGGCGCAGCACGCTGACCGTCCCGGCAGCGCGGTTGGCGACCAGGGCGAGCGTGCCGGCGCGGTTGATCGAAAGGCCGGCGGGCCCGGCGCCGACCTCGACGGTCTGCACCACCCGCGGCGGGCTGGCGCGCAGGTCCACGACCGAGACGCGGTTGTCCGGCACGGTGCGCGCCGGGTTCGCCGGGTCGATGCGCTCGTTCGAGGAGACGAGCGCGAAGCGTTCGTCGGGGGTGACGGCGACCGAGAGCGGCGGGCCGACGACCGAGTGGGGCGCCTCGGCCTCGCCCAGGACGCGCGGCGTGCGGCCATTGAGGTCTATGACGGTGACGGTGTCGGGGCGCGGGTTCTGCAGCAGCGTGTTCACGCCATTGACGAGAGCGCGCTTGTTGTCGTTGCCCGAGACGGCGATCTGCGCCGTCGCCTTCCCCGCGCCCGCCGCCACCGTCATCGCGAGCGCGGCCGCGCCCGCGAGCAGCACTGCCTTCATGGGCCGTTCCTCCCCGGGGCGTTGCGTGCCCCCGGCGCCAGTCTGGCATTCCCGGCCCCGCGCGCAAGCGCCCGTTGCGCGGCGCGCCCCGCGGCGCCATGTCGCCGGCATGATCGGCGTGGATTGGGGCACCACCAGCCTGCGCGCCTACCGTCTGGCCCCCGGCGGCGCGGTGCGCGAGAAGCGGGAGGCGGAGCGCGGCATCCTGGCCGTCCCGCCCGGCGGCTTTCCGGCGGCGCTGCGCCAGGCGGTCGGCGACTGGATCGCCGCAGGCGAGGACCGCATCCTCCTCTGCGGCATGGTCGGCAGCCGCCAGGGGTGGGTGGAGGCGCCCTATCTCGCCTGCCCCGCGGGGGCGGCGGACCTGGCCGCGGCGACCGTCCCCGTGCCCTTCGCGGACGCGACGGCACGGGTGCGCCTCGTTCCCGGCCTCGCCGCCCGCGACGCCGCCGGCGTGCCCGAGGTGATGCGAGGCGAGGAGACGAAGGTCGTCGGGCTGCTCGCCGCGATCGGCGAGGACGCGCCGGAGGCGACGCTCTGCCTGCCCGGCACGCACTGCAAGTGGGTGCGCGTCCGGGCCGGCCGCGTCGCCGGCTTCGCCACCGCCATGACCGGCGAGGTCTTCGCCGCGCTCTCCTCCCATACCATCCTCGCCCGCACCCTGGACGCCGAGGCGCCGCCGCACCGGGGCGCCTTCGACCGCGGCCTGGCGCGCGCGCGCCAGAAGGGCGGGCTGCTGCACCACCTGTTCGGCGTGCGGGCGCTGGCGCTGACGGGGGAGCTGCCGCCCGGAGAAGGCCGCTCCTACCTCTCCGGCCTGCTGATCGGCCACGAGGTCGCGGCGGCGCTGGAGGCGGGCGTGGCGCCGCCGGTCCACCTCGCCGGCGCGGAGCCGCTGGTCGCGCTCTACGCCCGCGCGCTCGACGCCTTCGGCATCCCGCACCGCAGCCACGACCCCGACGCCGCCGCCCGCGGCCTCGCCCTGATCGGAGAACGCCTCGGTGAGACCGCTTGGTGACTGGCTCGCGCGCTGCCCGCTCGTCGCCATCTTGCGTGGCATCCGCCCGGAGGAGGCGGTGGCGGTGGGCGAGGCGCTGGTCGCGGAGGGCCTCGTCCTCCTCGAGGTGCCGCTCAACTCGCCCGAGCCCCTGGAGAGCATCCGCCGCCTCGCCGCGCGCTTCGGCGAGGCGGAGGCGCTGGTGGGCGCCGGGACGGTGACGCGGGCCGAGGAGGTCGCGGCGGTGGCGCGCGCGGGCGGGCGGCTGATGGTGACGCCGCACGCCGATCCGGCGCTGGTCCGCGCGGCGAAGGCGGCCGGGCTGATCGCCGTCCCCGGCTTCCTCACCCCGGGCGAGGCCTTCGCCCAGCTCCATGCCGGGGCCGACGCGCTCAAGCTGTTCCCGGCCGAGGCCGCCTCGCCCGCCGTGCTGCGGGCGCTGCTCGCGGTGCTGCCAAAGGGGACGCCGGTGCTGCCGGTGGGCGGGATCGGGGCGGAGAGCCTCGCCGCCTGGCGGGCGGCGGGGGCGGCCGGATTCGGCATCGGCTCCGCGCTCTACCGGCCCGGCGACCCCCCGGCGCGGGTCGCGGAACGGGCGCGAATTCTGCGCGCGGCGCTCGGTTCCGCTTGAAACGGGCGCGCGGACGGCTAGCCTCCCTGGCGCTCCAACCAACAACGAAAACGTCCTGGGAACGCCCGCCGATGACCGACGCCCTCCGCCGCCGCGCCCTGCTCTCGGGTGCCGCCGCCCTCGCCGCCCCCGCCGTGCTGCGCATCCCCCGCGCCGAGGCGCAGGAGGTGACGCTCCGGCTGCACCACTTCCTTCCGGCCGTCTCCAACGTGCACCGGCACTTCCTCCAGCCCTGGGCGCGCAAGGTGCAGGAGGAGAGCGGCAACCGCCTGCGCATCCAGATCTTCCCCGCGATGCAGCTCGGCGGCGCGCCGCCGCAGCTCTACGACCAGGCGCGCGACGGGGTGGCGGACATCATCTGGACGCTGCCCGGCAACACGCCGGGCCGCTTCCCGCGCATCGAGGTGATCGAACTGCCCTTCGTCGCGCACAAGCGCGCCAGCGTGAACGCGCGCGTCACGCAGGAGCTGTTCGAGAAGCACATGCGCGACGAGTTCCGCGAGACCCACATCATCGCCGCCTGGGCGCACGACCACGGCCTGATCCACGCCCGGCGCGAGGTCCGGACGATGGAGGACCTGCGCGGCCTCAAGCTGCGCTTCCCGACGCGCATGGCGGGAGAGGGGCTGCGCGCGCTCGGCGCCACCGCGATCGGCCTGCCGATCCCGCAGGTGCCGGAGGCGCTGACCCAGGGCGTGATCGACGGCGCGGTGGTGCCGTGGGAGGTGGTGCCGGCCATCCGCCTGCAGGAGATGGTGCGCCACCACACCGAGATCCCGGGCAGCCCGACCTTCTACACGACGAGCTTCGTGCTGGCGATGAACAAGCCGAGGTACGACAGCCTGCCCGCCGACCTGCGCCGCGTGCTCGACGCCAATTCCGGCCAGGCGGCGGCGGCGATGGCGGCCAAGGTGTGGGACGAGCAGGGCCCGGCGGTCGAGGCGCAGGTGCGCCGGCGCGGCAACCACATCGTCGAGATCACGGCCGAGGAGAAGGCCCGCTGGCAGCGCGCGACCCAGCCGGTGGTGGACACCTGGATCGCGCAGATGCGCGAGCGCGGCATTGACGGCGGCGCGCTGCTCGAGGAGGCGCGGGCGCTGATCGCGCGCTACGGCCAGGGTGTCGCCTGATCCCGCGCCCCCCGGCGCCGGCGGGGCGGACGGCGGGCAGGAGCGGCCGGCAGCGCCGCCGCGCGGCGCGGTGGCGGCGCTCGCCGGCTGGCTCGCCTTCGCGGGCGGCGTGGCGCTGCTCGGCGTCGCCCTCCTCACCACCCTGTCGGTGCTGCTGCGTTGGCTCGCCGGCGGGCCGATCAAGGGGGATTTCGAGCTGGTTTCGCTCGGCTCCGGCCTCGCCGCGCTCGGCTTCCTCGCCTACGGCACGATCATGCGCGCCAACATCCTGGTGGACACCTTCACGGCGCGGCTGCCGCGCCGGCTGAACGATGCGGCGGACGCGTTCTGGATGCTGGTCTGGGCCGGCTGCGCCCTGGTGCTGGCCGAGCGCATGGCGCTCGGCGCGGCGGAGGCGCTGGCGAGCGGCACACGCACCATCGGCCTTCTCGGCGTGCCGATCTGGTGGGCGATCGGCCTCGGCGCCGCCTGCTTCGCGGCGACGGCGGCGGCGGCGCTCTACTGGACGGCGCGCTTCGCCCGGGGCCGGGGCTGATGGCGCCGGAGTTCGCGCTCGCCGGCGCCGGCTTCGCGGCGCTGCTCGCCCTGATCGCGGTCCGCTGCCCGGTGGCGCTGGCGATGCTGGTGGTCGGTGCGGCGGGCTACTACTACATCGTCGGGCTCGAGCCGCTGCTCAACTACCTCAAGACCACGCCCTTCTTCCTGTTCGCCAACTACACCCTCTCGATCATCCCGCTGTTCATCCTGATGGGCGCGCTGGCCGAGCGCGGCGGCCTGGCGCGCGACCTGTTCGCCGCCGCAAACGCCCTGTTCGGGCACCGGCGCGGCGGGATGGCGATGGGGGTGATCGCCGCGTGCGCGGGGTTCGGGGCGGTGTGCGGCTCCTCGGTCGCGACCACGGCGACCTTCGGGCGCGCGGCGCTGCCGGAGTTGCGCCGCTACGGCTACGACCCCGGATTCGCCACCGGGACGATCGCGGTCGGGGGGACGCTCGGCATCCTCATCCCGCCCTCGGTGATCCTCGTCGTCTATGCGATCAGCACCGAACAGAACATCGCCAAGCTGTTCATGGCGGCGCTGATCCCGGGACTGATGGCGACGCTGTTCTACATCCTCGCCATCGCCGCGCTGGTGCGGCGCCGCCCGGAGCTCGGCCCGCCGGCGCGCGACGCGGTGCCGGCGGAGGAGCGGCGCGAGGCCGTGCGCAACGTCCTCCCCGTGCTCGCCATCGCCGTCGTCGTGGTGGGCGGCATCTACGGCGGGATCTTCACCCCGACCGAGAGCGCGGCGGTGGGCTGCGCGGCGACCCTCGCGGTCGGGCTCGCGCGCCGCACGCTGCACGCGCGGCACGTGCGCGAGGCGCTGCTCGCCACCGCCGAGACGACGGCGATGATCTTCGCCATCCTGCTCGGCGCCGAGGTGTTCAACGCCTTCCTCGCCCTCTCCCAGGCGCCGGACCTGCTCGCGGTCTGGATCACCGAGCGGGGCTGGCCACCCTACCTGGTGCTGTCGACGCTGCTGCTCGCCTATCTCGTGCTGGGCGCGGTGATGGACGAGCTGGCGATGATCCTGCTGACGCTGCCGGTGTTCTTTCCGGTGGTGACCGCGCTCGACTTCGGCCTTGCGGGGCAGGAGGAGACGGCGATCTGGTTCGGCATCCTGGTGCTGGTCGTGGTCGGCATCGGCCTCACCGCGCCGCCGATCGGGCTCAACGTGTTCGTCATCAGCGGCCTTGCGCGCGACGTGCCGATCGCCCAGACCTACCGCGGCGTGGTGCCCTTCCTGGCGATGGACCTGGTGCGGCTGGCGCTCTGCGTCGCCTTCCCGGCCCTGAGCCTCTGGCTGGTGCGCCTGCTGAGCTGAGAGCGAGGACTTCCGATGGACCGACGTGACTTCCTGGCGCGCGGCGCGCTCGGCGCCGGGGCGGCCGCCGCGCTGGCCGCGCCCGCCCTGGCCCAGATCTCGCAGCCGGCGCTGCGCTGGCGCCTGACCTCCTCCTACCCGAAGAGCCTGGACGCGATCCACGGCGCGGCCGAGGTGTTCGCCCGCACCGTCGCCGAGCTGACCGACGACCGCTTCCAGATCCGCGTCTTCGGCCCCGGCGAGATCGTGCCGGCGCTGCAGGCGCTCGACGCCGTGCAGGCGGGCACGGTCGAGGCGGCGCACACCACCTCCTTCTTCTACACCGGCAAGAACGAGGCCTTCGCCATCGGCACCGGGCTCCCCTTCGGCCTCAACACCCGCCAGCAGAACGCCTGGATGTACGAGGGCGGCGGCATCGAGGCGATGAACGAGCTCTACGCGAAGTTCAACGCCTACGGCCTGCCGCTGGGCGCGACCGGCGCCCAGATGGGCGGCTGGTTCCGCAAGGAGATCCGCACCGTGCAGGACCTGCAGGGCCTGAAGATGCGGATCGGCGGCCTCGCCGGGACGGTTCTGCAGCGCCTCGGCGCCGTGCCGCAGCAGCTCGGCGGGCCCGACATCTACCCGGCGCTGGAGCGCGGCGTGATCGACGCCGCCGAGTGGCTCGGCCCCTACGACGACGAGAAGCTCGGCTTCCACCGCGTCGCGCCGTTCTACCACTACCCGGCGTGGTGGGAGGGCGCGGCGACGACCCACCTCTTCGTCAACCTCGAGCAGTGGAACGCGCTGCCGAGGAGCTACAAGGCGGCGATCCGCACCGCCTGTGCCGAGGCGACCCACTGGATGGTGGCGCGCTACGACATCCGCAACCCGGACGCGCTGCGCCGCCTGATTGCCGGCGGCACCCAGCTCCGCCCCTTCACGCGCGAGGTGCTGGACGCCTGCTGGCGCGAGGCGATGGCGCTGGAGCAGGAGCTCGCCGCGCGCAACCCGGACTTCCGCCGCATCCACGAGTCCTGGGCGAAGGCGCGCGACGACATGCGCCAGTGGTTCCGCGTGGCGGAGCTGAGCTTCGACAACTACGTGGCGCTCGCCTCCTCGCGCCGTTGAGGGGGCCGGCGCGCCTCTCCCGCCAGGGGGGCCGGCGCGCGGGCAATCCCGCCCGGCGACGGGCGCGGACGGCAGCGGCGGCGGTCGCAGGGCCGGCGCGCGGCGCCGCGGTGGCGGGGCTGGCGCTCGCCCGTCCGGTGTGCGATCCCCCTGCCCCGGGCCTCGTCCGCGGCGGCGGCGCCGCCGCCGCCCGGGCCGCCGGCCGATCCCGTCGCGGAGACCTTCGCCGCATGATCCCCGCCACCACCGCCGCCGAGGACCTCGCCTTCGGCCTGATCCACGTCGTCGGCCTGCCGGCGCTGACCGAGGCCGCCGGCGCGCCGCTCTCGCCCGACGACATCGCCGCGATCGTCGCCGAGGCGGACCGCTTCGCGCGCGAGAAGGTCGCGCCGGGCTGGCAGGAGGCGGACCGCCACGGCGCGGTCTACGAGAACGGCGCGGTGCGCACGCCGCCGCACTACCCGGCCCTCTACCGCGACTGGATCGCGGGCGGCTGGCAGTCGCTGCCGGCGCCGGCGGCGGTGCACGGCGTGGCGGTCGGCGGGCAGGGCCTGCCGGGCGCGCTGTGGAACGCGGTGCAGGAGCTGGTGCTGGCGGCCGACACCTCCTTCGCCCTCGGTCCGCTGCTGACTGCGGGGGCGATCGATCTCCTGTGCCATCACGCGACGCCGCGCCAGGCCGCGGCTTGGCTGCCGCCGATGATCGCGGCGCGCTGGTCGGGCGCGATGTGCCTGACCGAGCCGCAGGCGGGCTCCGACCTCGGCGCGCTGCGGGCCCGCGCGGTGACGCGCGGCGACGGCAGCTATGCGGTCACGGGGCAGAAGATCTTCATCACCTGGGGCGAGCAGGACTGCTCGGAGAACACGCTCTACCTGGTCCTCGCCCGGCTGCCGGACGCGCCCGCCGGCACGCGCGGCATCTCGCTGTTCGGGGCGCCGAAATTCCTGCCCGACGGGCGGCGCAACGGCATCCGCTGCGGCGGCATCGAGCGCAAGATGGGCATCCACGCCTCGCCCACCTGCGTGATGCTGTTCGAGGAGGCGGAGGCGGAGCTGGTGGGCGAGCCGCATCGCGGCCTGGCGGCGATGTTCGCGATGATGAACAACGCCCGCCTCGCCGTCGGCGTGCAGGGCGTCGCGCACGGGGCGCGGGCGCTGGCGCTGGCCGAGGCCTACGCGGCGCAGCGCGTGCAGTTCGGCGTGCCGATCGCGCGCATGCCGGACGTCGCGCGGATGCTCGCCGAGATGCGCGCGACCACGCTCGCCGGGCGGCTGCTGGCGCTGGAGGCCTCGGCGGCGGGCGACCGCGCGCGGCTGCTCGGCGACGCGGCGGCGGCGGCGCGGCTTGCGCTGCTGACGCCGGTCGTCAAGGCCTGGTGCACCGAGCGCGGGGTGGAGAACGCCTCGCTCGGCATCCAGGTGCATGGCGGGATGGGGTTCGTCGAGGACACGGGGGCCGCCCAGGTGCTGCGCGACGCGCGCATCGCGCCGATCTACGAGGGCACCAACGGCATCCAGGCGATCGATCTCGTCAGCCGCAAGCTGGCGCGCGACGAGGGGGCGGCGATGCGCGCGCTGCTCGCCGAGGCGCGCGGGCTCGATGCGCGGCTCGACGCCGCGCTCGACGGCCTGGCGCGGGCGACGGAGGCGATGCTCGCCGCGCAGGCGCGGGATGCGAACGAGGCACAGGCCGGGGCCGCCGCCTATCTCGACGCCGCCGGCTGGGTGCTCGGCGGCTGGATGCTGGCGCGGGCGCGGGCGGCGGATGCGGCGCGCTACGGCGCGCTCGCCGAGTTCTACCTGCGCCGCCTGCTGCCGCGCGCCGCCGCGCGCTGCGCCGAGGCCGAGGAAGGCCGGGCGGTGCTGGCGCTGCTCGCCGGCTAGGGCGCGGCAGCGGGTTCAGACCGGCACCTCGCCGGGCGGCTTCAGCGTCGCCAGCACGAAGGAGGAGTGCGTCTCCTTCACCCCGGGCATGCGCAGCAGCGCCCGCAGCGCGAACTCGGCGTAGGCCTCGAAATCCGCCGCCAGCACGTGCAGCAGGTAGTCCATCTCGCCGCTCATCGCGTAGGCGGCGAGCACCTCCGGCCGCGCCGCCAGCGCCCTCTGGAAGGCCTGCACCACCTCCTGGGCGTGCGAGGAGAGGCTGACCAGCACGAAGGCCTGCAGCGGCAGGCCGACGCGCGCCGGATCCACCACCGCGGCATAGCGGGCGATGATGCCGGCCTCCTCGAGCCGCCGCACGCGGCGCTGGCAGGGAGTGGGGGAGAGCCCGACCTGGCCGGCCAGGGCGACGATCGGCAGGCGGCCGTCACGCTGCAGGGCGCGCAGGATGCGGCGGTCGGCGGCGTCGAGGCCGCCGGCGGTTTTCGCCATGAAGGGACCTCCGGCTGGCGAATTCTTCCAATCTGGCCCGCCGCGCCGGGCGAATCGCGACCTTTCGCTCCGCCCCCCGGCCCGGGGTTCGTGCGTTTCCAGGCGAGACACGACCGGGAGGCCGGGGATGGGAACCTCGACCGCCGAAGGGCTGCCTCGGACGCTGCGCGGCGACTACGCCGCCGCGCGCCCCGACTACACCCTGCCGCAGGAGATGGCCGGCTACACGGAAGCCGACCACGCGACCTGGCGCACCCTCCACGCCCGCCAATCCGCCCTGCTGCCGCGGCACGCCGCGCACGCCTTCCGCGAGGGCCTCGCGCGGCTCGACTGCGCCGGCGGCGTGCCGGATTTCGCGCGTGCCTCGGCGCGGCTGCGCGAGGCGACCGGCTGGTCGCTCGTCGCCGTGCTTGGCCTGATCCCGGACGCGGCCTTCTTCGCGCACCTCGCCGCCCGCCGCTTTCCCGTCACCAACTGGATCCGCAGGCCCGAGGAGCTCGACTACATCGTGGAGCCGGACGTGCTCCACGACGTCTTCGGCCACGTCCCGGCGCTGATGCAGCCCGACTTCGCCCGCTTCCTGGAGGCCTACGGCCGCATGGGCGAGCGGGCGCTCGCGACCGGCGCGCTGCGCCCGCTGGCGCGGCTCTACTGGTTCATGGTGGAGTTCGGGCTGATCCGCGAGGACGGGGAGATCCGCGCCTACGGCGCCGGCATCATGTCCCCGCACGCCGAGCTGCGGCACGCCGTCGGCGGGAAGCCGCGCCACGACGCCCTGCGCGCGCAGGGCGTGCAGGAGCCCCGCCGGCTGCGCTTCGACCTCTGGCGCGTGCTGCGCAGCGAGTACTTCATAGACGACCTGCAGCCGACCTACTTCGTCCTCGACGACTACGCCGAGCTGTTCGCCGCCGCCGGACGCGTGCCGGCGCTGCTCGAGGCCGCGCGCGACGCCGCGCCGATCCCGCCCGGCGGCGCGGAGGCGGCGGACGTCGCGATTCCCCTCCGCGGGCAGTGAGGGAGAACCGCCGCGATGGACATCCCGCCCGACCGTTCCTCCTTTGCCGGCCGGATCGGCGAGGCCGACCCGATGGGAACCGACGGCTTCTGGTTCGTCGAGTTCACCGGGCCCGACATCCCCTACCTCGAGGACCTGTTCGCGCGCCTCGGCTTCGCCGCCGTGGCGCGGCACCGCTCCAAGGACGTCACGCTCTGGCGCCAGGGGGGCATCAACTTCGTCCTCAACGCCGAGCCCGAGAGTTTCGCCCAGGCCTTCGCCCGCGCGCACGGCCCCTCCGCCTGCGCCATCGCCTTCCGCGTGGCGGACGCGCGGCACACCCATGAGCGCGCCGTCTCGCTCGGCGCCAGGCCGGTGCAGGGCAAGGCCGGGCCGATGGCGCTGAACATCCCGGCGATCGAGGGCATCGGCGGCTCGCTGATCTATCTGTGGACCGCTACGGCGCGCGCGGCAGCATCTACGACGTGGACTTCCGCTGGCTCGGCGAGCCGGACCCGCACCCGAAGGGCCGCGGACTGACGGTGATCGACCACCTGACGCACAACGTCCACCGCGGCCGCATGGACGCCTGGGCGCAGTTCTACGAGAGGCTCCTCAATTTCCGCCAGATCCGCTACTTCGACATCGAGGGCAGCCTGACCGGGCTGCCCTCGCGCGCAATGGCCTCGCCCTGCGGCATGATCCGCATCCCGATCAACGAGAGCGCGGACGACAGGAGCCAGATCGAGGAGTTCCTGCGCGCCTACCGCGGCGAGGGCATCCAGCACATCGCGCTCGGCACCGGCGACATCTTCGCCAGCGTCGAGGCGATGCGCGAGGCGGGCGTGGCGTTCCTGGACACGCCCGACACCTACTACGAGCTGCTGCCGAAGCGCCTGCCCGGCCCGGGCGAGGACATCGGGCGGCTGCGCCGCAACCGCATCCTGATGGACGGCGCGCCGACACCGGAGGGCGGACGGCTGCTGCAGATCCTCACCCGCACGGTGATCGGCCCGGTCTTCTTCGAGCTGATCCAGCGCAAGGGCGACCAGGGCTTCGGCGAGGGCAACTTCCGCGCCCTGTTCGAGAGCATCGAGCTCGACCGGATCCGCCGCGGCGTGCTGAAGCCCGCGGCCGCGCCATAGTCGCGAAAGCGCGGTGGAAAGGCATTGGCATCCGGCCGCGCCGGCCCGATCCTGTCGCCATGCCGCGCCGCCTCGCCCGCATCGCCGCCCTCGCCGTCCTGCTCGCCGCGGGCGGCACCTGCGCGCAGGTGCCGCCCCCCGCGGGAGTGGTACGCTCCGAGGCCGCGGACTTCCGCGTCGAGGTCTTCGCCGCCGGGCTCGAGCGCCCATGGGGCGGCGCCTTTTTGCCGGACGGGCGGCTGCTGGTGACGGAGCGGCCAGGGCGGCTGCGCCTGATCGGGACGAACGGGCGCGTCTCCGCCCCGCTCGCCGGGACGCCGGCCGTGGAGACGGGCGGACAGGGCGGGCTGCTCGACATCGCCCTGGCGCCGGACTTTCCCGACTCGCGCGCGCTGTTCCTCTGCCACGCCGCGCGGGTGGAGGGCGGAGCGCTGACGCGGCTCACCCGCGCGCGGCTGTCGGAGGACGCGACGGCGCTCGAGGCGGTCCGCACGGTGCTGGACGCGACGCCGGCGCAGGCGCGGGGGCGCAACCACTTCGGCTGCCGCATGGCCTTCTCTCCCGACGGAGGGCGATACCTGTTCCTCTCCACCGGCGACCGCTACGTGGAGATGGGGCGGGCGCAGCGCCTCGACGACCTGGCAGGCAAGGTGCTGCGCCTCACGCGCAACGGCCGCGTGCCGCCGGACAACCCCTTCGCCGGACGCGGCGACGCGCGGGGGGAGATCTGGTCCTACGGCCACCGCAACCCGCAGGGCCTCGCCTTCCAGCCGGGCACGGGGCTGCTGTGGGCCTCCGAGTTCGGCCCGCGCGGCGGGGACGAGCTGAACATCATCCGCCGCGGCGCGAATTACGGCTGGCCGCTGGTGACGCACGGGGTGAACTACGACGGCTCGGTCATCTCCGAACGGCGGAGCGAGCCGGGGATGGAGGACCCGGTGCGGGTCTGGACGCCGGTGATCAGCCCCTCGGGCATCGCGTTCTATGACGGCGCGGCGTTTCCCTCCTGGCGCGGCAATCTGTTCGTCGCCGCGCTCAACCGCCCGGCCCTGGTGCGGCTGACCATCCAGGACGGCCGGGTGACGGGCGAGGAGCGACTCTTGCCGGGGCTGGCGCGGCTGCGCCAGGTCCTGGTCGGGCCTGAGGGGTTTCTCTACCTGCTGACCGACGAACCGGCGGGACGGGTGCTGCGGCTGCGGCCGGCGTGAGGAGGCCGCGCGCCGGACCGCCGCAGGGGGCCGGCGCAGCGCGATTGAGTGCCTTGGGCCGGTGCGCTATCGGGCGTGGCATGGGCCGCGGGCCGGAGACTTCGGCCTGGTCGCGCCCCGGCGGCGCCGACCCGCCCGCGCCGGGTTAGCACAGCGGTAGTGCGGCGGTTTTGTAAACCGAAGGTCGGGGGTTCGAATCCCTCACCCGGCATCGTCCGAAAGCGCCTATGTCTCAAAGGCTTGAGCGCCACGGGACGGCGGTTTCCGCTACGGCCGGCCGGCCCGCTTTCGGGCGCTGCTACGGGATTTGCTACGGGGGGCTGCATCGGCCCACAGGGAGGCGCCTCAGCCTGGCGCCTGCCGCAGCCAGCGCACGTAGCCCTCGGTGGTCTGCACCGTGGCGTGGCCGAGATGGCGCGACACCTCGAAGATCGGCAGCCCGCGCTGCAGCGCGCGGATGCCCCAGGTGTGGCGCAGGTCGTGGCAGCGGAAGGGGCGGAAGGCGGCCGGGCCACACCGACGAAACCCGCCGCCCTCCGCCCCGGTCGCCGCGAACTGCTCCCCGCAAGTGACCAGCTTGCGGAAGTTCGTGGCGACGTTCCTGTAGCGGTCCGGGGTCGGCTTCCCATCCGGGCCGCGCTTCCCCTCCCGGTGCCAGAACACATAGGAGAGCCGCGGATGCCGCGGAAGGGCGCGCAGCATGGCGACGGTGCGCGGCGAGAGCTGGATCACCCGCGGGCTGCGGGTCTTGGTCCGCGCGAAGGTGACGGTGCCGCGCGCGAGGTCCACGTCCTGCCATTCGAGGCTCGCCGCCTCCTCCTGGCGGCAGCCGGTGCGGGCGAGGAAGCGGATCAGCGCGGCGAAAGCGGGGGTGCAGCGGCGCAGCACGAAGGCGAGGTCGCGCAGCCGCACCGGGCGGATCGCCTCGCGCAGCTCCTTGATCTCCTCGAGCTCGGCGAGCGCCGGGTTCTCGCCGCTGACCCAGCCCGCCCGCTTCGCCGCGCGCCAGACCAGACTCACCGCGGTGAGGTCGCGCCGCACGGTGGCCGGCGTCACGCCGTCTTCGAGCCGCTCGGCCACGTAGTCGTTGAGCAGGGCCTGGGTGATCGCGGCGAGCGGCCGGCCTTTCAGGTGCGCCTCGACCTGGGCGAGCGAGCAGAGATACCGCTTCGCCGTGCTCGCCCGCTTGCCGGGCAGGTGGGTCTGCGACCAGCGCACCACCGCGTCCTCCCACACCCGGGCCTCGGCCTCCGGGGCGGGGGGCGGGCTCAGGCCGGCGCGTTCGCGCTCGGCCTGGCGCCGGATCTCCTTGAGCCGCTTGCGAGCCTCCCGCTCATCAGCCGTGCGTAGGCTTCGCCAGACGTCGCGGCCTCGGACCTGGAGGCGCGCATACCAGACCCCGTTGCGGAGAAGGAGGTTGCGCGCGGCGGAGGACACGGGGGCGGGGGGTCGGTGTTGCGGGGACCGCTGGTCTGGCGGCTGAGGTATTCGTGCACGAGTCGCACGGTGGTTGTCCAGAGCTTGCCCACCCTGGCGGCCCTGAGCTCGCCGCGCTGGCACAGGCGCCGCACCGTGCGCGGCGAGACGCCGAGCAGGGCGGCGGCCTCCCGGATCTGGATGCGGCGGTCCATGCTCAGGCGTGCCCCGCCGGCTCGCCGATGGGATCGGCGGCGGCCTCAGCCGCGTCCTGCCGCAGCGTTGCCCAGGCGTTGTTGATGACCTGGCCGAGCAGTATGGTGGGCAGATTGAGCGTGACGAAGCGCCGGTCCTCGTCGCCGTCCGCCTCCGCCGCGACAGCGATGGACAAGGCGGCGAGGTGGTGGATGAGCAGCATAATGGCGCTGGCGCCGTCGAGCTCGGCGAGCAGGGCGCGCAGCCTTGGTAGCGCGGCTTTGATCTGCTCAGGGTCCGCCCGCCGCATCATCTCGCGCGCGGCGATCATCGTGCGTCGGAGGTTCTCGGCGGCGCGCGCCGGATCGTCGGGGAACCGGTTCATCGGCCGGTGCTCCCGAAGCCGCCCACCCCGCGCCAGGTGCTGGGCAGGCTCTCGACCAGCTCGACCACGGGCGTCTCGATGCGCTCGATGATGAGCTGGGCGATGCGCTCGCCGTGCTGGATTTCCACGGCCCGATGGTGGTCGTGGTTGGCAAGGATCACCATGATCTCGCCGCGGTAGTCGGCGTCCACGACGCCGCCGAGCACGTCGAGGCCGCGGATGGCGAGCCCCGAGCGCGGGGCGATGCGGCCGTAGCAGCCCTCGGGGATGGCGAGGGCGATGCCGGTCGGCACCGTCACCCGCTGCCCCGGTGGGATGAGGCAGGGCGGGGCGTCGGTCCCACCCTGCCGCAGGTCGGCGTGCAGGTCGTAGCCGGCGGCGCCGGCGCTGGCGCGGAACGGCAGCCGCGCGGTGTCACTCAGCCGTTTCACGGGCATGCGCATCGGGGTTCTCCTTGGGGCGGAAGGCGAAGAGGCCGCAGCCGAAATCGGCGGCGGTGATCTGCTCTAGGGCGCGGCAGGCGCCGAGGCTGTTGCCGCGCAGCACGACGGCGCCGGGCTGCCAGTGGCGGCAGAAGGCGCAGTCCCAGGTGGGGCCGCAGGGCGGACGCGGCGGCGGCTGGTCTGATGGCGGTCGGTCTGACACGCCGGGCTCTCCCTGAGGGTGGTGGCGCTGATGAAGCCCGCATCGAGCAGGGCGAGGGCGTAGCGCCGGGCCGCCGTGTGCAGGGCGGTCCGGTGCGCGGGCGAGCAGAAGCGCGCGGCGTAGAGGCCGCGGCTCTGCGGCGGCAGGGCGCGGCCGCACCACAGGCAGGCCGCGATCATGGCAGAGGCTCACCGTGCGGGCCGACCGGGCGGACGGCGACGCGCGGCTCGCGCTGCATGTCGAGCGCCGCTTGCAGCTGGATCTTCACGACCCGGGCGCCGTCCCTCATCACGGCCTGGACGGCGAGCAGCGTGTGCAGCGCCGCCTTCATGCGGGCCATCGAGCGGTCGGCCTCGGCCTGCTTCATCCGCCCGCTCGCGACGAAGCGGGGGAAGGCGCGCTCGCGCAGGGCGAGCTCGCGCTTCAGCTCGGCGATCTGCTCGTCCAGCGTCGGCGTGGTCATGGCCTCTCGTCCTTCGGGCCGAGGAAGCCATGCCAGCGGATGTTGAGGCTGGCCCCATCCTCCCCTTCCGTGACCTCGGCCTCCGGTGTGAGGCGGATGTGCAGGTCGCCGTCGCGCCACTCGGCCTCGATCACCGGGCCGAGCCGCTTCATCAGGGCGACGAAGGTTGCCGCCCGCTCGACCCGCATGGCGTATTCCACCGCCTCGGGGATGCTCTCCAGGAGCGCCTCGGGCGTCGGTCCCCGGAGGCAGGCGAGGAAGTTGCGGCACTCGGCCTCGGTCCAGCCGGTCATCTCGCCCATGGCCGCGAGAGCGGCTTCGATCGGGTTCTCGCGCTCAGGCATCGGTGTCTCCTCGTTTCCACACGCGCACGCCGCGCCGGCCGCGTTCCACGCATTGCGAGGTCGCCACCTGGCCGGCGCCGAGCAGGCGGTTGGCGACCACGGCGATGCGCGTCTGCCAGCGCGCCAGCGCCACGTCCTCCGGGCAGGGGAGGAAGAACGACTGCCCGGGGGCGAGCGCGCGCAGCGCGGCGCGGATGCGGTCGTTCTCCTCCCGCGCCGCCACCCGGGCGGGCAGCGGCAGGTCCTCCTCGAAGGCGACCTCAGAAGGGATGCTCATGCTGCACCTCGCTTTCAGAGTGGTGCTCGCCTTCGTGACAGGCGACGCAGAGCCAGCGCACGTCGAGCGGCCGGGTGTAGTCGTCGTGGTGTCCATGCAGGCGCCCACTGGCGCCGCATTGCTCGCAGGCCTTCGGGCGCATCACTCGCCCGTCACGCAGCGCATTTCCGAGCGCGATGTGTGCGGCGCGCTTCTCGGGGTGGCGCTCCTCGTAGCGGACCTTCGCCCGCTGTGCCGCCGCGCGGCCTTTGGGCGTCTGGCGGTAGGCGGCATAGGCCGCGAGCCGCTTCTCGCGCTCGCGTGGGTAGCGCATCCGGTCGCGTTCGCGGTGGCCGTCGAGGTTCTCGGCGCGGCGCCGCTGCATCGCCTGTTTGTGGCAGGCGGCGCAGCGCGAAGTGACGCTCGTATAGAACGGCGCCGTCTCTGGCGTGGCGCCGCAGAGCTTGCAGGAAGCCATGTCGTCGCAGCCCTAAAAGGGGATTTCGTCGTCCCACCCGTCGCTGCTGCCGCTGCCCTCGCCGCCGGCGTCGCGCGCGGCCTGGCGGCCGCCGCCGCCGCCGGTGCTCCCGCCGCCGCTGCCGTTCCTGCCGTCGAGCAGGATCAGCTCGGCGCCGTAGCCCTGCACCACCACCTCGGTCGTGTAGCGCTCGACGCCATCCTTCTCCCACGAGCGGGTGCGGAGCTGGCCGCGCACGTAGAGGCGACTGCCCTTCCGCGCATACTTCTCGGCGACGTCGGCGAGCGGGCCCCAGATGACCACGGTGTGCCACTCGGTCCGCTCCTGGCGCTCGCCGGCCTTGTCCTTCCAGCTCTCGCTGGTGGCGAGGCGGAGGTTCGCGACCTTGTTGCCCGACTGCGTGGTGCGGATCTCGGGGTCGCGGCCGAGGTGTCCGATCAGCTGCACGCTGTTGAGGCTGCCTGCCATCGTGTGCGCTCCGGGCGGGTCGCGCCCGGCCTCCTATCGGTGTTGCGAAGCCCCGGCTCCCGCCTTGCCCTTGTCCTCACGCGGCGCCTGGCGCCGCGGCCTCGACTGGGTTTGCCCACTGCCACGGCCTGGCTACCTGCGGGGGCCGGCTGCCGTGGCTTAGGGAGGTCGGGTTGGTGTTCGGGCCGGCCGGGGTCGGCCGTAGGTAGTCGAGGACCGGCCCCCTAGTTCGCTGCGCGCTCCGTCGCCGCCTGGCCGAGCGGCGTGTCGGCGAGCATCCCGAGCGCGGCCATGATCTGGTCGGCCTCCATCTCCACCGCCTCGCGCCGGTCCCGCTCCTCGGCGGTCTCGAGCTGGCGGGCGGCGACCATGGCGATCGCCTTCGGCGAGAAGCCGGCGCTCTTGGCCTCGGCCTTCACCTCGGCGATCTGGATGGCGAGCTCCTGCTTCTCGGCCAGCAGCCGCGCCAGGCGCTCGACGTAGCCCTTCGCCATCGTCTCGCGGTTGCTGATGGGCGGCGCCCCCGCCTCGGCCTTCTTCCGGCCGCGCTTCCTCTCCGCGCCGGCGACGGCGGGCACGCTGCCGCCCACCGGCACCAGCGTGCCCTTGCCGCCGCTCGGCGGTAGGATCTCACTTTCCATGTCGATCTGCTCCTTGGGTTCAGGCGACAGCGCTCTCGCGCTGCCGTTCCAGCGCGCCGACGCGCTGCTGCGCGTCGCGCACCGCGGCGCCGAGCGTAGCCTCCACGTCGGCGAGGCCGTGCCTCTTGAGCATCGGGCGGAGCGCGATCGCCTCGCCGCGCAGGCGCGTCACCTCGGCCAGCGTCTCGGCCCTGGCGAGCTCGTCCGCGATCTCCTGCGCCCGGCGCCGGGCCTCGGCCGCGCCCTCGGCCGCCGCCGCCTGGTCGAGCGCGCGCTGCTGCTGCTCGCTCTCGGCGGCGCGGTCGTTGACGTACTTGTTGTCGTCCCAGAGCCCGAGATGCACGTCGGCGGCGAAGCCGATGTGGCTGGCGGCCTTGCTGATCGCGTCGGTGAGGCTCTTCTTCCAGGCCTCCTCGTCGGTCTCGAAGCGGCCGGGCTGGCGCTTCTCCGGGTTCGGCCGACGCCAGAGCACATAGGTCGTCTGCCCGACCTGCTCGAACTCGGCCCGCTTCGCCTGGCCCGTGAAGTTGTCGAGGTCGGCGGGCCGGCCGTTCGGGTAGTACCAGAAGCGGATGCGGGTGCGCTGGACGCTCTCGTGCCCGAGGAGCTTGCCGTCCTCGTAGACCGGCGCGCCCGGCACGACGTCGTCGCTCAGGACCTCGTATCCCCAGCCCCAGCCGACCGGGCCGAAGGCCTGGGTCAGCCGCATGACCAGGTAGGTGCCGTTGATCGCGGAGCCGCGGAACCCGCCGCCGCGTGTGAAGGGCCTGACCACTGGCCTGCCCTCGAAGCTCGGGTCGGTCGGCATCTCGCGCAGCCACAGCGCGAGGTTCGGGTTCGTTCGGTCGAAGGGCATGGGCGTCTCCGTCGTGGCGTTGGGGAAGGGGCGCCCGCCCGTCCGCAGGAGGTGGCAGACGGGCGGGCGTGGGGCGAGGCGTGATGGGGGAGGCGCCCCGCCCCGGAGGTCAGGCGGCCTCGGCCTCGTCGGCCTCGTCGTCCTCGTCGTCGTCGGCGCGCGCGAGCTGTGCCTCGGCGCGGAGGCGCTCGCGCAGCGCGGCGCGCTTCTCCTCCTCCGCCTCGGCGGCGGCGCGCTCCTCCTCGGTGGCGCAGAGGTGGCCGAGCGTGTTGGCGGCCACCTGCAGCTCCCAGCGGATGAGGCCGGCGTTGTCGCTCTTGTCGCGGCCCAGGGCCTGGTCGTGGACCAGGACCTGGTAGGCGAACATGCGGAGCGCGGCGGCGATCGCCCGGCGGGCGGTCTCGGTCGGCAGCAGGCCGTGCGCCGTCAGCGCCGCCTCGATGATGGCCGGGGCGGCGGTGCTGACGGAGGCCGGGAGGCGGCTGCCGTAGGTGCCGGCGTCCACGAACACGGGCAGCAGGTTCGGCTTGGGCATGTCGGTGTGTCCCTCTCAGGTCAGGAGGTTGTCGGCCGTCTCGGGGATGCACGCCGGAGCGACGGCCAGGGGCCGCCGGCGTGGTGTCGGGACCGGGAAGGGCGGGAGCGTCGGCGGCTCCGTGCCCTGCTCGATGTGCAGCGCGAGGAGATCGAGGCGGTCGAGGATCTCGGCCTGCAGCACGTCATCCTCCTCCACCACCACGGCCTCCCACTTCGGGGTGCGCCAGAGGACGGAGACGACGGCGGCAGGGGCGCCGAGGCAGAGCATCTGCGCCTGCAACTGCGGCGCCTCGCGCGCGATCAGCGCGGGCAGCGTCATGTGCGGGGAGGTCGTCTTGGCCTCCCAGGGCAGCCACGTGCCGCCGATCTCCACCATGCCGTCGAGGGTGGCGTGCAGCGGGTAGCTGCGATGCCGCACCCGCTGCTGCTGGCCCTGCACGCGCAGGCCGGTGCGGCGGGTGAACCACTCCTCGTGCAGCGGTTCGAGGGCGGCGCCGATCAGCAGCGCGAGTTCGAGGTTGTCCTCGCTGACGCGCACGGCGCCCTTCGCGCGCAGGGCGGCGGCGGAGGCGGCGGCGGTCTCGGCCGGGGTGGGCCGGGGGCGCTCGCCGCGCACCATGGCGGCGAGGTGCGGCAGGTCGCCGGCGATCAGCGCCTTGGCGTCGGAGGCGCCGATGGACCAGGCCCAGGGGTTGGTGCTCATCGCCGCTCAAGCCCCTGGCGGCAGCGGGCGATCGCCGCCTTGAGCGGCGGCAGCAGGTAGCCGCGGCTGCGCATGAGCGGCCGGGCCTGGATGTCCGGGTGGAACAGCCGGGCCATCAGCTCATCGAGCTGCGCGGCGATGAAGTCGAGGTCGAGCGCGAGATGCGCGGCCAGCGCCTCCGGGTTTGTGCGGCGCGGCGGCACCGTGTCGTTGGCCGCGGTCGGCGTGTGGGCATCCATGGTCGGTGGCTCCCTGACTGGCACGATCATGTCTGCAAAAACGCAGACATGCAAGGGCATAAGTGCGTTATTCCTGCATCATCGCAGGATCGTGGGCATGGGCCGGGCGCGCCCGCGCACGGGCGAGCTGCTCCGGCGAGAGGTGGGCCGGGCGGACCGGGCGGGACGGCGGCGCCGTGGCCGGCGTCGCCGCCGGCGCCGGCGGCGCATCGGCGAGGCGCAGCGTCGCCGCGAGCCCCTGCGCCACCCGCTCGGCCGCCGCCTCGCGGTCGGCGGCGATCTCCGCCTGGCGCCAGTCCTCCTCGACCCGCCACGCCCACCACCGCCGCGCCGCCTGCACCTTGGCGAGCAGCAGCCGGCGCTTGGCGAGCTCGCGCTCCACCGCCTGGCGCACCTTGGCGACCGAGGGCCGGAACTCCTCCTCGTCCACGAGACGGGCGATGACCTTGGGCAGCAGGTCGCGCGGACAGGCGGCAAGGCGCATCGCCACCTGCTCGGCGTAGGTCGGGCTGGATGCGTCCTTCTGCGGCCAGCTCTCGATCAGCACCCCGGCCGCCGCCGCCGCCGCGTCCATCCCCTCGCCCGTCACCGGATCGGCGCAGGGCAGCAGCGCCCGGGCCAGCTCCAGCTCCATCACCGCCAGCACGTCGTCGCCCGGCAGGTCGAGGTGCACCGGGTCGTGGGCGTCGGGGCGGAGGTGCGGGTAGAGCCCCCAGGTCGGGTCCATGTCCCGCAGCCGGTGCGCATGGGCGGCGGTCACTGGCGTCACCGCCCGGTGGTCGTGCCGGGCGGCGATCAGCTCGTTCATGCGGTCCTCCTCTTGGCCTGGGCCTCGGCGATGATCTCCCTGAGCCGCCGGATGCCCGCGCTCTCCGGCCGGCCGGCCGGCGGCGGAGCCGCCGCCCGCGCCCCGGACGGGGCGGCGGCGGAGCCGGCGGCCAGGCGGCGTTCCTCCGCCCAGGCCTGCGCCTTCTCGCACCAGACGCGGAACGCGCCCTGCCAGTCGGACTTGAGCTTCCCCTTGCCCTTGCCCTCCAGCCAGTAGAGCCGGAAGGCCGAGAGCTCCCGGCTCGCGTCCACCAGCGGGTAGTGCTCGCGGATGTGGGCGAGCAGCC
This sequence comes from Caldovatus aquaticus, assembly GCF_019458025.1. Lineage (GTDB taxonomy): Bacteria > Pseudomonadota > Alphaproteobacteria > Acetobacterales > Acetobacteraceae > Caldovatus > Caldovatus aquaticus. Next base: position 77,688 of record NZ_JAHZUY010000003.1, on the reverse strand, counting down.
GCTCGCTCGGGGCGAAATCGGGGGGAAGGGAGGTCGGCACTCGCTTCGCCTTGCCGGGTGCTCCCTTCCCCCCTGCACCCCCCTTCTTCTCCTCCACCACAGAGGAATTCTCTCTGGGAGCAGAATTAGGGGGGGTATGGGGGGGACCGGCGGCCGCCTCGGGCGGCGCCGGCAAGTCGTTGATTTCGTTGGGGGCGGATCGGTCATTCTGACCGACGGTCATTCTGACCGACGGCCGATTTGACCGACGGTCAATCTGGCCGCCCGGTCCGGGCACCTGCACCGCCCAGGCCGTGCCGCCCCCAGGCAGCTTGACCGGCGTGGCGAGCCCGGCGTCGGCGAGCTCGGCGAGCGCCCGGCGCATCGTCTTGTCGGCCAGTCCCACCACCGAGCGCAGCGCGCGGAGGGAGGCGCGGGCCAGGCCGTCGCCGGCGAGGCAGGACGCCAGCGCCATCCAGGCGAGCTTCGCCGCTGGGCTGACGTCGGGCCGGGCCAGCAGCTCGGCGGGCACGGCCAGCGGCAGGCGCGCCGCCAGGCGTGGCATCATCGTCTGCTCCTCGGCTTGACCAGCTGGACCTCGATGCCGTGTACGGCACGCATCAGGGCGATGCGCAGCACGGCGTCCCGGGTCATGTGACCCTTCACGTCCTCGACCACCGTGGTCCCGGCGCGGCAGTCGAAGTAGAGGAAATCCGCCGTGTAGCGGACCTTGCGGCCGCCGATGGTCAGCGGCACGCCGTTGATCGGGAAGTGCCAGGCGGGCTGGCAGGTCAGGCCGCGGATCTCGCCCGCCGCCTCAAGGTGCCGCAGCTCCTCGTAGCGGTCCCGCTCGGCCTTGCTGGCAAAGCGGCGGCCGTCTCGCGACTCGGCCCGCTCGGAGCCGAACTTAGAGGGGCGACGGTGAGCCCGAAGCCGAGCACGCCCGCCCAGATCGCCAGCAGCCAGGCGCTCGGCCTGCGCACGCCGCATTCCCATTTCGACAGCAGCCCCCGGGTGATGCCGATGCGCGCTTCCAGCTCTTCCTGCGACAGCCCACGGCGCCGCCGCTCGGCGATCAGCGCCTCGATGGCCGTCTGCAACTCGGGCGCGAGTCCAGGCACCCCTCTCTACCTCGCCTTCGCGCGCTTTCCTGCGATGGATCGCGTTTCTGTTGACAGCCCGGCGGAGATGCCGGAACTGTCAACGCACAGAGCATGAGCCTGCGATATCGCAGGACGCAAGGGGAAAGAATGGGCGAGATCGTGCGTCTCCGGGCGCCGGGCGGACGGCATGTGTCGGACGACGCCGAGACCGTGCGGCGGCTGCAGGCCTGGATGCGGCGGGCGATGGCCAACCACCACCCGCCGCTGTCGGCGGAAGCGTGGGCGAACAAGGCGGGGGTGGCCGGCACCTCGATCACCCGCTTCCTGAAGCACGGCTACCCCGTGCCCAAGACCAGCACGCTGGCGAAGCTGGCGGCGGCGATCGGGCTGCAGCCCCCGGACCTGGTGCTCTCCGCCGACGCCCGGCCCTTCATTGACATCCCCGTCATCGTTCCCGCATTGTTCCGCAGCGGAGGGTTGGAACGGGCGGTGCGGTCATCGGTCGAAGTCACACGCGCGCCGGCGAAGTTCGCCGGCTGCGTCGCCGTGCGGATCACGACGGGCACGGGCATCCTCGCCGGCATCCTGCCGGGCGACCTGGTGGTGGTGGATCCCGGCACCGAGATGGAGCCGGGGGATCTGGTCGTGGTCGCGCTCGACACCGGCGACGCCGCCGTCTATCGGGTGCAGGAACCCTGGCTGGTGCCGGCCACCGTCGAGCAGGTGCCGCCGCTGCGCATCGGCGAGGCGCACGTGATCGGCGTCGCCGTGCAGGTGCAGCGGGAGCTGCCCCGGCAGGGCCGCTAGGCCGCCTCGTCCACCGCCTCGTCGTCGTTCTCCCAGCCGTCCACCTCGTCGGCGCACGGGTTCTGCGCCTCGTCGTTGCCGGCGATCCAGCCGCACTCGCAGCTCTCCCGCCCGGCCGCCTTGCCGCACCCGTCGTCGGCGGCGGAGATGTCGGCCTGCCAGCGGTAGGGCAGGCGGATCGCCGCCGAGCAGGCAAGCACCGGCAGGTCGGCCGGCGTCAGCGTCACCATCCCCTCCTTCGTGCCGAGCATGCGGACGATGTGGTTCTTGAGCTCCTTCTGCGTGTTGAAGCCGGGCAGCGAGCGCGCCGTCCGCACCGCCTCGAGCGCGTCCCGCTTCAGCTGATCAAGCCCCTCCCGGTTCAGCGTCAGCCGCGGCTCGACCGCCAGCCCCATGCCGATCCGCTCGACCAGCGCCAGCGGCACGTCGGTCTCGGCATAGCGGTTCGTCGTGGCCTGGCCGATCGCCCAGCCGAGCAGCTCCACCGCCGCCGCATTGATCCGCTCGATCCGGTCCTCGCTGTTGCAGTCGATCGCCCCGTCCCCGCCGACCAGCAGCCGGTTCATCGCCGGCGTCGTGACGCCGAGCTTGTGGCGCAGCAGCAGCAGGGCAATCAGCAGCAGGTCGTGCGAGCCGAGCCCGACCAGCCCGGCCTTCACCGCCTCACGCTTCGCCACCTCGACCAGATGCATCCCCTTCTCGGTCAGCATCCCGGCCTCGGCGTCCCGCCCGTCGGTCCGGCCCGTGGTGCGGGTGTTCACCTTCCCGCCGGCGCCGGCCTCCGCCGTCGCCGGTGCGCCGTCGCCCGCCTTCTTCGTCGGCTTCTTGCGGTAGAGCGCCAGGTCCGCCCGGCCGTCCCAGAGGATCTTGCCGACCGCTACCCACTCGCCCCGCTCCGCCTTCTTCATGGACTTGGCGGCGCCGATCGGCCGGCTTTCCCAGGTGCAGCCCGGGGGGTGGGCGGAGGCGTCGGTCAGCGTCGTCGTCTCGACGCCGAGCTTCGCCACCGTCGCCAGCTTCGCCTCGATGGCGGCGAGCTGCAGCCGGCGGAAGGCGATGACGTCATGGAAGTAGCCGGGGTGGTCGGCCGGATCGAACAGATCCCGGGCCCAGCCCGCCTCGGCCTTCGCCTCCTCCGTCATCTCGAAGATGGCGTGCTCGTAGGGGATGCGCTTGACCTCGAGCGCCTGCGCGATGGACCACCACTGCGCGCTCCTCTCCCCCTTGCGCGGCCCCTTCTGCTTCCAGACCGCCAGCACCTTGTCGGGCTCGGCCTGGCAGATGACCCGCAGGTAGCGGACCTCGGGCACGTCGCCCTGCTCACGGATCCACTGCACGATCGGCTCGGGCAGCTGCGCCATCTGGATCAGCTGCCGCACCCGATGCGCCGTGAGGTTGAAGGCCAGGCCGATCGCCTCCGGCTGCCAGCCCTCCTTCGCCAGCCGGTTCACGGCGAGCCACACGTCCACGGGCGTCATGTCCGAGCGCACCGTGTTCTCGGCCAGCTGGATCGCCGTCGCCTCGCCCTCGGCGAGCTCCTCCCGCACGTCGCAGGGCACGGTCTGCAGCCCGGCGATGCGCGCCGCCGTCAGCCTCCGGTTGCCGGCCACCACCCGCCAGAGGATCGGGTTGTTCTCGGCGTCAAGCCGCGGCTCGCCCGTCATCGTCCTCGGCGCCGGCCGCACGATGAGCGGCTGCAGGACGCCGAGCGCCCGCACGCTGGCGAGCAGCTGGTCGTCCGCCTCCTTGCTCGCCCCCCACACCCGCACGTTCTCGGGGTCGGGCTCGATCTCCAGGGTCGGAATGCTGCGGATCATTCGGTCCTCTCCTCTGCGCCGGCGTCGCCGGCGACGATCTCCTGCGTGATGGCGTAGGGTTCGCCGAGCTCCCGGTGCGCCCGCCGCTGCGCCTGCAGCGCCCGGAAGAATTCGTCGAGCCCGACGATCCTCTCGTTGGTGTCGGGATGCACCGCACCGCCACGCACCGGGTCGTGCGTGACGGTGCAGTGGCGGTTGCGGAATGTGGTGATCGGTCGGCGCATGTCCCTCCTCAGGCAGCCGCCGGCAGCGCGGGCGGGTCCCCATCCGGATCGCCCGGCGATCCGGATGGGAGCCCGGGCGCCGCCGGTCCGTCGTCGTCGGGCGGCATCCCCAAGAGCCACTCGATCTTGCGCGAGAGCTCCTCGACGCGCGCCTGCACGGCGGCGCGCTGCGGCGAGCCCCACGGCAGGCCGTTCCGCTCGCGCAGCGCCGCCGTCAAGTCGTGCACGAGCGCGTCGATCTGCTCCTGCACGAGCGCATAGGTGTCGGTCATGTCGGTGTTCCTCCTTCCGCCCTGGTCAGCGGTTCGCCGGACGGCCCGCCGCCGCCCGCACCCGGGACGGGGGCGGCGGCGGGGCGGCCGGCGGTTTCCGTCGGGCCGTCGCAGGCCTCTTTCGTCTCGGCGAGCCCCCGCGCGAGCGTGTTGGGCCTGGTCTCGATCGGCGCCGGCGAGACGCCGGCGCGTCGGATTTTCCGCGCGGCCACGCAATGCATCGTCGGCCGCCAGCCGCCTTTGTTCGTGGACGGAGCCCGGCCGCCCTTCCCCTTTTCGCGGCGCCGCCGAGCTGCTGTGCGCCACCGCCGCCCGCCAATGCGACCAGCCTGGCCGTGCGCCTGCGCGTCACGGCCTGGCGTGATCCGGGTGCCGCATGAGGGACGGCATTCTCCTCAGGCTGGCGCCCGTTTCTGGGGGGTCCAGGGGGGCGAAGCCCCCCTGGTCGCGCTGGGAGGGGGGGTGGAAGCGGCGCCAGGCCGGCGCCGGATCCGGCGCAACGACGAAGGGGACCGGGGCCTGGGCCCCGATCCCCTCTCGGTCGGTCAGTCGAAGATCGCCATCGCAGCGGCGGCGGCCTCCGCCGAGGTGGCGACGGGGCGAGCTGCGCCCGAGTAGGGCTTCCAGTCCTCGCCGACGATGTTCAGGTAGGCGGTGGCCGCGGCCTCGGCCATCACGCGCGCGGTCATGGCGCGCAGGCCGAACCGGGCGGCCTTCTCGCGCGCCCGCTCCTGGGCCGAGGCAAGGCCCCAGATCGCGTCGCGGTCGCCCTCCGACATGCTGGCGATCTGGGCGGTGATGGCGCGCGCGTCGCTCACCGCATCGCTGTAGAGCTGGCCGGTCTTGCAGGCGTCGGCGACGATCGCCGCCACCACGCGGCCGAGCAGGAAGCGCGCGCCGTCCTCGCCGGCCGCGTCCGCCAGCGCGTGCAGGGCGCTGTGCGTCCGCTCGGTGACGAGATCGGCGTGGCCGTCGCCCGGCGCCTCGACGCCGGCCACGGTGGCGTAGGACTGCGCCCGCATGGGCGACCAGGCGGGGCAGAGGAGCGCCGCGCGCTCCAGCGTGTCCGGCGTGCGGACGCCGGGCGCGAAGGTCTTGACCGGAGCAACCTTCGGTGACTTCTTCGTGGCAGCCTGAGCCATGATGCGTTCTCCATCTGGTTCGGGTCAGGCCCCGCTCGGTGTTCCAGCACCGGACGGGGCCGCTTCTTCGGGGAGTTGATCTCCCTCTTCGCATTGCCTCCCTCTCCTCAGGGGGTTCCCGAGGAGAGGGAGGGGCCGGACCTGGGGTGTTTCGGCGCGCCCAGCCACGTAGGCATTCCCTCGACGCTCACCCGCCGGCTCGCCGGGGGGCATCCGCTCCGCGTAAGCCCGCCCGGCGTGGGGCCGCGCAGCCTGAGCCGCACGCCGCCCGGTCGAGGCCGCGCAGCGGGACCGGAGCCGCGCGCAGCCACGCGCAGCGCAGCGAGCATGGCGAGCACGGCGAGGACCAACGCCTCGACCGGGTGGACCGGCTCAGGCAAGCATCAGGCCCGTTGCCGGGCGGGCGCGGAGCGGACGCCTGCGCCGACGCCGGGTGAGAGGGTGCGGGGATGCCGGCGCAGGCCGGGCGCGATGCGCCACCAGGTCCGGCCCGTGCCTCGGGCAGCTCCCGCTTCCTTCCTCCTCGCCTCGATCGGCCATGTGCGTTGACAGGAGCGGCGTCCTACCGTCCCACTCCACGCGCGCGCGGCCATGAGCACCGACCTCATCCCACACTCCCCACCGGAGGAGACGGAGGATCTCCCCTGCCTCCCCGGCCTCACCCCCATGCAGTCGGCCTTCGTCCGCTGCTACGTCCAGCACGGCGACGGCAACGCCACCCGCGCCGCCCTCGCCGCCGGCTACGCAAGCTCCTCCGCCCACGCCGTGGGGTATCGCCTGCTCCGGAAGCCGGAAGTGCTGGATGCTATCCACCGCCTGACGCTACAGGCCGTTGGCGCCTCTGCCCCGCAGGCCTTGCGGACGATGGTGAAGCTGCTCGAGCACCCGAGCGGGTATGTCAGGCAGCAGGCCGCTGCGGATCTCCTCGACCGAGCGGGCTTCAAGCCGCCCGACAAGCACCAGCACCTGGTCGCGGGTCAGGTCTCGATCCGCATTGACCTGGGGGACTGAGCCGGTCCTGCTCCGCCCCGCCTGATCTGCATTCGTCCGCCTCCGCATCCGACACCGGGGGTGCTGATCCGCGAAGGCCCCCCGGAAAATCCGGGCGCGCGCGGGGGAGAGGACCCCCGCCGATATGTTGGCCGCCTACAGCCGCTTGCTGTGCGTGGCGCTGCTTTGCCTGGATGGGCCAGGGGTGTTCTGGTCTTGCTGGGAGAGGGGTGGCGTGGATGGCCGACTTCGCGCGGATCGAGCGGTATGAGGCGCTGCGGGCGCGGCTGCGGGACCTGGTGGAGCGGGGGTTTCACCACAATCTGGCTGCGGCCACGGACCTGGATGAGCTTGAGCGTGCGCTCGGGCGGCTTGAGGCCGTGGTGGCTGTGGTGCCGGGGCGGGTGGTGTCGGCGCCGGTGATGGCCGAGGCCGCGCCGTCGCCGCCGCCGCCGCCGAAGCCCGTCGCGAAGCCCGTCGTGGCGAAGGTGGCGAAGAAGGTGCAGAGGCGTCCCGCGGCGCGCCCGAAGCCGGCGGCCCCGAAGGCGCCGCCCGCCGAGCGGGGGGCGGAGGGGGCGCCGGGGGAGGTGTCGTGACGGTGCTCCGCGAGGGGGTGTGGGACGGCGCGGAGATCAGCATCGAGGAGCTGCGCCGCGAGGCCTGCGAGATCGCGGGGCAGAGCCTCTCGCTGACCATCTGCCAGGTGGGGGCGGGTGACAGTTACGCGGTGCATCTCGGCAATGGGCATCGGTTGGTGCGGCTGGTGTGTTCGGCGGCGCGGGTGCATCCGGTGGTGCGGCGGCTGGCCGAGGCGCTGCGCGACCGGCCCTATGTGGACCCGGTCGCCCCGCCGCAGGACGGGCTTGCGTCGGATTACTGGTGGCGCGAGGTGCCGCTGGCGACGGCGAAGGCGGCGCGCGACTGGGTGCGCTGGCGGCTGCTCGCCGACCCCTCGCAGAGCGACCTGGCGATGGACCGCTTCATCGCCTCGCTCGATCCGCCGAAGCGCGAGGAGCTGCTGCGGCGGGCGGTGAACGGGCTCGGCCCGGAGGGCTTCTGATGCGCCGCCGCCCCCTGCGCGTGATCGCCGGCGGTCCCTCGCGCGAGGTCGCGGGCATGGTGGCCGGCACCATCGCCAGGCTGCGCCGCGGCGATTGCCGGGCCATGGCCGTCGTGCTCGTGCGCGCCGATGGATCGGTGGAGGCCGGCTATGCCGGGCATCGGGACGGGCATTTCTTCCGCCTGTCCGGCGGCATGACCGACCTGCTGCACCGCCTGCACCGGGAACGCTGATGGGCTTCGCGCTACACTACCGGCCGCCCGGCCCGGTGGCGCGCGACTTCCTGCGGCACCGGCCGGCGGCGGCGGGCGAGGAGCTGCCGATTGACGGCATCGTCGGGCCGATCGGCTCCGGCAAGACCGGCTCCTGCATCATGCGGATGTTCCTGCACGCGACCGAGCAGCCGCCGGGGGCGGACGGCTGGCGGCGCTCGCGCTGGGTGGTGGTGCGCAACACCAACCCGATGTTGGAGACGACGACCATCCCGAGCGTGCTCGACTGGTTCCCGGAGAGCGTGTTCGGCCGGTTCAACTGGTCGCCGCCCTACAGCTACATGATCCGGCTGCCGGAGGCGCGGATCGAGTTGGAGCTGTGGTTCATCCCGCTGGACCGGCCGGAGCAGGTGCGCAACCTGCTCTCGATGGAGGTGACGGGCGCCTGGGTGAACGAGGCGCGCGAGGTGCCGCGCGAGATCCTGATCGGGCTCAGGCGCCGCTGCGGCCGCTACCCCTCGCTGCGCTCGGGGGCGAAGCCGGGCTGGGCCGGGGTGATCTTCGACACCAACGCGCCCGAGGACGACCTGCACTACCTCGCGCTCTGGGCCGGGTGGAGCGAGCCGCCGGACTGGATGGACCCGATGACGCGCCAGCTCATGGCGCGGCCCGAGGGGGTGACGATCTTCGTGCAGCCGCCGGGGCTGTTCCCGGTGCGCGACGAGCGCGGCCGGGTGGTGCGCTTCGACGACAACCCGGCGGCCGAGAACCTGCAGAACCTCCGGCCCGGCTACTACCGGGCGCAGCTCTCCGGCTCGACGGTGGACGAGGTGCTGAACCTCATCTGTGTCGAGGTGCGCAAGGGCCAGGCGGCGCGGCCGGTGCATCCTCAGTTCCACCGCGAGACGCATGTGGCGCCGCGCCCCATCGGCTGGGACCCGCAGGCGCGGAGCTGCCTGATCGGCATGGACTTCGCGCGCAACCCGGCGACCGTGCTGGCGCAGGAGGTGGGCGGGCAGCTCCGCTTCGTGCGCGAGTGGATCGGCCAGAACATCTCGGTGGAGATGTTCGTCCGCAACCACGTCGTGCCGGCGCTCAACGCCGAATACCCCGGCTGGGCCGAGCATCTGCGGGGGTGGGGGGATCCTTCGGGCGGCAACCGCACGGGCGGCGACGACAGCACCGCCTTCACGCACGCGCGCAAGGAGGGGCTGCCGCTGGTCAGGGCCTGGACCAACGACCCGGACGAGCGGCGGGCCGCGCTCGAGCGGCGGCTGACGCGGATGGTGGACGGGGCGCCGGCGGCGATCTTCTGCCCGAGGGGGTGCCCGACGCTGATCAGCGGGCTGGCGGGGGGCTTCCGCTACCGGCGCATCCAGGTCGAGGGGACGCTGGACCGCTACGCCGAGGAGGTGGAGAAGAACATCTACTCGCACATCTGCGAGGCGGCCGAGTATCTGGTGCTGGGGCTCGACCGGCGCGGCGTGCGCGGCGCGGAGGAGCAGCGGCGGGCGGCGGCGCGCGGGCCGGGGACGCCGAACGGGCGGACCCGGGTGGACCCGCTGGCGATGGCGCGCCTGTCGGGCCGCCTGCGCGGGTGGCGGGGGGCGGAGCCGCGACCGTGAGGTGGCGGATCGGCTTCCTCGCCGCGGCAGAGCCGGCGACGGGGTGGTGGCAGCGGCTGCTGCGGCCCGGCTACGCCCATGTCTGGGCGTCGCGGCGGCTCTGGCGCGGGCTGTGGCTGTGGGCCGAGTGGACGCCGGAGCGGATCATCCTCGGCGTCTGCGGCCCCGACCTGGTGAGGCGGGCGAGCGTGGCGGCGCATGAGGTGCTGGTGTTCGACGCCGGCGTGGCGGGCGAGCCGCGCCGGTGGCGCCTGGCCTGGCCGCACCTGCTCGACTGCGTGACGCTGGTGGCGGACACGGTGGGGGTGCGGGTGCCGCCCTGGTGCACGCCCTGGCGTCTGCGCTGTGCGTTGCGCCGGCGCGGCGCCTTCCCGCTTCGTCGGCCTGGTCGCGGAGGGGTGCCGGCATGAGCATGAGGCGGATGTTCGGGATCAAGGCGCCGCGGATGCCGGCGCCGTCGCAGGAGGAGCTGCAGGCGCAGCAGGAGCAGCGCGCCGAGCTTGAGCGGCAGCGGCGGCTGGCGGCCGAGGAGGAGGCGCGGCTGGCGGCCGAGCGCGAGCGCGAGGAGCAGCTGCGCGCGGCCAACCGCGTCGGCGCGCGCTCGCTGCTCTCGGGCGACTGGCAGGGCTTCCGCCGCGGCGGCGACCTGGGGGCGGCCTGATGGCGGAGCCATCGCGCCAGGTGCGCGCGAGCTTCGAGCTCGCGCAGCGCCTCCGCCAGCCCTGGGAGGGGCGGTGGCAGCGCCTGATCGACGTCGCCATGCCCTACCGCACCCCCTTCACCGGGGGGCTCGCGCCGCGGCACGGGCAGAACACGGCGAGCGTCTATGACGAGACCGGCATGGTCGGCATCGAGGAGTTCGCCGGCCGGCTGGTTGGCGGCATCGTGCCGGACGGGGTGGAGTGGGCGCGCTTCGACACCGACCCCGGCCTGCCCGACCCGGTGCGCGCTGGCGTGGCCGAGGTGCAGGCGGAGCTGTTCCTGCAGCTCAGCCGGAGCAATTTCGCCCCCGAGGTGTTCGACGGCTTCAAGGACCTCGCGGGGTTCGGCAACGTCTGCCTCAAGGTGGTGCCGGGCGACTGGGCGCAGCCGCTGCGTTTCCAGGCGATCCCGCTGGCCGATGCCTGGGTGACGCCTGGGCCGGACGGCACCATCGCCGACATCCACGTGCGCTACCGGGTGCCGGGCTACGTGGTGCGGGCGCAGTATCCGAACGCCGAGCTGCCGCGCGACCTCGGCGGGGTTGGCGGCGCCGACAACGTGGCGGTGATCGATAGCTGGATCCGGGACCTCGACAGCCCGACTGAACGCTGGCTGCGCCAGGTGCATGTCGAGGGCAAGCACCTGCTGGTCGCCAAGGTGGAGACCGGGCGCGGGAGCTGCTGCTACGTCTTCGGGCGGTGGAGCAAGGCGGCCGGCGAGCTCTACGGGGTCGGCCAGGGGATGCAGGCGCTGCCCGCGATCGAGGTGGTGAACGAGGCGGTGCGGCTGATCCTGGCGCACGGCGAGATGGCGCTCTCCGGGATGTGGCAGGCCGAGGACGACGGGGTGCTGAACCCGTGGAGCGTGCAGCTCGCCCCCGGTGCCATCATCCCGATCGCGCCGGGGAGCCGGGGGCTGCAGCCGCTCACCCTGCCGAGCACCCGGCTCGACATCGGCCAGATCGTCTTGGAGGAGCAGCGGCACGCGATCCGCAAGGCGCTGTTCAACGAGACGATCACGCCGCGCACCGCCGACACCCCGCCGACCGCGCTGGAGATCCGCCAGCGGATGCAGGAGCTGGCGCGCCAGATCGGCCCCGCCTACGGGCGGGTGTGGCACGAGGTGGTGGTGCCGCTGCTGCTGCGCATCCTGCGGGTGCTGACCGAGCAGGGGCGGATCGTCATGCCGGAGGTGGACGGGCGGCGGGTGCGGATCGCCCCGGCCTCGACCCTGGTGCGCTCGGCGCGCACCGAGGAGGTGGCGCGGATCAACGAGTGGCTCGGGGCGATCGCGCAGCTCTACGGCCCGGCGGCGGTGCAGACGCTGGTGCCGGCCGAGCGCTACATGCGGATCACCGCCGACCGGCTCGACATTCCGGCCAACCTGCCGTTCTCGTCCGAGGAGATCAGCCAGAACGCGCAGGCGGCCGGGCAGCTGCTCGCCCAGGCCGGGCAGGGCGGCGCGGAGGCGGCGGCGATGGCGCCGCTGCTCGCCGCGCTCGGGGCGCGCGCCGCATGACGCCCGAGGAGCGGATCGACCGCGCCTGCTTCGAGCTGATGACGGCCGAGGACCTGGCGCCCTTGCGGCTGTGGTGGGAGCGCGAGGCGCTGCGCTCCGTGCTCCCGCCCGGCCCCGTGGACCCGAACCGCCTGCTGATGCTGCAGGGCGACCGTGAGCGCTTCCTCGCGGTCATGGCCCGCGCCGAGCGGCACCGGCGGCGGATGCAGCAGAAGGAACCGACCTGACCATGCACCCCTTCCCTTGGCGCTTCCCCTTCGTGCACGAAACCGCCGATCCGCCTGCGGGGGGCGGCGGGGGTGGTGAACCGGCGGCCGCGCCGGAGGCGGCGGCGGGCCCCCATTCGGATCGCGGGGGCGATCCGAATGGGACCCGGGCGCCGGCCGCGCCGGACTGGCTCCATGCGGCGCCGGAGCGGCCCGACTGGCTGCCCGAGACCTTCTACGACCCGGAGCGGAAGGGCATCCGCGTGGATGCGCTGGCGAACAGCTACCGCGAGCTGCAGGGGCGGTTCAGCCAGAAGAACGAGACGCTCAAGGCCGAGGTCCTGAAGGAGCTGCGGGCCGGCGTGCCCGAGACCCCGGAGGGCTACAGCTTCGAGATCCCGAAGGAGCTGGTGCCGGAGGGCTTCGAGGTGCAGCAGCCGCCGGCCGACGACCCGCTGCTCGGCGAGGCGCGCAAGGTGCTGCACGAGCTCGGTGCGAAGCCCGAGCAGTGGCGGCGCCTGATCGGCGCCTTCGTGCGCTGGCAGGTGGCGCAGGCGCCGGACCTCGAGGCCGAGCGGCAGAAGATCGGCGAGGGGGCGGAGGAGCGCATCGCCGCGGTGGACATGTGGCTCGCCCGCCAGCTCCCCGAGGAGCAGTATCGGGCGCTGATGGGCGCGGCGACCAGCGCGCCCTTCGTGCTCGCCATGGAGAGCCTGATGCGCAAGGCCACGGGGGGCGCGGCCGGCGGGCTCCCGGCCGGCCTGCCCGGCGGGGGCGAGGGGCAGATGACCGGGGAGAAGGCGCGCGAGCTGATGCGCCACCCCGACTACAACCATCCGGAGAAGGGCGAGCCGATGCGCCGGGCGGTCTATGAGTTCCTCAAGGCGGGCGGGCAGATCCCGCGCACGCTCCACCGCCCGAGCATCTGACCTCTGTGCGTGGAACCGGCGGGCCGCGAGGCGCTAGACGCGCCTCCGGCCCCGCCGCGCGCCGCCCGGCCCCCGCTCAGGGACAAGCCGCGGCCGGCGAACGGGGGACAAGCCACGGCTCATCCCGCCTCCGGCGGAGATCCCCATGTCGCAGACCTCCGACGCAATCTTCATCCAGCAGTTCGAGGCCGAGCTGTTCGAGGCCTTCCAGAACCAGGGCGGTGCGATGCGCGGCCGGCTCCGCCGCAAGACCGGCGTGGTCGGCACCCGCACGCACTTCCCGAAGATCGGCCTCGCCCCGGCGGCGCAGCCGAAGAGCCGCAACGGCAAGGTGCCGCTGCTCGACATCGTGCGCGACCGGGTGCAGTGCGACCTCGCCGACTACTACGGCGCGGACATGATCGACAGCCTCGACGAGCTCAAGACCAACGTGGACGAGAAGGCCGCGGTGCAGCGCGCCATCAGCATGTCGCTCGCCCGCACCGAGGACGACATCGCCCTCGCGGCGCTCGCCACCACCACCAACGCGGCGAACAACCTCGCCACCGACGACGCCTGGACCTCGGACGCGGTGCCGCGCTCGGTGCTGCAGACCTTCGGCCAGAACGAGGCGATCGCCGGCGGGCAGATGCACGCCCTCATCACCTGGAAGGCGTGGAACGACGCCCTGTCGCTCAACACCTTCATCCACGCCGACTACGGCGGCGACCCGCAGCTCACGGTCGAGGGCCAGCGCCCGAAGATGTGGTTCGGCTTCGCCTACGCGCCGTTCTCGCGCCTGCCGACCCACATCTCGGGCTCGAAGCTGAACCTGTGGTGGAACGCCTCGGCGGCGGCGGTCGCGGTCGGCCAGGAGATCACCAGCGAGGTCGCCCGCCTGCCCGACTACGACGCCACCTTCATGATGGGGAAGATGCGCATGGGCGCCGCCCTCATCGAGAGCCTCGGCGTCATCGCCCGGCGCTACGCGAACTGAGGAGGGCCGCACCATGGCGCTCACCCCCAACAGCCTGACGGTGCTCTCGATCGGCGCCACCCGGCCGAACGGCCAGGCCGGCGCGCGGCGCAAGCTGCACCTCTACACCTCGGACGACACGCACGCCACGGTCAGCGGCGCCGGCTACTTCAGCGCGCTCTACCAGCGGCTGAACCCCGGCGACATCATCCTCGCCGCGCTCGACCTCGGCGGCACGCCGCAGCTCCGCGCCTACATCGTCACCGCGAGCTCGGCGAGTAGCGTCAGCATCGCCCAGATCACCACGGTCTGAGCGTTCCCCTGCCGGGCGGGGCAAGTCCGGCTCCCCTTGCAAACTCGGGCGGGGCGTGATGCGCGCCCCGCCCGCTTTCTGTCTGTGCGTGGCGCGTGGGCGCACTCCGGCCCCATAGCGCGGCCATGGCCCAGGCCGACGCCCTCCGCCTCTGCTCCGACGCCCTGGTGCTGATCGGCGAGAGCCCGATCGAGACCTTCGAGGGCGCCTCCGCCGCGCAGGTGGTGGCGAACGCCCGCTACCAGCCGATCGCCGACCTCCTCCTCGCCTCGCACCCCTGGCGCTTCAACCGCCGCATCGAGACGCTGGCCCGCCTCGCCGACCCGCCGGCGGAGGCGTCCGGCTACTCCGCCGCCTACGCCCTGCCGACCGACTGCCTGCGCATCGTCGCCCCCTTCGTCGATGGCACGGTGGCGCCGGGCTGGGAGCCGGCCGAGACGGCGATCTGGCTGGACGCCGAGGCGTCGCAGACGGTCGCGCTCGAATACCACGCCCGGGTGGACGAGCTGCGCTGGACCCCGGCCTTCCGCCAGGCGGTGGTCTATCGCCTCGCCGCCGAGTTCGCGGTGCCGATCCGCGACGACCCGAAGCTGCAGGGGGCGATGCTGCAGCTCGCCGCGCGCGAGCTGGCGATCGCCCGCCACCAGAACGCCTCCGAGCGCCCGGCGCGCCGCATCCCGCTCGGCCGCTTCGAGGCGCTGCGCCGCCGCTGAGGCCGGCCGGTGAAGACCCACATCTCCCAGACCAGCTTCGTCGCCGGCACCTTGGACGAGGCGGCGCGCGCCCGGCAGGAGACCGCGCTCTACCGCCACGGTGCCGCGGCGCTCCTCAACTGCCTCCCCCTCGCCACCGGCGGGGTGGTGTCGCGCTGGGGCACCCGGCACCTGGCCGAGCTGCCGACCGCCCCGGTGCTCGAGCAGTTCGCCTTCAGCCTCGACCAGTCCTACATTGCCGCCTTCCTGCCGGGCGAGGTGCGGTTCTACTACGCCGCGGACGGCGCCGCGGCCGGCGCCCTCACCGGCTGCCCGTGGACCGCCGGCCAGCTCCGCGGCCTGCGCTTCGCCCAGGGCGGCGACCTGATGTGGGTGGTGCATCCCGACCTCGCGCCGCGGATCATCCGCCGCACCGGCGCCGACACCTGGTCGCTCGAGACCCTGGCCTTCGACGGGCCGCGCGGCACGCCGTTCTTCCGCTACGCGGCGAGCGCGATCACCGCCACCTGGAACGCCGCCGGCGGGGTGCTGAACTTCTCGGCCGGCTGGCTCGCCGCCGGGCACGCCGGCACCGCGCTCCGGGTCTGGGACGTGGACGCCAGCCGCTACCGGCACGGCACCATCGGCGCGGTCAACAGCGCCACCCAATGCGCCGTGACCTGGGACGGCGGCGCCGCGCCCCCGGACGGCAAGGCGACGACGCTGTGGGAGGAGGCGGCCTTCTCGGCGGTGCGCGGCTGGCCGCGCTCGGTCTGCCTGCATCAGCAGCGGCTGGTGTTCGGCGGCTCGCGCGACGCGGGCGATGCGATCTGGATGAGCCGCGTCGGCCAGTATTGGAACTTCGACCTCGGCACCGCGGCCGACGCCGACGCGATCGCGATGGCGCTCGGCGCGACCCGGGTGCGGACCATCGCCCACGCCGTCTCCGGCCCGCAGCTCACCTTCTTCACCGAGGCCGGGGTGTTCTTCGTCCCCGAGCAGGAGACGCGCCCGATCACCCCGACCACGGCGCGCATCCGCCACGTTGCCCCCTTCGGCACCGGCGACGTGCGGCCCGGCGCCTTCGACGGCGGGGTGCTGTTCGTGCAGGGGCGGGGGCGGGCGGTGCGCGACCTCGCCTACACCGCCGAGGCCGACAACCTCACCGCCGACCCGGTGAGCCTGCCCGCGACCGACCTGATCGGCGAGATCGTGGATGCCGCCTACCTGCCCGGCGCGCAGGACCGGCCCGAGCAGTATGCCTTCTTCGTCAACGCCGCCGGGCGCATCGCCCTGTTCCACTCGATCCGCGAGCAGAAGATCGGCGCCTGGTGCGAGTGGACGACGCAGGGCGCCTTCCGGGCGGTCGGCGTCGCCGGCGATGCGGTGTTCGTCGCCGTGCAGCGCAACGGCACGGTGCGGCTGGAACGCTTCGATCCGGCGCTCGCCTTCGACGCCACGGTGGAGGACGTGACGCCCTCCCTCGCGGCGCCGCACCTCGCGGGCTTCGAGGTGCACGGGCGGATCGGCGACGACTACCTCGGCGGCGCGGTGGCGGGGGGCGACGGCGCGGTGACGCTGCCGCGCCAGCTCGACGAGCAGGGCGGGCTCGACGACGGGCTCACGGTCGAGCTCGGCCTCGCCTTCGACTGGTGGATAGACCCGCTGCCGCCGGTGATCGACCTCCCCGACGGCACGCTGGCCCAGCGCACGCAGCGGGTGCTCGAGACGCACCTGCGGCTCTACCGCGCCCGCTCGGCCCGCGTCGGCGGGACCAGCCTGACGCTGCTCAGCGACGGCTTCACGGTGGGCGCGGCGCCGCCGGCGCGCGACGGCTGGTGGATGACCCGCCATCTCGGCTTCGCCCGCCCCAACGAGCCGGCGGCGCTGACGCGGCGGATCGACCGCGACGTGCCGATGCCGGTCGGCGTGCTGGCCCTCAAGCGTGTGGTGGTGGTGCCCCTATGACCTGGAGCTTCGCCCTGTCCGCGGGGATGGCCGCGGCTTCCCTCGGCGTCGCCGCGCTGCAGGCCGGCGCCCAGTATTCCAACGCGCGGGCGCAGGCCTCGATCGGCCGCCAGATGGCGGCGCTCAGGCGCGAGCAGCTCGCCATCGAGCGCGACACCGTGGCGGTGCAGGCGCGGCAGCAGGAGGTGGAGCGGCAGCGCCGCGCCGGCCTGACCGAGAGCAGCCTGCGCGCCACCGCCGCCGCCTTCGGCCTCGACCCCTACGGCTCGGGCACCATCGCCACCCTGGAAGGCGAGAACGAGCGGCAGGTGATGGGCGACATCTCCGCCATCCGCCTGCTCGGCGCGGCGCGGCAACGCCAGCTCCTCCTCTCCGACCGCGCCGCCGTGCTCGAGCACGACTCCTTCGCGGCGATGGGGCGCACCGCCTGGATCCGCCCGGCCGCCACGCTGCTCGGCGCCGGCCTCTCGGTCTATCAGACCTGGCCGGTTTCGGCCCCTGAGGGCGGCGGCGGCGCCCCCGACAACCGCCAGAGCCTCTACCGCGGCCTGACCGACGAACAGGTGGCGATGATCGAGCCGCTGACCGGCCGCGCCCGGGGGCCGGTCTGATGAGCGGCAGCCTGCCGCGCGAGGAGCGCACCGTCCTCCCGCAAGGGGCGGGGGTGGTGGATCTCGGCCGCACCGGCGAGGTGGCGCGCCGCGCCACGGCCCAGGCCTTCGACGTCGCCGGGGTGCTGGACCCGCTCGCCTCGCTGCTCGAGCGCGAGCGCACCCAGGAGGCGATCGCGAGCGGCGAGGCGGCCGGCGCCTCCGAGCCGATCGAGCGCGACGCCGAGGGGCGCATCGTGGTCCCCGACCTCTCGCGCCGCCCCTTCGAACGCATCGCCGAGCGGCGCCGGCGCGAGGTCCTGACCAGCCGCTACGCCTCCGAATTCCTGCTCGACAGCCAGGGCGAGATCCAGCGGCTCCGCCAGCAGCACGCGGACGACCCCGAGGCCTTCCGGCAGGCGGCGGAGCGGTGGCGGCAGGGCACGCTCTCGGCGCTGCCGCCCGAGCTGCGCCTGCCGGTGGGCGAGGGGATCGGCCGGCTGATCGGCCAGCACTACGGCAACCTGCTCGGCCAGCGCGCGGCGCGCGACCGGCAGGAGGCGCGCCGCCTCTCCGAGCAGGCGTTGGGGCGGCTCGGCGGCGAGGCCTTCGACCTCATCCTGCAGGGGCGCGACCCGGCGCCGGTGCTGGCGTCGCTCCGGGCCAAGATCGCGCAGGACACGGGCGGGGTCTGGGACCGTGGCGAGGCGGCCGAGATCGAGCGCCGGCTGCTGGTGGTGGCGCCGCTGCAGGCGCGGCTGCAGCGCGAGCTGCGCGGCGGCGCCGGCGCGGCGCTGCTCGGCGACGGGCCGGAGCGGTTCGGCGCCCGGCTGCCGGAGGGCTGGCGCCCGATCGTCGCCGCGGCGTCGGCCGAGACCGGCCTGCCCGAGCGGCTGCTGCGCGAGGTGTTCGGGCTCGAGAGCGGCGGCGACCCGAACGCGGTGAGCCGGGCCGGGGCGGTCGGGGCGGCGCAGATCATGGCGGCGACGGCGCGCGACCCGGGCTTCGGCCTGCCGCCGCTGCGGCCGGAGGACCGCAGCGACCCGGCGAAGGCGATCCCCTGGGGCGCGCGCTACCTGCGCGCGCTGCTCGATCACTACGGCGGCGACCTCCGCCTCGCGCTCGCCGCCTACAACGCCGGGCCCGGCCGGGTGGACGAGCACCTGCGGACGGGCCGGCCGCTGCCGGAGGAGACGCGGCGCTACCTCGCCAACCTGCTCCCCGGGGCGGGCAGCGGGCCGGGCGGCGCGGCCGACACGGTGGAGGCCGGGCGCATCGTCGAGGCGCTGCGCGCCGGCCCCGGCGCGCCCGGCTGGCGCGAGGAGTGGAACGGGCTGACGCCGCAGGAGCGCCAGCAGCTCGCCGCCTTCGGCGACGCGTTGGTGCGCGAGCAGCGCCAGGAGATCACCTGGCGCGAGCAGCGCACGCGGCTCGCCGCCTCGCGGGTCATGGCCGACCGCGCCATGGAGCTCGCGGAGATGGAGCGCCAGCGCCGGCCGGACGGCACACTGCCGCCGGCGCTGGTCGCGCGGCGCAGCCAGATCGAGCGCGAGCTGCACGAGATCGGTCGGGTCATCGGCGCCGATTGGGGCGCGGACGTCGCCCGCCGGAGCGAGCAGGCCGACCGCGCCGCCGAGGGGCGGGCCGCGGCCGAGGCGGTGATGCAGTTCCGCCGCGAGCGGGCGCTGGCCGCGCTCGGCGTCACGCCCGACGCGCAGCCGGCGGGCGAGGTGGCGGAGGTGCTGCGGCGCATCCAGGGCCTCCCCCTCGCGGCGCAGGTGGACATCCTCGAGACCTTTACCCGCGACCGCGCGCAGGCGCTGCGCCTGCAGCAGCAGCAGGCCGAGCGGTGGCAACGCTTCGCCGAGGCGATGCGGCCGGGCGACCAGCAGGGGCCGCAGGTCGAGAACAACCGCGAGTATCAGGCGATCGCGCTGGATTGGATCCGCGGCGAGGCGCAGGCGCCCTTCACCGACCCGGGGGCGCAGGCGCGGATCGTGCAGGCGGCGCGCGCCGGCGTGCTGCCCGAGCAGGTGGTGGGCTTCATGCTCGGCGCGCTCGAAAGCCGCGACCCGCGCACCTACGCCGCGGCGGCGGCCATCCACCAGGCGCTCGAGGCCGACCCGCAGGCGCGGCGCGTCTATCACGCGCAGCTGGACGAGAAGAGCCGCAGGGCCTTCGAGGGGGTGGCCGAGCAGCTGCGGTCGATCCCCGAGGAGGGCTTCGAGCAGCGGGTGCAGCCGCTCATCGAGGCCTCCCGGCGCATCGCGCGCGGCGACCCGGCGCTCGCCGAGGAGATGATGGCCCGGCTCGGGGCGACGCCGGACGAGCAGCGCAGGGAGCTGCGCCGACTGGTCGAGGGCGCGCTGTCCGAGGCCGGCGGGCCGACGACCCTGCCGCCCGCGATGGAAGCCGAGCTCAACGGCAAGATCCTGATGCTCATGGCGAACGTCCCCGACCGCCAGCGGGCGGCGCGGCAGGCGCTCCGCGAGATCACGGCGAGCGGCGAGTGGGGCCTGTCGCGATACGGCCTGCCGCCGGGCGGGGCGCAGGGGATGCCGTCCGGCCTCAGGGCGCGGCTCTTCGGGGCGCCGCAATGGGTGCGGCACCCGCCCGAGCAGCACGTCGCGCCCTACGGGCGGGGCGGCGAGGTCGGCGCGCGCTGGCAGGAGGAGCTGGTGCAGGACGTGCTGCGCCGACAGGGGCTCTCCGATGAGGAGCGGGCCAACTGGGTGCTCGGCGGCAGCGCCTTCCTCCGCCCGACCGACCGCTTCGAGCGGGTCGAGGTGGAGGACGGCCGCGGCGGCAGGCGGGTGGTGGTGGCGCGGCTCTACGAGCTCTGGGGCCCGGTCGCGCCCGGCGTGCGGAACTATCTCGGCATGATGGGGCCGGACGGCGTGCGCACCGGCGCCCCGGTGCTGATCCCGCTCGAGGCCGAGGCGTGGCGCCACCGGCTGCGCTGGCTGCAGCGCCGCGCCGGTGAGGAGGGGGTGGCGCGCGAGCGGCGCGACGCCGCGGCGCCGAACGAGCCCTGGCCCGGCTCGGTGCCCAACCCGTCCGCCCCGCACCTCGACAGCCTGCGGCCATGAGCGAGACCCTCCCCGAGTGGGCGCCGGGCTCGCGCCCCTTCCGCCTGCCGGCCGCGGAGACGAACAGCGGCCTGCGCAACTTCGTCGCCGGCTGGATGCAGCAGAGCTTCCTCGCGCGCACCGCCGAGGAATACCGGCAGCGGCTCGAGGCCTTCGGCGCCTGGGCGCCGCCGCCGGTCGCGGGCTACAACCCCTATGCCGATCCGGCCGAGCTGCGCGGCTACGAGGACAGCCTGCACCTGTTCCGCGACAGCCGCAGCCCGGAGGAGACGGCCTTCCTCAAGCGGCGGGTGGACGCGCTGCGCGAGCGGGCGCGCGAGCTGGAAGGGGCGGGCTTCCTCGGCCAGTTCCTCGCCGGGATGCTCACCCCTGAGAACCTGCTGACGCTGCCGCTCGGCATCGGCGGGCTCTCGGCGACGACGCGGCTCGGGCGGGCGGCGCAGGCGGCGGGGCGCACGGCGGCGCTCACCGGCGGCATGGCGGCGGCCGAGAACGTGCTGGCGCGCCCCGGTCTGCCGACCGGGCTGCAGGGCGACCTCGGGACGGAGGTGGCGCTGTCGGCGCTGCTCGGCGCGGCGCTCGGCGGCGCCGCCGGGCTGGTGAGCGCACGGTCCCTGGACGCCGCGGCGTGGCGCCACGCCCTCGCGCACGACCTGGCGGACGGGCTGCGCACGCCCGGCGCACGGCCGCGCGCGGCCGAGGGTGAAATTTCGCCGGCCGGCGCATCCCCCGCCGGGGCCGATGCGGCGCGGGTTTCGGCTGCCGCCGGTGAAATTTCACCGGCCGGACGATCCGGCGCCGCCGCCGCGGCCGACACCCCGGAGGGCGCGGCCCGCGCGTCGGCGCCGCCCGCCGAGGCCGAGACCTGGCTGACGCTGCGCCACGTGGAGACGGATCGGGAGGTCGCCGTCCGCGTCCTGCGTCGCGAGGGCGATCTTCTGGTGGACGCCGAGGGGCGGCGCTACCCGGCCGCGCCCGGCGCGCGCGTCGGCGACTACGAGGTGGTGCGCGTCAGCGAGAGCCGCGCCGCGCCGCCGCCCGAGCGGACCGCGCCGCCGGCGGCGGGCCTTGAGGTCAATCTCCCCGGCGCCGGCTGGGCGCGGCTCGACGCGGCGGGCCGGCTCGTGCCGCGCCAGGTGGACGACCTCGCGCGCGGCACGCTCGCCGCCAACGACCTCGATCCGGCCGATGCCTGGGGAGTGGCCAGCGAGCAGCGCCTGCGCCTGCTCGGCGGCCCGCAGGCCGCGGCGTGGCGCGCGCTCGCCCGCAGCCGGGACCCGGAGGACATGGCGCGCGCGGCCGAACTGCGGCGCACGCCGCTGCCCGAGCTGTTCCAGGCCGCCGAGCGCCTGCGGCATGAGGCTGACGAGCTGCACGATGCGTTCCTCCGCCTCGCGGCGCGCATCGCGGCGATGGACGAGGCCGACCCGGCGCGCCGGATCCTGCTCGACGAGGCCGAGGCGCTGGCCGAGCGGGCGGAGGCGGCGATCCGGCGCGCCGACGAGGCGGAAGGCGCGGCGACCGCCCGCGCGCATGAGGACCTGGCGCGGCAGGCGACCGGCGACGACGCGCCGCTCGCCGAGCGCCTGCTGCTCGCCGGCGCCAACGACGACCAGCCACCGCCTCCGGGCATGGGACGGATCGAGGGGCCGCCGGCGCCCGAGGGCGGCGACCGCCTCGCCGCCACCGGCACCGGCGCCGAGCGGGCGCGCATGGCCGAGCTGCCCTACTACCGGCTGAAGAACAACCGCTTCGTCGGCGAGGTCGGCAACATGCTGGCGCGGCTGGCCGACCAGATCGTGCAGATCCCGGGCCTTCGCCTGCGCGGCAACGCCGTGGGCCACGCCACCGACACGGCGAGCGTCGAGGCGCGGGCGGCGCAGGCGGCCTGGCGCTACGCCGCCGCCGAGCGCCGGCAGGCCGAGCTCTACTACGCCTACCGCGGCTGGGACCCGGCCAGGGCGACGCCGGGGCGCGCCCGCTTCGAGGAGCTGCGCGAGGGCCTGACGGGGCGCCCCGAGGGGGTGCTGTCCTTCGCCGAGTTCGACCGGGCGGTGGGGCTCGCGGTGGCGACCGGCGAGCACCGCATCCCGCAGGTGGTGGAGGCGGCGCGGTTCTGGCGCGAGCACTTCTACGAGCCCTTCGAGCGCGAGGGCGCCGAGGCCGGCGTGCTGCTCTCGCCGCGCCACCGCGAGGCGGCCGAGGCGGCGCTGCGTCGCGAGCGCGACGTGGCGACGCGCCAGCTCGAGCAGGTGGAGCGGGAGATCGACGCCCGCGCCGGCATCACGCCCGAGCAGCGCCAGGCGGCCGAGGCGGCGCAGGCGCGGCTCGCCGCGGCCGAGGACGCGCTGCGCGCCGCCCGCGCCTTCGCCGACCAGAGCCGCGAGGCGCTGAACCGCGAGGGCACCACGGCGCGGCGGATCCAGATGGCCGAGGCGGCCGCGGCGGTGAAGCAGGCGCGCGAGGAAGTCGAGACGCTGCGCGCCGCGGCCGACGCCCGGCTCGCGGCGGCGCGCGAGAAGGCCGCCGCCGACCCGGTGCTCGCCGAGTGGCTCGCCCTGCGCGAGGACCTCGCGGCGCAGCTCGCGGACCTGGGCGAGCGGGCGAAGGCGCTGGCCGAGCGGCGGCCCAAGGGCGAGCCCTACGTCCCGCACAACTGGATCCGCAGCGAGGTGCGGCGCCGCCGCGACGAGCTCGCCCGGCGCATCGCCGATTGGTGGGAGGCGGAGAGCGGGCACACCTGGGCGAGTTCCGGCATTCGTGCCGAGGTCGCGATCTCCCACCTGCTGCGCGAGGGCATCGGCCCGACCGTCGAGCGCGTGCTGCGCCGGCACCTGGTGGACGGCGGCATGGACCCCGAGCTGGCCGGCCAGCGCGCGGCCGAGGCGGCGGCGCCGGTGCGCGAGGCGGTGGCCCGTGTCGAGCCCTCGCGGCTGCGGATCGAGATCGCCTCGGCGCTCGGGCGGCGCGTCGAGCGCTCCTCCGATCCGGCGGTGACGCGGGCGGTGGAGGCCGCGCTGCGCGCCGCCGGGGTGCGTGGGGAGGAGGGCGAGGACGGCCTTGACCGCCTCGTGCGCGAGATCGTGGGCGGCGGCGACGCGCCGCAGGGGGAGTGGGGCGACCGCTTCCGGCCCGGCCACGCGCGCAAGCGCACGATCGACCTGCCGACCGCGCTGATCGCCGACTTCCTCGACCTCAGCCAGCGCGCCGGCGGCGCCGAGTATGCGCGCCGCATGGGGGCGGCGATCGCCATGAGCCGCAAGTTCGGCGACCCCTCCATGCTCGGCCGCCTCGCCGCCAACCGGATCGCCATGCTGGGCGAGGTGGCGGCCGGGCGCGGCACGGTCGAGGAGGCGCGCGCCGTCACCCAGGCGACGCGCGACCTGCGCGACAAGGTGCTCGGCACGCTGCACGTCCCCGAGGATCCGGACGCCCTCTCGGTGCGGGCGATCCGCTTCCTCATCAACAACGCCGTGCTGACGCAGCTCGGCGGTGGGCTGAAGGCGCAGATCGCCGACCTCGGCCGGATCGTGATGGCGGTCGGCTTCCGCCAGGCCTTCGGCGGGCTGATGGACAGCCTCGGACGGCAGGCCGAGGCGTTCCGCCGCGGCGGCGACGAGGCGGCGAAGGCGGGTGCCGCGCTCGAGCTCGTGACGCTCGGCCGGGCGCGGGCCTTCTACGACATGGCGAGCATCGGCGCCGACCACACGCTGATCGAGCGGTGGGCGCGGTCCGGCGCCGAGACCATGATGTTCGTCAACCTCATGGTGCCCTGGACCAACTGGGCGCAGCGCTTCGCCGGGGCGCTGATCCAGGGCGAGATGGTCGAGCTCGCGGCGAAGGTGGCGGACGGCGAGGCGTCGGCCGACGAGATCGCGCGGCTTGCCGCCTACGGCATCGGCGAGGGGACGGCGCGCCGGATCGCCGCCGAATGGCGGGCGGCCGGCGCCGAGCGGCACGGGCGGCTGGCGCTGGCCAACACTGACGCCTGGGCCGACGCGGAGCTGCGCGAGCAGTTCCGCGCCGCCCTCAAGACCGCGGTGGACGCCGCGGTGATGCGCCCGACCGCCGCCGACCGGCCGGGCTTCCTCAGCCGCCCGCTCGGGCAGATGCTGTTCCTCTACAAGGGCTTCGCCGTGGCGGCGACGCAGCGGATGCTGATGGCCGGGCTGCAGCAGCGCGACGCGCGCGTGCTGGCGGGCGTGCTCTCCTCCATCGCCATCGCCTGGCTGGTCGCCGGCCCCGCGGGCGGGGAGCACGACAGGCACCCGCTCGCCTCCTGGGAGCGGCTGTTCAGCGCCATCGAGCGGTCGGGCGCGAGCGGCATCCTCGGCGACCTCAACACCGCGATCGAGATGCTGAGCGGCAACGCCGCCGGGCTGCGGCCGCTGCTCGGCCTCGACCCGCCGGCCTTCGCCCGCGAGCCGTCCTGGGCGCAGCAGGCCGCCGCCATCGGCGGCCCGGCGCTCGCGCCCTGGCTCATGGCGGTGTGGGCGCTGACCGATCCGGAGGCGACCGGCAACCAGGTCGCCGGGGCGCTCCGCCGCACGCTCTGGTTCAACAACCTGATCTACGTGGACTGGCTTTTCCGCGCCCTGGCGCGCGAGGCCGGGACCGCGATGCAGCCCGAGCCGGCGGGTCGTGAGCCGGCGCCGGCGCTGTCCGGCTTCCTGGGAGGCCCCCGCCGATGAGCAACTTCCGCGTCACCACCGTCGCGAGCATCGTCCAGTATGCGGTCGGCGCCACCGCGCAGACAGACTTCCCGGTGCCGTTCCCCTTCGACGACACCACCGACCTGCAGGTGTTCGTGGACGGGACGGCGGCGACGTTCGAGGTGGTCGGCGGCACGCTGACGGACGGCTTCTACGAGGGGGCGACGGTGCGGCTCACCGCGGCGGTGAGCAACGCGCGGGTGACGATCCAGCGCGACACGGCGCTCGAGCAGGACGTGCTGTTCCCGACCTCCGGCGCCTTCCCGGTGAAGCCGCTGAACCGCGAGATCAGCCGCTTCTGGCTGGCGCTGCAGGACCATGTGCGTCGGCTCGATCAGACCCTCCGCCTGCCGGATGGGGACCCCACGGCCGACCCGCTGCCGTCCTGGTCGGAGCGGGCGAGCAAGGTGCTCGGCTTCGATGCCGCCGGCAACCCGATCGCGCTGTCGCAGCTCGACAAGTCGGCCGACACGGTGACGGCGAGCGGCGCCACCACCGCGCGCAGCCTCGGCGCGATCATGGCCGATGCGGTCAACCCGCTGTTCTGGGGGGCGCGCGGCGACGGCCAGGGCGACGACACCCTCGCCCTCAACGCGGCCGCCGCCCATGCGGCGTCGGCCGGCCGCCCGCTGCTGCTGATCGGCACCTTCCGCTGCACCGGCACCGTCACCATCCCGGTCGGGGTGCCGGAGCTCATCATGCGCGGCTCCATCGTCTCCTCGGTGAGCGGCGCCCCGGCGCTGACCATCGGCAGCACGACGCAGCGCAACCGCTCCTTCGTCGGACGGGGCATCCGCGTCGTCCGCACCGCCGTCACGGACTGGCTGAACGAGGCCGAGATCGGCGTCCTGGTCTGCAACCTCGACGCCGGCTTGGTGGAGATCGTCGAGGCCAACGGCTTCACCATCGGCGTGCGCACCCTCGGCGCCGGCACCTTCGGGGTGGAGGACAGCACCTTCGTCCTTGGCCGGATCGTGGACTGCCGCTACGGGCTCGACATCCGCACCGAGCAGGCAACGAGCTGGAACAACGCCAACCGCTACATCGGCGGGCACTTCTCGAACCAGTCGGCGACCCACCCGACGCTGTCGCGCTTCGGAGTGCGGCTCTCGGCCAACCCCGGCGCCTACGACCGGCACAACGCGCATGCCTTCTTCGGCCCAGACTTCGAGCTGCAGCGCCAGGGCACGCCGGGGACGGTGGACGCGATCCCCTTCCTGCTCGAAGTGGACGGGCGTGGGCTGACGGCGCGCGCGGTGCGGATGGAGGCGTGCAGCCCCTTCGTTGCGCGGCACACGGGGGGCTACAGCGACGCCTTCTACGAGGTCGCCTATGTCGGCACCTATGGCTTCCTCGGCTGCGCGATCGACTATGCGGCCGGGGCGACGCGCGCCGGCGGGGCGGTGGTGCCGCTGCACCAGGCGGTCGGTGCGGTGGCGACGCCGCGGCTGGTGGCGGCGGTGGAGAACCTGCGCGCCGCGGCGTTCCGCTGGTCGGCCACCGAGATCGGGTTCGAGCGGCTGGCGGTGCTCTCGGGCAACCCGGCCGGGCCGCCCTCGACGCTGAGCGGCTTCTGCTTCCCGGCGCTCGACCAGCTCACGCTCAACGCCGACGACGTGACGCTGCCGACCAGCCGGGCGCTGGCCTTCGTGGTGGACTGCTCTCTCTGCAAGGAATTCTTCATCGCCGCCGAGGGGAGCGAGCTGCGCCCCGTGGTGATGCAGTTCGACGCCGCCGAGAACGTGCTGGACGGCACCAAGACCGTGCTGCTCTCCGGCATGGGCATTACCTTCCAGGGCGCGCCCTCCTACTGGTGGGAGGGCAACTCGAACCTCGACAGCCTGACCGGCGGCTACGGGCTGCTCCGGCTGCAGCGGGTGACGCTGCACGCCGACGCGAAGTGGGCGGTGATCGGCGTGCGCGGCGGCTCGGCCACGGCGGTCCTCAAGGCGCTGCGCCTGTTCGCGCCGGCCGAGCACGCGCCGCGGCTGCTCTTCGGGGCGGGGCGGGCGTGGGGCAAGCGCGAGCTCGGGACCTCGCTCGCCTGGACCGTGCCGCCGCTGGCGGCCGGGGCGACGGCGACGCAGGACGTGACCCTCTCCGGGGTGCGCCAGGGCGACTTCGTGCAGGCCGGCTTCGCGATGGACGCCGGCTTCCAGAACGGGGGCGTGGTGTTCCACGCCGTGGTCGGCGGGACCGCGAGCAGCAACCAGGTGCGGGTGACGGCGCACAACGTCTCCGGCGGCTCCATCACGGTCGGGTCGGGCACGCTGTTCGTCCGGGCGGTGAAGCCGCGGCTCTGACTGTGCGTGGCCGCCCCCGGCCACCCCCTGTAGGGGAGGGACCCTGGGCCGGGGGCGGAGGAACGGCATGGAAGAGACGGGGCTGCTCAAGCTGATCCAGGAGGGCGGAGTGCTCGGCATCCTGGCCTTCCTGGTGTGGCGGCTCGACACGCGGCTGGCGGAGGTGCGCGTGCTGCTCGAGCGGCTGACCGAACGCCTGGGCGGGGCGCTGCCGCGCCACCTGCCCGGAAGCGGGGATTGAGGCGATGGGCAAGATCGCGAGCGGCCAGCCGGATCTCGCGCGGCGCGTGGCGACCGGCAGCTTCACGGGCACCGGGGCCGGCGCCTGGATGGAGGTCGGCGGCAGCGCCTTCAACGTGGTGCTTTCCGGCACCTTCGTCGCCACGGTGGTCGGCGAATACAGCTTCGACGGCGGGGTGACGGCGGTGCCGGCGACGACCCGCGACGGCGCCGAGTTCAGCGTCGCGGCGCCGGGGGCCTGGACCGGCGAGCAGCCGGAGCCCGGGGTGCTGTTCCGCCTGCGCTGCGCCTCGTTCACGAGCGGCACGGTGGCGTGGAGGATCAGCCGGTGATCGGGCTGCAGCGTCCGGCGTGGCGGCAGTGGGCCGGGGTCGGCTACAAGCCGGGCCGCTACTACCCCTTCGGCGCGGTGCCGGTGACCTCCACGGGGGCGGTGAACGCGGCCGACCGGCTGCTGCTGCACCCGGCCGAGATCATGGCGCCGGTGACGATCGACCGGCTCTTCCTGCGCGTCATCACCGCCGGCGCCGGCTCCTCGGTGAAGATGGGCCTCTGGCGCGCCGATGGGGCGGGGCGGCCGACCGGGGCGCCGCTCGCCGCGGTGAACGCGGCGCAGTCCACGGCGGTGGCCGGGGTGGTGGAGGCGGCGGTGTCGCCGGTGCGGCTCGAGCCCGGGCTCTACTTCGCCGGGAGCAAGTTCACCGGGACGCTGCCGACCTGCACCTCGGTGCCCGGGACCTCGATGCTGGTGGCGTGGTGGTGCGGCGCCGACACGGCGGCGAACGCGATCCAGAATGGCGGCACCAACCAGATGAGCGGGGTCTATGTGGCCAACGCCTTCGCCGGCGACATGCCGGATCTGACCGGGGCGAGCTTCACCGAGCTCACCGGCGCTTCGCAGGGCCTGCCGGTGCTCGGCTTCCGGGTGGTGCCGTGACGGCGGAGACGGTGCCGCTCACGATCGAGGTGCTGGGGGAGCGGCTGACGGTGAGGGCCAGCCGCTCGGGCCGCCACTGGACGCTGGCGGCCGAGCTCTTCCCCGAGGTCCGGGTGTGCGGGCTCGACATCGCGCGCGCCAAGGCGCTGCTCGCGAAGCGCCTGGTGCCGCACGTCGAGCGGCTGCGGAAGCGGAGGGCGCGGGGGGGATGACGCCGGAACTGCTGCTCCGGCTGACGGTGCGGCCGGTGCTCGCCTGGATGGATCAGGCCTGCCGGATCCCGCACTCGGCGGAGGCGGAGGTGATGCTGCTCGCCGTCGCCAAGCAGGAGACGGACCTGCGGCACCGGCGCCAGATCCCGGTCGCGCACGCGATGGGGCTCTGGCAGTTCGAGCGGGGAGGGGGCGTCGCCGGCGTGCTGCGTCACCCGGCCACGCGCGAGCGGGCGCGCTTCGTGTGCGGGGCGCTGCTGGTGCGGCCGGAGTCGGAGACGGTGTGGGCGGCGCTGGAACAGAACGACGCGCTGGCCTGCGCCTTCGCGCGGCTGCTGCTGTGGACGGATCCGATGCCGCTGCCGCGCGCGGAGGGCCCGGCCTGGGACTGCTACCTGCGGCTCTGGCGGCCGGGACGTCCGCGCCCCGAGCGGTGGGGCGAGGCATGGGCGGCGGCGGAGCGAGCGCTGGCGCCGGCAGAGGAGGTTGCATGATGGACTGGTTCCAGGGGCGGCTGCGCGAGCCGAGCACGGCGGTCGGCGCGGGCCTGATCGTGGCGGGGGTCGGGCAGATCCTCGGCGAGCCGCAGGTGGTGGCGGCCGGCGACGTGGTGCAGCAGACGATCGCCGCGGCGCAGACCGGCGGCTGGACGGGCGCTCTGCTCGTGCTGCTCGGCGCCGCCGGGATCTTCCTGCGCGAGAAGGGTGGCGGCCGCTAGGCCGCCATCTTCTCCTCGCGGGGCTGATAGCCCCAGAGGTGGTCGCAGGCGGTCTCGGCCGCCCGCGCCGCCGACCACAGCTCCATCGGCTCCTTCTTCAGCGCGCGCATCCAGCCCGCGAGGTAGTGGGCGTGGTCCTCGCGCGGCGCCTTGCTGAGCTTCAGATCGCAGCAGAGCAGCGCGGCGCCGAGCTCGGCTACCAGCTCCTCGCGCGCGTAGTCCGGATCGCCGAAGCGGTTCTTCATCGGCCGGTTCAGCCGCGCCTCGGCGCCGGTCCAGTGGACGAGCTCGTGCAGTAGCGTGGCGTAGAAGCCCTCGGCGTCGGCGAAGGCCCGCCGGTCGGGCATGTCGATCCGGTCCAGCGCGGGGATGTAGCAGGCGCGGCCGGCGCCCTCCTTCACCGTGGCGCCGGTGGCCCGCACGAAGGCCTCGGCCTCGGGGATCGGGTCGAAGCCCTCCGGCCGACGGAGGGGGGTGTAGTAGCTCGGGGCCAGGCCCTCGACCTGGTGGGCGTTGAACACGGTGTAGGCGCGCACGAACACCCGGGCCGGGTCGTCGGGGTCGGCGTCCTGCGGCTTCCAGCGGTCGGCGTAGAGGATCAGCGTGCCCTTCTCGCCGCGGCGCACATGCGCCCCCGCCTCCTGCGCCTGCTTGTAGGTCAGCCAGAAGGGGGAGCCGTAGCCCTTCAGCTGCGCGGTGGCCCAGAGGGCGATGGCGTTGCCGCCCCGGTAGGCGGTCCCGGTGGAGAAGCGGAGCGGCCGGCTGCCCATGCGGGCGAAGCGGTCGAAGGCCTGGATGCCGTCCGTCGCGAGCAGCTCGAGGACGTGCGTGGTCAGGCGCTCAAGGGTCTCCTGGCGCATCGGGGTCTCCCTGGTCTGGGGGTGGGCGCGCGACGGCGCGACGCGCCGCCCGCACCGGGCGGCGGGGCGGCGCGGCGGGACGGCGCGCGTTCTGCTACGGGTTTTGCTACGGCCTTCGGTGCCGGATCGGCCGTCCTGGCCGGCAGGACCGCGCGCGGAAGGCTGCGGAAAGGCTAGGTTTCAGGCTGTCCCTGCGATTGCGCAGGAGGCCGAAATCGGTTTTGTAAACCGAAGGTCGGGGGTTCGAATCCCTCACCCGGCATCGCCCGCCAGCGGCCTGCTCTCTGGGGATTGGGCGCAACCGAGCGGCAGCTTTTGCCCCGGCCGGCCGATCCGCTCTCGACGCGTGCTCCAGGGTTGGCGGCGGGGTGCCGCAGCGAGCCATGGTGGCGCGGGCGGTCTGCCCGGTGCTCACACCGCAGCCCGGTCCGCCCCTCCGCGGGTGCGCCCCATCAGGCCATGCGCGGCGTCGTCAAGCGTGCCGTCCCGCCATCCCGCGCGGCCGGAGGAGAACGCCTTGGTTCCGTTTTCTACGAGGTCCGGAATGGAGCGGGCGATGGGAATCGAACCCACGACATTCAGCTTGGGAAGCTGACGTTCTACCTCTGAACTACGCCCGCCTTCAGTTCATAGAGTTAGCGCAGGGGGTGGGCCCGGACAAGCACCGGGCGGGTCGGTTCCGGCCGGAACGGGCCACGTCTCCGCCCTCCCCGCGCCTGGCCGGGCCTGCGTCCCGCGCCCCTCCCCACCCGCACCCGCGGCGCGGCTCTTGCCGGCCGCCCCCCGCCGCGGCTAGATGGCCTCGCCGTTCCGCCTCCGCGCGGAGCGACGCTCGCGATTTGTCCGGCCAGCTTGCGGCGAGCCTAAACAAGCGCGCTAAACGGCCGCGGGGCGCGCTCCGGCGCGTCCCCGACCGCGAGGGGCCGGAATTCCGTTCCGAAGGTCCCCCGCCCATGGCCAAGCCCCGCAGCGACCGCACGCTCCGCCCCGCCACCCTCCTCGTCCGCGGCGGGCAGATGCGCAGCGGCTTCGACGAGACGGCGGAGGCGCTCTACCTCACCTCCGGCTTCGTCTACGCCAGCGCCGCGCAGGCCGAGGCGACCTTCGCCGGGACCGAGCGGCACTACCAGTACTCGCGCTTCGGCAACCCGACGGTGACGATGCTCGAGGAGCGGCTGGCGCTGCTCGAGGGCGCCGAGGCCTGCCGCGTCACCGCGACGGGGATGGCCGCGGTGCACGCCGCGCTGCTTGCGCACCTCAGGACCGGCGACCGGGTGGTGGCGAGCCGCGCGCTGTTCGGCTCCTGCCACTGGATCGTCTCCACCCTGCTGCCGCGCTACGGCATCGCGGGCGAGTTCGTGGACGGCGCCGACCTCGCGCAGTGGGAGCGCGCGCTGAGCCGCCCGGCGAGCCTCGTGCTGCTCGAGACCCCCTCCAACCCGATGCTCGAGATCGTGGACCTGCGCGCGGTCGCCGACCTCGCGCACCGCGCCGGGGCCCTGGTGGTGGTGGACAACGTCTTCGCCACCCCGCTGCTGCAGCGCCCGCTGGAGTTCGGCGCCGACGTCGTCGTCTATTCCGCGACCAAGCACTTCGACGGGCAGGGACGGGTGCTGGGGGGCGCCGTGCTCGGGCCCCGGAAGTGGGTCGAGGACACGCTGCAGCCCTTCCTCCGCAACACCGGCCCCTCGCTCTCGCCCTTCAATGCGTGGGTGATCCTCAAAGGGCTGGAGACGCTGCCGCTGCGGCTCGACGCGATGTGCCGCTCGGCGGCGGCGGTGGCGAATTTCCTCGCCGGGCGGCCCGAGGTCGCGCGCGTGCTCTACCCGTTCCGCCCCGACCACCCGCAGCAGAGGCTGGCCATGGCGCAGATGCGCGCGGGCGGCACCGTCGTCACCTTCGAGCTGAAGGGCGGAAAGGAAGCGGCGTTCCGCATGCTCGACGCGCTGCGCCTGATCGACATCTCCAACAACCTGGGCGACGCCAAGAGCCTGGCGACGCATCCGGCGACGACGACCCACATGCGCATCGGCGCCGAGGAGCGCGCGCGGCTCGGCATCACCGACGGCATCGTGCGGCTCTCGGTCGGGCTCGAGGATGTGGCGGACATCATCGAGGATCTCGCCGCGGCGCTCGAGGCGCGCTGAGCGGAGCCGCGCGCGCCGCCCCCCTTCTGCCCGCGCCGCGTCGGGCCGGGCGCGGACGGCGGCGGTTGCGCCGCTCGGCCGCCGCGCGCGGGACCGCGGGTCCGCGCCCGGCCGGGTGTGGACACGCCGCGCCGTGGTGAGGTGTATTCCGCAGGGAAGGGAACGCCATGGCGAGACAGCCGTCCGAACCGCCTCCGGGCCCGTCGCGCCCCCCGCCGGGGGCCGGCCGGCAGGACGCCTATTGCGAGACCACGCGCGGCATCCGCGTGACGGTGCGCGCCTTCTACCTGGCCGACCAGTCGCAGCCCGAGCGCGCCCATTACGTCTGGGCCTACCGCGTGACGATCGAGAATCTCGGCACGGAAACGGTGCAGCTCCTGCGGCGCACCTGGCGCATCACCGATGCCCAAGGCCGCACCCAGGTCGTGCACGGCGCCGGGGTGGTGGGCGAGCAGCCGGTGCTCGAGCCGGGCGAGAGCTTCGAATACACCTCCGGCACGCCGCTGCCGACGCCCTCCGGTTTCATGCGCGGCCTCTATCACATGGTCGTGACGGGCACCGGCGAGGCGTTCGACGTGGTGATCCCCGCCTTCAGCCTCGACAGTCCGCACCTGCCCTCGGGCCGGCTGCATTGAGCCGGGGCGGGGGACGGTTGCGGCACGGCACGGATGCCTTATGTCTCCGGGCAGGGCCGCACCGGGGGAGAACGGCGTCGCCGCGCCGGGCCGCCGCGCTCGGAGCGCACGCCTAAGGGGACATCGAGGACCGTGAACATCGAAACCTTCCGGGCCGCCCCCGTCCGGGCCGAGTCCGCCTCCGCCTCCCCTCTCCCGGAGGGTCGTCCCAGCCGCGCGGAGGCGGAGGCCGCCGTGCGCACCCTGATCCGCTGGGCCGGCGACGATCCGGACCGCGAGGGGCTGCGCGACACCCCGGCCCGCGTGGTGCGTGCCTACGAGGAGTTCTTCGCCGGCTACGCCGAGGACCCGGTCGCGCTGCTCACCCGCTCCTTCGAGGAGACGGAAGGCTACGACGAGATGGTGGTGCTGCGCGACATCCGCCTGGAGAGCCATTGCGAGCACCACATGGTGCCGATCATCGGCCGGGCGCACGTCGCCTACCTTCCCGCGGGACGGGTGGTCGGCATCTCGAAGCTCGCGCGGGTGATCGAGGCCTACGCGAAACGGCTGCAGATCCAGGAGAAGCTGACCGCGCAGATCGCCAACACCATCCAGGACGTGCTGCAGCCCAAGGGCGTGGCGGTGGTGATCGAGGCGGCGCACCAGTGCATGACCACGCGCGGCGTGCACAAGCACGGCGTCACCATGGTGACCAGCCGCATGCTCGGCGCCTTCCGCGACGACCCGAGCACGCGGCGGGAATTCCTCTCCATCATCGGCGGGCAGCGCTGGCAGGTGGAGGGCTGAGGCGCGCCTGCGCCGCTGCCCCGGTTGCCCGGCGTCCCGCGGCGCCGGGAAGCCGCCCCGCCGCGATCTCGCCCTTCCTCGCCGGGGCGCTCCCCGTGCCGAACTGCCGCCGCGCCGGCGCGGGGGCCCGGCGGTTGCGACCTCGCCCGTCCGCGCGAGGCCGATCCGCCGCGGACGGCGCAGCCTCCCCCTACTCCGCGCGGATCCCGCTCTCCCGCACGATGCGCTTCACCACCTCGCGCTCGCGCCGGATGCGCGCGGCGAATTCCGCCGGCGTGTCGGACACCGCGTCGTTGCCGGTGAGCGCGAGGCGCTCGCGCACCGCCGGGTCGCCGGTCGCGTGGCGCAGCGCGGCGGAGAGGCGCTCGATCACCGGCTCCGGCGTGCCGGCCGGCGCGAACAGGCCGTTCCAGCTTGTCATGTCGAAGCCCGGATAGCCGCTCTCGGCGATCGTCGGCAGGTGCGCGAGGCTGCCGCGGCGCTCGGCGCTGGTCAGCGCGACGCCGCGGGCGCGGCCGTTGTCGATGACCGGCTTGATCGAGTTCGCGGTGATCAGCACCGCCGCGATGTTGCCCGCGGCGAGGTCGCGCGCCGCCTCCGCCCCGCCGCGATAGGGCACGTGCTGCAGCCGGATGTCGGCGCGGCTCTCGAGCAGCGCGCCGGCGAGGTGGCCCGGCGAGCCGACGCCCGGCGTGCCGTAGGTGACGCTGCCCGGCGCCGCCCTCGCCGCGGCGACGAAGCCAGCCAGGTCGCGCGCTGCGAGGTCGCGCCTCACCGCGAGCACGTAGGGCGCCGCCACCGCCTGGCCGACGGGGACGAAGGCGGTCTCGTAGTCGAAGGCGAGGCCGCGCACGATCAGCGGCGCGATCAGGAAGGCGATGCTCTCGAACAGCAGGGTGTAGCCGTCCGGCGGCGCCTGCGCGACGATCCCGGCGCCGATCGTGCCGCCGGCGCCGGTGCGGTTCTCGATCACGATCGGCTGGCCGAGGAACTCCGCCATCCGGGGCTGGAGCAGGCGGATCACCGTGTCGGACTGGCCGCCCGGCGCGTAGGGCGCGACGATGCGGACCGGGCGGCTGGGCCAGCGTTCGCCCGTCGGCGAGGGCTGCGCGCCAGCCGGCACGGCGGCGGTCAGCGACGCGGCTCCGGCGGTAAGCAGCGCGCGGCGGCGGGGCCTCATGGCACTGTCCTCTCCCTTCCCCCCCCCGCCTGGTCCTCAAGGCAGCTCGATCGTCTCCTCGACGACGTGGCGCAACGGCGCGTCGTCGGAGGTCAGCGTCATCCGCAGCCTGAGCGTCCTGCCCTGCACCTTGCCCTCGCGCACCACGCGCTCGATCTCGCGCTGCGAGGTGACGCCGACCTGCTTGAGGAACTTGCGCACGGCCATGTTGAAGCGGTCCTCGTCCATGGGCGCCTCCTCCCGCCGCGCCTTTGGCCGCGCGGCGCCGGAGAGCATAGCAGGAGGCCGGGCCGGCGTGTCGCCTTCCCTGGCGTCGCCGGCCGGTCAGGAGGGCGGCGGCACCGTGCCCGGGCGCGGGGCGATCGGCAGCAGCCGGTCGAGCCCGGTCAGCCGCTCGAACAGCGCGGCGGCCTGCAGGGCCCGCGCCTCCTGCCGCGGCGGCGCGACCACCTGCAGGCCGACCGGGCGGCCGTAGCGGTCGAAGCCGCAGGGCACCGCCACCGCCGGGCAGCCGGCCAGCGTGATCGCGGCGTTGATCAGCGACGCCGCCATGTAGTTCCCGAGCCTCTTGCCGTCCACCGTCTCCGGGTGGCGCAGCATGACGTCGAAGGCGGGCGTCGCGGCGCCCGGCGTGACGAAGACGTCGTAGCGCGCGAACAGCGCGGCGACGCGGCGGTACCAGGCGGCGCGCTCGCGCTCCGCCCAGGCGAGGCGGGAGGGGGTGGCGGCGAGGCCGCGCTCGGTGTTCCAGACGATGTCGGGCTTGAGCAGGTGGCGGTGGGTCTCGAGCTGCCGTTCGCGGTCCACCACGAATTGCTGCGCGCGCAGCACCAGGAAGGCCTCCTCCAGCGGCCCGAGGTCGGGCGCGGCGAGCTCCACGGTGCAGCCGAGATCCTCGAAGCGCCGCACCTCGCGGGCGCAGATCTCCCGCGTCTCGCGGTCCACGGCGAGGCCGCCGTTGAAGTCGGGCGTGAAGGCGATGCGCAGCGGCAGGGCGCGCTCGGCCTCGGCGACGGCGCGCGCGTAGGGCACGGCGGGCGCCTCGCAGGTCAGCGGGTCGAGCAGGTCCCAGCCCGCCATGGTGTCGAGGAACAGCGCCACGTCCGGCACGTTGCGCGCCATCGGCCCCTGCACCGAGAGCGGCGAGAACAGGTTGTTGCTGGTCCCGCGCGTCACCCGCCCCGGCGAGGGCCTGAGCCCGACCACGCCGCAATAGGTCGCGGGCCGGCGCAGCGAGCCGCCGTGGTCGGAGCCCTGGGAGAGCCAGCACTCGCCGGTCGCCAGCGCCACCGCGCCGCCGCCGGTCGAGCCGCCGCAGGTGAGCGCGGTGTTCCACGGGTTGCGCGTGCGCCCGAACACCTCGTTGAAGGTCGAGCCGCCGGCGCCGAATTCCGGCGTGTTGGACTTGGCGACGACGATGCCGCCCTTGCGCTCGATGCGCTCGACCAGCGGGTGGGACCTCTCCGGCACGTGGTCCCGGAAGATCGGCGAGCCGTAGGTGGTGCGCACGCCGGCGACGTCGAGCAGGTCCTTGATCGTCACCGGCAGGCCCGCGAGCCAGCCCGGCTCGCCCTCGGCCTCGCGCCCCTCGCCGCGCATCAGCCGCTCCGCGTGCTCGCGCGCGCGGTCGAGGCAGAGGGTGGGCAGCGCGTTCACCGCCGGCTCGACCGCGGCGATGCGCGCCGCCGCCGCCTCGATCAGCTCGAGCGGCGAGACCTCGCCGCGCCGCAGCCGCGCCACCGCCTCGGTGGCGGTCAGGCGGATCAGCGTCTCGTCGGCCATGCCGGCCTCCTCCCTCCGACCCGTCGCATTGCACTCCGGGCCGCGGGGCGCGGCAAGCCGCCCTCAGTCCCCGAGCGTCTCGAGCAGCGCGCAGAGGGTGGCGCCGCGCGGGGCGAGCTCGGGCCAGCGGATGTGCTCGTCCGGCGCGTGCGCGCCCCCGCCCGGGCAGCCGAGCCCGTCGAGCGTCGGCACGCCGAGCGCGGCGGTGAAGTTGCCGTCCGAACCGCCGCCGCGGGCGGTGCGCGGCAGGTCGTAGCCGTGCGCCGCGGCGAGCGCGCGCGCCCGCTCCCAGAGCGCGAGGATCTCCGGCGTCTCGGCGAAGGGCGGACGGTTCATGCCGCCGCTGACGGCGATCTCGATCCCCTCCTCCGGGCTGCCGGCCATGCCGAGGATCAGCCGCTCCAGCCGCTCGCCGTCGGCGGCGGTGGAGACGCGCAGGTCGATCTCGCAGCTCGCCTCCGGCGCGACGACGTTGGGACGGGTGCCGCCGCGGATCGGCGCGACATTGGTGGTGATGCCGCGGTCGAGGTCCACCAGCGCATGGATCTCCAGCACCTTGCGCGCCAGCGCCACCACCGCGCTGCGCCCGTCCTGCCAGTTGCCGCCCGCATGCGCGCTGCGGCCGCGCACCCGCATCTCGAACCGGCCCACCCCCTTGCGCGCGGTGACGCAGGCGCCCTCGGGGCCCACCGCCGGCTCGGGGATCAGCACGGCGCAGGCGCCGCGCGCCTCGCGCTCGATCAGGGCGCGGCTGGTCGGGCTGCCCACCTCCTCGTCCGGGGTCAGCAGCAGCACGATCGGGGCCCGGGTCGGCGTTCCCTGGCGCAGGATCTCGCGCACCGCGTGGAAGGCGAGGAAGCTGCCCGCCTTCATGTCGAAGATGCCGGGGCCGTAGGCGCGCTCGCCCTCGACCCGGAAGGGCATCGGCCCGGCCAGGGTGCCGTGGTCCCAGACCGTGTCGAGATGGCCGGCGACGACCACCGGTCGGCCCCGCCCGCCGGGGGTGCGGGCGATCAGCGTGTCGCCGTAGCCGTCGCACCCCGGGATGCGTTCGACCGCGGCGCCGGCCGCGCGCAGCTCGCCCTCCGCGACGTCGAGCAGCCGGTTGACGGCGCCCGCGTCGGTGGTCGGCGTCTCGTGCTCGACCCAGCGGCGCAGCTCGGCGAGCAAGCGGTCGGAACGGCCGATCTCGGTCCGCGGCATGCCAGGAATCCCGTTGCGTGGCCGGCCGCTTCTGGCAGGCCCGCCCCGGCTTGTCTACCCGAGGTTTCGGGGCTATCCGGAACATACCGCAGTGCAGCATGGGAGCGCACCCGGAATGGCCGGAACCGGCCTGTTCTTCGAGGACCTCGAGCTTGGCCAGCGCGCGAGCTTCGCCAAGACCATCACCGAGGCCGACATCCTGCTCTTCGCCGGGATCTCGGGCGACACCAACCCGGTCCACATCGACGCCGAGGCGGCGTCGCGGACGGTGTTCAAGGAGCGGATCGCGCACGGAATGCTCAGCGCCTCGCTGATCTCCACCGTGCTGGGGACCCGCCTGCCCGGGCCCGGAACGATCTACCTCTCGCAGAACCTGCGGTTCCGCGCCCCGGTGCGGATCGGCGCGACGGTGACGGCGACGGTCGAGGTCACCGGGCTTGATCCCGACCGCAAGCGCGCCATCCTTCGCACCGTCTGCACGGTCGAGGGCAAGCCGGTGATCGAGGGCGACGCGACCGTGATGGTGCCGTCGCGCGACGGCTAGGGCCGCGCCGCGTGCGCCGCGTCTGCGTCTTCTGCGGCTCGGCCGAGGGACGCCGGCCCGCCTACCGCGAGGCGGCCGCCGCGCTCGGCCGCGCCATCGCGGCGCGCGGCCTCGGCCTGGTCTATGGCGGCGGCGCGGTCGGGCTGATGGGCGCGGTCGCCGAGGCGGCGCTGGCCGGCGGGGCCGAGGTGACCGGCGTCATCCCCGGCGGCCTGCTGCGCCGCGAGGTCGGGCTGCGCTCGGTGCCCGACCTCCGGGTCGTGGACACGATGCACGAGCGCAAGGCGCTGATGGCGGAGCTGGCCGACGGGTTCGTCGTGCTCCCCGGCGGCTACGGCACGCTGGAGGAGGCGATCGAGACCCTGACCTGGACCCAGCTCGGCATCCACGCCAAGGGCCTGGTGCTGCTCGACGTCGCCGGCTACTGGGAGCGGCTGTTCGCGCTGCTCGACCAGATGGTCGAGGAGGGCTTCCTGACCCCGCTGAACCGCAGCCTGGCTCTGCGCGCGGCCACGCCGGAGGCGGCGCTGGACGCGCTCGCCTCCTTCCGCCCGCCGCCGGTCCCGCGTTGGCTCGGCGAGGACGAGACGTGAGCGCGCCGGGCGGCGGAGACGGGGGCGGGCCGCGGGTCGTCACCACCTGGCACGCGCTGCCCGAGGCGCTGCGCGGCGCGACGGTGGCGCTCGGCAATTTCGACGGGGTGCATCGCGGCCACGTGGCGGTGCTGCGCGCGGCGCACGCGGCGCGGCCGGACCTGCGGCTGGCCGCCCTCACCTTCGAGCCGCATCCGCGCGAGCATTTCCGCCCCGACGACCCTCCCTTCCGCCTGACCCTGCCCGAGGTCAAGGTGGCGCTGCTCGGCGCCCACGGGGCGCGGATCGTCTATGTCATCCCCTTCACCGCCGAGTTCGCGGCGATGCCGGCGGAAGCCTTCGTCGAGCAGGTGCTGCACCGGGGGATCGGGGCGCGGCACCTCGCCTGCGGCGCGGACTTCGCCTTCGGCCACCGGCGCGGCGGCGACGTCGCCTTCCTCGCACGCGAGGCCGAGAAGCGCGGCATCGGGCTGACAGTGGTGCCGCATCTCGCCGACGCGGGCGGGCCGATCTCCTCGACCCGCATCCGCCGCGCGCTGCAGGACGGCTATCCGGAGCGCGCGGCGGAGATGCTGGGGCGGCCCTGGGAGGTGCGCGGCCGGGTCGAGCACGGCGACAAGCTCGGCCGGACGCTCGGCTGGCCGACGGCGAACATGTGGCTCGGCCGGCACCTGGAGCCGGCGCGGGGCGTCTATGCGGTGCGCGTGGCGCTGCCGGACGGGACGCTGCGCGAGGGCGTGGCGAATGTCGGGCGGCGGCCGACCCTCGGCGGCGACCCGAAGACCCGGCTGGAAACCCACATCTTCGACTTCGCGGGCGACCTCTACGGCCAGAAGATCGGCGTGCGGCTCGAGCATTTCCTGCGGCCGGACGAGCGGTTCGCCGATCTCGCGGCGCTGAAGGCGGCGATCGCGCGGGATGCCGAGGAGGCGCGGCGGGTGCTCGCCGCCGGCCGCGGCGGCTCCGCCGCGCCCTCCTAGGGCGGCCTGGCCGCGCCCCGCCACCCGCCCGCCGCCGGGCCAGGCAGCGCCGGCAGGCGCGGGCCGGGGCGCCGTGGCCCGGCAGCGGGCGCTCCGGGCGGGGCACGCGCTTGACCTGCCGCCGCCCCCCTCCCCATAAGGCGGGGATGGTCCGGCTGGCGCAGCATCGAATTCCCGGCCCGGTCCTCGTCTGAGGGCCGGGACACAGCGCGCGCGCCACCCCAGGGCCCCGCGGGAACGCGGACAGCCCGCGACACGCCCCCGAGGCCTACCGATGCACGCCCCCGAGGCATTCCGATGAACGACCGACCGCAGCCGCCGTCCGCCCCCCTCGCCGCGCCGCGCGACTACCGCGCCACGGTCTTCCTGCCGACCACCTCGTTCCCGATGAAGGGCGACCTGCCGCGGCGCGAGCCGCAATGGCTCGAACGCTGGGCGCGGCTCGACCTCTGGGCGCGGCTGCGCGCGCGCTCGGCGGGGCGGCCCAAATTCGTGCTGCACGACGGCCCGCCCTACGCCAACGGCCACCTCCACATCGGCCACGCCCTCAACAAGATCCTCAAGGACGTCATCAACCGCGCCGCGCAGATGGCGGGGTTCGACGCCGACTACGTGCCGGGCTGGGACTGCCACGGCCTGCCGATCGAGTGGAAGGTCGAGGAGGAGTACCGCGCCAGGGGCAAGGACAAGGACGCGGTGCCGGTGCTCGACTTCCGCGCCGAGTGCCGCGCCTATGCCGAGCACTGGCTCAAGGTGCAGCGCGAGGAGTTCATCCGCCTCGGCTGCTTCGGCGACTGGTGGCGGCCCTACTCCACCATGGACTTCGCCTCCGAGGCGGCGATCGCGCGCGAGCTCGGCAAGTTCCTGCTCAACGGCTCGCTCTACCGGGGGCTGCGGCCGGTGATGTGGAGCCCGGTGGAGAAGACCGCGCTCGCCGAGGCGGAGATCGAGTACCACGACCACGTCTCGCCGACGCTGCACGCGCGCTTCCCGATCCTGCGCGCGGGCGCGGAGGACCTGGTCGGCGCGAGCGTGGTGATCTGGACCACCACGCCCTGGACCATCCCCGGCAACCGCGCCGTCGCCTACGGGCCGGAGATCGACTACGCGCTGGTGCATGTGGAGGGCGTCGCGGATGGCTCGCTGCTCCGCGTCGGCGAGCGGCTGCTGGTGGCGCTGAAGCTGCTGCCGGAGTTCGAGAAGGAGGCCGGTCTCGGCCCCCACACCGTCCGCCGCGTGCTGAAGGGCGCGGAGCTCGCCGGCGCCGTCGCCGCCCATCCGCTGCGCGGCCGGGGCTACGACTTCGACGTCCCCCTGCTGCCCGGCGACTTCGTGACCACCGAGGCCGGCACCGGCTTCGTCCACATCGCCCCCGGCCACGGCGAGGACGACTTCGAGCTGGGCCGTCGGCACGGCCTGCCGGTCCCGGAGACGGTCGCCGACGACGGCACCTTCACCGAGCAGGCGCCAGGCTTCACCGGCCTCTCCGTGTTCGAGGCGCACGAGGCGATCTACGCCGCGCTGCGCGAGGCCGGCACGCTGGTCGCCACCGGCCGGATCACCCACGCCTACCCCCATTCGTGGCGCTCCAAGAAGCCGGTGATCTTCCGCGCCACGCCGCAGTGGTTCATCGCCATGGACGACGCCAACCGGATCCGCGCCAAGGCGCTGGAGGCGATCGCCCGCACCCGCTTCATCCCCGAGGCCGGGCGCAACCGCCTCGCCTCCATGATCGCCGCGCGGCCGGACTGGTGCGTCTCGCGCCAGCGCGCCTGGGGCGTGCCGATCCCGGTCTTCGTCGAGAGGCGGAGCGGCGAGCCGCTGCGCGACCCGGCGGTGATCGAGCGCGTCGCCGCCGCCTTCGCCGCCGAAGGCGCCGATGCCTGGTACAAGCCGGGCGCCGCCGCGCGCTTCCTCGGCGCGGGCCGCGACCCCGCGGACTACGAGCAGGTGATGGACATCGTGGACGTGTGGTTCGAGAGCGGCTCGACCCACGCCTTCGTCCTCGGCGAGGCCGGCGGCCGCGGCCTGCCCTTCCCGGCCGACCTCTACCTGGAAGGCTCCGACCAGCACCGCGGCTGGTTCCACTCCTCGCTGCTCGAATCGGTCGGCACGCGCGGCGTCGCCCCGTTCAAGGCGGTGCTGACGCACGGCTTCGTGCTCGACGAGCAG
This sequence comes from Caldovatus aquaticus, assembly GCF_019458025.1. Lineage (GTDB taxonomy): Bacteria > Pseudomonadota > Alphaproteobacteria > Acetobacterales > Acetobacteraceae > Caldovatus > Caldovatus aquaticus. Next base: position 35,488 of record NZ_JAHZUY010000003.1, on the reverse strand, counting down.
GGCCGCAAGATGTCGAAGTCGCTCGGCAACGTCACCGCGCCGCAGGACGTGATGCGCCAGTACGGCGCCGACATCCTGCGCCTGTGGGTGATGAACTCCGACACCGCCGAGGACCTGCGCATCGGCCCCGAGATCCTGAAGCAGCAGGCCGAGCTCTATCGCCGCCTGCGCAACACGCTGCGCTGGCTGCTCGGCAACCTCGCCGGCTTCTCGGACGAGGAGACGGTGCCCCACGCCGAGCTGCCGGAGCTCGAGCGCTGGGTGCTGCACCGCCTCGCCGAGCTCGACGCCCGCCTCCGCCGCGCCGTCGAGACCTACGACTGGACCGGCGTCTATCCCGAGCTCCACGCCTTCTGCGCCACCGACCTCTCCGCCTTCTACTTCGACATCCGCAAGGACTCGCTCTACTGCGACCGGCCCGACAGCCACCGCCGGCGCAGCGCGCGCACGGTGCTCGATGCGCTGCACCGCTGCCTCTGCGCCTGGCTCGCGCCGGTGCTGGTGTTCACCGCGGAGGAGGCATGGCTCGCGCGCTTCCCGGACGAGGAGGGGAGCGTCCACCTGCTCGACTTCCCGCTGGTGCCGGAGGGCTGGCGCGATCCGGCGCTGGCGGCGAAGTGGGAGCGCATCCGCGGGATCCGCGCCGCCGTGACCGCCGTGCTCGAGACCCATCGGCGCGCAGGCGCGATCGGCGCCGGCCTGCAGGCCGCGCCCCTGCTGCGGCTCGCGCGCCAGGACCTCGGGCTGCTGACGCCCGAGCAGTGGGCGGAGGTGTGCATCGTCTCCGCGGTGGAGGTCGCGCCCCAGGACGGCGCGCCCGGCGAGGCGGCTCCCCCGGTCGTGGAGTTCCGCCCCGCTCCCGGCGCCAAGTGCGAGCGCTGCTGGCGCGTGCTGCCGGAGGTCGGCCGGAGCGCCGCCCACCCGACACTCTGCCGGCGCTGCGAGGAGGCGGTGGAGGCGCACCCGGCCTTCCCGCGCGCCGCCGAGTGACGGCGGCGATCGTGCGCGCCCGCAGCGAGGCCAGGCGCGGCGACGGCAGCGGCGCATGAGCGGCCTGCGACTCGGCCTCCCCGTCGCCGCCGCGGTGCTCGCCGCCGACCAGGCGAGCAAGTGGTGGATCCTGGAGGTCCTCCGCCTGCCGGAGCTGCGCAACGTCCCGCTCCTCGCCCTCGGCCCGGTCGGGCTCGACCTCACCATGGTCTGGAACCGGGGCGTCACTTTCGGTCTGCTCGCCGGGGACACGCTCTGGCACCAGCTCGCGCTCGGCCTGCTCGCGCTGACGATCGCGGCCTTCCTGCTGCGCTGGATGGCCCGGGCCGAGACCCGGCTCGCCGCGGCCGCGCTCGGCGCGGTCATCGGGGGCGCGATCGGCAACCTGATCGACCGGCTGCGCTTCGGCGCCGTGGTGGACTTCGTGGACGCCTACGCCGGACCCTGGCACTGGTACGTCTTCAACCTGGCCGACGCCGCCATCGTGCTGGGCGTCGGGGCCCTCCTCGCGGATGCCTTGTTCCGGCCCAAGGCCGCGGCTAAGGAAAGCGCATGAGGCAGCGCTCCCCTCGCCCCGCCGGCACCCGGTGCGGCGCCCTGGTCGCTTTCGCCCTCGCTGCCGGCCTCGCCGGCTGCGGGTCCGACACCGCACGCACCCTCGGCTTCACCCGCGACGCGCCGGACGAGTTCGCCGTCACCACGCGCGCGCCGCTCTCCATGCCGCCGGACATGACGGAGCTGCCGCCGCCGCGTCCCGGCGCCCGGCGCCCGCAGGAGCTTTCCATCCGCGAGCAGGCGGAGGCGGCGCTGGTTCCCGGCGCCGCGCTCGGCAGCCCGGCCGCAGCCGGCCGCCCGAGCCCCGGCGAGGCGGCGCTGGTCGCGCAGACCGGCCGCTCCGTCCCGCCCGACATCCGCCGCCGCGTGGACGAGGAGGCGCTGCGGCTGGAGCAGCCGGATCGCCCCTTCGTGGACCGGCTAATGTTCTGGCGCCAGCCGCCGCCGCCGGGCACCCCGGTGGACGCGGAGCGCGAGGCGCAGCGGCTGCGCGAGAACGCCGCGCTCGGCCGCTCGCCGACCGAGGGCGAGACGCCGATCATCCAGCCGCGCCGGCGCGGGCTGCTCGAAGGGCTGTTCTGAGCGCCGGGGTGCCCCTTCCTCCGTCTCGCCCCGCGGAGCGCGAGGGGTCGCGGCAGCGGCCCTCGGACGCAGCGCAGCTCGTGGGCCGTCGCCGCCCCGTCGTCGCCGGGCAGCCGGCCCAGGGCCGGGCGACGCCCGGATCGCCGCGGCGGGCGCGGCGGGCGGAGGAGCGGAGGCGGGCATCGCTCTGCGGGAGACGGCCTCGGGAGGGCGGTGGGCCGCGCATCGTCCCTTCCCTCCCCTGGGGCCCGCCCCTATCTCCGCGGGCATGCCCCGCGTGACCCGCCGCACCGCCCTCGCCACGGCCGCCGCCGCAGCGCTCGCCACGCCGTCCCTCGTCCCGGCCGCCGATCCGTCCGCCGGCCCCCCCGTCCCGCCGACCGACCGCCCGCTGTTCGGGGCGCAGCTCTGGCGCCTCCCCAACGGTCTGACCGTGGTCCTGGTCGAGAGCCGGCGCGCGCCGGTGGTCGCGCAGTACCTCTTCTACGCCGTGGGCGGCGGCGAGGACCCGCCGGGCCGCTCCGGCGTCGCCCATTTCCTCGAGCACATGATGTTCAAGGGCAGCCGGAACGTCCCCTCCGGCGCCTTCTCGCAGGCCGTGGCGCGCGAGGGCGGCCACGACAACGCCTTCACCTCGCGCGACGTCACCGCCTACTTCCAGCACGTCGAGGCCTCGCGCCTGCCGCTCATCATGGAGATGGAGGCGGACCGCGTCGCCGGCGCCACCCTCGGCGCCGAGGAGTTCGAGGCCGAGCGGAACGTGATCCTCGAGGAGCGCCGCCTGCGCACCGACAGCAACCCCCGCGCCCGCTTCCGCGAGGCGTTCGAGGCCGCGCTCTGGGGCCCGCAGCACTGGCACGGCCGGCCGATCATCGGCTGGGCGGAGGAGATCCGCGCCATCACCCTCGACGACCTTCGCGGCTTCTACGCGCGCTGGTACGCGCCGGAGAACGCGGTGCTGGTCGTCGCCGGCGACGTGCGCGAGGCCGAATTCCGCCGCCTGGTCGAGACCCATTACGGCGCCATCCCGGCGCGCGCCGCGCCGCGCCGCGACCGTGCCCCGGCGCCGCCCGCGGCGCACGAGCCGCGCCTGGTCCGCCGCGATCCCGGCGTGCGCGAGGCGGCCTACGCCCGCGCCTGGATGGCGCCGACCCTGACCGCGGGCGAGACGCGGCACGCCTATGCGCTGGAGGTGCTCGCCCACCTCCTCGGCGGCGGCCAGGGGAGCCGGCTGCACCGCGCGCTGGTCGAGACCGGCCTCGCGGTCGGCGCCGGCGCGGGCTACGACAGCGACGCGCTCGGCGCCGGCAGCTTCTCGGTCTTCGCCACGCCGCGGCGCGAGGTGGCGCCGGACCGGCTGGAACGCGCAGCCGACGACGTGGTGAAGCGGCTGCTCGACGAGGGGCCGGGCGAGGCCGAGGTGGCGCGCGCGATCCGCCAGCTCACGGCGGGCGCGCTGCTCGCGCTCGACAGCCTCGGCGCGGCGCCGCGCATGATCGGCGGGACGCTGGCGATCGGCCTGCCGCTCGAGGCCGTCGAGCACTGGCCGGCGCGGCTGCGCGCCGTGACGCGGGCGCAGGTGGCGGAGGCGGCCCGCGCGGTGCTGGCCTCGGCGCCCGACACCACCGGCTGGCTCCTGCCCGCCGACGCGCCGGCCGGGAGCGTGCGCGGATGAGCGGGGCCACGGCTGTTCCCCGCGCGATCCCCATCCGCGCCGTGGAGGCGCCGGGCGGTCTCACGGCCTGGCTGGTGGAGGACCACTCGGTGCCGGTCGTCTCGGTCGCCTGGGCCTGGGAGGGCGGCGCCGCGCTCGATGCGCCGGAACGGAACGGCGCGACGGCGATGGCGGCGGCGCTGCTCACCGAGGGTGCGGGCGAGCTGCGCGCGCCGGAGTTCGCGGACGCGCTGCGCGATTCCGCCATCGGCCTTGGCTTCGAGGCGCAGCGCGACGGCTTCGAGGGCGGCTTCCGCGCCCTCTCGACGGCGCTGCCGGAGGCGGTGCGGCTGGCGAACCTCGCCATGGCCGCGCCGCGGCTCGACCCGGATGCGGTGGAGCGGGTGCGCGCCCGCGCCGTCGCCGGCGCGCGGCAGGTGCTCGAGACGCCGCGCGGCCAGGCGAGCCGCGCCTTCTGGGCCGCTGCCTTCCCCGACCACCCGGCCGGCCGCCCGGTCGGCGGCACCCCGGAAACCCTGGCCGCGCTGCCCGTGGAGGCGATCCGCGCGGTCATCGCCCGCCAGCTCCGCCGCGACGGGCTGCTGATCGCCGCCGCCGGCGACATCACGCCGGACGGGCTGGCCGCGCTGCTGCCGAGGCTGTTCGACGGGCTGCCCGCCGGGCCCCCGCCCGCGGCGCCGGCGCTGCCGCCCTTCCGCGCGTTCGGCCGCACGGTGGTGGAGTTCGACTCGCCGCAATCCACCGTGATCTTCGGCCAGCCCGGCCTCGCGGTGAGCGATCCAGACTGGGAGACGGCGCAGGTGGTGCTGCGCATCCTCGCCGGAGGCGACTTCGGCTCGCGCCTGATGCAGGCCGTGCGGGTGCGGCGCGGCCTGACCTACGGCATCGGCGCCGGGCTCGAGGTGCTGTTCCGCCAGGCGGCGATCGTCGGCTCGGTGGCGACGGAGAACGGCCGCGTGGCGGAGACGCTCGCGCTGACGCGCGAGGAATGGGCGCGGATGGCCGCCGAGGGACCGACCGCGCAGGAGGTCGCGGACGCGGTGGCCTACCTGACCGGCTCGTTGCCGCTGCAGTTCACGGACAGCCGGCGGATCGCGGACACGCTGCTCGCGCTGCGCCGCAACGGCCGGCCGATCGACTGGCTGGACGGCCGCGCGGCGCGCCTGCGCGCGCTGACGCGCGAGCGGGCGGCGCAGGTCGCGGCGCGGCTCCTGAAGCCGGAGGCGCTCTCGGTGGCGGTGGCGGGGCGGCCCGCGGAGCCGTGAGGAGGGACGCCCGCAGGCCGGGGCGGAGCCCTTCCTGCCGCGCGCCGACCGCGGGGAGGACGACGGCGCGGGAAGAGGGCGACGCCCGGTGACGACCGACACCGCCCGCGAGCAGGCGTGGGCCAGGGTCGAGGCGCTCGGCGCGCGGCCCGGGGCGCGCGCGATCCGCCCGCTCTTCGCCGCCGATCCGCGGCGCTTCGCGCGCTTCGCGCATCGCGCCGGCGACCTCCTGGTGGACCTCTCCAAGACCTCGGTGTCGGACGCGGCGCTCGAGGCGCTGCTCGGCCTCGCCCGCGCCTGCGGGGTGGAGGCGCGGCGCGACGCCATGGCGCGCGGCGAGCCGATAAACGCCACCGAGCGGCGCGCCGTGCTGCACATCGCGCTGCGCGCGCCGCGCTCGGCCGGGTTCCGCGCCGGCGACGAGGACGCCTCGGCCGCGGTGCACGACACGCTCGCGCGGATGCGCGCCTTCGCGGAGGCGGTGCATGCGGGCGAGATCCGCGGCGCCACCGGCGAGCGCTTCACCGACGTGCTGAACATCGGCATCGGCGGCTCGGACCTCGGGCCGGCGATGGTGGCTCGGGCGCTGTGGCGCGAGGGGGTGTCGCCGCTGCGCGCGCACTACCTCGCCAATGTGGACGCCCATGCCTGGGAAGCGCTGCGGCCGCGGCTCGACCCGGCGCGGACGCTGGTGCTGGTGGCCTCCAAGACCTTCACCACGCAGGAGACGCTGCTGAACGCGCGCCTGGTGCGCGCGTGGCTCGCCGCGGCGCTGGGCGAGGAGCAGGCCCCGCTCCACCTCGCCGCCATGTCCACCAACCTGGAGGCGACCGGGGCGTTCGGCATCGCCCCGGCGCGGGTGTTCGGCTTCCGCGACTGGGTCGGCGGGCGGTTCTCGCTTTGGTCGGCGGTCGGGCTGTCGCTCGCGCTCGCGCTGGGGTGGAGCGCGTTCGAGCGGCTGCTCGCCGGCGCGCGGACGATGGACGAGCACTTCCTCGGCGCGCCGCTCGAGCGCAACGTGCCGGTGCTGATGGCGCTGGTGGAGGCGTGGCACGTCAACGCGCTCGGCTACCCGGCCCGCGCGGTGCTGCCCTACGACGAGCGGCTGGCGCGGCTGCCCGCGCATCTGCAGCAGCTCGAGATGGAGAGCCTCGGCAAGCGGGTGACGCTGGCCGGCGCGCCGGTCGCGCGCGCGACCGGGCCGGTGGTGTTCGGCGAGCCGGGCACCAACGCCCAGCACAGCTTCATGCAGCTCGTCCACCAGGGCACGACGCCGGTGCCGGTGGACTTCATCCTGATCGCCCGGCCCGACCATCCGCACGCCGAGAGCCACCGCGCCCTGCTCGCCAACGGCCTCGCCCAGGCCGAGGCGCTGCTGCGCGGCCGGAGCGCCGAGGAGGCGCGCGCCGAGATGGCGGCCGCGGGGCTGCCGGAGGCGGAGATCGCGCGCCTGCTGCCGCACCGCGTCTTCCCGGGCGACCGCCCGAGCCTCACCATCCTGCTGCCGCATCTCGACGCCGGCACGCTCGGCCAGCTCGTCGCGCTCTACGAGCACAAGGTGTTCGCGCTGGCGGCGCTATGGGACGTGAACGCCTTCGACCAGTGGGGCGTGGAACTGGGCAAGCGGCTCGCCGCGCCGCTCGCGGAGGAACTGGAGCGCGGGCCGCGCGCCGGGGCGCATGACAGCTCGACGGCGGGCCTGCTGGAGGCGATCCGGCGCGCGCAAGGGCTGCCTTCCCCGGCCTGAGGCCGCGCCCCGGCGCCGGGCTGGCCCGCTGCGGCAGGCCCGCTAGGATGCGCGCCACCGTCGCACGCCCAGGCCCAGGACCCCGCCCGATGGACGCCCCCGCCCTGCCGCCCGTGATCCGCCTCCATCCCGAGGACGGGGTGGCGATCGCCCGCACCGCCCTGGCCCCGGGCGCCGCCCTCGCCGAGGGCCTGCGCGTGGGCGAGCGGCGGATCCCGCCGGGCCACAAGGTCGCCCTGCGGCCGCACGCGGCCGGCGAGCCGATCCGCCGCTACGGCCAGATCATCGGCTTCGCCACGCGACCCATCGCACCCGGCGAGTGGGTGCACACGCACAACTGCGCGATGGGCGACTTCGCCAGGGACTACGCCTTCGGCGCGGACGCGCGCCCGACCGAGCCGCTGCCCGTCCCCGCCACCTTCCAGGGCATCCGCCGCGCCGACGGGCGCGTGGCGACGCGCAATTACATCGGCATCCTCACCAGCGTGAACTGCTCGGCCCATGTCGCGGAGCTGATCGCGCGGCAGTTCGAGCGCAACCCGATCACCGGCGCCGATCCGCTCGCCGCCTGGCCGAACGTGGACGGCGTGGTGGCGCTGACGCACAAGACCGGCTGCGGCATGACCATGGGCGAGCCGCTGAAGCTGCTCCGGCGCACCCTCGCCGGCTACGCGCGGCATCCGAACTTCAGCCATGTGATCGCGATCGGCCTCGGCTGCGAGGTCAACCAGCTCGGCCCGATGCTGGAGGAACAGCGCCTCGCCGGCCGCCTGCGGGTGATGGACATCCAGGAGCGCGGCGCGCGCGCCACGATCGAGGCCGGCATGGCCTTCGTGCGCGAGGTGCTCGACGAGGCCAACGCCGTGCGGCGCGAGACGGTGCCGGCCAGCGAGCTGATCGTCGCGCTGCAGTGCGGCGGCTCGGACGGCTATTCGGGGATCACGGCCAACCCCGCGCTCGGCGCGGCGAGCGACCTCGTGGTGCGGCACGGCGGCACGGTGATCCTCTCCGAGACGCCCGAGACCTACGGCGCCGAGCACCTGCTGACGCGCCGCGCTGTGAGCCGCGAGGTCGGCGAGAAGCTGGTCGCGCTGATGCGCTGGTGGGAGGAGTACACGGCGCGCGAGGGCGCGGAGATGGACGCCAATCCCTCCCCCGGCAACAAGGCGGGCGGCCTGACGACGATCCTCGAGAAGTCGCTCGGCGCCATGGCCAAGGCGGGCACGACCAACCTGGTCGAGGTGTACCGCTACGCCGAGCCGGTCACCGCGAAGGGCTTCGTCTTCATGGACACGCCCGGCTACGACCCGGTGGCGGCGACCGGGCAGGTCGCGGGCGGCGCCAACCTGGTCTGCTTCACCACCGGCCGCGGCAGCGTCTTCGGCTGCAAGCCCGCGCCCTCGATCAAGCTCGCCACCAACACGCCGCTCTACGAGCGGATGCGCGAGGACATGGACCTCGACTGCGGCACCATCCTCGGCGGCGAGGAGACGGTCGCGCAGTGCGGCGAGCGGATCTTCGAGTTGATGCTGCGCGTGGCGAGCGGCGAGCGGACGAAGAGCGAGAAGCTCGGCTTCGGCGGCGCCGAGTTCGCGCCCTGGACGATCGGGGCGACGATGTGAGCGGGACGGGGACGCGGTCCCCGCCCCTCCCCTCCCGTGCCGGGCCCGGGCCGCTGGAGCCGCTTCCGCCCGGCGGTGCGCGCGGCAACGGCGCCGGCGCGTCGTCCGGCGCGCGGATTCCCGCTCCCGGCCGTTCCCGGCCGTCCGCGATCCGCTCTCAGCGCCCGCCGCGCGGCGCTTGGCCCGGCGGCCGGTCCTGCTGCGGCGGCGGCCGCAGCGCCGCCTCCAGCTCCTCGATGCGCGCGATGGCGAAGTGCAGGTAGCAGGCGGCGCGCTCGACCGGCGCCCGCTCGCCGAGGCTCTGCGAGGTGCCGACGAAGTCGCAGTGCTTCTGCCGGTAGGCGGCCCAGGCCGCCTGCACCTCGGCGAAGGCGGCGCCGCGCTCGGGCGGCTCCATCGCCGCCTGCAGCCGCTCCATCGCCTGGGCCAGGCGCTGCTCGAGCGCCGCGTTCTGCCGGTCCAGGCACTCCAGGTAGCGCGGCACCTCGCGCACGGTGCCGATGCAGCCGCGCATCTCGCGGTCCACCGCGGCAGCGAGGGTCTCCCGCGGCGCCGGCCGCGCCGCGCGCTGCTGCGCCTGCGCCGCCGGCGCCAGCGACAGGCCGAGCGCGGCCAGGAGCAGCCCGCGGGCCACCCTGCGCATGGCGCTCACTCCGCCGCCACCACCCGCTGCACCTGCTCGCCCAGCCCGGCGATGCCGAGCCGCATCGTCTGCCCGGGGCGGAGGAAGACCGGCGCCGGCTTCTTGCCCAGGCCGACGCCGGGCGGCGTGCCGGTGCTGATGACGTCGCCCGGATGCAGCGTGATGCAGTGGCTGACATAGCTCACCAGCTTCGCCACGCCGAAGATCATGGTGCGGGTCGAGCCGTCCTGCATCCGCTGCCCGTCCACCTCGCAGAACATGGCGAGGTCCTGCGGGTCCGGCACCTCGTCCCTGGTCACCAGCCACGGGCCGAGCGGGCCGAAGGTGTCGAAGCCCTTGCCCTTGTCCCAGCTCCCGCCGCGCTCGAGCTGCCATTCGCGCTCGGAGACGTCGTTGCAGATGGTGTAGCCGGCGACGTAGTCGAGCGCCTCCGCCTCCGGCACGTAGCGGGCGGTCCGGCCGATGACGACGGCGAGCTCCACCTCCCAGTCGGTCTTGGTCGAGCCGCGCGGGATGACGACGTCGTCGTTCGGGCCACACAGCGCGCCGAGCGACTTGAGGAACACGATCGGCTCCTTGGGGATCGCCGCCCCGGTCTCGGCCGCGTGGTCGGCGTAGTTGAGGCCGATGCAGACGAAGTTGGTCATGCCGGCGACCGGCGGGCCGAGCCGCGGCTGGCCCGCGATCTTCGGCAGCGCGCCGGGATCGAGCGCCGCGAGCCGCCGGAGCCCTTCGGGCGACAGCGCCTCCCCCCGGAGGTCGGCGATCACGCCCGAGAGGTCGCGGATCGCGCCCTCGGCGTCGAGCATTCCGGGCTTCTCCTGCCCCTTCGGGCCGTAGCGCAGCAGCTTCATCCGTGCGGTTCCCCCTCGGTTCCCATCAATTCGTCCAGCCGCCGTCAATGACAATGGCCTGCCCGGTGACGAAGGCGCTCTCGTCGGCGGCGAGATAGACGGCGAGCGCCGCGATCTCCTCCGGCCGCGCGAGCCGGCCCATCGGCTGGCGCGCGACGAAGGCCGCGCGCGCCTGCTCGACGCCCCCGGCCTGCGCCGCGTTGGCGGCGATGCGCTCGGCGAGCGAGGGCGTGTCCACCGTGCCCGGACAGATGCAGTTGCAGCGGATGCCGCGCGTCACGAAGTCCGCCGCGACGCTCTTGGTCAGCCCGATCACCGCGGCCTTGGTCGCACCGTAGACGAAGCGGTTCGCCACCCCCTTCACGCTGGAGGCGGCGGAGGCCATGTTGACGATGCTGCCGCGGCCGCGCGCCAGCATGCCCGGCAGGAAGGCGCGGATCGTGCGCGCCATGGACCGCACGTTGAGGTCGAAGGCGAGGTCCCACTCCGCCTCCGTCCAGCTCAGCGCCGTGTTCTGGTGCACGACGCCGGCGCAGTTGAACAGCACGTCCACCGCCCCCGCGTCCCTCGCGGCCGCCTCGATCGCCGCGGCGTCGCGCACGTCGAGCCGCGCGGTGCTCACGCCCGGCCGCGCGCCGAGATCGGCGAGCTTCGCCGCCTCCACGTCGGTCGCGACCACCTCCGCCCCCTCGGCGGCGAAGGCGAGCGCGGTGGCGCGGCCGATGCCCTGGCCGGCCGCCGTCACGAAACACCGCTTGCCCGCGAGCCTGCCGGCCATTCCTTCCCTCCGCGATCCCGTCCGCCTGCCCGCTCTACGGGCGGGCCCGGCCGCGCGTCAACTCAGTGGTTGTGCCGGCTCTCGCCCCGCGTCTCCAGGATGTTGAGGTACATCGTCGCCGGCTCCAGGCACATGCCGGTGCCGAGCTGGCCGACCAGGCTGCGGAAGATCTCCTCCCACGGCGTCTTGTTGAGGAGTTGCGGCGGCCGCCACGCGGCCCGCCGCGCCGCGAGCTCGGCCTCCGGGATCAGCACGTCCACGCGCCGCGCCCTGATGTCGATGCGGATCGGATCGCCGGTCCGCAGCAGCGCCAGCCCGCCCCCCACCGCCGCCTCCGGCGTGACGTTGAGGATCGAGGGGCTGCCGGAGGTGCCGCTCTGCCGCCCGTCGCCCATGGTCGGCAGCGCCTCGATCCCGGCTTTGATCAGCGCCGCCGGCGGCTGCATGTTCACCACCTCGGCGCTGCCGGGATAGCCGACGGGACCGCAGTTGCGGATCACCAGCACGGTGCGCTCGTCGATGCCGAGGCCCGGGTCCTCGATGCGCGCGTGGTAGTCCTCCGGCCCCTCGAACACCACGACCTTGCCCTCGAACACGTCCGGCGGGTCGGAGAGGAAGCGGCGGCGGAAGGCCTCGTCAATGACGCTCACCTTCATCACCGCGTTGTCGAAGATGTTGCCGCCGAGGATGACGAAGCCGGCGCGCTCCTTCAGCGGGCGGTCGTAGGGGCGGATCACCTCGCGGTCCGGCTCGCCCACGGCGGCAAGGTTCTCGGCGACCGTCCGGCCGGTGACGGTCAGCGCCCCGCCGTGCAGCCGCCCGGCGCGCAGAAGCTCGCGCATCACCGCCGGCACGCCGCCGGCGCGGTGGAAGGCCTCGCCGAGGAAGCGGCCCGCCGGCTGGCAGTCCACCAGCAGCGGGACGTCGTGGCCGATGCGGTCCCAGTCCTCGATCGCGAGCTCCACCCCCATGTGGCGGGCGATGGCGATGATGTGCGGCGGGCAGTTGGTGCTCGCGCCGATCGCGCTCGCCACCACGATCGCGTTCTCGAAGGCCTGGCGCGTCATGATGTCGGACGGGCGCAGGTTGGCGTGCACCATCTCGACGATGCGCCGGCCCGTCGCGTAGGCCATCTGCCCGCGCTCGCGGTAGGGGGCGGGGATGGCGGCGCAGCCCGGCAGGCTCATCCCCAGCGCCTCGGCGAGCGAGTTCATCGAGAGCGCCGTGCCCATGGTGTTGCAGTGGCCGATGCTGGTGGCGCTCGAGGCCACCAGCTCCATGAAGCCCTCGTAGTCCAGATCGCCGGCGGCGAGGCGCTTGCGCGCCTCCCAGACGATGGTGCCGGAGCCGGTGAGGCGGCCCTTGTAGTGCCCGTCCAGCATCGGCCCGCCGGAGAGCACGATCGCCGGGATGTTCACCGTCGCCGCGCCCATCAGGCAGGCGGGGGTGGTCTTGTCGCAGCCCGTGGTCAGCACCACGCCGTCGATCGGGTAGCCGTGCAGCACCTCGACCAGCGAGAGATAGGCGAGGTTGCGGTCGAGCGCCGCGGTCGGCCGCTTGCCGGTCTCCTGGATCGGATGGATCGGGAATTCGAGCGGAATGCCGCCGGCGTCGCGCACGCCCTCCTTGACCCGCTGCGCGAGGTCGAGGTGGTGCCGGTTGCAGGGGGCGAGGTCGCTGCCGGTCTGGGCGATGCCGATGATCGGCTTGCCGGACTGCAGTTCGCCGCGCGTGAGGCCGAAATTGAGGTAGCGCTCGGTGTAGAGCGCCGTCATGCCCGGATCGTCCGGATCGTCGAACCAGCGCTGGCTGCGCAGGCGGAACTTCTTCTGGGTCTGGTCGGCACCGGCCATGGCGTGCTTCCCCGTTTGCGGCCCGGGAAAGTGCGAGGCCGCGAGCGGGACTGTCAACGCCGGCCGGCGCGCCCCCATCGGGCGCGGCGCAGGATGCCGCGGCCGGAAGGCGGCCCGGCCGCGGCATGGCTCGTCCCTCGCGCGGACGGGAGTCCCGGCTGCGCGCTCCTGTCGCGGGGGTTGCGCGCACGGCTGCGCAGCCTCGCCGCCTGCAGGCGAGCGGCCGCGGCAGGGAGGGATGCTCGCCTTCCGGAAGCGGCGCGGTTGACGGCCCCGGACATCGGTGTTCCCCTCGCTGCGCCCGCCGCCGTTCGGCGCGGCGCGGTCGCTCCCGGCCGTGGATCGCGGGATGCCTCTTGCCCGGCGGCGAGCACACGATGTCGTGTGGCGCCCCTGCGCGGAGGATTGCGCCGGTTTCGCGAATTGTTTCTTCTGTTTCGCCCGCCGGGTCCGCCCCTGGGCGGAGCGCCAGGCCGGGAACGACAGGGCGGAGGAAACAGAATGGCGGACCAGCCGGAGATCGTCGTCGTGGACGACGAACGGGCCCTGCGCGATGCCGTCGGCGAGTACCTCACCCGCCACGGCTTCGCCGTGCGGTGCGCCGGGAACGGGCAGCAGTTGCGCGCGGCGCTCCGCGAGCGCCCGGCGGACCTCGTCCTGCTCGACATCGCCATGCCCGGCGAGGACGGGCTCTCCATCGCGCGTTCGCTGCGCGCCGGCGAGTTCGGCGACATCGGCATCGTCATGCTGACGGCGGCCGGCGACGTGGTGGACCGCGTCGTCGGGCTGGAGGTCGGGGCCGACGACTACGTGGCGAAGCCGGCCGATCTGCGCGAGCTGCTGGCCCGGCTGCGCGCCGTGCTGCGTCGCCGCGAGGCGGCGCGCCTCGCGGGGCAGCAGGCGGCGGCAGCGGCCTCCGCACCGGCGGGCGGCACGGCGCGGACACAGGCCGCCCCCGGCGCGGCGACGCCGCAGCCCGCGCCGACGCGCCGCGTCCGCATGGGCCGCACGCAGCTCGACCTCGACGCGCGCCGCCTGATCGGCGCCGACGGCAACGAGATCCCGCTGGGGCCGAGCGAGTTCGCCCTGCTGCGCGCCTTCGCCGAACGGCCCGGCCGCGTGCTGAGCCGCGAGACGCTGCTCGAGCTCGCGCACCCGCGCGGCGAGGAGCACTTCGACCGCTCCATCGACGTCCGCATCGCGCGGATCCGGCGCAAGATCGAGACCATCCCGGACCAGCCCAGCGTTATCAGGACCGTGCGGGGAGCCGGCTATGTCTTCGACCCGGCGGCGGAACACTGATCCCCGCGCCCCCCCGGCCGGCGCGCAGGCGGGGAAGCCTGCGCGCGGTGCGCCGCGGCGCACAGGCCCGTGCTGCGCCCCGGCGCCGCCGGGGAAGCGGGCGAGGAGCGGCACGGCGCAGCCGATGCCGCGGCTCGACCCCGCCACTCTCGCCGCGGTGCTCGACGCCGCCCCGGTGCGCATCGCGGTGATGGATCGCCGCCGCCGGCACATCTACGTCAACGCCGAGATGTGCGCCTTCCTCGGCCTGCGGCGCGAGGAGATCCTCGGCACGACGGTCGCCGACATGCTCGGCCGCGCCACGGCGCGGCGCATCGCGCCGCTCGGCCGCCGCGCGCTGGCGGGCGAGACGCACCGCTGGCAGGGCTGGATCGAATACGTCAACCACGACGACCCCGCGGCCCCGCCGCGGCGGCGCTACGTGGACCGGATCTACGCGCCGGTGCTCGGGCCGCGCGGGGCGATCACCGCCTACATGGTCATCACCAGCGACCTCACGGAGGCGATGCGGCGACAGGAGGAGCTCGAGCGGCGCGGCCGCCAGCTCGAGGAGATCCTGGATGCCATCCCCGCGCGCATCTGCCTGATCGGCCGCGACTTCCGCTACCGCTTCGTCAACCGCGAATTCAGCGCGTTCGCCGGCCGGAAGCCGGAGGCCATCATCGGCCGGACCACCGGCGAGCTGGTCGGGCCCGAGGTGAAGCGCCGGCTCGACCCGCTCGCCCTCCGCGCCCTCGCCGGCGAGACGGTGAAGGAGGAGGGCTGGATCGACTACCGCAGGAACGGGCGGAAATACGTCAGCTGGGTCTTCGCCCCGAAGCGCGCCGACGACGGCAGCATCGAGGGCTTCGCCGTGTTCATGCGCGATCTCACCGAGCTGAAGGCCCGCGAGGAGGACCTCGCCCGCCGCACGGCCCAGCTCGAGACGATCCTCTCGAGCATCGGCGACGGGGTGAGCATCATGGATCCCGAAGGCCGGCTGATCCTGTGCAACAAGGGCTTCCTCGACCTGTTCGGCTTCCCGGCCGAGCTCGGCCGCCCCGGCACCCCGATCGCGGCGTTCGTGCGCGACCGCCTCGCGCGCGGGATCCGTTCCGCGCACGACCGGCGCGACGCCGATGCCGGGACGCTCGTCGCCGAGCGCGTCGCGCGCATCCTCGGCGCGACCGATTCGGTCGAGGAGGACCTGCGTTCCGACGGGGTGTGTCTGGAGATCCGTCGCCGGCGGCTGCCCGACGGCTGCATCGTCTCCACCTACACCGACATCACCGCGCGGCACGAGGCCGAGCGCGCCCGCCGCGCCCAGCGCGACGCGCTGCGCCGGGCCGAGCAGCTCTCCACCACCGCCTCGCTCCTCGCCGGCGTCGCGCACGAGATCAACAACCCGCTCGCCGTCGTCGCCGCCCAGGCGCTGCTGCTCGCCGAGGAGGCGGAGGGCACGCCGCTCGCCGCGCGCGCCGAGGCGGTGCGCGAGGCGGCGCAGCGCTGCGGCCGGATCGTCGCCAGCCTGATGGCGAGCGCGCGGCGCCGCGCGCAGCGGCGCGAGGTCTTCGACCTGGCGGACGCGGTGCGGTCCGGGCTCGACCTCGCGGGCTACGGGCTGCGCGCGGCGGGGATCGCGCTCGAGCTCGACCTGCCGGACGGCCTGCCGAAGCTGCGCGGCGATCCCGACCAGATCGCGCATGTGGTGGCGAACCTGGTGGCCAATGCCCAGCACGCGCTCGAAGGGCTCGGCGCCGGGGGCGACGGCGCGGCCGCGGCGGGGCGGCCGCGCCGGCTGGCGATCTCCGCCCGGCGGGCGGGCGGCACGGTCGAGCTGCGGGTCGCCGACAGCGGCCCCGGCATCCCGCCGGAATTGCGCGAACGGATCTTCGGCCCGTTCTTCACCACCAAGCCGGACGGGGTGGGAACCGGGGTCGGCCTCGCGCTCTGCCGCGCCGTGGCCGGCACCCATGGCGGCGCCATGCGGGCGGAGGAGACGCCGGGCGGCGGGGCCACCTTCGTGCTCAGCCTGCCGGTGCCTCCCGGGCCGCCGGCTGCGGAGGGCCGCAGGCTCCAGGAGACGGCCGCGGAGCGATAGCCGCGGGCCACCCGCTCACTCCGCCTCGGGCGGGATCACGTTCGTCCGCTTCCCCTCCACCAGCACGTCGCGCATGGTCTCGGCGCTCTTGCGGCGGATGTCCTCCCACGCCTCCGGCGTGTGGAAGGCGATGTGCGGGGTGACGATGAGGCGGCCGAGGAGCCAGGGCTCGCGCGCCCGGTAGGCGCGGAGCAGCGAGGGCAGCGGCTCGCGCGGCGGCTCCTCCGGCAGCACGTCGAGCCCGGCGCCGGCGAGGTGGCCGTCGCGCAGGGCCCGCTCCAGCGCGTCGAGGTCGAGGATCGGCCCGCGCGCCGTGTTCACCACCACCGCGCCGCGCGGCAGCAGGCGCAGCTCGCGCTCGCCGATCAGGCCGCGCGTGGCGCGCGTCAGCGGCGTGTGGATCGAGAACACGTCGGACTGGGCGAGCAGCTCCTCCAGCGTGCGCGCGCGCCGGACGCCGATCGCGCGGTCGGCGCCGTTGGGCAGATGGGGGTCGAAGAACACCACGCGGAAGCCCATCGCCTTCGCGCGCAGCGCCGCCGCGGTGCCGATGCGGCCGAGGCCGAGGATGCCGAAGGTCTGCCCCTCCAGCCGGCGCACCAGCGGCGAGGGCGTCACGCCCCAGGGCGCGGGCGGCTCGGCGCGCTGGCCGTCGTGGTAGAGCGCGAGGCCGCGGCGCAGCGCCACCGCCAGCAGGACCGCGAACTCCGCCACCTCCTGCGTGCCGTAGTCCGGCACGTTGCAGACGGTGATGCCGCGCGCGGCGCAGGCGGCGCGGTCCACGCGGTCGTAGCCCACCCCCATGCGCACCACGACCCTGAGGCGCGGGAAGCGGGCGAGCTGCTCGCCAGGCACGGCGAGGCGCAGCGTCATCAGCCCGTCCGCCTCGGCGCAGAGGGAGTCGGGCAGCTCGGCGAGGCTCGCGCGCGCGTTGCCGCGGAGGATGCGGACCCCGGAGCCCATCACCTCCTGCTCCAGCAATGTGTCGGGATAAAGCCCCTCGGGCTCGAGCACCGTCAGCGTCACGCGCGAATCCCCCCAAGGCGAAGCGGCGCCGGAGGATGCGGGCGGCGCGGCGGCGGCGCAAGCCGGGGCCCGCCCGGCGCGGGCCCCGGTTCCGGCGGCTCAGATCATCGCGCTCGGCGCGACGGTCGAGCCGGTGCCGCCGACGATCTTGAGTGGCTGCATGATGAAGCAGAACTCGTAGATCCGCCGCTCGGCCAGCTCGTCGAGCTTCATGTTCTCGAGGAGATGCACGCCGTGCACGACCAGCGCGATCTGGTGCACCGGCAGGCTGGCGTTGGGGTCCGGGTTCGGCGCCACCTCGACCGGCCAGTTGTCGGAGCCGATCAGCACCGGCTCCTGGCGGATGATCCACTCGGCCGCGGCGATGCCGATCCCCGGGCAGCCGCGGACGTACTGCGCGTTGTCGGTGCCCCAGAGGTGGCCCCAGCCGGTGTTGATGACCACCGCGTCGGCGCGCTCGATCCGGGTGTTCTGGCGCGAGAGCGCCTGCTGCAGGTCGTCCACCGTGATCTCGTAGCCCATCGGCAGCGTGCGCTGGCCCTTCAGCCCGGCGACGTCGATCAGCACGCCGCGGGTGAAGACCGTGCCGACGCCGTCCACGCCCATCTCGCGGAACCCGCTGCGCGTCGCGATGTCCTCGTACTTGACGCAGTTGTACACCTCCTCGCCGATGGTCTGGTGCGGGAAGGCGTCGAGCTGCGTGCCGACCTGCCCGATCTCGGTGATGACGATCTCCTCGTTCGAGCCGCGGCGGTTCGGCTGCGGGTTCATGAAGGTGCGCTTGAGGTGCATGTCGAAGCGCCGCGTGCCGAAGAACGGCATGGTCGGCTCCAGTTTCCGGCCGAGCTCGATCACGGTCCCCTGGCGGATGAGGCGTGCCGCGGCCTGGCGCTTCTCGTTGTCGAGCAGGTTCATGTAACCGCGCCGGTCCTGCGGCCCGAAGCGCGAGGGGCAGCGCTGGCTCGACGGCGGCGGGGACCAGCCCGCCTGCGCCTGCGCCGGGGTCGCGCGCAGGCCGAGATGCGCCCCGCCGCAGGCCAGGCAGGCCGCGCCGAACAGGCCGCGGCGCGAAAGCGTCTTCATCGCGTCCCTCCCTTGTGCGGTTGTGGCGAGCAGCGTCGCCGTCCCATGATGGCGCATTCCGCGAGGCGGATGAATCATGTTGCAACGCAAAATCCTCGTGACCGGCGCCGCCAGCGGCATCGGCGCCGCGACGTGCCGGGCCCTCGCCGCCCCCGGGGCCGCCATCGCCGTCCACACCCGCGCCAACCGCGCGGGCGCCGAGCGCACGGCGGCGGCGGTGCGCGAGCGCGGCGCGCGGGCGGTGGTGCTGCTCGCCGACCTCGCCGAGGCGGCGGCGCCGGCGCGGCTGGTGGAGGAGGCGGCCGAGGCGCTCGGCGGGCTGGACGTGCTGGTCTCCAACGCCGGCTTCGCCGACCGCACCCCGGTCGAGCGCCTGACGGACGCCGACTTCGCCCGCAGCCAGGACGCCATCGCCTGGGCCTTCCTGCGCCTCGCCCGGGCCGCGCGGCCGCACCTCGCGGCGGGGCGCGATCCCCGCCTCATCGCCGTCTCCTCCTTCGTCGCCCACCTCTTCCGCAGCGACACCCCGACCTTCCCCGCCTCGGCGGCGGCGAAGGCGGCGGTGGAGGCGCTGGTGAAGGCGCTCGCGATCGAGTGGGCGCCGGAGGTCACGGTGAACGCCGTGGTCCCCGGCTACACGCGCAAGGACCCGGGCGCGCACGCCGCGCTGAGCGAGGCGCAGTGGCAGGCGACGCTCGCGCGCATCCCGCTGCGCCGCCTCGGCACGCCGGAGGAGGTGGCGCACGCCGTCGCCTTCCTCGCCTCGCCCGCCGCGGGCTACATCACCGGACAGATGCTGCACGTGGACGGCGGGATCGTGATCTGACCGGCGCGCCCGCCGGGCCGGTCCGGCGCGGGCCCGCTTGGCGGCGGCGTCGGTCCGCGCGAGCGCGGCGCCGGCACCGGGGAGCGGCACGGGGCGCCGCCCGCCGCCGAGGCCCCGTTCCGTGCTGCCGGCTTGCCGCCCCTGGGCGTCGCAGCGCCGCGTCGGAGCGGCTGACCCGCTCGCCGTGGCGCTCCGCGCCGCCCCGGCAGCGCCCGGCGCTGCCGTGGCTGTCCTGCCGCGACGCGAACGCCCGCGCGGCGGCGAGGCGCATGGCGGCCTGCCCTTCCCTGCCGCCCGGCCGTCCAGGCCGGCGCGCTCCTCGCCCTCACGCGCCGGCGGGCAGCAGGCGATGGACCGTGACCGCGCGCTCCTCGCGGTCCTCGAGCTCGCGCGTCGTCGGCACGGCGTAGCGGGCGAGAGGCGCCAGCCCCTCGCGCGGCAGGTAGGCGCGGCCCGGATCGGCGAGCAGCACCTCCGCCCCGGCGGCGGCGAGGCCGCGCAGCCAGGGCAGGATGCGGCGCGTCATCGGCGCCTCGTAGCAGACGTCGCCGGCGAGCACCGTGTCCCAGCGGCAGGCGGCGCCGACCAGGTCCGCCGCCACCACCGCGACCGCGACGCCGTTCAGCGCCGCGTTGAGGCGGACCGCCGCGGCGGCGAGGGGATCTATCTCCGCGGCCTCGACCCGCGCCGCCCCGGCGCGGGCGGCGGCGATCGCGCCGATGCCGCAGCCCGCGGCGAAGTCGAGCACGCGCCTGCCCGCGACGCGCGCCGGCTCGTCGAGCAGCAGCCGCGCCAGCGCCTGCCCGCCGGGCCAGGCGAAGGCCCAGAAGGGCGGCGCGACGTTCGCCTGGGACAGCCACGCCTCCGTCGCCTGCCAGATCGGCGTGACCTCGGTCGCAAGATGGAGCGCGATCTCCGGCACGAGCGGCGCGCGCGCGACGGCGGTGTGGGCGCGGATGAAGGCCTCGGCCGCGTCCGTCACGCGCGCCCCAGCAGGATGGCGAGCGCGACCGCAAGCCCGACCTCGCGGTTCGCCTTGAACAGCCGCAGGCAGTGCGCCGGGTCGCGGATGTCGAGCACGGCCACCTGCCGCGCCAGCAGCGCCGCCGGCAGCGCCAGCGCCGCGAAGAACGGCCAGCCGAGCCCGGCGAGCCAGCCGGCGAGCGCGAGCAGCGCGACCGTCGCCGCGTAGCAGGCGGCAAGGAAGGGCCGCGTGCGCTCGCCGAAGCGGAGCGCGGTCGAGCGGATGCCGACCAGGGCGTCGTCCTCGCGGTCCTGGTGGGCGTAGATCGTGTCGTAGCCGAGGATCCAGGCGATCGCGGCCGCGTAGAGCGCCGCCGTCACCGCGTCCACGCCGCCCGTCACGGCCGCATGGCCGAGCGGCGCGCCCCAGCCGAAGGTGAGGCCGAGCACCAATTGCGGGAAGTCGGTCACGCGCTTGGCCAGCGGATAGAGCGCGACCGGCACGAGCGAGAGCACGCCGAGCGCGATCGCCGCCGCGTTGAGCTGCAGCAGGACCAGGAGCCCCACCGCCGAGAGCGCGGCGAGGAACGCCAGCGCCTGCCGCGGCGTCACTGCGCCGGAGGCGAGCGGACGCCCCGCCGTGCGCGCCACGCGCCGGTCGAGGTCGCGGTCCCACAGGTCGTTCACCACGCAGCCCGCGCCGCGCATGACCAGCGCGCCGAGGGCGAAGAGCAGCGTCAGCCGCACCCCCTCCGCCCAGCCCGGCGCCGCCAGGCAGATCGCCCAGAGCCCGGGCAGGAACAGCAGCCAGGCGCCGATCGGCCGGTCGAAGCGGGCGAGCAGCGCGTAGGGCCGCCAGGCGGGCGGCAGGCGCGCGACCCAGCCCTCGGCGCGGATGTCGGTGAAGCCTCGCACGGGGCGGAGTAATGTCGCCGCCGGAGCCGCCATGTCCACCCCACCTCGCCTCCATCTCGACGCGCCGCTCGGAGCCGGCGCGGAACTCGCCGCCGCCCCCGGCCAGGCCCACTACCTCGGCACGGTGCTGCGCCGCGCCGTGGGCGATCCGGTCCGCCTGTTCAACGGCCGCGACGGCGAGTGGGCCGCGCGCATCGCCGCGCTGCGCAAGGACCGGGCCGCCTTCGTGGTGGAGCGCCAGCTCCGTCCCGCGGCGCCGGAGCCCGACATCCGCCTGCTGGTCGCCGCGATCAAGCGCGACGCGATGGACTGGATCGCCGAGAAGGCGACCGAGCTCGGCGCCGCGCTGATCCAGCCCGTGTTCACCCGCCGCACCGTCGCCGGCCGCGTCAACACCTCGCGCCTCGCCGCCATCGCGCGCGAGGCGGCGGAGCAGTGCGGCCGCCTGACGGTGCCGCGCCTCGCCGATCCCGCGCCGCTGCACGCCGTGCTGGACGGGTGGGACCCGGCGGTGCCCCTGCTCGCCGGCGACGAACGGCGCGCCTCGCCGCCGCTCGCGCGCGTCGTGGCCGGCATCGGGCTGCGGCCGCCCTTCGGCTGGCTGGTCGGTCCGGAGGGCGGCTTCGAGAGCGCGGAGCTTGACGATCTGCGCCGCCGCCCCTTTGTTTCGACGGTCGCCCTCGGCCCGCGCATCCTGCGGGCCGAGACGGCGGTGGTCGCCGGCCTCGCGGCGCTGCAGGCGCTGGCGGGGGACTGGACGGGGACCATATAAGCCACCGCTTCACAACCCGCCGCTGCCGCTCGGGTGACGCGCCCGCACGCCGGCCAGCCGCGCGCTTTGGAAGGGCTTGATGTCGAATCCGGGAGAGGCGGATCTCACCCCGATCGAGTCGGCGCGGCAGCTTGCCGAATGGTTCGAGAAGGGCTCCAAGCCGCAATCGGAGTGGCGCATCGGCACGGAGCACGAGAAATTCGGCTTCCGGCGCGACACCCTGGCCGCGCCGCCCTACGCGCCGGACGGCATCCGCGCGCTGCTCGAGGGGCTGGCCGCGAAGGGCTGGACGCCGATCCTCGACAACGGCAACCTGATCGGCCTCCGGCGCGGCGGCGCCTCGGTCAGCCTCGAGCCCGCGGGCCAGCTCGAGCTTTCGGGCGACGCGGTGGCGGACCTGCACGCGACGCGGGTCGAACTCGGCACCCACCTGCGCGAGGTGCACGAGGTGGCCGGGCCGCTCGGCATCGGCTTCATCGCGCTCGGCTTCCACCCGCTGGCGACGCGCGAGGCGATGCCCTGGATGCCCAAGGGCCGCTACGCGATCATGCGCGCCTACATGCCGAAGGTCGGCAATCTCGGCCTCGACATGATGACCCGCACCTGCACGGTGCAGGTCAACCTCGACTACGGCTCCGAGGCCGACATGGT
The DNA here is from genome assembly GCF_019458025.1 of Caldovatus aquaticus. GTDB lineage: Bacteria > Pseudomonadota > Alphaproteobacteria > Acetobacterales > Acetobacteraceae > Caldovatus > Caldovatus aquaticus. Next base: position 13,306 of record NZ_JAHZUY010000003.1, on the reverse strand, counting down.
CGAGAAGATGCGGATCAGCCTCGCCCTGCAGCCGGTGGCGACGGCGCTGTTCGCCAACTCCCCCTTCACCGAGGGCCGGCCCAACGGGTTCCGCTCCTACCGCGCCCAGGTCTGGACCGACACCGACCCCGACCGCACCGGCGTCCCCGCGGTGGTGTTCGAGGACGGCTTCGGCTTCGAGCGCTTCGCGCAGTACGTGCTCGACGTGCCGATGTACTTCGTGATGCGCGAGGGCAAGTGGCTGGACGCCGCGGGGGCGAGCTTCCGCGTTTTCATGGAGGGGCGCCTGGACGTGCTGCCCGGGGAGCGCGCCACCATGGGCGACTTCGCCGACCACGTGACCACGGTGTTCACCGACGTCCGCCTCAAGCGCTACATCGAGATGCGCGGGGCGGACGCGGGCGATCCGGCGATGCTGGTGGCGCTGCCGGCCTTCTGGGTCGGGCTGCTCTACGACGGCGCCGCGCGCAAGGCGGCCGCCGCCCTGGTGCGCGGCTGGACCGTGGAGGAGATCCGCGCGCTGCGCGCCGCCGTGCCGCGCGAGGCGCTGCACGCCACTATCCGCGGCCGCAGCGTGCGCGAGGTCGCCCGCGACGCGGTGGCGATCGCGCGCGACGGCCTGAAGGCGCGCGGCCTCGGCGAGGACCTCTACCTCGCGCCGCTCGACGAGATCGTGGCGAGCGGGCTGACGCGCGCCGACCGCTGGCTCGCGCGCTACCGGGGCGCCTGGCGCGGCGACGTGCGCCGCGTGTTCGAGGAGGCCGAGCTGTGACGGGGCCGGCCGTCCGCGACCGGCCCTACGCCATCGCCCCGCGCGCCGCCACCGGCCACAGGCACTCCACGCGGCCGGCGCGCACGCCGACATACCAGTCGTAGCGGTCCACCGTCGGGTCGCAGTGCCCGGGCACGAGGCGCAGCTTCTCGCCGAGCCGCGGCGGGTCGCGCGTCTCCGGCGCGACGGCGAGGTTGCCGTGCTCGTCGCTCGCCCGGACGTAGCGCACGTCGGGGTCGCGGCCCCAGACCAGCGGCATGCCGGAATCGGTCGGCACCGCCTTGTGCCCGGCGTCCACCACCGCCACGCCGGGCCGCGCCGCACTCATCACCGTGGCGAGGACGAACAGCGCCTGGCGGAAGGGCGGCGCCTCCTCGTTGCGCGCGTAGTCGGCGTCCATGAAGCAGTAGGAGCCGGCCTGGATCTCGGTATAGACGCCGCTGCCGGCCTCGAGCGCGAAGGTGCCGGTGCCGCCGCCGCCGACGATCGGGCACTCCAGCCCGCGCTGGCGGAGCTGCTCGACGGTGCGGCGCGCCCCGTCCGCCGCAGCGGCGATCGCGGCCCGGCGCTGCGCGGGCGTGCGCATGTGCTGCGCGCTGCCGTGGTAGGCCTGCAGCCCGCCGAAGACCAGGTGCCGGCTCGCCGCGATCCGCTCGGCGAGCGCCACCGCCTCCGGTCCCGGCGCCACGCCGCAGCGGCCGGTGCCGACGTCGATCTCGACCAGCACGGAGAGGCGGATGCCGGCATCCGCCGCCGCCGCCTCGGCCGCCGCGACCTGCGCCGGGTCGTCCACGCAGAGCGCCACCTTGGCGATCCGCGCCAGCGCGGCGAGGCGGGCGAGCTTGCGCGCCCCCACCACCTCGTTGCTCACCAGGATGTCGGGCACGCCGCCCCAGGCGAGCGCCTCGGCCTCGGCGACCTTCTGCGTGCACTGCCCGACCGCGCCGCGCGCCATCTGCCGCAGCGCGATCACCGGCGACTTGTGCGTCTTGGCGTGGGCGCGCAGCTTCGCCCCGGTCGGCTCCAGCAGCCGCGCCATCAGGTCCAGGTTGTGCTCGAAGGCGTCGAGGTCGAGCAGCAGCGCGGGAGTGTCCACCTCCTCCTCGCGCATGCCGGGTTCGGCGGGCGGCGGCTGCAGCATGGCGTCGGGTCTCCTTCGGCGCCCTGGCGGCGCGCGGGCCGGGGCAGCCTAGCCGCGCGCCGCCGGGCGTTGAAGGCGCGAGGCCGGATCAGCCGCGTCCGGCGGCGCGCAGCAGCAGCGCCAGCCCCGCGAGCGTGATCGCGCCCCCCGCCAGGTCGGTCCAGCCGAGGACCTCGCCGAGCAGCGCCCAGCCCAGCACCGCGGCAAGCGGCGGCGCGAGAAGTTGCAGCGCCGCCGCGGTGCTCGGCGGCAGGCGGCGCAGCATGACGAAGTAGAGCGCATAGCCCGCCACGCCGACGCCGAGCACGCTCCAGGCCATGGCGGCCGCGGTGGCGGCTCCGGCCGCGGCGGGCGGCGCGCCTTCCAGCGCCAGCGCGCCGAGCAGCAGGGCCAGAGCCGACACCGCGGCCTGGCCGAGATTGGCGGCCCAGGGGTCGATCCGGCCCCGGGCCGGGGCGAAGGCCAGGATGCCGACGGCCTGGCTCAGCGCCCCCGCCAGCGCCAGCGCGATCCCGGAGAGTTCCGCCCCGCCGAAGCCCCCGGCGCGGCCGAGACCGAGCACCGCCACCCCGGCCCAGCCGAGCCCGAGGCCCGTCCATGCCGCCCCCGCCAGGCGGCGGCGCAGCACCAGCACCTCCCCGGCGGCGACGAAGAGCGGCGCGGTGGCGCAGAGCAGCGCCACCAGCCCGGAGGGAATGCGCGCCGAGGCCATCCAGGCCGCGGCCAGGTAGCCCGCGGTGCCGAACAGCCCCATCAGCGCGAGCCGCCCGCGGTCGCCCCGCCCCGGCCAGCGCGGCCCCGCGCCGCGCCGCTGGCGCAGCACCACCACCGGCAGCAGCAGGGGCAGCACGGCGAGGAAGCGGATCGCCAGCGCCCAGAGCGGCGGCCACTCCGCCACCGCCACCCGCGCCGCGGTGAAGGCCGAGGCCCAGAGCAGGACGAACAACCCGCCGAGCGCGAGGCCGCCGGCTCCGGAGCCGCGGCGTGACGCCGCCGCGCCGGCCCGAGGGGCCGCGGCGCCCCTCACCGGCGCAGCCGCCTTCTCCGGCCCCTGCGGCCGGCGCGCGCCGCACCGGCGCCACCGCGGGCGGTCCTCGCCATGGCGCGCTGCCCGGGGCTCAGCGGCCGCGCCGCGCCAGCGCCGCCTCCAGCGTGTTCTCGAGCAGGCAGGCGACGGTCATCGGCCCGACGCCGCCCGGCGCCGGCGTGATCCAGCCGGCCACCTGGCGCGCCTCGGCGAAGGCGACGTCGCCGGTGAGGCGCCCGTCCGGCAGGCGGTTCATGCCGACGTCGATCACCGCCGCTCCCGGCGCGATCCAGTCGCCGCGCACCATCTCGGCCCGGCCGACCGCGGCCACGAGGATCTCCGCGCGCCGGCACTCGGCCGGCAGGTCGCGCGTGCGGCTGTGGGCGACGGTCACGGTGCAGTCGGCGGCGAGCAGGAGCTGCGCCATCGGCCGTCCGACGATCTGCGAGCGCCCGAGCACCACGGCGCGGGCGCCGGCGAGCGGCACGCCGGCATGCCGCAGCAGGTGCATCACCCCCTTGGGCGTGCAGGGGATCAGCCCGTCGGTGCGCCCGGCCGCGAGGCGGCCGGCATTGAGCGGATGGAAGCCGTCCACGTCCTTCGCCGGATCGATCGCCTCGATGACGACGGTGGGCCGGATCTGCGGCGGCAGCGGGAGCTGGACCAGGATGCCGTCCACCGCCGGATCGGCGTTCAGCCGGGCGATGGTCTCGAGCAGCTCCGCCTCGGACGCATCGGCGGGCAGGACGATGGTGGCGCTGTCCAGACCGGCGGCGAGGGCGGCGCGGTCCTTGGTGCGGACATAGACGACGCTGGCCGGGTCCTCGCCGACCCGGATCACGCGCAGGGCGGGGCGGAAGGGCAGCGCCGCGACGCGGCGGGCGATCTCTGCGCGCAGCGCGGCGGCGACCGCCTTGCCGTCGATGACGCGCGCCCCGCCGCCTGCCGCGGGCGCCGCCGGCGCCCCGGGGGCCGTGCCGCTCATGGCGCGAACTCCCGCAGCCGCGCGGCGAGCGCCTGCGGATCGCCGGCCACGCGCAGCGTCTTCTCGCGCGCCGACACCCCCTGCGCCACGCTCACTGCCGAGGGGGCGACGCCGAGCGCCGCGGCGAGGATGGCGCAGGCAGCGCGGTTGGCGCGGCCGTCCTCCGGCGGCTCGGTCACGGCGAGGCCGAGGCGCGGGCCGTCCGCCGAGGGCTGCACGCCGCGCAGCCCGGCGTGGCGCGCGCGCGGCTGGACCCGCACGCGGAGCGTCAGACCGTCGGGCTCGGCGCGCCACCAGCTCGCCATGGTCAGAAGTAGAGGCCGCCGAGGATCATGTATCGCCGCACCGCGTTCAGCAGGATGCCCGCCGCGGTGATCAGCAGCAGCACGACGAGCGGGGAGAGGTCCACCGCCCCGAGATCGGGCAGCCAGCGCCGGACGCGGCGAAAGGCCGGCTCGGTGATGCGGTAGAGGAAGTCCGCCACCGCCCAGACGAAGCGGTTGCGGGTGTCCAGCACGCCGAACTGGACCAGGAGCTGCACGATGACGGCGACGACGACCGCCCACCAGAACAGGTCCAAGGCCGCCTGCAGGAGGAAGAACACGGCGTCCAGGATCATCGGGCGAGAGTCGCGTCAGGCGGTTTGCGGGTCGGGCGGGCGGATCGCCGCAAGCTAGTGGCCCGGCGGCCGCGCGGCAAGCGCGGGGCGGCCGCGGCGCACGCGACGGCGAGACGCCGGCGCGGGCGGCGGAAGGTGCCTTGACTTCGCCCGTCCGGCGCGACATAGACCGCGCCGCCGTGGGGCCGGCGACCGCCGTGCTCCCGGCCGACCGGAGGTGGCGCGGGGCTGTAGCTCAGTTGGGAGAGCGCCTCGTTCGCAATGAGGAGGTCAGGGGTTCGACTCCCCTCAGCTCCACCACCGGCCCGGCTGAGCAACGCCCTGGCGTCCGACCACGGCCCCTGCGACACGATCCGGGCCACCTGGCGGCGCCGGCGGCGTCCCGACCCGCGACGCCACCCTCCCTCGTCGTCGTTTCTTTCTCCCGCTCGCCATCCCGGCCCGCGGCCGCCGCCGCGCTTCGCGCGTCCCGCTTGCCCTCCCGCCTTCGCAAGAGGGGACGCGGGCGCGCCCGGCCGGCCGCCCCCGCCGCGCCGCGCGCTTGCGGTCCGGGGCGGCGCCCCGATCCGTGCCTGATCGGCGCGCAGCAGGCTTCGGGCACTTTCGCCGGTCGTGGCGTCCCTTCCCGATCCCCATCGCCCGGCGCGGCCGGGCATGGCAAGGCGCAGCGAGATCGCCTCCCTCCCGATAGCCGATGGTCGCGCCGGAACCGGCGGCGCATCAGCGCGGGATGCCGGACATCGCGCGCCGGCCGGCGGCGCGGCTGATTCCACCCCCGGCCATCGGCCGGACGCCCGCGCCCGGCTTCACAAGCTTGTGATTTCGGTGAAGGGCCGATATATTTGAGCCACCGAAATGGCGCGTCCGGGTTGTTCTGTTCCCCAGGCGCGCACCGCGGGGTTGCCTGCACGCGAGCGAAGCGCCGCGCCGTGACCCGGAGGGATGGATGCTTCTTGGCGAATTGCTGGTCGCGAACGGCCTCGCCACCGCGCAGGACGTCGCCGAGGCCCTCCACCGGCAGCGCCTGCAGGGGGGGCGCCTGGGCGACATCCTGGTCGCCATGGGCAAGATCACGGAGCGCGACCTGCTCCGCGTGCTGCACGCCGTCCCCGCCGCCCCGCTCTCGATCGAGGAGACCGGGCTCGGCCTGAACGACCTCCTCAACCTGATGACCAAGGCGATGCACGGCGGCTCGGTGGACACCGCCGCCAAGCTCGCCGAAGTGCTGAAGCTGTCGCAGCGGGTGGTGCAGCAGCTGCTCGAGGAGGCGAACGCCGCCAAGCTGATCGAGGCGCTCGGCGTGGTGAAGACCCTCACCGGCGCCCATCCGCGCTACGGCCTCTCGGCGCGCGGGCGGGAGTGGGCGCAGCAGGCCTTCGAGCAGAACAGCTATGTCGGCCCCGCCCCGGTTCCGCTCTCCGACTATGTGGCCCGCATCCAGCGCCAGGCGATCGGCGACGAGCGCGTGCCGCCGGAGGCCGTGGCGCGTGCGCTCGGCGATCTCGTCGTCTCCGACGATCTCATCAACAAGGTCGGCCCGGCGATCAACTCCGGCCGGCCCCTGCTGCTCTACGGCCCGGCGGGCAACGGCAAGACCTCGATCGCCGAGCGGATCGGCGCGATCTTCAACAGCATGATCTTCATCCCCTACTGCTTCGAGGTCGGCGGCCAGATCGTGCGGGTGTTCGATCCCGACATCCACAAGGAGGTGCCCTACGACGAGGGCCAGAACGCCGGCAGCATCCGCGCCTCGGGCTTCGACCGCCGCTGGGTGCCCTGCCGCCGCCCCTTCGTCGTCACCGGCGGCGAGCTGACGCTCGAGATGCTCGATCTGCGCTTCAACCCGCTCGCCAAGTTCTACGAGGCGCCGCTGCACGTGAAGGCGCTCAACGGCACCTTCCTGATCGACGATTTCGGCCGCCAGATCGTCGCGCCGGATACGCTGCTGAACCGCTGGATCGTGCCGCTCGAAAGCCGCGTGGACTACCTCAAGCTGCACACCGGCAAGAGCTTCGCCATCCCCTTCGACCAGCTGGTGATCTTCTCGACCAACATGCCGCCGAGCCAGCTGATGGACCCCGCCTTCCTGCGCCGCCTTCCCTACAAGGTCGAGGTCGGGGCGCCGTCGCGGGCGGAGTACGCCGAGATCTTCCGCGCCGCGGCGCGCCGGCACGGGCTCGAGGCGACCGAGGAGGTCATCAGCCACGTCCTCGCCGAGCTGACCGAGCGCAACGACTTCGCGCTCGCCTCCTACCAGCCCGAATTCATCGCGCGGCAGGTGGTCGCCCTGTGCAAGTTCCGCGGCGTCCCGCCGCAGTTCACCCCGGAAACCCTCGCCTTCGCGATCGGCAACCTCTACACGAAGGACAGCCCGGGCTACGGCGTCGCCGCAACCCGCGCCGAGGCGACGCGCCGGAACCCCGGCCTCCGCATCGCGAACGTCGGCGACTGAGCGGCGGGCGCGCCTCAGCCTCCCGCGGCGGCCGGCGCGGCCGGCAGCGGCCGCGCCGCCTCGGCGAAGCCGGGCCAGGCGGCCGGGCCCGCCAGCCGCGCCGGCGCCGTGGCCAGGGTGAAGGCCCGCGGATCGAGCGTCCCTTCCGTCACCTCGCTCCAGGCGAGCGGCATGGACACCGGCGCCCCCGGCCGCGCGCGCGGCGACCAGGGCGCCACCGCCGTCGCGCCGCGGTCGTTGCGCAGGTAGTCCAGGAAGGTCCGCCCGCTCCGCGCCTGCCGTGCGACGGCAGTGGTGAAGCGTTCGGGGGCCGCCCGCTCCATCGCCTCGCACATGCCCTGCGCGAAGGCCCGGACCTCGGGCCAGGCGGCCCGCGGCTGCAGCGGCACGACGAGGTGCAGGCCCTTGCCGCCGCTGGTCTTGCAGAAGGCGGCGAGGCCCTGCGCCTCCAGCCGCTCGCGCAGTTCCCGCGCGGCGCGCACCACCGCCGCGAAGGGCAGGTCCTCGGCCGGGTCGAGGTCGAGGACGAGGCGGTCGGGCCGCTCGATGTCCTCGATCCGCGCGCCCCAGGGATGGATCTCGAGCGTTCCGGCCTGGGCGAGCGCGACCAGCCCCTGCACGGAATCCACGCCGATCAGCGGCTTCGGCTCTCCGGGCAGCGCGATCCGCCGGACCGCGGGGCCGAGGCCCCCGCCGGGATGGCGCTGGAAAAAGCGCGGGCCGTGCAGACCCGCCGGCGCGCGCAGCAGCACCAGGGGACGTCCGTCGAGGTACGGCAGCAGGTGCGGCGCGGCGCCCGCCAGGTATCCGGCGAGAGCGCGCTTGGTGACGCCCGCCTCGGGCCAGAGCATCCGGTCCGGGTTGCTCAGCGCCACGCCCGCCACCGCGGCGGCGGCCCGACGGGGAGTGGCGCCGCGCCCCGGCGGCGGGCGGCGGCGGGGGGCATTGTCATCGCGAGTGGCCGTCATCCCGACCGCGCGCGTCCTCCCGCAAAGCGCCACCCGCCGCCGAGGGTTGCCTGGCCGGCCGCGGGCGCCCGCGAAAGCGCGGCCGGGCCGCCGGGGGGCAGCGGCATCTCCGTGGCGCGCCTCGCGCCCCGCACGACACGGCGCCGCACCCGCGAAGTCGCGGGAGGCGCCTCGCACGGCGCGCCAGGACAAACCAGATGAGCGGACCTGTCCCCCGAGCGCGAGGTCCCGCCATGCGCCGCCTGCCGCCCACGCCCTCCCTGCCCGGCCGGCGCAGCCTGACCCTTGGCGCTGGCGCCCTTCCGGGGCTCGCGCGCCTCGGCCTTGCCGTCCCGCTCCGCGTCGCGCCGGCCTGGGGCCAGGCGCCCCCGCGCCGGCTTGCGGCGCCGACGCCGCCGCAACCGGCCGGGCCCTTCTATCCCCTCGACTGGTCCGGCGACGTGGATGCCGATCTCGTCCGGCTCGCGGGCGAAGCGGCGCGCGCCCAGGGCACGGTGATGCACCTGCGCGGGCGGGTCCTGGACACGCGCGGCGCGCCGATGCCGGGAGCGATGATCGAGATCTGGCAATGCGACGCCAACGGCCGCTACCGCCACCCTCGGGACCGGCGGGACGGCCGCGACCCCGGCTTCCAGGGCCGCGGCCGCGCGGTGGCGGGAGCCGACGGCAGCTTCGCCTTCCGCACCATCCGCCCGGTGCCCTATCCGGGGCGCACGCCGCACATCCACCTCGCCGTCGCGGTGCCGCCGCACCGCCCTCCTGCCGCCCTGCAGCCCGGCGCGGCGCCTTCCCTGGTGACGCAGCTTTACCTCGCGGACGAGCCCGCGAACGAGCGCGACGCGCTGTTCCTGCGCCTGCGCGATCCGGAAGCGCGCGAGGCGCTGCTGCTGCGCCCGGTGGCGGCCGACCGCATCGAGCCCGGGGCGCTGCTCGCGATGCGCGACATCGTGATCGGATAGCGGAGCGTCGCGCCGTCGCCGCCGGCGGGCGCCAGCGGGTTGCGCCCCGGCGAGCGCGCGGCTCCGCGTCCCTCGACCGCGCCTCCCGCCGGTGGCAGGGCCCCGCGGCGCGGAGTCGCCCCCGGGACGTGCCATCGGCCCGCGGCCGGGATGCGCCGCGCCCGCCCCTGTCGAAGACGCAAGGCCTGCGGCCGGGCGGCACCGGCACGGGCGGGGCGCGCGACGCCGCCCGCCCCGACCTCAGGTCCGCTCGACGACGAAGGAGATCTTCGCGTTGACGCGGAAGGCCTTGACCTGTTCGTTCTCCACCGTCGCCTGCATCTCCTTCAGCCACACCGAGCGGATTCCCCGCACGCTCTTGGCCGCCTCGGCGACCGCCTTGCGCGCCGCGTCCTCCCAGCTCTCCTCCGATTCCGCGAGCAGCTCGATGACCTTCACGACTGCCATGGCGTCCTCCGTGAAGCGCCCATGACGGGCGTTCGCCGGAACGGCAGGCGCGGCGGCCGGTTGCACGCGGGGCGCCCGCGCCGGTCCGATGGGGATCGCGAACGATGCGCCCGCGCGCTCACGCCGGCGCGCGGCGCCGCACCCCCAGCGAGTCCAGGGCCTCGCCCATCGCCCTGACCGCCGCCCGCATGTCCTCCGGCGCGACCGCGCCGATGCATCCCACGCGGAAGGTCGGCGCGGCGGTGGTGAAGAAGTTGCTGATCAGCACGCCGCGCGCCTTCAGCGCCGCGACGAAGCCCGGCAGGGTGAAGGCCGGGTCGGCCGGCTGGCGCACGGTGACGACGACCGGCCCCTGGTGGCGCCGCTCCAGATACGGCGTCAGGCCGAGGGCGCGCACGCCCTCATAGAGCACCCGCGCATTCTCCGCGTAGCGCGCGAGGCGCGCGGGCTGGCCGCCTTCCCGCTCGTAGAGGTCGAGCGCGACGCCGAGGGCGCGGAACACCTGCACCGCCGGGGTGAAGCGGTGGCTGCCCGGGCCGTTGTGCACGGCGTGCTCGTGGATCGCGGCGAGGTCGAGCACCCAGGACCCCGCCTGGCCCGCGCAGGCGAGGAGCCGGTCGGTGCGGGCGACGGCGATGCCGATGCCGGGCATCCCCTCCAGGCACTTGCCGGTGGTGAAGGCGAGCGCGTCGCACTCCGGGTGCGCCGCCATCCGGAAGGGCAGCGCGCCGAAGGCCGAGACGGCGTCGAGGATCAGCCGTCTCCCCGCCGCGCGGACCACGGCGCCGATCGCCTCCGGATCGTTGACGATGCCGCTGCCGGTCTCGCTGTACACCATGCCGACATGGCCGATCGCCGGGTCGGCGGCGAGCGCGGCGGCGACCTCCTCGGCCCGCACCGGGCGCGTGTCCGGCACCTCGAGCCCCGCCACCACGCGGCCCGCCTCGCGCGCCAGCCGCGCCATGCGGTGCGCATAGGCGCCGTTCAGCGGGATCAGCACCTTGCCGCCGGCGGGGACGAAGGTGCGCAGGCACGCCTCGACCGCGGCGTGGCCGGAGCCCGTCACCGGCAGCACCGCGTGCCCGCCCGGGGCGCCGCCGGCGATCGCCAGCAGGCGCGCGCGCAGCCCCGCGTGCTCCGCCCTGTGATCGTCGTCCCACGGGGCGATGTCCGCCGCCATGGCGGCGCGCACCTCGGGGCGGGTCTGCACGGGGCCGGGAATGAGCAGGAGCATCGGTCGGCGGCGCGGTCCGGGGCAAGGGCGGAGGCGGGCGTGATGGCACGCCGCTCAGGCGACGGGAACCCCGCCGATCTCGCGCCACAGCTTCTCGCGGATCGCCTCGGCGAAGGCGGGGTAGTCGGGGCAGTGCATGACGAAGGCACCGGGGCCGCCGATGACCTCGGCGCGGTAGTGCTCCAGCAGCTCGGGCCCCTCCTCGTTCAGCACCGCGAGCGCGTTGATCGTCACGCCGGCGGCGGCGCCGAGGTCGCGCACCGGCCCGGGCGCGCGGCCCTGGTTGTGCCGCCCGTCGCCCGAGACGTCGAGCACCAGCCGCCGCGCCTCGGCGGGGCAGCGGCCGAGCAGGGCGAGGCCCGCGGCCATGCCCTCCCCCAGCGCGGTCGCGCCGGGACGGACCAGGCGCGGCGCGGTCCCGATCGCCTCGGCGAGCGCGGCGGCCGCCGCCGCGTCCGCCACGCGGGTCCAGGGCACCACGACCTCCTGCGCGCCGATCCCGGACCAGAGCAGCATCGCCACCGCCACCGCGCCGCGCGGCCCGGCGGTGCAGGCGGCGACGACGCCGGGATCGCGGAACGCCGCGGCGTAGCCGCCGAGCATCAGCCCGAACTCGTCGTAGTCCACGGAGGCGGAGGCATCCACCGCGAGAGCGAGGGCGAGGTCCACGGGCTGCACGGCAGCCGAGATAGGGCATGCGGCAGCGGCGCGCCACGGCCCGGCGCCGCGCGGCCCGCGGCCGCGTCACGACGCATCGCGCCTCTTCAGCGCGCGCAGGTCCGCCACGCCGGGGAGGTAGCGCGGGTCCACGCCGGCCGGATAGATCGTGTGCTTCTGGATCTTCTGCGTCGCCGTGGTCGGCAGGCTCTCCACGATGTGGATCCAGCCCGGCGCCTTGTAGTAGGCGAGGCGCTCGCGGCAGTGGCGGAACAGCGACTCCGCGGCGGCCGCGGGATCCGGCGCGAGACGCCGGAGGACGACGCAGGCCAGCACCTCCTCCTCGCGCAGCTCGTCCTTGACCGCCATCACCGCCGCCTGCAGCACGTCGGGGTGGGTCAGCAGCACGGCCTCCACCTCCGCCGCGGCGATGTTCTCGCCCGAGCGCCGGATGATGTTCTTCCGGCGGTCCACGAAGTGGAGCATGCCGTCGCGCCCGCGCCAGACCACGTCGCCGGTGTGGAACCAGCCGCCGCGCCAGGCCGCCTCGGTCGCCGCCTCGTCCTTCAGGTAGCCCGAGAAGAAGCCGCGGCGCGGCGTCGCCGCCGAGTGGCGGATCAGCATCTCGCCGGGCTGGCCCTCCGGCACGTCGCGGTCCTCCTCGTCCACGACGCGGACCTCGAGGCCGGGGAAGGCGCGCCCGAAGGCGCGCGTGCCGACCTGGCGCGGCTCCGTGCTGTCGGCGAGGACGCGGACCATCTCGGTCATGCCCCAGACCTCGACCATGGGGAAGCCGAAGCGCTCCTCGAAGGCGCGATGGAGCTGCGGCTCGATCCCGGCGCCGATGCCGAGGCGCACCCCGTGCCGCCGCTCCTCCGCGCCGGGCGGCTGGGCCATCAGCATGGCGGCGATGACGCCGAGGTAGTGCACGATCGTCGCCCGCGTCGCCGCGACCTCGTGCCAGAAGCGCCGGGGGTGGAAGCGGTCGGGCTGGATCTGGCAGTTGCCGGTCAGGACGGCGCCCAGCAGCGACAGGACGCCGGCGTTCACATGGTAGAGCGGGAGCGGGTTGTAGATGCGCTCCTCGCCGGGACGCAGCGCGGCGAGGCCGCCGAGCGAGGCGTAGCGCGCTCCGGAGGCGACCTCGTAGCCGTGCGAGAGGACGCAGCCCTTCGGCCGCCCCGTGGTGCCGGAGGTGTAGAGGATGCTGGCCGGCGTCTCCGGCCCGGGTTCCGCACCGTCCGCGGGCCGCGCCGGCTTCGGGAGTCCGGCGGGAAACGCCTCCGCGACGACGACCGGCGGCCGGTGGGCGCTCTGCGCCAGGGCCTCCCGCGCCTGCCGCTCGCGCGCCGCCAGCGCGACGATCAGCTCGGGCTCGCTGTGCGCGATCAGGTAGGCGGCCTCGCCCGGGCGGTAGTCGGGATTGATCGGCACGCAGCACACGCCGAGGCTGTTGAGCGCAAGCTTGTGCAGCACGTGGTCGGGATGGTTCTCGAGCAGCGTCGCGACGCGATGGCCGGGGCCGTAGCCCGCCTCGCGGTAGGCGGCCGCCAGCTCCGCGACGCGCCGTCCGGCTTCGCCGTAGGTGATCTCGGCGCCGGCGGGCAGGTAGGCGCGGGCCTCGTTCGGCGGCACCGCGAGGAAGGGCCGGTCGCCATGGGCCGACACGGCGCGGGCGAAGACCGCGCCGATCGTCGTTCCGTCCGTGATCTCGCTCATGGGTCCGCTTCGCCGTCCGTCATGCCTCGGGCGGGCGGAGCCTAGCCCGGGTCCGCCCGCCCGGCCATGCGGGGGCGCGACGGCGCCACGCCGCCGGTCGCGCGGCGGGGCGCGCGCCGGTGAGGAATTCCTCGATCTCGTCCGGCGCGCCGTCGGCGTCGCCGGTCCGGATCGGGTCAGCGGTGCCAAGCGGCTTCCCCTAGGTCCTGGACTCAAACCGTGTCCACAGCCGGATGGCGGCGAGGGCGACGGTGGAGAGGTAGTTGCGTGCGAGCTTGTCGAAGCGTGTGGCGATGCGGCGGAAATGCTTGAGGCGATTGAAGCAT
>NZ_JAHZUY010000041.1 GCF_019458025.1 Caldovatus aquaticus | reverse complement strand
GTGAAGGCGCACCGCTCGGCGGCCGGCGCGAAAGGGGGGAAGGCGATGCCTGCCACCAGGCGATCGGCCGCTCGCGCGGTGGGCGCCCCGCCAGGGGCCACGCGCTCTGCGACGAGCAAGGCCGCCCGCACGCGATCCTGCCGACCGGCGGCAACGGCGCCGCCGTCACCGCCGCCGCCACGCCGGTCTCGGCTGTCGCCCCGCCCCGCGAACTGGTCGCCGACAAGGGCTGCGACGCCAACCGCCGGCGCCGCCGCGGCCATCCCCGGCACCTCGTCGCGCAAGGTTGCCTTCCCGCGCGACGCCGAACGCTACAGGCCCCGCAACGCCATCGCGCGAACCTTCTGCCGCATCGAGGATTCCCGCGGCATCGCCACCCGATACGACAAGACCGCCCGCAACTTCCTCGCCGCCGCCATCACCTACCGGGCGCGATTGAGTCCAGAGCCTGGGGAGGCGCGGGCCGGCGCTCACGCCGCGGCGGAGCCCGCCTGTCCCGGGAGGGCGCGCTTGTCCGCGAAGCCGAGGGCGCGCAGCGCGGCGATCGTGCGCTCGGCCGAGACGTGATGCACGAAGATGCCGCCCTTGCGCTCCCACCCCTCGCGTGCCTCGGCGCGGTCGTCCACCAGCACGTGGCCCGGCCCGGACCAGCGCGGCTTCTCGCGACTCAGGCAGGTGATCACGGGCACGTGCGCGCCCAGCACCCGCGCCACCCAGCGCCGCTTCTGCTCCGGCGCCCAGCTCCCGAGCGGCAGGCCGGTGAGGATGGTCGGATGGTGGGGCGCGCAGAAGCGCCAGAGCTCCTCGGCGTCGTGCATGAGCTCGAGCGTCTCGAAGAAGCGCGGCGCGCGGGCGAGCGCCGCCCACATCGTCTTCCTCGGCAATTCCTCTGGCCGCCGGCCGGTCACCGCCTGCACGCCGTGATCGAAGTCGGCGAGCACGCCGTCGAGATCGAGGAAGAGCTTGAGCGACATCGGGCGGCGGTCCGGCGGATAGGCTCGGGGCCGCGGCGGCCTCGCGGGGAGGGGCCGCCGCGGCGGGAGCGGCGATGATATCCGCCGCGGCGCCTGCGCGCATCCCGCGGGGCGGCCGTCCGTTCCGGGCGCGGACCGGCGGCGGCCGGGCCCGGCCGCGTCCGCCGCGGGCCGGCCACCCCGGCACGGCGGCTTGGAACGGCCGCGCGGGCAGGGCATTCTGCCGGCGGCCAGCCGCGCTGGCGGAAAAGGGGCGGCCACGCGCCGCCCCTTCGCGTCCGGCACGCAGCGCGAGGGGCGGCGGCGGTCGCCGCGTGGCATCGCGTCTTGTGAGGCCTGCAGGGAGTGCGCGCCATGCGCAGGGACGACATCGAGGACTGGATGTGGGCGGAGGCCTGCGAGGCCCTCGCGCGCGCCGAGCGCCTGCACCGCCGCTTCTTCGAGCCGCGCCGGGCGGGCGGCGGGGCGCGCCTGCCGGTCTGGCAGCCTCCGGCCGACGTGCTGGAGACGGAGCGCGAGGTGCTGGTCATCGTCGCGCTCCCCGGCGTGGATCCCGCCGCGGTCGAGGCCGTGATCGAGGACGGCGCGCTGCGCGTGGCAGGCATGCGCCTGCTGCCGCCCGAGCTGCGCAGCGCCGCGATCCACCGGCTCGAACTGCCGCAGGGCCGGTTCGAGCGCCGCATCCCGCTGCCGCCCGGGCGCTACAGCGCGAGGGTGCGCCATTCGGTCGCGGACGGGTGCTTGCTGGTCCGGCTCGAGAAGTCCATCTGAGCGGCGGAGCACGCCCATGAACGACCGTCGCAGCCACGCGCCCGATCTCGGTCCCGCCCCGAGCGAGGGCGACAAGCCGGGCCTGCCGCCCGATGCGCTTCCCATCCTGCCCGTGCGGGAGACCGTGCTGTTCCCGGGCGCCGTCATGCCGCTCGTGGTCGGGCGGCCGGCCTCGATCGCCGCCGTCCAGCACGCCCTCCGCGAGGGCCAGCAGGTCGGCGTGGTGATGCAGCGCGACCCGCAGGTGGCGGAGCCGACCGCGGAGGACCTGCACCGCACCGGGACGGTGGCGAACATCCTGCGCTGGGTGACCGCGCCGGACGGCACGCACCAGCTCGTGTGCCAGGGCGTGCAGCGCTTCCGCGTGCTGGACTGGGTCGCGGAGCGGCCCTTCATCGCCGCCGGCGTCCACCGCATCGAGGAGCCCGACGAGCGCACGCCCGAGATCGAGGCGCGGATGCTGCACCTGCGCAGCCAGGCGCTGGAGGCGCTGCAGCTGCTGCCGCAGGCCCCGGAGGGCCTGGTCCAGACGGTGCAGGCGCTGAACGAGCCGGGGCCGCTCGCGGACCTCGTCGCCGCCTATCTCGACATCCCCCCGAACGAGAAGCAGGAGATCCTCGAGACGCTGGACCTGGCGGCGCGGCTCGACCGCGTCTCCCGCGCGCTTGCCAGGCGCCTGGAGGTGCTGCGCCTGACCGCCGAGATCGGCCGCCAGACCCGGGCCAGCCTCGACCAGCGCCAGCGCGAGGTGCTGCTGCGCGAGCAGATGGCCGCGATCCAGCGCCAGCTCGGCGAGGAGGACGGGAAGGCGGCCGAGATCAAGGAGCTCGCCGAGGCGATCGGGAAGGCCGGGATGCCGGAGGAGGTCGAGCAGGTCGCGCGCAAGGAGCTGAAGCGGCTCGAGCGCATGCCGGAGGCCTCGCCCGAGGCCGGCATGGTGCGCACCTACCTCGACTGGCTGATCGAGCTGCCCTGGCGGCTGCCCGAGGAGAAGCCGATCGACATCGCCGAGGCGCGCCGCATCCTCGACGAGGACCACTTCGGCCTGGAGAAGATCAAGCGCCGCATCATCGAATACCTCGCCGTGCGCAAGCTGGCGCCGGAGGGCAAGGCGCCGATCCTCTGCTTCGTCGGGCCGCCGGGGGTGGGCAAGACCTCGCTCGGCCAGTCCATCGCCCGCGCGATGGGACGGAAATTCGTCCGCGTCTCGCTCGGCGGCGTGCACGACGAGGCGGAGATCCGCGGCCACCGGCGCACCTACATCGGCGCCCTGCCCGGCAACATCATCCAGGCCATCCGCAAGGCCGGCGCGCGGAACTGCGTGCTGATGCTCGACGAGATCGACAAGCTGGGCCACGGCCTGCACGGCGACCCGGCGGCGGCGCTGCTCGAGGTGCTCGACCCGGAGCAGAACCACAGCTTCCGCGACAACTACCTCGGCGTGCCCTTCGACCTCTCGCGCGTGGTGTTCATCGCCACCGCGAACATGCTCGACACCATCCCTGGGCCGCTGCGCGACCGCATGGAGGTGATCGAGCTCAGCGGCTACACGGAGGAGGAGAAGCTGCAGATCGCGCGGCGCTACCTGGTGCGCCGCCAGCTCGAGGCGAACGGCCTGAAGCCCGAGCAGGCGGAGATCACCGACGAGGCGCTGCGCGCCATCATCCGCCACTACACGCGCGAGGCCGGAGTGCGCAACCTGGAGCGCGAGATCGGCCGCGCGCTGCGCCACGCCGCGGTGCGCATCGCCGAGGGCGCCGCGGAGCGCGTGCGCATAGACGAGCCCGACCTCGCCGCCATCCTCGGCCCGCCGCGCTTCGAGAACGAGGTGGCGATGCGCACCTCGATCCCCGGCGTGGCCACCGGCCTCGCCTGGACGCCGGTGGGCGGCGACATCCTGTTCATCGAGGCGACGCGCACGCCGGGCAGCGGCAAGCTGATCCTCACCGGCCAGCTCGGCGACGTGATGCGCGAGAGCGCGCAGGCGGCGCTGAGCCTGGTCAAGAACCGCGCCGCCTCGCTCGGCATCGACCCCGGCGTGTTCGAGAAGAGCGACATCCACATCCACGTCCCCGCCGGCGCGGTGCCGAAGGACGGGCCGAGCGCGGGGGTGGCGATGTTCGTCGCCCTGGTCTCGCTGCTCACCGGGCGCACGGTCCGCAGCGACACGGCGATGACGGGCGAGATCAGCCTGCGCGGGCTCGTGCTGCCGGTGGGCGGCATCAAGGAGAAGGTCACGGCGGCGGTGCGCGCCGGCATCACCCGGGTGCTGCTGCCGGCGCGCAACCGCAAGGACCTCGAGGAGATCCCCGAGGACGCGCGCAAGCGGCTGGAATTCGTCTGGCTGGAGCGCGCCGAGGACGCCATCGCCGCCGCGCTCGAGCCGCCGCCCGCCGCGGCCTAGGGCGTCGCGGCGGACCCGGCCGGGCGGAAACGGCTCCGGGACGAGGCCGCCGGGCGGCGGTCAGGGCGACGTCTCGTCCGGGTCCTCCTCCCGCGAGCGCCATTCGCCGGAGGGGGCGGCGATCCCCGGCGTGGGGTTGTCGGCGAGGATCTCGGCGGTCTGGTCGTCGAAGGCCTCGACCTCGAGCAGATCGGCCGGCGCGGCCAGCCCGAGCGCGGCGACGGTGGCCGCGGCGACGCGCGCGGCGAGCGCGGCGGTGCGCTCGTCGCGGCATTCCACGACGACCTCGGCGTCCGCGCCGTTGCCGTGCACGAACTCCACGAGGAAGAACCGCGCCCCTTCCCGCGGGCCGTTCTCCCAGAGGCCGTCCTCCGCGCGGTGCATGGGCGTGACGGCGATCGAGACGCCTTCGCTGCTGCTGTCGTCCGGCATGGCGGTCCACTCCGGGCCTGTGCGGCGGCGTTGCCGGCGGCCGCCCGCCGGGCGCGGGAAGCCGCGCCGTTCCAACGCACCGCGCGCCCGGAATATCCACGGCCGGAGCGGAACGCTGCGCCTTCCCCGCCGCCTGCGGAACGATGCGCCCCCGCGCAGGCGGCGGCCGGCGGCCGGCGCGCGGCGGGCGCGGCGATCGGACGATCCGGCAGGGGGGCGGCGGCCCGGCCGCGACTCCCCGCCGCCACCCGCCGCCGCGCCGCGCGTCAGGATGCCGGCGGAACGTCCGCCGGGCCGCGCGGCGGGCCGGGCCGTCGCGTCCGCGGGAGGCGGCCGCCCGGTCGCGGCGCCGAAAGGGAGCGGTTGCCGCGGTCGCTCCGGCATCGCACGATGGGCCCGGCGATCCCGGGCCGCCTGTGCCGCGCACGGCCGCACGGCCCCGCTCGCCACGATCCGAGGGAGCCGCCATGCGCAGGCATCGCGCCGTCGCGGGAACGAGGGCCGGGGAGCTCCGGGCGCGGGCGGGCCGCGCCGTCGCCCCGGGCATTCCCGGCCCGCAGGGGCCGCGCCCGTGACCCGTCCGCGCCTCGGCTTCCTCGGCATCGGCCTGATGGGCGAGGCGATGGTGCGCCGCCTGCGCGAGCGCGGCTGGCCGGTGACCGCGTGGAACCTGGAGCCCGAGCGCCTGGCGCTGGTCGTGCCCTGCGGCGCCGTGGCCGCGCCCTCGCCCGCCGCCGTCGTGGCGGCGAGCGACATCGTGCTGAGCTGCGTGCTGCACGCCGAGGCGGTGGCCAACTGCCTGTTCGGCCCGCAGGGCGTGGCGAGCGCCGGCCCCGCCGCCTGCGCCGGCAAGCTGCACATAGACCTCTCGACCATCGAGCCCGCGGCCGCGCGCGACTTCGCGGAGCGGCTGCGGCGCGAGGCGGGCATGCGCTTCGTGGATGCCCCGGTCTCCGGCGGCCCGCCGGGGGCGCGCGCCGGCACCCTGACGATCATGGCGGGCGGCGCGCCGGAGGACTTCGCGGCGGCCGAGCCGGTGCTGCGCGAGCTCGGCGCCAACGTCACGCACATGGGGCCGGTCGGCGCGGGGCAGACGGCGAAGGTGATCAACCAGGCGATCGTCGGCACGGGCTTCGTGCTGATGGCCGAGGCGCTGGCGCTCGCCGAGGCCGCGGGCATCGACGCCGCGGCGCTGCCGGCCTGCCTCGCGGGCGGCTTCGCCGACAGCGCGCTGCTGCAGAAGATCTATCCGCGGATGCAGGCGCGCGCCTTCGACCCGCCGATCGGCTACGCGCGGCAGTTGCTCAAGGACATGAAGGCGGTGCAGGCCTTCGCGCACGGCCTCGGGCTCACGCTGCCGGTGGTGGAGCAGGCCCTCGCGCGCTTCGCCGACTACGTGGCCCAGGGCAACGCGATGGCGGACGCGGTCTCGGTGGTCCGGCTCTACCGGCCCGATCCGAGCCGGTAGGTCTCCGCCGCGGTGCCGTGGAAGATCCGCAGCCGGTCGGCGCGCGGCAGGCCGGCGGTGATCGCCTTGAGCCCGTCGAGGATCTCGTCGAAGGTCGCGAGCAGGCCGTCCACCGGGAAATTGCTCGCCACCATGCAGCGCTCCGCGCCGAACAGCGCGATCGCCTCGCGCACCACCCATCCGTTCAGCGCCGGCGTCCAGCGCCGGCCCGGGACGCAGATGCCGGAGAGCTTCACGCGGACGTTCGGCGCCTCGGACAGGCGGGCCATCGCTTCCCGCCAGGCGGCGAGGCCGGCCTCGCTGCGGTCTGCGGGCAGGCCGAGATGGTTCAGCACGATCAGCGTGCCGGGGAAGTCGCGCGCCAGCTCCCGCGCGTCGGGCAGGTGCCACCAGGGGGTCTGCAACTCGAAGTGGAGCCCGCTGTCGGCGAGGTGGCGATAGCCGGCGCGCCAGCGCGGGCAGCGCAGCGAGCCCGGGATGCGGTGCGCCGGGTCGTACTCCGCCGGCCGCGTCACGCCCCGGGGCTTGTGGCGCAGGCTGCGGACCAGCGGCATCGCGGCCTGGGCGCGGACCACCGCGGCGGCGTCCTCGCGGTCGAGGAACGCCGCGCCGGCCATGGCGTGCGGCAGGCCCTCGGCGGCCGCGACCGCGTGCACCCAGCGCGTCTCGCGCAGCGGGTCGGCGGGATCGTGCTCGGCCTCCATGTACACGGTGGCGACGACGGGCTGGTTGGCGGCGTCGCGGCGGTAGTCGGCGGCCAGGTAGTCGCGGCGCAGCGCGCGGCAGTCGCCGTAGCGGAAGGGGGGCGGCGGCTCGTCCTGCAGCCAGGGGTGGCGGTTGCGCGCCAGGTCCCAGAGGTGGTGGTGCGCGTCCACGATCGGCAGGTCGGCGTCCCGTCCCGTTGCCAGGAACCGCGCCGGGTCGGGCGGCCCCTGCGTCACGCCGCGATGCCCTCGATGGCGAAGACCCGCGCCGGCGCGCCGTCGGCATCCGGGATCTTCAGCGGCGCGGCGCAGAGGACGGTGCGCGGCCCGGCGAGCGCCGCCGTGTTCACCAGGTACTCGATCAGCGTCACCCCGGCGCGCAGCAGCACGTCGTGGGTGACGTGCCGTTCGAACGGCACCTGCGCGCCGTCGAGCAGCAGGCGGATCGGGTGGTCCTGCGGGAAGTCGAAGGCGACCGCGGCCGGGCGGCGCGCCAGCAGCCACTCGGCGGCGTCGCGGGTCAGCCACGGGGCATGGCGCCAGAACTCCGGGCTGGTCCAGTCGCGCTGGCGGTCCCAGGCGGTGGACAGCAGCAGGATCTCGCCCTCAGGCCCGCCCGGGTCGGCGGCGGCGAGGCGCGGCGCGTCCAGCGCCTGCTCCGGCCGGGCGTCGCGCAGGTCGAGGACGCGGCACGGCCCCACCACGCGCTCGAGCGGCGTCGCCTCGATGGTCGGCGCGCCGGCGAAGCAGTGCGCCGGCGCGTCGACGTGGGTGAAGCCGTGGCAGGAGGCGTCGAGGCGCGAGACGCGGAACTGGTCGCCCGCCGCGACGTCGCCCGTGACCGAGAGCCGCGTGCGCCAGCGGAAGTGCGGCGTGATCGGCATGGAGAGGTCAACGATCCGCATGGCCTGCCTCGCCCGACCGTCCGTGGCGCCCTCGGAGGGAGGCGATCGGGCACCGCGGCGTCGGCCTCGCGATCATTTCACCCGTCTCGCTCTCGGGGAAGCCGCGCGGACGCATCAGGCGCGCCCCGCGCGTGCGGATGGGCCCCTGGCCCCCCTCGCCCCGGAGACGCCACCGTCGGGCGCGGCGGCGCATCGCCGGGCGGGCTCTCCCGTGCGGTGCAGGCGCGCAGCACGCCATCGGGGCGATTCGCGGCACAAGCAGGCCTGCGGCCGGGCGCCGGCGCGAGGTGCGGTGGGCGGCCCTGCGCCTCGGCTTCGACCCTCGCCGCATCACGCAGCGGCCGCCCGGAGGGAACGGGGAGGGTTTTCGCCCCGCCACGCGCGCGGCGGCGATCGCGCGCGTCGCGGTTCGCCGCGCGCGCCCGCCGGTGGTAACGACGGGGCCTCGGCCGGCTCGCGCAAGCGCCGCCGGCCCGAGAGGGAGATGGAGCATGCTGCGCGCACGCCTGGTCCCGCCCCCCGACGTCTTCGCCATCGACCCCTGGGCCCTCGAGGCCAGGCGGTACACCGCGGAGCTCGCGGCGGAGTTCGCCGGCCAGGCGGAGACGATGGCCGCGCTGGCCAACGGCCACCTCGGCATCCGCGGCGTGCTGGACGAGGGCGCGCCGGCGGCCGAGCCCGGCGTCTATCTCAACGGCTTCTACGAGCTGCGCCCCCTCACCTACGGCGAGCGCGCCTACGGCTTCCCGCGCTGCGGGCAGAGCATGCTGAGCCTGCCCGACGGCACGCCGATGCGGCTCTACGTGGAGGGCGAGCCCTTCCGGCTCGACCGCGCCGAGCTGCTCTCGTTCCGGCGCCGGCTGGACATGCGTGCGGGCGTGCTGGAGCGGCACGTCACCTGGCGGGCGCCGCGGGGGCAGCGGCTGGCGCTCCGCACGCTGCGGCTGGTCTCGTTCGACGACCGCAGCCTCGCCGCCATCCGCTGGGAGCTCGCGGCCGAGGAGGGCGCGGCGGAGATCGCCCTCTGCTCCGAGATGGTGCTCCACCCGCCGCTGCCCGCGGACCCGGACGATCCGCGCCTCGCCGAGCCCGTCCCCGGGCGGCGGGTGCTGTGTCCGACCGGCCGGGAGGCGGCGGGCCTGCGCGCCGTGCTCGGCTTCGCCACCAGGGGGTCGCGCCTCGTGCTCGCCTGCGGCATGGACCACGCCGTGGAGGAAGGCGCGGACCGCCTCGCCGCCCGGCTCGAGTGCCGCGAGGACTTCGCCCGCGCCGAGTTCCGCGGCGAGGTCGCGCCCGGCCGGCCGATCCGCGTCTGGAAGGCGCTCGCCTACCACTACGACGACGACAGCGCCGCGGCGGAGGAGGTGCGCGCGCGCGCCGCCCGCACCCTCGACCGCGCCATGGAGCGCGGCTTCGAGGGCGTGCGGGAGCGGCAGCGGCTGCACGTCGCCCGCTTCTGGGAACGCGCCGACGTCGAGATCGAGGGCGCCGATCCGCGCCGCCAGCAGGTGATCCGCTGGAACCTGTTCCAGCTCCTGCAGGCCTCGGAGCGCGCCGAGGGGCACGGCATCGGGGCGCGGGGCCTGACGGGCCGCACCTACGAGGGCCACTACTTCTGGGACACCGAGATCTACGTCCTGCCGTTCCTGGTCTACACCAACCCGCCGATGGCGCGCAGCGTGCTGATGTTCCGCTACCGCACGCTCGACAAGGCGCGGGCGCGGGCGCGCGAGCTGCGCCACCGCGGCGCCACCTTCCCCTGGCGCACGATCAACGGCGACGAGGCCTCGGCCTACTACGCGGCGGGCACGGCGCAGTACCACATCAACGCCGACATCGCCTACGCGCTGCGCAAGTACGTCGAGGTCGCGGGCGACGAGGAATTCCTCCTCCGCTACGGCGCCGAGATCCTGGTCGAGACGGCGCGGCTCTGGCGCGACCTCGGCTTCTTCTCGCCGCGGCGCGGCGGGCGCTTCTGCATCAACGCCGTCACCGGTCCCGACGAGTACGCCCCGCTGGTGAACAACAACCTCTACACCAACCTGATGGCGCGCGAGAACCTGCGCTACGCCGCCGACACGGTGGAGGCGATGCGCCGCCGCCACCCCGACGCCTTCGCCGAGCTCGCGCGCCGCACCGCCCTCGGCGAGGAGGAGCCGGCGGACTGGCGCGAGGCGGCGGAGCGCATGTACCTGCCCTGGGACGAGCGGCTGCGCATCCACCCCCAGGACGACAGCTTCCTCGACAAGCAGCGCTGGGACTTCGCCGGCACGCCGGCGGACCACTACCCGCTGCTGCTGCACTACCACCCGCTCAACCTCTACCGCGCGCAGGTGATCAAGCAGGCCGACACCGTGCTGGCGATGTTCCTGCTCAACGGCCAGTTCACGCCGGAGGAGAAGAAGCGGAACTTCGACTACTACGACCCGATCACCACCCACGACAGCTCGCTCTCGGTCTGCATCCAGGCGATCGTCGCGGCCGAGATCGGCTACATGACCAAGGCGATGGAGTACTTCCGCTTCGCCGCCGAGATGGACCTCTCCGACGTCGGCGGCAACATGCGGCACGGCGCGCACATCGCCTCGATCGGCGGCACCTGGATGGCGCTGACCTACGGCTTCGCCGGCATGCGCGACGGCGAGGGGCGCATCTCCTTCCGCCCGCGCCTGCCGGCCGAGTGGCGGCTGCTGCGGTTCCCGCTGACCATCCGCGGCCGCCGGTTGCGCGTCGAGGTGCGCCACGACCTCACCACCTACCGGCTGGAGGCGGGCGATGCGCTCACCGTCTTCCACGCCGGCGAGGCGGTGACCCTGACCGTCGCGGCTCCCGTCGCCGCCCGCCCGACGCCGCCGCTGCCGCCGGAGCCGGTGCCCGAATTCCCCGAGCAGCCGCCGCCGGCGCCGCCGGAGGGGTGAGGCCCCTCAGGCCGCCACCGCCACCTCCGCAAGCGTGCGGATCACGGCATGGGCGCCGGCGCCGCGCAGCATCGCCGCCGCCTGGCCGTCCCGGTCCACGCCGACGATCAGGCCGAACCCGCCCCGCCGCGCCGCCTCGACGCCGGCCGGCGCGTCCTCGAACACCACGCAGCGCGCCGGCGCGCCGCCGAGGCGCCGCGCCGCCTCGAGGAAGGTGTCCGGCGCCGGCTTGCCCGGCAGGCCGAGCGCCGCCGCGTCCCGCCCGTCGAGGCAGAGGTCCACCAGCCGCTCCAGCCCGGCGGCGGCAAGCACCTCGGCGCCGTTGCGGCTGGCCGAGACCACCGCGGCCGCGATGCCGGCGCGCCGCAGCGCGGCAAGCAGCGCCGCGGCGCCCGGCGCCGGCGCCACGCCCTCGCGCCGCAGCGCGGCCAGGAACAGCGCCTGCTTGCGCCGGGCCAGGGCGGCCACCGTCAGCGCCTCCGGCGGGTCGGAGTCGGTGCCTTCCGGCAGGACGATCCCGCGCGCGGCGAGGAAGCTGCGCACCCCGTCCTCGCGCGGGCGCCCGTCCACGAAGGCGCGATAGTCGGCGATCGCGTCGAAGGGGCGGAACGGCGCGCCGGTTGCCGCCGCGTGGCGGCGCAGCACCTCGTCGAACAGCGTCTTCCACGCGGCGGCATGGAGCCGCGCCGTGTCGGTGAGCACGCCGTCGAGGTCGAACAGCGCCGCGTCCCGGTCGCGCCGCGACAGGACGAGGCGGGTCGGGGAACGCTCGGCCATGGGCTCCTCACGCGTCCGCGCCGGCGCCGGCCGCGGCGACCCGCCCGGGCGGACCCGCCGCAGGACCGGGGCGGCCGCGCACGGCGGCGCGCGCCTGCGCCGCTCCGCCCTTGCCGGCCGCGCCGGCCCCCTCTACGCAGGCGCTAGCCCCCCGTTTCCGAGGGACAGCGATGCAGCGGCTCCGCCCCGCGGCTTGGCCTCCGGCGCCGGCCACACGACCCGGCGCGCGCCGGGCCGCGCGCGGAGCCCGGCCCGCCTGCCGCGCGTTCGGGCCGCCATGAGCGCCGGCGAGCCCCGCATCGTCACCCTCACCCTCAATCCGGCGGTGGACCTCGCCTGCGAGGCGGAGGCGGTGCGCCCCGTGCGCAAGATCCGCACCACGGGCGAGACCTACGACGCCGGCGGCGGGGGCGTGAACGTCGCGCGCGTGGTGCACGAGCTGGGCGGCGAGACGGTCGCGGTGGCGACGGCCGGCGGCGTCGTCGGCCGCTTCCTCGAGGAGCTGCTGGACGCGGCCGGCGTGCCGCGGCGCAGCGTGCCGATCCGCGGACGCACCCGCATCAGCATGGTGGTGCACGACCGCTCGAGCGGGCTCGAATACCGCTTCGTCCCGGAGGGCCCCGTGCTGGAGGAGGCGGAATGGCAGGCCGCCCTGCGCGCGATCGCGGAGGAGCCCGGCGCGTGGCTGGTGCTCAGCGGCAGCCTGCCGCGCGGCGTGCCGGAGGACTTCTACGCCCGCGCCGCCCGCGAGGCGCGGGCGCGCGGCCGGCAGGTGGTGCTCGACACCTCGGGCGCCGCGCTGCGCGCCGCCCTTGCCGAGGGCGGGCTCGCGCTGGTGAAGCCGAGCCTCGGCGAGTTCGAGGCGCTGCTCGGCCGCCCGCTGCAGGAGACCGCCGCGATCGAGGCGGCGGCCGCGGAGCTCGCCCGCTCCGGCGCGGCGCGGCTGGTCGCGGTCACGCTCGGGCATCGCGGGGCGGTGCTTGCCAGCGCCGAGGGGCGGACCTGGCGCCTGCCGGCCCCGGACGTGCCGGTGCGCGGCGCCTCCGGCGCCGGCGACAGCTTCGTCGCGGCGATGACGCTCGCCCTCGCGCGCGGCGCGCCGCCGGAGGACGCCTTCGTCTGGGGCAGCGCCGCCGGCGGCGCCACCGTCGCCAGCCCCGGCACCGCGCATGCGCGCCGCGCCGAGGTGGAGGCGATCTACGCCACCCTGCGCCGGTCCCTCGCCTGAGCCGCCGTGCCGCGCGGCCTACCGCGGCGGCAGCACGATGAACGCGACCGCGGCGACCAGGCAGGCCATGGCGGCGAGGTAGTTCCAGCGCAGCGGCTCGCCCAGCCACCAGACGCTGAAGCCGGCGAACACGCTGAGCGAGATCACCTCCTGCATGATCTTGAGCTGCTGGCCGGAATAGGCGCCGGCCAGGTAGCCGATGCGGTTGGCCGGCACGGCGAGGCAGTACTCGAGCAGCGCGATGGACCAGGAGACGAGGACGGCGAGCCAGATCGGCCAGTCCGGCCGCCGCAGATGGCCGTACCAGGCGAAGGTCATCAGCAGGTTCGAGCCGATCAGCAGCAGCGGCGGCCAGAGATGGGCGGGGCTCATGTCGGGCGGGGCGCCTCGTCGGGGGAAGCGGCGGTCTTGCGCACGGATGCGGCGGCCGGCGGCAGGCGCGCCAGCAGCCACAGCATGATCGCCATCGCCGGCAGCGCCGCCGCGGTGGTGATCAGGAAGAAGTCCGCCCAGCCGAGCCCGAGGCGCTCCACCAGCCAGCCCGAGGCCGCGCCGGCGGTGCGCAGCGGGATGGTGGCGAGGGAGGAGAGCAGCGCATACTGGGTCGCGGTGAAGGCGCGGCTCGTCAGGCCGGAGAGGTAGGCGACGAAGGCGGCGTCGGCCATGCCGTCGGTGAAGCTCTCGACGCCGACCTGGGCCCAGAGCATCGCCATGTCGTGCCCCGCTCGGGCGAGCGCGACATACATCAGGTTCGACAGCATCTGGCCGAGCCCGGTCAGCACCAGCGCCCGCCCGACGCCGATCCGCGCCACCACCCAGCCCCCCGCCAGCGCGCCGCCGAGCAGCGCGGCCAGGCCGAACACGCTGCCGACCGTGGCCACGTCCTCCCGCGCGAAGCCGAGCTGGCGGTAGAAGGGGACGGTCATGGTCCCGGCCATCGCCTCGCCGAGCTTGTACAGCCCGACGAACAGCAGGATGCCGAGCCACGCCGGACGGCGCGTGAAGTCGGCGAGGGGCTCGACCACCGCGGCGCGCAGCCGCGCCCGCCAGCCGGCCCCGCCCGGAAGGACGGCCGGCGCCGCGGGCTCGCCGGCCGCCAGCACGGCGAGGAGGCCGATGCCGATCAGCGCCGCGGCGTAAGCGTAGGCCCCCGCCCAGCCGATCGCGCCGACCAGCCACAGCGTCCCCGCGCCGCTCGCCAGCAGCGCCGCGCGGTAGCCCCAGATGTAGCAGGCGAGGCCGTAGCCCTGCTCGCGTTCCGCCAGGATCTCGATGCGGTAGGCGTCCACCACGATGTCCTGGCTCGCGGAGAGGAAGGCGACGAGCACCGCGCCGGCGGCGGTGGCGAGCGGCGCGGCGGCCGGGTCGGTGAGGCCGGTGGCCAGGATCGCCGCGGCGAGGCAGGGCTGGATCAGCGCCAGCCAGCCCCGGCGCCGGCCGAGCCGCGCGAGGCCGAGCGGCGGCCGCGTCTCGTCGAGCAGCGGCGACCAGAGGAACTTGAAGGAATAGGCCCAGCCGATCAGGGCGGTGAGGCCGATCTCGGTCAGCGACAGCCCCGCCTCGGTGAACCACTGGCGCAGCACCGCGCCGGCGACAAGCGGCAGCGGCACGCCGGCCGAGAAGCCGAGGGCGAGGAGGACCAGGAAGCGCCGGTCCCCGAACGGCCGCCACCGCGGCGCGGCGGCGGGCGATGCGGAGCCGGAGCGGGAATC
Source organism: Caldovatus aquaticus (assembly GCF_019458025.1). Classification (GTDB taxonomy): domain Bacteria; phylum Pseudomonadota; class Alphaproteobacteria; order Acetobacterales; family Acetobacteraceae; genus Caldovatus; species Caldovatus aquaticus. The sequence goes on along the minus strand of NZ_JAHZUY010000041.1, from coordinate 18,456 downwards.
GCTCCTGGCGGCGCCGGGCGCGGCGAAGTCGCGCATGAGCGGCAGGGCTAGCAGGAAAGCCCGCGCAGCGCCAAGGCAATCGCGGCCGGCGTCGCGGCCGGGGCGATGCGCCCGGCGCCGCGGCGGTGGGTGGCAAGCGCGGGGCCGCGCGCGGAACCCGCCGCGGCCGGTCCGGCGCGCGGCGCGCTTGCCTCGCGAGAGCGGGCGGCGCAGGCTGCGTCATCGGATCGGGGCCGCAAGAATCGGCCACGCGAGCAGGGGGCGAGGATGGACATCGTCGCACGGGCGCAGGGCATGATCCGGAACCCGCGCGGGGAATGGGCGAGGATCGCGGGGGAGGCCGCGGACACCAGGGCGCTGCTGCTCGGCTATGCGGCGCCGCTGGCCGCGATCCCGGCCGTGGCGGGGTTCCTCGCCACGCTCCTCCTGTTCGGCGGGCGCGGCGTCGCCTCCGCCCTGGTCTCCTCGATCGTCGGCTACGTGCTCGGCCTGGTCGGGCTCTACATCGTCGCCAAGATCGTCGAGGTGCTGGCACCGAAATTCGGCGGCGTGGCGGACGAGCCCACGGCGATGAAGCTCGTCGCCTACGCCGCCACCGCCTCCTGGGTGTTCGGGGCGGCGGTCATCATCCCCCTGATCGGCTGGATCGTGGCGCTGATCGGCGCGCTCTACAGCCTCTACACCTTCTACCTCGGCGCCCCGCCGGTGGTGCGCGTGCCGGAGAACCAGGCGGTGGTGTTCACGATCGCGGTCCTCGTGGTGGCGATCGTGGTCAACCTCCTCATCGGCCTGGTGGTCCAGCTCTTCCTCTGAGGCGCCGGGCGGGGCGCGCTCAGCCCGCCGCCGCGCGGTAGAGCGTGAGGGTCAGCCGGCGCCCGCGCGACGGGTTGAGGCCGGCGAGGGAGCCGAGTTCCGCCAGGCCGAGGCCGAGCGCGGCGGCGGCCTCGCGGAAGGCCGCCTCGTCGCGGTCGGCGACCGCGACCACGCGCCGCCGCGCGCCGTCCTCCGCGAGGAAGCGCGCCGCCGCCGCGCCGTCGCGCAGGAGCCGCGTGCGCGTGCCGACGGCGAAGACCAGCGAGGGCTCGTGGAAGCCCACGATGCCGAAATCCTCCGCCGCCGGCGCCCCGCCGGGCAGGGCGCGCAGCGCCGCCGCCACCCGCGGCGCGATCCAGACCGCCTCCAGCCGCGGCGCCGTCCCCTCCAGCACCACCGCGTAGAGCGGCGCGACGAGCACCGCCGCGGCCAGTCCGGCGCGGCCCCACTGCGCCGTCGCGGCGGCGCCCGCCCCGCCGCCGCGCGCGGCGAAGGCGCCCCGGAGCAGCAGCGCCGCGGCCGGCAGGGCGAGCAGCGCCGCCGGCGCCACGCGGTGCGCCAGGGCGTAGGGCAGCGCGGCCGCCAGCACGGCGAGGCCGGACGCGACCGCCACGAAGCCCGCATCCGCGAGCCGGGCCAGCCAGCGCGGCGGCGGCGCGCGCAGCGGATCCATCGCCCAGGCGGCGGCGAGCAGCATCAGCGCCGGGAACACCGGCAGGGTGTAGTGCGGCAGCTTGGTCGCCACCGCCTCGAACAGCAGCCACACCGGCACGATCCAGGCGAGCAGGAAGCGCGTCGCCGGGCGCGTCCGCGCGCGCCAGGCGCCGGGCAGCGCCCGCAGCACGATCCAGGCCGCCGGGAAGGCGGCGATGCCGAAGGTGAGCAGGTAGTAGCCCGGCGGCCCCCAGTGGCTCTCCTCGCCGCTGCCGACCTTGGCGAGCATGTCGCCGCCGACCGCCTCGGCGAAGAAGCGGCCCTCGGTTGCGATGCCGATGGCGACGAACCAGGGCGCGGCGGCGAGCAGCAGCAGCGGCACGCCCCAGCCGGGCCGGAGCGCCCGCAGCCAGGGCGCGCCGCGGTCCGCCGCGGCGAGGGTGATGCCGGCGAGCAGCGGCACCGCCGGGGCCACCGGCCCCTTGAGCAGCACGCCGAGGCCGAGCGCCAGCCAGAAGCCGGCCGCCCGGCGCGCGGGGAAGGCGTCCGGCCGCAGATAGGCCTGGCCGAACAGCCCCATCGCGGCCCCGACGGCGGCGAGCAGCGCCGCATCGGTCTTGGCGATGTGCGCCTCCGCCACCAGCACGAGGCAGGAGGCGAGCAGCGCCGCGCCGAGGAAGGCCGGCCGCCGCCCGACCAGGCCGCGCCCGAAGTGGTGCGTCGCCAGCACCGCAAGCAGCGCGCCGAGCAGCGAGGGGACGCGATAGGGCCAGATGTCGTCGCGGGTGCCGAGGCCGAGCGCCTCGGCCGCATGCACGGAGGCGGCCTGGGCCCAGTGGATGCCGGCCGGCTTCTTGTTGCGCTCCACCTCGCCGAAGCGGATGCGGACGTAGTCGCCCGTCTCGACCATCTGGCGCGTGGCCTGGGCGAAGCGGCTCTCGTCGCGGTCGCCGGGCGGGAGGGTGAAGAAGCCGGGCAGCCAGAGCGCGAGGCAGAGCAGCACGAGGCAGGTCCGCGGCCGACGCTCGGCCGCGCGCGCGAGCGGGTGCGAAGGCGGCCGGACGCCGGCCTCGGCCGGCGGGGCGGCCGCGGTGCTGTGCGGCGGCATGGGCCCGGGGCTCTAGCACGGGGCGGCACGGGCGGCCATGTTCCACCTGCCAGCGCCATGCCCCCCGCCTCGTCCCCTTCCCGCACCGCGTCGGGCCTGCCGACGCGCCGCGCCGCCCTCGCCCTGCTCGAGGCGGTGCTCGATCGCCGCCGCCCCCTCGAGGAGGCGTTGGACGCGCTGCCCGCGGCGCTCGATCCGCGCGACCGCGCGGCGGGGCACCGCATCGCCTCCACGGTGCTGCGGCGGCTGGGTTCGCTGGATGCCGTGATCGAGCCCTTCCTGCGCCGCGCACCGCCGCCCGTGGTGCGCCACGCGCTGCGCATCGGCGCGGCCGAGCTGCTGCTGCTCGGCACGCCCCCCCACGCCGCGGTGGCCTCGGCGGTGGCGCTGGTGCCGAAGCCCTTCGCCGGGCTGGTCAACGCGGTGCTGCGCCGGATCGCGGAGCAGGGCCCGGCGGCGCTCGAGGGCCTGGACGCCGAGCGGCTGGACACGCCAGCCTGGCTGTGGAGCGCCTGGCATGCCGCCTACGGGCCGGAGGCGGCGCGCACCATCGCTGCCGCGCACCGCGCGCCGGCGCCGCTCGACCTGACCCCCGTCCGCGCGGAGGCGTCGCCGCCCGAGGGCGCGGAGGTGCTGCCGACCGGCTCCTGGCGGCTGCCGCCCGGCACCCGCGTGACGGAGCTGCCCGGCTTCGCCGAGGGCGCCTTCTTCGTGCAGGACGCTGCCGCGGCGCTGCCCGCGCGCCTGCTCGCGCCGCGCCCCGGCGAGCGGATCGCCGACCTCTGCGCCGCGCCGGGCGGCAAGACGGCGCAGCTCGTCCTGGCCGGCGCGGCGGTGACGGCGGTGGAGCGCGACCCGAAGCGCGCGGCGCGGCTGCGCGAGAACCTCGCGCGCCTGCGCCTGCCGGCCGAGGTGGTCGAGGCGGACGCGGCGGTCTGGGGCGAGGCCGGCGCCTGCGACGCGGTGCTGCTGGATGCGCCCTGCACGGCGACCGGCACGATCCGCCGCCATCCCGACGTGCCGCACCTGAAGCGCCCGCGCGACGTGCCGAGCGCGGCGGAGGCGCAGGCGCGCCTGTTCGCCAACGCGGCGCGGCTGCTGCGCCCGGGCGGGCGGCTGGTGTTCGCGACCTGCTCGCTGCAGCCGGAGGAGGGCGAGGCGCATCTCGCGCGCGCGGCGGCGCTCGGGCTCGCGCTCGATCCGGTGCGGCCGGAGGAGGTGCCCGGTCTTCCGGAGGCGGTGGCGCCGGGCGGATGGCTGCGGACGCGGCCCGACTTCTGGGCCGCGCGCGGCGGCATGGACGGGTTCTTCGTGGCGCGCTTCACGAAGGCGAAGGCGCCGCCGGCGGGCTGAGGCCGGCCCCGCCTGGCCGCCGTGCCCGGCGCCGCGGCGGTCCCGTCCCGCGGGCCCGGGGGCGCGGCGTTCCTGGCCCCCCGATGCGAGGCCGCGCGGCGCCGGCGTCAGCCGATCTTCACCTCCTGCAGCGCCTGCTCGAGCTCGGCGAAGCTCGGCATGTGGGCGCTGGGCGCCATCTTGCGTCCGGTCTCCACCGCGACCTGCGGGGCGTTGCCGTGCAGGTGCGCGACCAGGACGGCGCGGATCACCTCGTAATACTGCGACTCCTCCTCGACCACCGCCTTCAGGCGGGCGGCGAGGGGACCCACCAGCCCGTAGGCGAGCAGCACGCCGAGGAAGGTCCCGACCAGCGCGCCGCCGATCATCCGGCCCAGCACCGTCGGCGGCTGGTCTATCGCCCCCATCGTCTTGATCACTCCGAGCACGGCGGCGACGATGCCGAGCGCGGGCAGGGCGTCGGCGATCGCCTGCAGGGCGTGGCTCGGGTGCAGTTCCTCCTCCTTGATCTTGCGCAGCTCGCGCGCCATCACGTCCTCGATCTGGTGCGGGTCGTCGGCGTTCATGCCGACCATGCGCAGGTAGTCGCAGATTAGCGCGACTGCGTGGTGGTCGGCGACGATCCCGGGGAAGCGGGCGAAGGCCGGGCTTTCCGCGGGCCTTTCGATGTGCGGCTCCAGCCCCATCGGGCCCTTGGTCTGGGCGATGCGCACCAGGCCGTAGAGCAGGCTCAGCAGCGCCACATAGTCCGCCTTGGCGTATCGGCTGCCCTTGAGGATCTTCCCGAGGGCGCCGAGGGTGTGCTTCAGCACGGCGGGCGGATTGGCCATCAGAAGGGCGCCGACCGCCGCGCCGCCGATGATCATCAGCTCGAAGGGAAGGGCCTTGAGGATGATGTCGAGGTGGCCGCCGGCGGCCATGTAGCCGCCGAACACCATCGCCAGCAGCAGCGCGAAGCCGAGCAGGGCGGTCATCGTGCCGCGTCCGGGTGCGGCGTTGCCGCGGGGGCGTCGGCGGGCGGCGCGGTCCGCAGCAGCGTGACCGAAACCCGGCGGTTGGCCGCGGCGGTGGGCTGTTCGGGCAGCAGCGGATCGCGCTCGGCGTGGCCGGTGACGGCGCGGATGCGCGCCTCGGGCACGCCGGCCTCCACCAGCGCGCGGCGGGTAGCGTTGGCGCGCTCCGCCGAGAGGTCCCAGTTGCTGCGCCGGAGCGGACCGGTGTCGCGGAACGGCGTCGCGTCGGTGTGGCCGGCGATGCTGATCGCGTTGGGCAGGCGCGCGATCACCGGCGCGATGCGCGCGAGCAGCGCCCGCGCGCGCTCGTTCGGCGCGCTGTCGCCGAGCGCGAACATCGGCTGGCGCTCCGCGTCCAGGAGCTGGATGCGCAGCCCCTCCGGCGTCTGCTCGACCAGCAATTGGCGGGCGAGGTCGGCGAGGGCGGGATCGTCGCGCACAGCGGCGCGGATCTGCTCGGCGGCGCGCTCGAACTCCGCCGCCTCGCGGCGCGCCAGCTCGGCCCGCAGCGCCGCCTCGGACTGCGCGTGGAGCGGCGGCTCGGCGCCGGCCTCGGCCCGTGCCGGCTCGTCCCGGGGGGCGGGCGCCGGCGGCGCGACTGCGGGCCGCGCCGCGGGCGCCGCGCGCTGCGGCGGGGCCGGGGCGCGCGCCTCCGCGGCCTCCTCGCCGGGCGGGTCGTCGCGGGCCGGCGCGGGGCGTCCCGGCGTGTCGCCCTCGTCCTCCTCGGCCTCCGGCACGATCGGCTGCGGGCCGGGCTCGATGCGCACCGCGCCGGCGGTCGAGACCATCGCCTCCTCCTCGTTCGGCGTCCGGCCGCCGAGGATCCCGCCCGAGCCGGAGACGGAGCGGCCGAGCGGGTTGTGCGGCGAGAAGAAGTCGGCGATGCCGCGGCGCTGCTCCTCCGTCGTGGCGTTGATCAGCCACATGAGCAGGAAGAAGGCCATCATGGCGGTGACGAAGTCGGCATAGGCGACCTTCCAGGCGCCGCCGTGGTGCGGCTGCCCGCCTTCCTCGATCCGCCGGACCACGACGACGTTGCCGCCGTTCCTTCCCCTGCGTCCCCTGCCCGCCATCCCAGCCGTCGCCGCGCCTGTGGGCGCCGTGCGCGCCCGCCGCGCCGCCCCGGGGAATCCTGGCACGCAATGCTTAAGTCGGCGCTAAGCCCGGTTTCCCGCGGGCGATGGCGCGCCGGCCGGGGCGGCCGCCCGGCGCGCCGCGCCGGCGGAGCAGGACGCGGCGTCCGGCCGCGTGCGCGGAGAAGCCTCTCCTCCGCCGGGGGGCGCGCCGGAGCAGCCTCTCGCGCCGCGCCGGATTGGCCTTGTGCCGGGAGGCCGGCGCGTTATCTGGCGGGTTCCCCGCGCGGCGGCAGGGCCCGGTTCCTGCCGCCGCGGCGGTCCCGGACGGAGCCCCACCCATGCCGCACGACGGCCACGCGCCCCACGACATCCCGCCCGACGGCTGGAAGCACACCGGCGTCCGCGTGATCCCCGGCGACAGCCTGGACGCCAACACGCCGCAGACTCCGGGGATGAACCGCGCCGCGGCGATCAACTACGCCCGCGTCGGCGCGCAGAGGATCTGGGCCGGCACGGTGCACATCCATCCCAACGCCAGGACCGGCGCGCACCACCACGGCCCGCTGGAGAGCGTGATCTACGTGATCCGCGGCCGCGCCCGGATGCGCTGGGGCGAGAGGCTGGAATTCGTCGCCGAGGCCGGCCCGGGCGACTTCATCTACGTGCCGCCCTACGTCCCGCACCAGGAGATCAACGCCAGCACCGACGAGACGCTGGAATGCGTGCTGGTGCGCAGCGACAACGAGGCGGTGGTGGTCAATCTCGACATCGAGCCGGTGGAGAAGCCCGAGGAGGTGCCCTGGGTGGACCCGATCCACAAGGCGCCGCCCGCCGCCGGCGGCTGACGGCGGGCCGCGCTCCCGCCCCGGCGGCCCGCCCCGCCCCGGCTTCCGGGGGTGACCGGTTCGCCCCGAGGCGCCCGGCGTGCTAAGGGCGCCTCCGTGCGCATCCTGTTCGTCACCGCCAACCGCCTCGGCGACGCGGTGCTCTCCACCGGGCTGCTCGATCACCTGATCCGCAGCCATCCCGGGGCGCGGATCACCGTCGCCTGTGGCCCGGTCGCCGAGGGCGTCTTCGCGCGCATGCCGGGCCGCGCGCGTACCATCGTGCTCGCCAAGCGCCGCTTCCGCGCGCACTGGCTCGCGCTGCTCGCCGCCGCGCTGCCGGTGCGCTGGGACCTGGTGGTGGACCTGCGCGGCTCGGCGCTGGCCTGGCTGCTGCGGGCGCGCCGGCGCGCGGTGATGCGCGGCGGGCGGCGGCCCGGGCACCGGATCGGCCATCTCGCCGCCGTGCTCGGGCTGCAGGACGCCCCGCCGCTCCCCGTCGCCTGGACCGCCGAGGCCGACCGCGCCCGCGCCGCGGCCCTGCTGCCGGAGGCGGACGGGCCCTGGATCGGCCTCGGCCCCACCGCGAACTGGGCGCGCAAGGTCTGGCCGGCGGAGCGGTTCGTCGCGCTCTACCGTGCGCTCAGCGCGCCCGACGGCCCGCTCCCCGGTGCCCGCGCCGCGGTGTTCGGCGGCCCGGGCGAGGCGGAGCGCGCCCTGGCCGCGCCGCTGCTCGCCGCGCTGCCGGAGGCGGCCGACCTGGTCGGCCGGCTGGAGGTCCCGGAGGCGGCGGCGGCGCTCGCGCGCTGCGCGCTGTTCGTCGGCAACGATTCCGGGCCGATGCACCTTGCCGCTGCGGCCGGGGCGCCGACGCTCGGCCTGTTCGGTCCGACCTCGGCGGAGGAATACGGCCCCGTCGGCGCGCGCGCCGCCGCGGTGGCCGCGCCCGGCGCGCCCGCGGCCGGCGCGATGGCGGCGATCGGCGTCGCGGACGCGCTCGCCGCCGCCCGCCGCCTGCTTGGCGCGGCGCCGCAGGGGCCGTGCGCCGGCCGTCCCGGCCGCGCCGCGGCGGCAACGCCGGCCGCCGCCGCATGACCGCGCCGCCGCCCCGCCTCTCTGCCCTGGTGGTGGCGCGCAACGAGGCGGCGCAGCTCGCCGACTGCCTCGCCACCCTCGCCTTCGCCGACGAGATCGTCGTCGTGCTCGACCGCACCACCGACGCCAGCGCCGAGATCGCGCGCGCGCACGGCGCGCGGGTGCTCGAGGGCGCCTGGGAGATCGAGGGCGAGCGGCGCAACGCCGGGCTCGACGCCTGCAGCGGCGACTGGATCCTCGAGGTGGACGCCGACGAGCGGGTCCCGCCCGCCCTCGCCGCCGAGGTGCGGCGCGTGATCGCCACCTCGCCCCACGCCTGGCACCAGGTGCCGGTGGACAACTACATCGGCGCGCGCCTGGTGCGCCACGGCTGGGGCGGGAGCTTCGGCACCACCTCCGTGCCGCGCCTCTCGCGCCGCGGCGCCAAGCGCTGGAAGCCGCAGCGCGTGCACCCCGGCCTCGAGTGGCGCGGCGAGGAGGGGCCGCGCCTCGCCTGCGCGCTGGTGCACTACGTGGACCGCGACATCTCCGACACGCTGCGCCGGCTCGACCGCTACACCGAGGCGCGCGCGGCGGACCTGGTCGCGCGCGGCGAGGTCGGCTCGACGGCGGACAACCTGCGCCGCTTCGTCTCGCGCTTCTGCAAGTGCTACTTCGCGCGCGGCGGCTGGCGCGAGGGTGGCTGGGGGCTGCTGATCGCGCTCTGCGCCGGGCTCTATCCGCTGCTCGCCCACCTCAAGGCGAAGCTGGAGCCGGAACGGCACGGCGGGGGCGGCGCGGCCCCCGCCCGGCCGTCGCCCGCCGATCCCGCGCCATGAGGATCGCCCACGTCATGGCCGGTGCGCCGATGGGCGGCGCCGAGGCGTTCTTCGAGCGCCTCTGCCTCGCCCAGCACGCGGCGGGCGAGCAGGTGCTCGCGGTGATCCGGCGCGATCCCGGCCGCGCCGCGCGGCTCAGGGCGGGCGGGCTCGCGCCGGTCGAGCTCGGCTTCGGCGGCTATCTCGACCTGCGCACCGGGCCCGCCCTCGCCGCCGTGCTGGCGCGCTTCCGGCCGCAGGTGGTGGTCGCCTGGCAGAACCGCGCCGCGCGCTTCGCCCCGCGCGGGCCGTGGACGCTGGTCGGGCGCCTCGGCGGCTACTACGACCTCAGGTACTACCGCCGGTGCGACCACCTCGTCGGCAACACCCGGGCGCTGCGCGAGTGGTTCGTGGCCCAGGGCTGGCCGCGCGAGCGGGCGCATTTCGTGCCGAATTTCGCGCACGACCTGGCCGGCGCCGCGCCCGCCGCGCTGCCGCCGGCGCCCGCGGGGACGCGCTGGCTGCTCGCGCTCGGGCGGCTGCATCCGAACAAGGGGTTCGACGTGCTGCTGCGGGCGCTGGCGCTGCTGCCGCCCGAGGCGCGCCTCGCGCTGGCCGGCGAGGGGCCGGAGCGGGCGGCGCTCGAGCGGCTCGCGCGCGCGCTCGGCGTGGCGGAGCGGGTCGCGTTCCTCGGCTGGCGCCAGGACGTCGGCGCGCTGCTCGCCGCCTGCGCGGTGTTCGTCTGCCCCTCGCGCCACGAGCCGCTCGGCAACGTGGTGCTGGAGGCCTGGTCGGCGGCGCGCCCCGTGGTGGCGGCGGCGGCGCAGGGGCCGAGCGAGCTGATCCGCGATGGCGCCACCGGCCTCCTCGTGCCGCGCGAGGACGCGGCGGCGCTGGCCGGCGCGATCGGGGGGCTGCTCGCCGATCCGGCGCGCGCGGCCATGCTCGCCGCCGCCGGGCGGGCGGAGTTCGAGCGCGCCCACGCCGAGGCGCCGGTGCTGGCGCGCTGGCGCGCGTTCCTGCACGCCGTCGCGCCGGCGACCACCGCTGTGGGGCCGGGCTGATGTGCGGCCTCGCCGGCCTCGTGCTGAAGCCCGGCCATGAGCCGGACCCCGCGGCGCTGGAGGCGCTCGCCGCGGCGCTCGCCCATCGCGGGCCGGACGGGCGGGGGCGCCACCTCGCCGGCGGCGTCGCCCTGGTGCACACGCGGCTGGCGATCATCGACCTCGCCACCGGCGACCAGCCGATCCGCGTCGGGCCGGCGGCGCTCTGCGCCAACGGCGAGATCTACAACTACCGGGAGCTGCGCCGCGACCACCAGCTCGCCTGCGCCACCGAGAGCGACTGCGAGCCGCCGCTGCATCTCTGGCGCCGCGAGGGCGCGGGCTTCGTGGACCGGCTGCGCGGCATGTACGCGCTGGCGCTGCACGACCGCGCGGCGCGGCGCGTGGTGCTGGCGCGCGACCCCTTCGGCATCAAGCCGCTCTACCTCGCCGAGCTGCCGGATGGCCTCGCCTTCGCCTCGGAGCCGCAGGCGCTGATCGCCGCCGGCCTGGTCGCGCCGCGGCTCCGGGCCGAGGCGCGCGACGAGCTGCTGCAGCTCCAGTTCACCACCGGCGCCGAGACCGTCTTCGAAGGCATCCGCCGCGTCCTGCCCGGCGAGACCGTCGTGATCGCCGACGGCGCCGTGGTCGAGCGCCGCCGCCGCCCCGCCCTGCCCGAGGGCCCGCCGGAGGCGATCGGCGAGGAGGCGGCGCTCGAGCGGCTCGACGCCGCGCTGACGGAGAGCGTGGAGCTGCACCAGCGGAGCGACGTGCCCTACGGCATGTTCCTCTCGGGCGGCACCGACAGCGCGGCGATCCTCGCGCTGATGGCGCGGCTCAACGAGCGGCCGGTGCGCGCCTTCACGGCGGGCTTCGACGCGCCCGGTGCGGCCGACGAGCGCGCCCGCGCCGCCGCCGCCGCGCGCGCCGCCGGCGCGGAGCACGACACGATCCTGATCGGCGCCGCCGACGTCTGGCGCCACCTGCCCGCGATCGTCGCCTGCATGGACGACCCGGCGGCCGACTACGCCATCATCCCGACCTGGTTCCTCGCCCGGCGGGCGCGCGAGGCGGGGATCAAGGTGGTGCTGTGCGGCGAGGGCGGGGACGAGATCTTCGCCGGCTACGGCCGCCACCGCGCGGCGATGCGCCCCTGGTGGCTCGGCGGCAAGGCGCCGCGGGCGCGCGGCACCTTCGACCGGGTCGGCCCGGTGCTGCGCGAGGCGCCGAGGGGCTGGCGCGACGGCATCGCGGCCGCGGAGGCGGCGGCGGCGGGCGGGCGGACGCGGCTGCAGGCGGCGCAGGCGCTCGACGTCGCCGACTGGCTGCCGAACGACCTGCTGATCAAGCTCGACCGCTGCCTGATGGCGCACGGGGTGGAGGGGCGCACGCCCTTCCTCGATCCCGGCGTGGCGGCGGCGGCGTTCCGCCTGCCCGATGCGCTCAAGGTGCGCGGCCATGCCGGGAAGTGGATCCTGCGCCGGTGGCTGGCGCGGCACTTCCCGGCCTGCGAGCCCTTCGCGCCGAAGCAGGGCTTCACCGTGCCGATCGGCGCCTGGATCGCCGCGGAGGCGCAGCGCCTTGGGCCGCTGGTCGCGGCGCAGCCGGGGGTGGCGGAGGCGGCGCGGCCGGAGCGCGTGGTCGCGCTGTTCGCCCATGCCGGGCGCAGCCGCCACGCGGCGGCGGCGGCCTGGCACCTGCTGTTCTACGCCCTCTGGCACCGGCGCCACATCGAGGGGCGGCGCGAGATCGCGGCGATGGACGTGTTCGCCGCCCTGGAGGCCCGCTAGAGCGGATCGCGGACGGCTCGAATCAGCCGGGAGCGGGAATCCGCCCGGCAGACAACGCGCCGGAGCCGCTGCCGCGCGCACCGCGGAGCGGAAACGGCTTCAGGAGCGGGGCGCCGCCGCGCCCGCGGCGCCGCCCGGCGGTTCCCGTCCGCCCGGCGGCGCGGGGGCCGTCAGCGGCCGCCGCCGTCGGGCAGGCGGAAGAAGTTCGCGGCGGCGCTGGCGCGGGCGATCAGTTCGCACATCGCCGGGTCCTCGTGGCCGCGCTCGGCGATCAGGGCCTCCATCGGGCAGAAGTACTCGTGGGGGTGCGGCACCTGGCCGCTGGCGAAGCCCTCGTAGTGGCGCGCGCGCAGGCCGTAGAGCACCCGCATGTCGCGCACCGGCAGCACCAGCGGCTCGGTCGGCTCGGCGCGCAGCAGCCGGATCAGGCGCCAGCGCGGCGTCGGGTCGTCGTCCTGCGCCGGGGCGAGCAGCCAGGGAAGGGGGCAGACGGCGAGCAGCGATCCGGTGTTCGGCGCGAAGCGGGAGCGCTTGTCGAGCAGGTTCTGCAGCGAGCCGCACGCCTCGATGCAGAGGATGTCGCAGTAGGGCTCGTCGGGGTTCGGACTGAAGTGCAGCCAGAGCCCGTCGGGCAGGGTGCGCAGGCGCTTCGAGCCGGGCAGCTTGAGGAAGGGCTGGCAGGCCGAGGCGGGCGGTCCGGGCCGTGCGCGCAGCCAGGTCCCCTGGGGGCCGAGCACCTTGGCCCCCGGGGGCCGTTGCGGCCAGGTGCGCAGCCGCTGGCGCACCAGCTGGTCGAGCGTGCGACGGGAGGCGATCCTCGCGTATGCGCTCATCAGAAGAGTTATACCCCCTGCTTATTCAACCGATTGGCGAAAATAGAGAACATCGTGCACGCCGCATCAAGCGCCTGGCGGTGGGGGGGTGCGAATTAACGATCAGGCCGCGCCACCGGTGGTTGGCGCGGCCTGGGATCCTGCAATCATTGTGTTCTCGGCGGGCGCCGCCGGCCCCGGCGGGGGCAGTCGCGAGACGCCGGCGCGGGCGGCCGGCTTCGGCGCGGGGGGCGTTCAGGCTTGGCGCGCGTCCAGGGGGACGTAGTCGCGCTTGCCGGGGCCCGTATAGACTTGCCGCGGCCGGCCGATGCGCTGCGAGGGATCCTCGATCAGTTCCTTCCACTGGCTCACCCAGCCGACCGTGCGCGCCACGGCGAAGATGACGGTGAACATCGAGGTCGGGATGCCCAGCGCCTTGAGGATGATGCCGGAGTAGAAGTCCACGTTCGGATAGAGCTTGCGGCTGAGGAAGTACTCGTCCTCCAGCGCGATGCGCTCGAGCTCCATCGCGAGGTCGAGCAGCGGCTCGTCCTTGATGCCGAGCTCGGCCAGCACCTCGTGGCAGGTCTGGCGCATGATCTTCGCGCGCGGGTCGAAGTTCTTGTACACGCGATGGCCGAAGCCCATCAGCCGGACGTTGCTGTCCTTCGCCTTCACCCGGCGGATGAAGTCCGGGATGTTCTTCGGGTGGCCGATCTCGGCGAGCATCTTGAGCACCGCCTCGTTCGCTCCGCCGTGCGCCGGCCCCCACAGCGCGGCGATGCCGGCGGCGATGCAGGCGTAGGGGTTGGCGCCGGTCGAGCCGGCGAGGCGCACGGTCGAGGTCGAGGCGTTCTGCTCGTGGTCCGCGTGCAGCACCAGGATGCGGTCCATGGCGCGCGCCAGCACCGGGTTCACCCGGTACGGCTCGGCCGGCACCGCGTTCAGCATGTAGAGGAAGTTCTCCGCGTACTTCAGGTCGTTCCGCGGGTACATGAAGGGCTGGCCGATCGCGTACTTGTAGGCCCAGGCGGCGATCGTCGGCACCTTGGCGATCAGCCGGAAGGCGGCGATGCGCCGCTGCTCGGGGTCGTTGATGTCGAGCGTGTCGTGGTAGAAGGCGCTCATCGCGCCGACTACGCCGCACATCACCGCCATCGGGTGCGCGTCGCGCCGGAAGCCGTCGTAGAAGCGGCGGATCTGCTCGTGCAGCATGGTGTGCCGGGTCACGCCGCGCTCGAACTCGGCGAGCTGCGCCCGGGTCGGCAGTTCGCCGTACATCAGCAGGTAGGCGACCTCGATGAAGTCGCTCCGCTCGGCGAGCTGCTCGATCGGGTAGCCGCGGTAGAGCAGCACGCCCTCGTCGCCGTCGATGTAGGTGATGCGGCTCTCGCAGCTCGCCGTCGCGCCGTAGCCCGGATCGTAGGTGAAGATGCCGAGCTCGCCGTAGAGCTTGCGGATGTCCACCGCCTGGGGGCCCAGGGTGCCGCTGAGCAGGGGGAAGCTCGCGCTGCGGTTCGAGCCGTCCAGCGTGATGGTAACGGACCCGGTGGTCCTGCTGCTCATGGCGCGCTCTTTCCTGCAAGGTGTCGGTGCCGGGGGCGGGCACCGCGCCGGGCGCGGCCGCCGCGGCACGATCCTCGCGATCCGGTCATGATGCGGCGCAAGATACCGGCGCCTGCCCTCGCATTGCAACGCTCCCCCCGGACGCGCCCCGCGGCCGGTTCAGCGCCGCCCGCGCCAGGCGTCCGGCCAGCCCCGGCTGTCGCCGGCCCAGAGCCCGCGCCCGGCGCGGCGTGCCTCGGATTCCGCCGGGCGCAGCGCGGGCGGCGCGTCGTCCCGGGCGACCGCCCAGCCGCCGGCCACCATCGCGTGGCTGAGCTCGACCGCCGCGGCCGCGGCGGCCGTCGCCCGCGCCTCGCAGAGGCCGAGGCCGTGCCCGGCGCGGTCGCGCCCGCGCAGCCGGCATGTCACCTCCTGCTCCGCGACGAGGCGCGCCAGCGCCGCCGCGGCGGCCGCGCCGCAATCGAAGGCCGGCTCCGCGCCGCCGCAGCGCGTGCCGCGCCCCGGCGCCTCCAGGCCGACCAGGCGGAAGGTGCGGCCGCCGAGACGCAGCGTCTCGCCGTCCACCACGTGCACCTCGTCCGCGGCGGCGGACACGATCTGCTCGGGCGGCGCGGAGCGCAGCAGCGGCGACGACGGATCGAGCCCGAACAGGCCGAGCGCGAAGCCGCCGAGGGCGATCAGCGCCACCCCGCCGCGCCGGGGGCGGGCGGCGAGGCGCCGGTGTCGGAAGATGCGTCGCCGGGGCAGCACGGACGGTGCCTAGCCCAGCCGCCGGACGGAGTCCAACAGTTTCCATAACATCAGACGTGAGGCGAAGGAGAGCGTTCCTGCCTTTGATTCCACGTCCGGAGAGCGGCGTCCCCCTCACCGGCCGTTCCGGAAGGGCGCGCGCTCCCGCAGCGAGTCCCAGGCGCGCAGGGCCCGCTTGCGGGCGCGGCGCGTGCGGGCGAGCACGAAGCCTTCCGCCAGGCCGACCGCCCACGCCCGGTCCTCGCGCCGCGCCGCCTCCGCCGCGGCGCCGTGCGGCATCGCGGGCAGCGCCAGCGCCGCGACCAGGCGGCGCGCCGTGGCGGCGTCGTTGACCAGGCCGAGCGCCTCCTGCAGCGCCGCGAGGTCCTTGACGAAGCGCCGCGATTCCCGGCCCGGCCAGAGCGGCGCGAAGATCTCGGCGGCGTAGCGCAGGCGCTTGCCCTCGAGGCGCAGCGCGTGCAGCGCCTCCTCCCCCGCCTCGGCCGAGAACGCCGCCCGGGCGCAGCCGCGCAGCTTGCGCCAGCGGCGCTCGAGCGCGGCCGCGGCGAACCGGGTCAGCGGCTCCGGCGGCGGATCGGAGGGCGGCGTGCGCGCCGCGGCGTCGCGCGCCTCCGGGGCGGCGAAGCGCAGCGCGAGGGCGAGCGCGTCGCAGACGAGGACGCGGAATTCCGGCCCGTCCAGCGCCGCGCGCAGCAGCGCGTAGGCCTCGGCCCGCCGCGCCTCGGCGGCGCGCAGCAGGTCGGCCAGGCGCGGCTCTCCCGGCGCCGCCGCGGCGAGCTCGGCGGCGAGGCCGCCGAGGAACACGTCCCAGTCGCGCGCCGGGCCGAGCGTGCGGGCGAGCGCCCGCAGCCGCGTCGCGAAGGCGCGCAGCGCGGGCCGCTCCTCCGCCGAGGCGACCGCGCGGAACAGGCTCAGCACGGAGCGCAGCCGGCGCAGCGCGACCCGCATCTGGTGCACGCCTTCCGGTCCGGCCTCCTGCCGGGCCAGCGGCGCGTGGAACAGCAGCGCCTCCGTCAGGTGGCCGAGCGCGCGGCCGAGCGCCGCGCGCGCCTCTTCCGCCGCCTGCAGCGCCGGCGGGCCGGCCCGGCGGGGGCGCACCGGCTCGCCGCGCGCGAGCGCGCGGGCCTCCTCGGCGAGGGCCGCGCGGGGCGGCAGCAGGGGCAGGGTGGTCGCGAGCGCCCGCGCGAGCGCCAGCACCGGCTCCGCCGGCCCGGCGAGGAGGAGGCGCGCCACGTCGTGCTCCGCCCCGCTCGCCGCCCGCAGCCGGCCGGTCAGCAGGCGGGCCTCGATCGCCGCCGCGGCGTCGCCGTCGCCGCGGCCGGCGAGGACGAAGCGCGCGCAGCGTCCCTCGAAGGCGGCGAGGGGAACCAGGGGCGCCGCCCGCTCCGCCGCGTCCAGCCCCGCGCTGTCGGCCCAGGGGGCCGCCTCGTCGGCGAGGGTCGCGATCCGCTCCGGCGGCGTTCCGGGGCGCCAGGGCGCCTCCGGCGCGGGCAGGCTGCGCACCAGGCGCCGCGGGCCGCGCCGCGGCATCTCCAGCGCCAGCCCGCGCCGGGCGAGCGCGCCGCCCCCCGGGCCGGCGGCCGCGGTGTCGTGCCAGGACAGCGCGACCGGCACCGCCCGCCGTCCGCCACGGCGGGGGCCGCCGGCCGCCTCCCGCCAGGCCGCCTGCCGGGTGAGCCGGGCCGCCGCCTGCGGCTCGGTGAAGGCGAGTTCGAGCGCGAGCCGTCCGGCGCGGCCGCCCTCCGGACCGGCGCGGAGATCGGGCGCCGCCGCGGGCTCCGCGCCTTCCTCGCCGGCCTCGGCCTTCACGGGACGGCCATCTCGGGCAGGTCGCTCGGGGTCAGGAAGCGCACCAGGCGCCCGCCGCCGGCCTCGAGCAGCCGCCAGGGCGTGGCGATCGCGAACTCCGCCAGCGCCCCGGTCGGATAGGACTCGGCGAGGCGGCGCGCCGCCGCCCCCGCGGCTGGCGCCGCCATCCCCCCGGCGCCGACCAGCGCCAGGGCGAGCTCGTGCAGGCCAGGGTTGTGGCCGATCAGCAGGACGCTGCGCGCGGTCTCGGGGACGCGCCGGAGGGTCGCGAGCAGGACTTGCGGCGTGGCGAGGTAGAGCGCGTCCATCGGCTCGACGATGGGGCTGTCGGGCAGCGGGGCGAGCGCCTCCAGCGTCTGCAGCGTGCGCCGCGCGGAGGAGACGAGCACCACCTCGGGCGCCAGGCCGAGGTCGCGCATCGCGCGGGCCATCGCGGCCGCGCCGCGGCGTCCGCGCGCATTCAGCGGCCGCGCGTGGTCGGGGAGCCGGGGGTCGTCCCAGGAGGACTTGGCGTGCCGCAGCAGCAGGAGCTGGCGCATGGTCGTCTCGGCGGCATCCTGGCACGGCGGGCGGGACGTGTCGCGGGGCAGACGGCGCCGCCCCCGCTCCGCCGCCGCGAGATGGCCCGTCCCGCCCGCGCCGGCAACCAGCGGCGGCAGGGCGGGCGAGCGCACAGGACGCGGGCGATGCCTCCGCGGCGCGGTGGTACTCCGCCCGGCGCCTCTGGCCGCGTGCCGCGCCCTGCGCCGGCTGCCGGGCGCACGGCGCGATCCCCCGGCCGGCCGCGTTCCGCGGGGCGGCGGCCGCGACCGGGGCCGGGCCGCTCCGACGCAGGGCGCCGGACGCCTCCCAGGGCGGGAGAGCGGCCCCGGCGGCGCGGCGACCGAGGGGAGCGGCTAGACGGCGACCGCCGCGCGCGAGTGCTTCGCCTCGCCGTCGAGGACCACGCCGCGTCCGCGACGGACGCCGCGACTTGACCGCGCGCCGGGGCGGCGCACGATCGCGGTGCGGAGAAGGAGAGCGCGCGGTGGCGGAGATCGAATGGATGCGCCTGACGGCGGCGGAGCTGAACGCGCGCGCGGCGGCCGGCGCGCTGGTGATCGTGCCGGTCGCCTCGCTCGAGCAGCACGGGCCGCACCTCGCGACCGGGGTGGACATCGTCTGCGCCACCGCGGTGGCGCAGTGCGTGGCGCGGCTGCTCGGCGAGCGGGGCACGCCGGCGGTGGTGACGCCCTGCGTCTGGACCGGGCTCGCCGAGCACCACGTCGCCTTCGGCGGCACGGTGACGCTGGACTACGCCGCCTTCGCCGCGGTGCTCGGCGGCGTCGTGCGCTCCGCCGCGCGCGCCGGGTTCCGGCGCGTGATGCTGCTCAACGGCCATGGCGGCAACGCCGAGGCGGTGGCGGTGGCGGCGACCGAGCTCTCGGTCGAGCTCGGCATTGCTGTGGCGGCAGGCACCTACTGGCACCTCGCGGCGGAGGCGATCGCGCCGCTGCTCGATCGCCAGCCCGGCCTGCTGCACGCTTGCGAGGCCGAGACCTCGCTGATGCTGGCGCTGCTGCCGGAGGCGGTGCGGCGCGAACGGATGGCCGAGGCGGTGGGGCCGTCCTCGACGCGCGTCGCGGGCCAGCCCGCGGCGCTCGCCCGGCGCCGGTCGTTCAAGGAGCTGACGCCGAGCGGCGTGATCGGCGACGCGCGGACGGCGAGCGCGGAGAAGGGCGAGCGGATCCTCGCCGCGGTGGCGGAGCGGATCGCGACGCTGCTGCAGAACGAGGCGCTCTGGCGCTAGGCTCTGGACTCAATCGCGCCCGGTAGGTGATGGCGGCGGCGAGGAAGTTGCGGGCGGTCCTGTCGTATCGGGTGGCGATGCCGCGGGAATCCTCGATGCGGCAGAAGGTTCGCGCGATGGCGCTGCGGGGCCTGTAGCGTTCGGCGTCGCGCGGGAAGGCAACC
>NZ_JAHZUY010000040.1 GCF_019458025.1 Caldovatus aquaticus | reverse complement strand
GGCCGCCGCCGGCCGCGCCGGGGGCGGCGGCCCGTCCGCGCCGGGCAGGCCGCCGGCGTTGCGGATCACGTCGCGCACCCCGCCCGCGGCCTCCTGCGCCACCACGTAGGCGACGTCGCCCCACAGGCCGTCGAGCGAACCCGCCGGCACCTCGTTCAACTGCAGCACGCGGCCAAGCTCCTGCCCGTCGCGGCGGGTGACGATCCACTGCACCTCGACGCGCTGCACTGCCGGCGTGGCGCCCGGCGCCATCGCCACCACGCCCTGCACCCCGTAGGCCGCGCCCTCGGCCTCGTCCTGCACCAGGAAGCCGCGCCGGGCGAGGACCTCGCGCATGCGCGCAGTCAGCGCCCGGTTGCCGTCGCCCGGCGCGCCGCGGACCGGCACCAGGCGCAGCCGCGGCGGCCCGGCGGCGAGCGCGGCCGGATCGGTCGCCTTGCGCGCGGCCTCGACCCGCACGACGATCTCGGCGATGCCCGGCGCCGCCTGGCGCGCGGCGGCGCGCAGCGCCTCGGCCTCGCCTTCCGCCCAGGCGCGCAGCGGCACCGCGGCGCCGCCGACGGCGCCGAGCTCGGCGCCGTCGGCGTCGCGCAGCACGAAGCGCGGCACCACTTCGCGTCCGCCCGCCTCGCGCTCCGCCTCGACGGCGAGGCGCCAGTCGAGCGGCAGCGGCTCGGTCGCGGCGGCGGGGATCTCGGCCGCACGCAGCGCCTCGGCCAGCGCCTCGGCCAGCAGGTCGGCGGAATCGTCGGCCAGCAGCGCCCCGGCCGGGCGCGGCACGGCGATGCGCAGCGCCGGCGGAGCGGCGAGCTGCGCGCCCAGCGCGCCGGGGCGGCCGCGGAAGGGCTGCGGCAGGTCGCCGCAGGCGGCGAGGCCGAGGAGGGCGAGCGGCGCCAGCAGGAACGCGCGCCGGCGCGCCGGCCGCTCAGAGCGCGAGCACACAGGAGACCAGCAGCGTCAGCAGGATCAGCACGACGAACATCACGAGATAGGGCATCGCGGCCTCTTCGCCTCAGCCCGGCACGAGCGCGATGGCCGAGAGCTGGTGCCCGATCGGCCCGCCGCCCGCGAGCGTGGCGCGCCGGTGCGAGAAGAAGCGCGCCTCGTCGGCGAGGGTGTCGGCGGCCAGCGCCTCCACGGCAGCGAGGCCGGCGGCGGCGAGCCGCGCGGCGCAGTAGCCGGGCAGGTCGAACTGCCAGCGCCCCTCGCGCCGGCCGGGGGCGAAGAAGCGCGCATCCGCGGGGTCGCGCGCGAGCACGGCGGCGCGCAGGTCGGGGCCGACCTCGTAGCTCGGCTGGCGGATGCAGGGGCCGATCGCGGCGACGATGCGCGCCCGCGCGGCGCCGAGGCGCTCCATCGCCGCCACCGTCGCCTCGAGCACGCCGGCGACGGCGCCGCGCCAGCCGGCGTGCGCCGCGCCGATCACGCCCGCCGCGGCGTCGGCGAACAGCACCGGGGCGCAGTCGGCGGTGACGATGCCGAGCGCCACCCCCGGCCGGTCCGTCACCAGCGCGTCGGCCTGCGGGCGGTCGGCCTCGCTCCAGGCGCCGGGCGCGGCGAGGGTGGCCACCGCCGCGCCGTGCACCTGGTGGAGACCGTGCAGCGCCGCCGGCGGCAGGCCGAGCGCGTCCATCGCCCGCGCCCGGTTGGTGCGCACCGCCGCGCGGTCGTCGCGGCCGTTGAGCGAGCAGTTGAGCGTGGCGAAGGGGCCGCCGGAGACGCCGCCGCGGCGGGTGAAGAAGCCGTGGCGGAACCCGGCGAGCGAGCGGGCGGCGAGGAATTCGGCGACACTCATGCGGGCTCGAATCCGGGCGGCGGGGCGGGGAGGCCCGGATGGCACAGGCAGAGCGCCTTGAACAGCCGCCCCATCCCCTCCGGCGCCAGCAGCCGGTGCGCGGCGGAGAGCTGCGCCGCGGCCTGCGCCGGCCGGGCGGCGGCGAGCATCGCGGCGCGGCTGGCGAGGCCGAGGCGCTGCAGGAACACCCCCTGCGGCAGCGGCCCGTGCACGGCGGCGCCGGCGGCGCGCGCGGCGGCGGCGAGGGCGGCGAAGTCGACATGGGCGGTGAGGTCGGCGCTGCCCGGCGCGGCCAGCGGGTCGGCGCGGGCGTGGGCGCGCACCGCCTGCAGGCTGTCGCCGAAGCCGCCCGTGGCCGGGCCGTAGTCGAGGATCAGCGCCGCGCCCCCCTGCGCGGCGAGGCGCGCGCCGAGCGCGGCGGAGAGGGCGCGGGCGGCCTCGTTCACCTCGAGGACCGCCCCCTCGGGCGCCTCCGCGGGCAGGGGCGGGGCGTCCGCGCCGGCGGGGCGTTCGACGAAGGCGCCGCCGGCGACCCAGCGCTCGCGCCATGCGGCGCCGCGGCGCACGAACTGGCGGATCGGCAGCGCGTCGAAGAACTCGTTGGCGAGCAGGATGGCGGGGCCGGGCGGCAGCGCGGCGGGGTCGTCGTGCCAGGCCGCGACCGCCGCGCCGAGCCGCGCCCGCTGCGCCGCGCGCAGGCGCGGCGAGGCCTCGACCAGGTGGACCCGCACGGCGCGGCGGAAGGGCTGCGCCACCTCGGCCGCGGCGCGCAGGGCGTCGGCCATCAGCGTCCCGCGCCCGGGGCCGAGCTCGGCCAGCAGCACCGGATCGGGGCGGCCCATCAGTTCCCAGGTGACGGCGGCCCAGAGGCCGAGGCACTCGCCGAAGGCCTGGCTGATCTCGGGCGCGGTGGTGAAGTCGCCGGCGGCGCCGAAGGGATCGCGCGTCGCGTAGTAGGCGGCGACGGCGCGGGCCATGAAGCGGTCGAGGCGCTCGGCGGCCGGCGGCGCGGCGGGCGGCGTCGGCGGCCTCATGGCGCGGCCGGGGGCGACGGGGCGGCGGCGCGGCGGGGACGGATCATCGGCTCCTCCGCGGGGCGGAATAGCAGGAACCGTGCCGGCCGCCTCCTCCCTGTGGCGACCTGCGGTCGCGCCGCCCCTGCCGGCGGCGCGGGCGAGGGGCCGGCCGGGCCCCTTCCCGCCGCGGCGGCCCGGTGCGGGGACGACACCGGATCGCCGCCGGGCGGCAGGCGGTTGCCGGCGCCGCCAACCCCCTGCACCGGCGGGGCGCCGGCGACGGCGGAACACCGCGCCCGGCGGGGACGCGGCCGCGCCGGCCCGGACCGGCGCGGGCGGCGGCCCGGCAACGCGCGCCCGGGGACGAGCCCGGGGACGAGAAGGCTCGCGGCGCCGCCCCGAGCAGCCCCCGGGGACGGCGACCCTCCTCTCTCGCGCCGGTCTCGGCCACCGGCGCGCGGCGCCGGCGCCGGGATCCTCGCCGCCCGGGCGGCGGGGGCCCGGGCGGCGCCGGCGCTGGCCGCACCGCGCGCCGCGTGCTAGCCGTCCCGCCCCTCGCCGCAGACGGAGCCCGAGTCCACCCCATGTCCGACCCGTCCTCCCCGGTCCCGCCCGGCAACGGCAGCGCCGGCGAGCCCGCCGCCGCGCCGCAGGGGCCGCTGATCCTCAACCTGCAGTACACCAAGGACCTCTCCTTCGAGGTCCCGGGCGCGCCGGACATCTTCCTCGCGCTGCGCGAGCAGCCGCGCATGGACATCGCGCTCGACGTCCAGGCGCGGCCGCTGGAGCAGCCGGGCGTCTACGAGGTGGCGCTCCAGATCCGCTGCGACGCCCGCGCCGGCGAGCGCACCGCCTTCATCGCCGAGCTCGTCTATTGCGGCATCTTCACCGTCAACATCGAGCCGAACCTGCTCGAGCCCGTGCTGCTGGTCGAGTGCCCGCGCCTGCTCTTCCCCTTCGCGCGCAACATCCTCGCCGACGTGACGCGCGACGGGGGCTTCCCGCCGGTGCTGCTCTCGCCGATCGACTTCGTCGCCCTGTGGCAGAGCCGGCGCGGCGCGGCGGCGCAGCCGGGCGGCCAGGCGCCGGTCGGGACGGCCTGAGCGCGGGCGGACGCAGGCGCCGACCCGGCGCGGCCTCCCTTGACCGCGGCCGCGCGCGGGTCATCTCCCTGGCGATGGACACCTCCGCGGCCCGACGCCCCCGCCTCGCCGTCGTGCTGTTCAACCTCGGCGGCCCGGATGCGCCGGAGGCGGTACGCCCCTTCCTCGTCAACCTGTTCACCGACCCCGCGATCCTGCGCGCGCCGGGCTTCGTCCGCCCCTGGCTCGGGCGCCTGATCGCCTGGCGGCGCACGCGGCCGGCGCGCGAGAACTACGCCCTGCTCGGCGGCCGCTCGCCGCTGCTCGAGCTGACCGAGCGGCAGGCGCGGGCGCTCGAGGCGGCGCTCGCCGACGAACCCGGCTTCGCGGCGCGGTGCTTCGTCGCCATGCGCTACTGGCACCCGATGAGCGACGCCGCCGCGCGCGCGGTCGCCGCCTGGGCGCCGGACGAGATCCTGCTGCTGCCGCTCTATCCGCAGTTCTCCACCACCACCACCGGCTCCTCGGTCGCGGCGTGGCGGGAGGCGGCGGCGCGCGCGGGCCTCGGCGCGGTGCCGACGACCACGCTCTGCTGCTGGCACTCCGACCCCGCCTTCGTGCAGGCGACCGCCGCCATCGTCCGCCGCGCCTACGACGCGGCGCGCGCCGCGCTGCCGGCCGGGGTGCCGCTGCGCCTGCTGTTCTCCGCCCACGGCCTGCCGGAAGGCATCGTGCGCGCCGGCGATCCCTACCAGTGGCAGGTGGAGCGGAGCGTCGCCGCGCTGTGCGAGGCGCTCGGCATCCCCGGCCTCGACCACGCCCTCTGCTACCAGTCGCGGGTGACGCCGCAGAGGTGGATCGGGCCCTCGACCGGGGAGGAGATCGCGCGCGCCGCGCGCGAGGGCGTCGCCGTGCTGGTCTGCCCGATCGCCTTCGTCTCCGAGCACTCGGAGACGCTGGTCGAGCTCGACGTGGAATACCGGCATCTCGCCGAGCGGCTCGGCGTGCCGGGCTACTTCCGGGTCCCGGCGCAGAACGCCGATCCCGCCTTCATCGCCGCGCTCGCCGGCCTGGTGCGCCGGGCGCGGGCGGGCGGGCGGGCGCTCTGCAGCTTCGCCGGGGCGCGGCAGTGCCCGAGGCCCTGCACGGCGTGCCCGCACGCGCGCGCCGCGGCGACGGCGCGGGAAGCGGCGTGAGCCGGTCCGCGCCGCGTCCGCCCCGCCGCCCCGCCGCCGTGCTGTTCGACTGCGACGGGGTGCTGGCCGACAGCGAGGCCCTGGTGAACCGCCTGGTGGCCGAGGAACGGACCGCCCGCGGCTGGCGCATGACCGCCGCGGAGGCGCGCGAGACCTTCCTCGGCATGGCCCTGCCCGACATGGTGCCGGCGATCGAGGCGCGCACCGGCCCGCTGCCGCCGGGCTGGGGGCGCGGCCTGTCGGAGCGCATCGCCCGCGCGCTGCGCGAGGAGGTCGCGCCGGTCCCGGGCGCGATCGCCGCGGTGCGCGCGGTGGCGGCGGCGGGGATCCCGATCGCCTGCGCCTCCAATTCGGCGCGGCTCGAGCTCACGGCGAAGCTCGAGCGGCTCGGCCTCGCGCCGCTGTTCGGCGCGCGCGTGCTGAGCTTCGAGGACGTGCCGCGGCCGAAGCCCGCGGGCGACCTCTACCGCGCCGCCGCCGCCGCCTGCGGCGCCGATCCCGCGGCGTGCGTGGCGGTGGAGGACAGCCTGCTCGGCGTGCGCGCGGCGCTGGCGGCGGGCTGCGGCCGGGTGCTCGGCCTCGCCGACGAGGCCGGGGCGGCGCTCCTCGCCGGGCTCGGGGCGGAGCCGTTGCCCGCCATGGCGGCGCTGCCGGGGCTGCTCGGCCTCGACTCGCCGGAGGGGGAGCCGGGCTGCTAGCATCCCGCCATCGCCGCGAGGAGGGGGCCGCCGATGCCGGTGCGACGCGCCGTGACGCCGATCCTGCCGGGGAAAGCGCCCGGCGCCGGCCCGCGGACGGCGGCGCGATAGCGGCGGGACGGGGGGCGGCGTGACGATCGAGGCCCTGGCGCCCTGGTATCCCTGGACCAAGAGCGCCCACCTGATCTCGGTCTTCGCCTGGATGGCCGGGCTGTTCTACCTGCCGCGGCTGTTCGTCTACCACACCGCCACCGAGCCCGGCTCCGCCGCCTCCGAGCTGTTCAAGACCATGGAGCGGCGGCTGCTGCGCGGGATCATGAACCCGGCGATGATCGCCGCCTGGGTCTTCGGGGTGATGCTGGTGCTGACCCCGGGCGTGGTGGACTGGTCGGCCGGCTGGTGGCACGGGAAGCTGCTCGGCCTGACCGGCATGACGGTGTTCCACCACCATCTCGGTTACGCCCGGAAGGACCTCGCCGCCGACCAGCGCCGGCACTCGGAGCGCTACTGGCGCGCGGCGAACGAGGTGCCGACCGTGCTGCTGGTGCTGATCGTGGTGATGGTGATCGTCAAGCCGTTCTGAGGCCCCGCCGCCGGGCGACGGCGGGGCGGGAGAAAATCGCCGCAAAAGCCCTTGAAAACCGGCCGCGCGCGCCAAGCTTCGGGTTGACGGAAAGCCGTGCCGCTCCTAGGGTTGCACGGCTTCCCGGCAGCGGCACAGGCGGCGGGCCCGCCGGCCCGTGCCGCTCGCCTCCCTCCTTCCTCCTCGGGACATCGCCGGGTTCTGCCCTGCTCGCGGCGGGGTGCGCATCCGGCGGAACGACGGGGGCCGCTCGCCCCGCCACGGGTCCTCCCCGGACGGGCGCGCGGGCCGACCGGTCGCAGCCAGGGTCCCGGCAAGCCTTCCACCGGACGCGTCCAGACCATGCACCTCTCAGAACTCAAGGCCAAGAGCCCGTCGGACCTCCTCTCCTTCGCCGAGGACCTGCAGATCGAGAACGCGTCCAGCCTGCGCAAGCAGGACATGATGTTCGCGATCCTCAAGCAGCTCGCGGAGAAGGACCAGCCGATCCACGGCGACGGCACGCTCGAGATCCTGCCCGACGGCTTCGGCTTCCTGCGCTCGCCGCAGTCGAACTACCTCCCCGGCCCCGACGACATCTACGTCTCCCCCGCCCAGGTGCGCCGCTTCGGCCTGCGCACCGGCGACACGGTGGAGGGCCAGATCCGCGCGCCGAAGGACGGCGAGCGCTACTTCGCCCTGCTCAAGGTCACCTCGGTGAACTTCGAGCCGCCGGAGGCGCTCAAGCACCGCATCACCTTCGACAACCTGACCCCGCTCTACCCGACGCGGCGGCTCAAGATGGAGCATCCGGAGTTCGAGTCGGTCGCCAAGGGCCCGCAGAAGGACTACACGCCGCGCGTGATCGACCTGATCGCGCCGATCGGCATGGGCCAGCGCGCGCTGATCGTGGCGCCGCCGCGCACCGGCAAGACGGTGATGCTGCAGAACATCGCCAAGTCCATCACCGCGAACCATCCGGACGTCTTCCTGATCGTGCTGCTGATCGACGAGCGGCCGGAGGAGGTGACGGACATGGCGCGCACCGTGCGCGGCGAGGTGATCTCCTCGACCTTCGACGAGCCGGCGACGCGCCACGTGCAGGTGACGGAGATGGTGCTCGAGAAGGCCAAGCGCCTGGTCGAGCACAAGCGCGACGTGGTGATCCTGCTCGACTCGATCACCCGCCTCGGGCGCGCCTACAACAGCGTCGTGCCCTCCTCGGGCAAGGTGCTGACCGGCGGCGTGGACGCCAACGCGCTGCAGCGGCCGAAGCGCTTCTTCGGCGCCGCGCGCAACATCGAGGAGGGCGGCTCGCTCACCATCATCGCCACCGCGCTGATCGACACCGGCAGCCGCATGGACGAGGTGATCTTCGAGGAGTTCAAGGGCACCGGCAACTGCGAGATCGTCCTCGACCGCAAGCTCTCCGACAAGCGCGTCTTCCCGGCGATCGACATCACCAAGAGCGGCACCCGCAAGGAGGAGCTGCTGGTGGACCGCGCGACGCTGTCGAAGATGTGGGTGCTGCGGCGCATCCTGAACCCGATGGGGACGATGGACGCGATGGAGTTCCTGCTCGACAAGCTGAAGTACAGCAAGACCAACCAGGAATTCTTCGACGCGATGAACACCTGAGCGGCCGGGCCGCGCGGCGCCGACCTCGCCTCTCGGCCGAAGAGCGGAGGGCGCGTTCCCGGCAGGGGATTGTCTGTGGTATTTTGTGTGCGCCCTTGGCACCTCCCGCCACGGACCGAAACGCGCACGAAGCGAGGCCTCCATGATCCGCAAGCCCACCGCCCTGCTGCTGGCCGGCATCGCCCTCGCCGGCGCGGGCTGCACGAACCCCTACGACCCGACCCAGCGGGCCCTGGGCGGCGCCGGGATCGGGGCGCTGGGCGGGGCGGCGATCGGCGGGATCGCGGGCGGCAGCCGCGGTGCGGTCGCGGGGGCGCTGATCGGCGGCGTCGGCGGCGCCGCGGTCGGCGCGGCCACGACCCCGACGCCGCCGCCGCAGTCCTACTACGGGGCGCCGCCGCCGGCCTACGGATCGGGCTACGGCGCGGCCTATGCTCCGGCCTACGCGGCCCCGCCGCAGGGCTACTACTACCGGTATTGACGCCCGCCCCGCGGTCGCGCCGGGCGGACCTGCCGTCCCGGCCTCCGGGGCGAGAGGCGACGGACACCCGGGCGATGCCGCCACGGCGCCGCCGCCTGCCGCCGACCTTGCGGCGCGGGGGCGGGGCCCTCCTCGCCGGCGCCGGGGAGCCGCATGATCCCCCGTCAGCGTGCGGTCGCCGCGCACCTGCGCGCGCGCACCGGAACCTCCGCCGCCGCGCCGCAGGCATCGGCCGGGCGTGCGGCGTCAACCCGGCGCCGGGAGCGCCGTTCGGCGCGAGCGGCCGAGGCCGGAGCGCCGCGCCCGGGGGTTCGTCCGGCCGCCGGGCGGCGGGCGCGACGATGCCCCCTTGCGGCGCGGGCTGGCGCGGGCAAGTTGCGCTCCCGAGCCGCACGCTCCATCCCGGAGCGGCGCATGCCGACGAGGCCCCCGCGACCGCCATGAGCTCTCCTGCCCCCCGCTCGGCCGCTCCGGTGACATCGGCGGCCGCGACCATCGCCCCGGACGGGGCCGCCTCGGCCCGCGCGGCCGGGTCGAGCACGGCGCAGTGGCTGGCCCGCTTCCCGCTCTTCGCCGAGGCCGACCGTGCCGCCCTCGGTCGCGCCGCGGCGGAGGCGCGCTGGATCGAGGTGGAGCCCGACCAGATGGTGCTCGACTTCGACCACGCCTGCACCGACCTGTTCCTGGTGGACCGCGGCGCGCTGCGGGTGCTGCTGCGCGCGCCGGGCGGGCGCGAGGCGATCCTCGACGAGATCGGCCCCGGCAGCTTCTTCGGCGAGATGGCGGCGATCGGCGGCGCCGCCCCGCCGCCCGCGGCCGGGGTGCGGGCGCTGCTGCGCTCGCGCCTCTGCGTGCTGCCGGCGGACGCGTTCCTGGCCATCCTTGCCGCCTCGCCCGCGGTGTCGCTGCGGCTCCTGCGGCTGTTCACCGCGCGCGTCCGGGCGCAGAACGCGCGGCTGCTGGAGCGTTCGGCGCTGCCGGTGCGCCACCGGCTCTATGCGGAGCTGCTGCGCCTGTCGCGGCCGGCGCCGGGGAACGCGGAGCGGATCGTGGTCAGCCCGCCGCCGGCGCGGCGCGACCTCGCGGCGCGGATCGGCGCGCGGCGCGAGGCGGTCTCGCGCGAGCTGGCCGATCTCGCGCGGCGCGGGCTGGTGGAGGTCGGCCGCCGCGCGCTGGTGCTGCGCGACCCTGCGGCGCTGCGCCAGGCGGTCGAGACGGCGCTGGCCGAGGCGCGGGCCGGGGGATAGCGGCTGCCGCCGGCCCGGCGGCGCGCGCCGGCGGACGATCCGCGCAACGCCCCGGGCGGCGCGGTCAGGGCAGCAGCACGGTGCTGCCGGTGGTCTTGCGGCCTTCGAGCGCCCGGTGCGCCTCGGCGGCGTCCTTCAGGGGGAAGGTCTGGTTCACCCGGATCTTCACCGCGCCGCTCAGCACCACGTCGAACAGCTCCTGCGCGGTGGCGAGCAGGTCGGCGCGCGAGGCGGTGTAGGTGTTGAGGGTGGGGCGCGTCACGTAGAGCGAGCCCTTGGCGGCGAGGATGCCGAGGTCGGGGATCGAGACCGGACCGGAGGCGTTGCCGTAGCTGACCATCAGCCCGAGGGGGCGCAGGCAGTCGAGCGAGGTGAGGAAGGTGTCGCGCCCGACACTGTCATAGACCACGGGCACCATCGCGCCGCCGGTGATCTCCTTCACCCGCTGCGGCAGGTTCTCGCCGGTCAGGACGACGTGCGCGGCGCCGTGCGCCTTGGCGATCTCCGCCTTCTCCGGCGTGCTGACCACGCCGATCACGGTGGCGCCGAGATGCTTCGCCCACTGGCAGAGGATGAGGCCGACGCCGCCCGCGGCG
The DNA here is from genome assembly GCF_019458025.1 of Caldovatus aquaticus. GTDB lineage: Bacteria > Pseudomonadota > Alphaproteobacteria > Acetobacterales > Acetobacteraceae > Caldovatus > Caldovatus aquaticus. The sequence continues at coordinate 24,805 of NZ_JAHZUY010000040.1, read as the reverse complement.
GCGTGCACCAGGATGGTGTCGCCCTTCTGCACCTTGTAGGTGCGGCGCAGCAGGTACTGCGCGGTCATGCCCTGCAGCATCATCGCCGCGGCCTGCACGAAGTCTATGCCGTCGGGCAGCTTCACCAGGCGGTCGGCGGGCAGGCAGCGCGCCTCCGCATAGGCGCCGAGCGCACCGGCATAGGCGACCCGGTCGCCGGGCTTGAACTCGGTCACGCCTTCGCCGACGGCCTCGACCACGCCGGCACCCTCCATGCCGATGGTCGCCGGCAGGGAGGGGACCTTGTAGAGGCCGGTGCGGAAATAGACGTCGATGAAGTTGAGCCCGACGGCGCGGTGGCGGACCCGCACCTCGCCCGGCTTCGGGTCGGGAAGCGGGACTTCCTCCCAGACGAGCTTCTCGGGGCCGCCGTGCGCGTGGATGCGGATGGCGTGGTTCATGGGGGCCTGGTCCATCCCTGGGGTTCGGATCCCGTCGCCGCCGCACGCCGGCTGAGCGCGCGCCGTTCGAGATCGAGGAGAAACCGCTTCGTAGCCAAACCGTCGCCGCCCGAATAGCCGCCGAGCGAGCCGTCCGCCGCCACCACGCGGTGGCAGGGGATGAGGATGGGGATCGGGTTGGCGCCGCAGGCCTGGCCCACGGCGCGCGGCGCGCTGCCGAGCTGGCGGGCGAGCGCGGCGTAGCTCCGCGTCTCGCCGGGCGGGATGGCGCGCAGGGCGGCCCAGACGCGGCGGCGGAAGGGGGTGCCGCCGGCCGGGCTCAGCGGCAGGTCGAATCCGGTGCGGAGACCGTCGAAGTAATCCTGGAGCTGCGCGGCGGCGCGGCGCAGCAGCGGCGTCGGCGCCTGGTCGCGGCCGCGGCCCCAGTCGAGCGCGACGATCGCCCCGTCCTCCTCGGTCAGGGTCAGCTCGCCGCAGGGGGTGTGGAGCGAGAGCTGGGGCATGGCGACCGGAGGGCGCGGATGCCCCGCCGCAACGAGGCCGTCAAGCCGGCGGCGCGGCGCCATGAGCCGGGGCCGGTACCGGCGGGGGCCGCCGGGCAAGGGCGAGGCGCAGCGCCGCGGGGTCGGCGACGGGCGGCGAGCAGGTGCCGCCGCGGCAGACATAGGCCGCGGGCCGGCCGGCGAGCGGGCCCTTGCCGCCGGCCGGATGGCCGGGGGGGAGGGCATCGGGCCGCGGCGCGCGGAGCAGCACGAGCGCGGGGTCGGGATGGGCGAGGGCGGCCTGTTCCAGCGCCCGCGCCGCCGGATCCTCCGGATCGCCGGCGACCACGACGGACGCGCCCTCGGCGAGGAGATCCGCGGCGGCAAGCAAGGTCGGCATGGCGCCGATCCCCTCGTGGCCGGCGAAGGCGCCGATGGTGCGCTCGGCGGCCTGGCGCCAGCGGTCCTCGCCGGTGAGGTGGAACAGCCGGGCCTGGATCTCCGCCATCAGCCCATTGCCCGAGGGGGTGGCGTTGTCGGCGGCGCTGCGGCTGCGGATCAGCACGTCGGTCGCGTCCGCAGCGGATTCGAAGTAGCCGCCGCCGGGCGCGGCGAAATGCCGGTCCGCGGCCTCCGCCCAGGCGATGGCACGGGCGAGGCAGGACGGCTCCCCGGTGGTCTCGTGGAGGGCAAGCGCGGCGCGCGCCATGGCGGCGTGGTCCTCGAGCAGGCCGGCGGCGCCGGCACGGCCGGCGCGCCAGGCGTGGAGGAGGCGCCCGTCGCGGGCGGCCATCGTTCCGGATACGAACGAGAAGGCGCGGCGCGCGAGGGCGAGCCATTCCGGGCGGCCGAACGCGGCGGCGGCGCGGGCGAGGGCGGCGATGGCGAGGCCGTTCCAGTCGGCCAGCACCTTGTCGTCCCGGCCGGGCGGCACGCGCTTTGCCCGGGCCTCGAACAGGGCGCGCCGGCAGCGGGCCAGGGTCGCTTCCTCCGCGTCGGACAGGCGCTCGGCGTGCCGGCGGCGGTTGAGGATGACCCGGTGCTCCCAATTGCCTTCGGCGGAGACGTCGTAGATGGCCTTGAAGAGCGCGGCGTCCTCGGGAGGGAGCAGCGCGTCCACCTCGGCCTCGGTCCAGAGGTAGAACCTGCCTTCCTCGCCCTCGCTGTCGGCGTCGAGGCTGGAGGCGAAGGCGCCCCACTCGGTCAGCATCTCGCGCTCCAGCCAGGCGACCGTCTCGGCGGCGCGCTCGGCGTAGAGGGGATCGGGTGCGGCGGCCTGCGCCAGCGCCAGCAGCTCCAGGAGCTGGGCGTTGTCGTAGAGCATCTTCTCGAAGTGGGGGACGAGCCAGATCGCGTCCACGCTGTAGCGGGCGTAGCCGCCGCCGAGATGGTCGTAGATGCCGCCCTGGCTCATGCGCCTGAGCAGCAGGTGCACGACCTCCGCGCAGGCGGGCTGCCCGAGGCGGAAGTGCATGTGCCACAGGAAACGGAAGATCGGCGGATTGGGAAACTTCGGCGCGCCGGCGAGGCCGCCCTCCCGGGCGTCGGTGGCGCGCACGAGGGCGCGCGCGACGCGATCGAGGAGGGCCTCCGTGGGGAAGGGGCCGGGCTTGGCTTCGGCCATGCGGGAGAGCGCACCCTTCAGGGCGGAGACGTTCTGCGCGACCTTGTCGCCTTCGTTCCGATAGGCCTCGGCGACGCCGAGGAGCACCTGGCGGAAGGAAGGGCGGCCCCAGCGCGGCTCCGGCGGGAAGTAGGTGCCGCCCCAGAAGGGCTCCGCCCGGGGCGTGAGGAACATGGTGAGCGGCCAGCCGCCCTGCTCGCCGAGGAGGTGGAGCGCGCTCATGTAGAGCGCGTCGATGTCGGGGCGCTCCTCGCGGTCCACCTTGATGTTGACGAAGAGGCGGTTCATCAGCGCCGCCGTTTCCGGGTCCTCGAAGGACTCGTGGGCCATGACGTGGCACCAGTGGCAGGCGGCGTAGCCGATGCTGAGGAGGATCGGCTTGCCGGTAGCCTGCGCTTCGGCGAGCGCCTCGGGACCCCACGGACGCCAGTGGACCGGGTTGCCGGCGTGCTGCAGCAGGTAGGGGCTGGTGGCGTGGCGCAGCAGGTTCTCCGGCGGGGGAAGGGGGGGAAGGTTGGGCATGGGAACCTCTGGCCGACGGTGCGGTGGGCGGCTAGATGGGCTTGCGGTTGTCTTCTGCCCAGCCGGGAGATCGCTCCGTGAACGACGCCGTGCCTGAGATGGGGACGAGAGCCGAGGAGAGGGATCCCCCGCTCTACTACCGCGCGCATGTGTTCGTCTGCTGCAACCGGCGGCCGGAGGGGCACCGGCGCGGATCCTGTGCGGCGAAGGGGAGCGAGGCGCTGCGCGACTACATGAAGGCGCGCGCCAAGGAGCTGGGACTTGAGGGGGTGCGGGTGAACGTGGCGGGGTGCCTGGACCGGTGCGAGTTCGGGCCGTCCCTCGTGATCTACCCGGAGGGCGTCTGGTACAGCCCGAAGACGCGCGAGGATGTGGACGAGATCCTGGAGATGCATCTGGTGCGCGGCGGGCGGGTCCGGCGGCTGATGCTGACCGAGAAGGATGTGCCGCCCCCCAAGGGATGAGTCGTGCGGCGTTCCACGTGAAACGCCGGGCCGGGCCCGATGACCGGTTGCGGCACGCTTGATACCATCTTCGCCCTGGCCTCCGGCGCCGGCAAGGCAGCGGTGGCGGTCATGCGGCTTTCCGGGGGCCGGGGCTGCCGGGATGTGGTGGCAGCGCTGCTCGGAGGGCGCCTTCCGCCGCCCCGGATGGCGAGCCTGCGGCGACTGCGCCACCCGGTGAGCGGCGAAACGCTGGACCAGGCGCTGGTGCTGTGGTTCCCGGGGCCGCGCAGCTATACTGGCGAAGATGCGGCCGAGCTGCATCTGCACGGCGGTCCGGCGGTCATCGCCGGGGTGGCGGAGGCGCTGGTGGCGCTGGGCGCGCGCCCGGCGGAGCCTGGGGAGTTCACCCGCCGCGCCTTCCTCAACGGCAGGCTCGATCTGACGGCGGCCGAAGGCATCGCCGACCTGATCGCCGCGGAAACGGCCGGCCAGCGACGCCAGGCGTTGCGCCAGGCCGAAGGGGCGCTGGCCGCTCTCTACGAGGGCTGGGGCGCTCGCCTGACGCGCCTGCTGGCCCACCAGGAGGCCGCCATCGAGTTCGCCGATGACGACCTGCCGACCGATCTCGGCGAGCGGGCGCGCGAGGGGGCGGCGGCCCTGCGGGCGGAGATCGCCGCACATCTGGACGACGGCGGCCGTGGCGAGCGGCTGCGGGAGGGGATGGAGGTCGCGATCATCGGCGCGCCCAATGCGGGGAAGTCGTCGCTGCTGAATGCCCTGGTCGGGCGGGAGGCGGCGATCGTCTCGGCGCGGGCCGGGACGACGCGGGACGTGATCGAGGCGCGGCTCGACCTGGGCGGAGTGCCGGTGACGCTGGCCGATACGGCGGGGCTGCGGGACGCCGGAGACGAGATCGAGGCGGAAGGGATACGGCGGGCGCGGCGCCGGGCGGAGGAGGCCGACATCCTGCTGGCGCTTTTTGCCGCTGATCGGGAGCCGGATGCGGCGACCCTGGCCCTGGTCGAGCAACCGGGGCGCGAGGTGCTGGTCGTGGCGAGCAAGACCGATCTTGCTCCCGCGCCACAGGCGATCGGGGGGCGGGCTCCCCTCGCGGTGAGTGTGCGATCCGGCGAGGGCCTTGCGGCGCTGCGCGAGCGGCTCCTGGCGTTCGCGGCCGCCGGCGCCACGCCCGGGGCGACGGTTGCTTTGACCCGCCCGCGCCACCGTGCCGCGCTGTCCGAGGCCGTGGCGTGGCTGCGGGATGCCGAGACGGCGCCGCTGCCGGAGCTTTGCGCGGAAGCCTTGCGGGCCGCGCTGCGCGCTCTCGGCCGGCTGACCGGGCGGGTCGGGGTGGAGGAGGTGCTCGATCGGGTCTTCGCGGACTTCTGCATCGGCAAGTGATCGGCCTATATCGCCGGCCATGGAGGCAGACCGCTTCGATGTGGTGGTGGTGGGAGGCGGGCACGCCGGCACGGAAGCCGCCGCTGCCGCCGCGCGGTGCGGCGCGCGCACCCTGCTGCTGACACACCGCCTGGAGACGATCGGCGAGATGTCCTGCAATCCCGCCATTGGCGGGATCGGCAAGGGCCATCTTGTGCGCGAGATCGACGCCCTCGACGGGCTGATGGGGCGCGCCGCGGATCTGGCCGGCATCCACTTCAAGGTCCTCAACCGGAGCAAGGGGCCGGCGGTACGCGGCCCGCGCGCGCAGGCCGACCGGGCGCTCTATCGGCGCGCCGTGCGGGAGCTGCTCGCGAGGCAACCCGGCCTGACGATCCAGGCGGCCGCGGCCGAGGCGATCGAGCGCGCCCCGGATGGCGGCGTCCGCGCGGTGATCTGCGCCGACGGGCGGCGCGTTCGCTGCGGGGCGCTGGTCATCACCACGGGAACCTTCCTGCGCGGCGTGATCCATATCGGCGAGCGCCGCATTCCAGCCGGCCGGATGGGCGACGCGGCGGCGGTCGGCCTTGCCTTGGCGATCGAGCGATTGGGCCTGCCGATGGCGCGGCTGAAGACAGGGACCCCGCCACGGCTCGACGGCCGGACTATCGCCTGGGCGGCGCTCGAGACCCAGCCGGGCGACGATCCGCCCGAGCCCCTGTCCTGGATGACCGAGGCCATCGGCAACCCCCAGGTGCGGTGCGGCATCACCTGGACCACACCGCGGACCCATGCCTTGATCCGCGCCCGGCTGCATGAGACGCCGGTCTATGCCGGACGGATCCAGGGCGTCGGGCCGCGCTACTGCCCATCCGTCGAGGACAAGGTGGTGCGCTTCGCCGAACGCGAGCGGCACCAGATCTTCCTTGAGCCGGAGGGGCTCGACAGCGACGTCGTCTATCCGAACGGCCTTTCGACCAGCCTGCCCGAAGAGGCGCAGGCGGCGATGATCGCAACGATTCCCGGGCTGGAGCGAGCGCGGATCCTGCGCCCTGGCTACGCCATCGAATATGATTACGTGGATCCGCGCTGCCTGAGGCCGACGCTCGAAGTCCGGGCGGTGCCGCGACTGTTTCTCGCCGGGCAGATCAACGGCACCACCGGGTATGAAGAGGCGGCGGCACAAGGCTTGATGGCCGGTGTCAATGCGGCCCAGCGCGCCGGCGGGGGGCAGGCCGGCCGGGTCCTGACCCGCGCGGAGGCCTATATCGGCGTCCTGATCGACGACCTGGTGCTGCAGGGCGTCACCGAGCCCTACCGGATGCTCACGGCGCGCGCCGAACACCGCCTGTCGCTGCGGGCGGACAACGCCGGCCTGCGCCTCACCGATATCGGCTTGTCGTGGGGCGTGGTCGGACCGGAGCGTGGGGCGCGCCATCGGGCCTTCTCGGCGGCGGTCGCGGAGGCGCTGCGGCGCGCCCGGGTCGAGGAGGCTACGCCAGCGCGCCTCGCCGCCGCGGGTATCGCCGTGAACCAGGATGGTCGGCGGCGCACCCTTCTCGATGTCCTGGCCCTTCCCGGTGTGACGCCGCAGCGTGCCGCGGTTGCGTTCCCTTGGCTGCGGGACCTGGCGCCGGAGATTCGAACGCAGCTCGAAGCGGAAGCGCTCTACGCGCCCTACCTTCGGCGCCAGGAGGCAGAGCAGCGGATGCTCGCGCGGGAGGAGCGGACGGCGATCCCGGAAGACCTGGATTTTTCCTCCGTATCCGGACTGTCGGTCGAGATGCGCCAGCGCCTGTCGGCGGCGCGTCCGGCGACGCTGGGCGGGGCAGGGCGGGTTCCCGGCGTAACGCCTGCCGCCTTGGCCGCCCTGGCCGCGCATCTGCGCCGCGCGGCTGTGACGGCCGATGTCTCGTGAGCGCCGGCCGATCCCGGAGGCGCCGGTTTCACGTGAAACGCGGCGCCGGCTCGATCGCTTCCGCGACCTGCTCCTCGCGTGGAGAGAACGCATCAATCTGATCGCCGAACGCGATGCGGCGGCCGTCGAACAGCGGCACATCGCCGATTCGCTGCAGCTTCTGCCGCTGCTGCCGGCCCAAGGCGCCGTCGCTGACCTGGGGTCCGGCGCCGGCTTTCCAGGCCTGGTCCTCGCCATCGCGACGGAACGCTCCGTTCATCTTATCGAATCGGACCGGCGCAAGGCTGCGTTCCTGCTGGAAGCCAGCCGCCTTCTCGGCCTCCCGCATGTGCACATCCACGCCGCCCGCATCGAAGCCGTGCCGCTGACCGGCATGGCTGCCGTGACGGCACGTGCCGTGGCGCCGCTCCGCCGGTTGCTGCCCCATGCGGTCCGGCTCCTCGGGCCGGGGGGCGTCGCGATCTTTCCCAAGGGCCGCACCGCGGAGGCGGAATTGACGGACGCCGCAGGCGACTGGAAAATGACAATCGAGCGGTTCCAAAGCCGCACCGAACCGGACGCCACCATCCTCCGATTGAGCGATATCCGCCGTGCCGGCGCCTGACCGCCGCAAGCCGCGGTTTCTTGCCCTCGCCAACCAGAAGGGAGGGGTCGGCAAGACCACGACGGCCATCAACCTCGCCACGGCGCTGGCCGCGAAGCGCAAGGTCCTGCTGATCGACCTCGATCCGCAGGGCAATGCCTCCACCGGCCTCGGCATTCCCCGCAGCGAGCGGGGGGCGGGAAGCTACGCCCTGTTGATCGGCGACCGGCCGCTCGCGTCGCTGGTGCGTCCCACCGCCGTGCCCGACCTCGGGCTGGTGCCGGCGGATCCGGAACTGGCGGGCGCGGAGGTCGAACTCGTCACGCTGCCCGACCGTGACCGCCGGCTTCGCCAAGCGCTCGAGGCCGCGACGGAACTCCTGGCGCATTACGACTACGTCTTCTTCGACTGCCCTCCCTCGCTTGGTCTCCTGACCCTCAATGCCCTCGTCGCCGCGGATGGCGTCCTCGTCCCGCTGCAATGCGAATTCTTCGCCCTGGAGGGCATGAGCCAGATCACCCGCACGCTCGATCGCGTGAAGCGCGCCCTGAACCCGGCGCTCACGCTCGAGGGCATCGTGCTGACCATGTACGATCGCCGGAACAACCTCTCCGAGCTGGTCGCCGCGGATGTGCGCGGCTTCTTCAAGGAGAGGGTCTTCGACACCGTCATTCCGCGCAACGTGCGAGTCAGCGAGGCGCCCTCGCACGGACTGCCGGTGCTGCTCTATGATTTCCGCTCCATCGGCGCGCAGGCCTACGTCCAGCTTGCCGCCGAGCTGCTGAAGCGCGAGCGCGAGAGGGAAAAGACCGCCGCCGCATGAGCGTTCCCCGCAAGCCGCCCCGCCTCGGCATGGGGCTCTCGGCCCTGATCGGTGACGCCCCGCCCGCCGAGGCGGACCGCCCCGGCGCCGCCGGCCCGGCAACGAGCGGCGGACAGCGCACCCTGCCGATCGAATCCCTGGAGCCCGGTCCCTTCCAGCCGCGCGGCCCGGTCGAGCCGGAAGCCCTGGCCGAGCTCGCCGCCTCGATCCGCGAGCACGGTGTCCTCCAGCCCATCCTGGTCCGGCCGAAGCCAGGCACAGCCGGCACCTACCAGATCATCGGCGGCGAGCGCCGCTGGCGGGCGGCCCAGGCGGCGGGCCTGCACGAGGTGCCGGTCACCATCCGCGACCTTGGCGACCGCGAGGCCATGGCCGCGGCCCTCGTCGAGAACCTGCAGCGTCAGGACCTCAACGCGCTCGAGGAGGCCGAAGGCTATTCCCGGCTGATCGAGGAGTTCGGCCTGACCCAGGACGCGCTCGGCAAGGCCGTCGGCAAGAGCCGCAGCCACATCGCCAACACGCTGCGCCTGCTCGGCCTGCCGGCCACCGTGCGCGAGATGCTGCGCAAGGGACAGCTCACGGCCGGCCACGCGCGCGCCATCCTCGTCGCCAGGGATCCGGAGAAGCTTGCCGCCGCGGTCGTCGCGCGCGGCCTCAGCGTGCGCCAGACCGAGGCTCTGGCGGCAGCGAAGCCGCGCCAGCCCGCCGAGGCCGGGGGCGCCGGCGATCGTCGCCAGGAACGGGATCCGGATATCGCCCGCCTGGAGCAGGACCTGACCGAGCGGCTCGGCCTGCGCGTCACCATCCAGGCGCGCAGCCGCGGCGGCGGCCAGCTCACCATCGCCTACCGGACGCTCGATCAGCTCGACGGGCTGATCCGCCTGCTCGATCCCGAAGCGCGCTGACCGTCCACGCCACGCGTCCGCTGTCGCCAGGGCTGTTCCTCTCCGCTTCTCCCGGCGGGAGCACACGGACGGCCGGCCCGGCCGGGGCCAAACCGGCGCACCGTCCGGCGCCGTCAGGCTTCCGAAGGGGGGCGGCGGCTTCGCGCGCGGCCTGCTCCGAACGGGATGTTCCGCTGGTCCTGCGGGACGTCATGCTGCGACGCACAATTCGTTTCTCCAAAGCGTTAACTAACGATGTTGTCACACTTTGGTGCTTGCGCCGGCAGCGATCACGGTCATGTTAGAAGCGCGAGACGCGCATTCGGCACGACTCGCGCATCCGGGGGGATAATTTCGATGCGTAAGATCCTGCTCTCGTCGCTGGGCTTGCTCAGCCTGGCCGCCGTTGCGGCCCCGACCGCGTCCGGCGCCGAAACGTCCTTGCCGACGGCGAGCGTCGCCGCCGCGGCGAGCGAGCCGAGCCGGGTGCAGGCCGCCCCGGCGGCCGTCGAGCGCGGCATCGCCGCCGAGGACGAGTCGGCCGCCCGCCGCCACCGCCGCCGCCGCGGCGCCCGCCGCTAGAGCCGTTTCCCGCTTCCGGCTGTTTCCGGCCGCCCGCGATCGGACCCGACGCGTCGCGGCCGGCCGGAAGTGATCGCTCGCCGCCGCCGGGCGCCATCGGCCCGGCGGCGGTCCCGCGGACGGCCGCGCCCGTTTCCCTGGGCGCGGCGGCTTCCGCGCGCCGGCGCCGCGTCAGCCGCGCGCGGCGCCGAGCAGCACCGAACAGACCCGTTCGACCTCGGCCTCGCCGAGATAGGGGTGCATCGGCAGGGACAGCACGCGGCTCGCCAGCGATTCGCTCACCACGAGCGGCGGCGCCTCGCCCCGGATGGCCGTCCGGTGCGCCTCGGCATAGGCCGGCTGCCGGTGCAGCGGCCGCGGATAGTAGATCCCCGCGGCGATGCCCTGCGCCTGCAGCGCCGCCATCGCCCGCTCGCGCGCGGCCTGGTCCGGGAAGCGCACGGTGTAGAGCCCGCGCGCATGGACGGCCCGCGCTTGGCGCGTCTCCTGGATCCCGATGCCGCTGCCCGCGAGCCGGGCATCGTAGAGCGCGCCGATCCGCGCCCGGGCCGCCAGCTCCTCCTCGAACAGCGGCAGCTTGGCGAGCAGCACCGCCGCCTGCAGCGTATCCAGCCGGCCGTTCATGCCGATGCGCAGCACCTCGTAGCGCGTCTTGCCCTCGCCATGCGTGCGCAGGCTGCGATAGAGCGCGGCGCGCGCCGCATCGCGCGTCAGCAGCGCGCCGCCGTCGCCGTAGCAGCCGAGCGTCTTGGTCGGATAGAAGCTGAGCGCCGTCGCGTCGCCCCAGGCGCCGAGCCGGACGCCGTCGAGCGCGGCGCCGAAGGCCTGCGCCGCGTCGTCGAGGGCGAACATCCCCTCGCGCCGGCAGAGGGCGAGGATCGCCGGCCAGTCCGCCGGCAGGCCGAACAGGTCCACCCCGATCACCGCGCGCGGGCGCAGGCGGCCCTCGGCGCGGACCAGGGCGATGCGCCGCTCGAGATCGGCAGGATCGAGGTTGAAGCTCGTCTCCTCGACGTCCACGAAGACCGGCGTCGCCCCCAGCACCAGCGCCACCTCGGCCGTCGCCGTATAGGTGAAGGCGGGCAGGAACACCGCGTCGCCCCGTCCGATCCCCTCCGCCATCAGGGCGATCTGCAGCGCATCGGTGCCGGAGGAGACGCCCACGCAATGCACCCCTTCGCCGCAGAAGGCGGCGAGCCGCGCCTCCAGCTCCTCGACCTCCGGCCCGGCGATGTAGCGGCCGTGGTCGAGCACCGCGGCGATGCGCCGCTCGAGCTCGGCGCGGATCCGCGCCTGCTGCGCCTGGATGTCGAACAGGGCGATGGGGCCGGAATCGGTCATGCGAAGCCTCGATCCGTGGCGGCCTTCCGTCTTCCTTCCTCTCGGGCAGGGACGGCACGCGCGGCGGGCGGCGTCGCAACAGGGAGGGACGGCGGCCGGCCGGCTCAGGCCTGGATGATGTCGGCCCCCCGGTTAGCCGGCGCCGCCGCCCCGGCCAAGTCACCCTTCGTATCCGGATGCAACGCCGCGGCGCGCAGCACGCCGCGCGTGTCCACCACCAGCCGCGCGTGGCGGCGCACCAGCTCGAGGTCCATCGCGCGGTGCGGCGTCACCAGCACCACCGCGTCGTAGCCGCGCAGCATCGCGGGATCGAGGTCGCGGCTCGCGAGATCCGGCGCCGCCCCGCCCAGGCGCCGCGTCGCCGGGAAGCGCGGCACCAGCGGGTCGTGGTACTCGACCTCCGCCCCGCGTTCGGCGAGCAGGCGGAAGATCTCGACCGCCGGACTCTCGCGCGTGTCCGCCACCTCCGGCTTGTAGGCGAGGCCGAGCAGCAGCACCCGCGCGCCGCGCAGCGTGCGCCCGCGCGCGTCCAGCGCGTCGCGCAGCCGCCCCACCACATAGGCCGGCATGGCGTCGTTCACCCGCCCCGCCAGCTCGACGAAGTCCGCCGCGAGCCCCAACTCGCGCGCCTTCCAGGCGAGATACCAGGGATCCACCGGGATGCAGTGCCCGCCGAGGCCGGGGCCGGGCCGGAACGGCATGAAGCCGAACGGCTTGGTCGCGGCCGCGTCGATCACCTCGTGCACGTCGAGGCCCATGGCGTGGCAGAGGCGCTTCAGCTCGTTGACGAGGCCGATGTTCACGGCGCGGAACACGTTCTCGTAGAGCTTGGCCATCTCCGCCACCGCGAGCGAGGAGACCGGCACGAGCGAACCCGCCACCGCCCCGTAGAGCGCCTTCGCCACCGCGAGGCAGGCCGGCGTGTGGCCGGCGACCAGCTTCGGCACGCGCCCGATGGTGCGCTCCGGATGGCCCGGGTCCTCGCGCTCGGGGCTGTAGATGGCGAAGCCGTCCACCCCCGGCGTCAGTCCCGCGGCGCGCAGCGCCGGCACGACGGTGCCCTCGGTGGTGCCGGGATAGGTCGTGCTCTCGAGCCCGACCGCCTGCCCGGGGCGGAGGCGCAGCGAGAGCCCGGCGAGGGTGCGGCGCACCGCGGTGAGGTCGGGCTCCTTGTGCGGCCCGATCGGCGTCGGCACGCAGACCAGGATCGCATCGCACTCCGCCGCCGCGTCCAGCGTGTCGTGGGCGGCGATGCGCGCCGCCGCGACGCGCGCATCGGCGATGCCGTGCACCGGGCTGCGGCCCTCGTTCACCGCGCGCACCTTGCGCGGGTCGATGTCGAAGCCCGCGACCGCGAAGCCGACCTCGGCGAAGCGCAGCGCCAGCGGCAGGCCGACATGGCCGAGCCCGACGACGCCGATCCGCGCCGCGCGCCCCTCGAGGCGCGCGATCAGCCGCTCCGCGACCGTCGGACCGGGGGTCACGAGGCCGCTTCGCTCCCTGGGCGGTGCCCGGCGCCCCCGTCCGCCGCGGCGGCGCCGTGGGCGAACTCCGGCACCAGCCGCGCGAGTTGGGCGAGCGCGGCGCGGCGCGCACCGGCGCGGCAGGCGGCGGCGATCTCGTCGATAGCACGGCCGACCAGCGCCGCGTCGGCGGTGCGCGGCGTCGCCATCAGCAGGCCCGGGAAGCGCGTCCCGCGCGGCGGCTCCTGGCCGTGGAACAGCTCCTCGTAGAGCTTCTCGCCGGGGCGCAGGCCGGTGAAGCGGATCTCCACGTCCACCTCGGGCCTGAGGCCGGCGAGGCGGATCATGCGCCGCGCCAGGTCCACGATCTTCACCGGCTTGCCCATGTCGAGCACGAAGATCCCGCCCTCGGCCAGCTCGCGCGGGCGGTCCTCGCGGTCCTCGGCGCCGACGACGCTCGCCTGCAGCACCAGCCCCACCGCCTCGCGCACGGTCATGAAGTAGCGGCGCATCTCCGGATGGGTGACGGTGAGCGGCCCGCCGCGCTCGAGCTGGCGGCGGAACAGCGGCACCACGCTGCCCGTGGAGCCGAGCACGTTGCCGAAGCGCACGGTGACGCAGCGCATCCCCCTGCCCTCGGTCCGCGCCTGGCGGTCGAGCGCCTGGCAGTACATCTCGGCGAGGCGCTTGGAGGCGCCCATCACCGAGGTCGGGTTCACCGCCTTGTCGGTCGAGATCAGCACCATCAGCGCCGCGCCGGCGGCGCGCGCCGCGTCGGCGACCACCCGGGTGCCGTAGGCGTTGGTCAGCAGTCCCTCGAGAGGATCGCGCTCGACCATCGGCACGTGCTTGAGCGCGGCGGCGTGGAAGACGAGCTCGGGGCGCAGCTCCTCGAACAGCCGGCGGATGCGCGCCTCGTCGCGCACGTCGGCGAGCACGGCGCGGCGCGGCAGGTCCGGGTAGCGCTCGGAGAGCTCGAGCTCGATCTCCCAGAGCAGGTATTCGCCGTGGTCGAGCAGCACGAGCTCGGCCGGGCCGAAGCCCGCGAGCTGGCGCGCGAGCTCGCCGCCGATCGTCCCGCCCGCGCCGGTGACCAGCACGCGCCGGCCCTGGATCAGCCGCGCCATGCCCTCGCGGTCGAGCGGCACCTGCGGGCGGTCGAGCAGCTCCTCGATCGAGACCGGGCGCAGCTCCAGCCGCCGCGCCGCCCCCGCCTCCGCCGCTCCGGGCCCGGTGCGGGCATCGAGCAGCAGGAGCCGCGGCGGCGCGCGCCGCACCGGCACGCCGTGGCGGTCCGCCGCGTCCAGGAGCCGCTCCAGCGCATCGCCCTGCAGCCCCGGCCCGTCCGCCAGCACGATCAGCTCCGGCAGGCGCTCCTCGGCGCGCAGCCGGTCGAGCACGGCGCCGATCTCCTCCGCCGTGCCGAGGATCGGCCGGCCCTGGATGCGCCGCCCGGTCTGGCGCGCGCGCAGCGTGAGGATGCCCGTCACCCGGTAGCGCGGCGCCCGCTCCCGCGCGAGGGCGTGGAGGAACAGGTCCACCCCGTCGCTGGCGCCGACCAGCAGCACCGTCTGCGGCGGCGCGAGGCCGTCGGCCGCCGCGCCGCCGCGCCCGGCCTGGCGCAGCCGCCCGGCGAGGCGCGGCGCGGCGAGCAGGGCGAGCAGCACCAGCGCGTGCGCCACCGGGAAGGCCGGGTTGGCGGGACGCCAGGCGCCGAGCAGGTGCAGCGCCGCCCAGAACAGCGCCGCCGCGCCCCCCGAGGCGCCGGCGAGGGCGAGCAGGTCCGGCAGCGCGGCGTAGCGCCAGTACTGCGTCGGCAGCCGGGCCGGCAGCCCAGCGGCGAGCAGCGCGAGCCCGGCGCCCGGCAGCGCCGTCGCCCACCACAGGCGCGACTCCGGCCCCGCGCCCGGTGCGGCGATCCAGAGCGCCGCCGGCAGGGCGAGCATGCCGATCAGGCCGTCGAGCACGAGGTTGAGCAGGATGCGGTGCGGCGCGAGGCGGGCCATGACGCGCCCGCTATAGGCGCCCCTCCGGCCCGGTGCCAGCGCGGGCGCGTCGGCAGGGCGTTCGGGGCGCGGCGCCGGTTCCCGCTTCGGCGCCGGCGCCGCGGCGCCGCGCGGGGCCGGCGCGCCCGGGGTTCGGGCGGACGGGACCGGGTTGCGTGGCCGCTCGGCCGCGTGCCGCGGCCGGAGGTCCCGCGGCACCGGCGCGCGCGCCCGCCGCCGCGCCGGCCGGGGGCGTGCGCCCTGCGCCCTGGCGTCACCCGGCGCGGCCAGCGGCTTCCCCCTCGCGGCGCGCGGCCGCCGGCAGCGGCGCGAGGCGGCGGTAGAGGGCGAGGAGCCGTTCCGCCTCCGCCGCCCAGCCGAAGCGCTCCGCCGCCGCCGCCCGGCCGGCGGCGCCGAGCGCCGCCCGTCGTGCGGGGTCCGAGAGCGCCGCCACCGCCCCCGCGATCGCCCGCGGGTCGGCGGTGTCCACCAGCAGGCCGCAGCCCGCCTCGCGCACCACGGCGGCGGTCTCGGGGGCGAAGTCCGGGGCGATCACCGGCAGGCCGGCGTGCATGTAGTCGAACAGCTTGTGCGGCAGGGCGAGGCGGTGGTTGCGGTCCACCGGCTGGAACGCGACCAGGCCGACGTCGCACTCGGCGAGCGCCGCCGGCAGGCGCTCCTGCGGCAGCCAGCCGAGGTCCTCGATGCGGTCGGCGACGCCGAGCGCCGCCGCGCGGGCCGCGAACGCCGCCGCCGAATCGTCGGTGAAGCGCCCGATCAGCCGCAGCCGCGTTCCGGGCGGCGCCAGCGCCAGCGCCTCCACCATCTGCAGCGCGCCGCGGCTGCGGCCCAGCACGCCGGCATGGACCAGCGTCAGCGGGCCCGCGGCGTGGCGGCGCGGCGCGACCGGCTGCGGCAGGACGTAGTTGCGCACCACCACCACACGCTCCGCCCGGGCGGCGAAGTCGGCGCCCAGCCCCTCGCGCGCCACCACCACCGCATCCGCCAGCCGGCCGGCGAGGCGGCAGGCGGCGCCGATCGCGGCGCGCGCGAGCGGGCGCAGCGGCGCGGGCAGCCGGGTGTCGAGGCGCGAGGGGTAGTGCTCGTGCACGTCGATCACCACGCGCGCGCCGCTCCTGCGCGCCGCCCACAGCGCGGCGAACCAGGAATCCGGCTCGTGCGCGTGCAGCACGGCGGCGCCGGAGGCGGCGGCGCGGCGGGCGAGCGCCGGCAGGCCGAGCAGCCGGCCGCGCCAGCCGGGCGCCCGGGCGTAGGGCGCGAGCGCCACCCCCGCGAGCGCTGGCCGCGCGGGCGGCGGGCCGCGGGTGGCGATCGCCGGGCAGATGTGGCGCACCCGCCAGCCGGCGGCGGCGAGCGTCGCGCCCTCCTTGCGCACCACGCGGATGTCCCCGGGCGGATGCGCCGCCGAGAGCATGACGACGAGCGGCGCGGCGGCCTCGCTCATGCCGCCGCCCGCGCGGTGCCGAGGAACGCGCCGAGATGCGCCCGCATCCGCGCCCCCGCCCGCCCGTCCCAGAGCGGGATCGGCGCCGCGCGCGGCCAGTCGCCGGCGAGCACGCGCGCCACCGCCTCCGCCAGCCCCTCCGGCGCGACGAGCCGATTGGAGCCGGCCTCGAGCGTCACCGGCCGCTCGGTCGAGGGGCGCAGCGTCAGGCAGGGCAGGTCGAGCCCGGTCGCCTCCTCCTGCACCCCCCCGCTGTCGGTCGCGACCAGGCGGGCGCGCGCGAGCAGCCCGAGGAAGTCGAGATAGCCGAGCGGCGGCAGCGCCCGCACCCCCGGCGGCAGGACGAGGCCGAACGCGGCGAGCCGCGCCCGCGTGCGCGGATGCAGCGGCCAGACCAGCGGCAGGCGCCGCGCCGCCTCGGCCAGCGCCGCGAGCAGCCGCCCGAGCGGTGCCGGCGCGTCCACGTTGGCCGGGCGGTGCAGGGTGACGACGCCATAGCCGCCGGGCGCGAGCCCCTCCGGCAGCGGCCGCGCACATGCCGCGGGCAGCGCGCGCCGCAGGGTGTCGATCATGGCGTTGCCGACCGCGCGCACCGCCTCCGGCGGATGGCCCTCGGCGCGCAGGCGCGCGGCGGTGGCGGCGTCGGGGGCCCACAGCAGGTCGCAGATCGCGTCCATGGCGCGGCGGTTGATCTCCTCCGGCATGGCGCGGTCGCCGCAGCGCAGCCCGGCCTCGAGATGCGCCACCGGGATGCCGAGCTTGCGCGCGGCGAGCGCGGCGGCGAGCGCGCCGTCCACGTCGCCGGCGACGACGACGAGCGCGGGCGGGCGGGCGCGCCAGAGGGCCTCGCAGGCGATCATGGTGCGGCCGGTGGTCGCGGCATGGCCGCCGCCGCCCGCGACGCCGAGCGCGCTGTGCGGCGCCGGCAGGCCGAGATCGGCGAGATGCGCGCCGAACATCGCCGGGTCGTGGTGCTGGCCGGTGTGCACGAGGCGCGGCGCGCAGACCGGCGGGCCTTCCGCCAGCGCGTGCCAGAGCGCGGCGAGCTTGGGCAGGTTCGGCCGCGCCGCCGCGACCAGGTGCACCACCGGCAGGCCGCCGTCCGCCGCCATCAGCCGGCCGTGCCGGGCCGCGGCACCGCGGCCGCCTCGCCCGTGGTGCCGCGCGCGCGGGCGGCCGCCTCGACCACGGCGCAGAACCGCTCGGCGAGCAGCCGCCGGTCCCAGCGCCGCACCGCCTGCGCCCGCGCCGCCGCGCCGAGACATTGCCGCCGTGCCGGGTCGGCGGCCAGCGCGGCGAGGGCGGCGCCGAGCGCCGCCGCATCGCCGGGCGGCACGCTGACCCCGCACGGCCCCTCCGCGAGCAGCCGCGCCGCGCGGCCCGGCAGGTTGGAGACCACCGGCAGGCCGGCGGCGAGGTAGTCCATCAGCTTGTTCGGCGCCGTCCATTCGGCGAAGGCGGGGATCGGCGCGAGGCACTGCACGCCGATCTGGCTCCCCGCCAGCAGCGCAGCGAGCCGGGTCTTGGGCAGCGGGTCGAGGAAGGTGACGTTGCCGAGCCCCTCGCGCGCCGCGCGCGCGACCAGGGCCGGCTTCTCCGCCCCCTCGCCGACCAGCACCAGGCGCAGGCGCCGCGCGCCCTGCGCCCGGAGCCAGGCGGCGGCGTCGAGGAGCTGGCCGAGCCCGTTGGCGCGCCCGTGCGCCCCGGCATAGACCGCCAGCGCCTCCCAGGACGCCGCCTCGGGCGGCCGCCAGGGCGCGACCTGGGGGCCGAACAGGTCGAGGTCGCAGCCGTTCGGCACCACGGCGACGCGCCCCGGGTCGGCGCCGCGCGCGATCGCCGTCTCCGCCATGCCCTCGGAGAGCGCCACCACGGCGGCGGCGCGGCGGCAGGCGGCGGTGGCGAGCGGCTCCATCGCCGCGAGCAGCGGGCGCGGCACGCCGCCGAGGGCGCGCGGCAGCTCGGGCCAGGGGTCGCGGATCTCGAACACGAAGGGGGTGCCGCGCAGCCGCGCGGCGAGCAGCGCCGGCAGGGCGACGGTGAGCGGGGTCGAACTCGCCACCACCACGTCCCACGTCCGGCGCAGGGCGAGCGGCGCGGCGGCGGCGGCGAAGGCCAGGAAGGCGGCGCTGCGCGCGGCGATCCCCTGGGCGTTGCCGCAGGGGATGGCGAACTCGACCAGGTCGAGCCCGGCGACGCGCCCGCTGCGGCGGCCGCGCTGGAAGGGCTGCGCCTCCAGCCCGGTGGTCGCGCCCGCGTAGCGCCCGCAGGCGAGCGTCACCGCATGGCCGCGCGCCAGCAGCGCTCGCGCCATGGCGAAGGCGCGCGTCGCGGTGGCGCCGGCAGGCAGCGAGAAGTGCTGGTGCAGGTAGAGGACGCGCATCGGCCCCTGGCGCCGCTCAGCCGAAGCGCCGGCGGCAGCAGCGCCGCACCACCTCGATCACCACCGCCTGCTCCTCCTCGGTCATGGCGCTGCCGGAGGGGAGGCAGAGGCCGCGCTCGAACAGCCGCACCGCGACCGCGCCGCCCGCCGCCGGGGCGTCGCGGAAGGCGGGCTGGAGGTGCAGCGGCTTCCATACCGGGCGGCTCTCGATGCCGGCGGCGGCGAGGGCGTGGCGCACCGCCTCGCGGTCGGCGCCGAAGGCCCCCGGATCGAACAGCGCCACGGAGAGCCAGCGCGTGCCGCGGCTCCAGGGCGGCTCGGGCATCATGGTCACGCCGGGCAGATCGGCGAAGGCGGCGGCGTAGCGCGCGAAGATCGCGCGCCGCGCCGCGACCCGCTCCGCCAGCACCGCGATCTGCGCCAGCCCGACGGCGGCGAGCACGGAGGAGAGGCCGTAGGAGTAGCCGGTGGTCTCGTGCTGGTAGTGCGGCGCCGGCTCCTTGGCGTGGGCGGCGAGGTGGCGGGCGCGGGCGATCGGCAGCGGCTCCTCCGCGCACAGCGCGCCGCCGCCGCCGGCGGTGACGATCTTGTTGCCGTTGAAGGAGAAGGCGGCGAAGCGCGCGCCGCGCCCGGCGTGCCGGCCGCGGTAGAGGGCGCCGAGCGTCTCGGCGCTGTCGCTCACCACGGGCACGCCCCAGCGGTCGCAGACGGCGAGGATGGCGTCGAGGTCGCAGCTCTGCCCGTAGAGCCCGACGCTGACCACGGCGCGCGGCAGCCTGCCGCGCGCCGCCGCCGCCGCCAGCTCGCGCGCGAGCAGCTCGGGGTCGAGCGTCCAGCTTTCCGGCGAGACGTCGAGGAAGCGCGGGACGGCGCCCATCTGCACCGCGGGGGCGATGGTGGCGACGAAGGTCAGGGTCTGGGTCCAGACCTCGTCGCCCGGGCCGACGCCGAGGCAGCGATAGGCGAGGTGCAGCGCCGCGGTGCCGGAGGCGACGGCGAGCACGTGCGGGAAGCCGGTGGCGGCGGCGATCGCCGCCTCGAAGGCCTCGGGCACCGGGCCGGCGGGCGCCACCCAGCCGCTCTCCAGGGTGCGGCGCAGGATGTCGAATTCGCCGCCGGTGAGGTGCGGCGGGGAGAGGTGAAGGCGGAAGGGCGTCGGGGCGCCCGCCGGCCGCTCCGCCGCCGCGACCGCGACGGGGGCGAAGGGCCGCGGCGGCGATGGCGCCCGGTCGGCGCCGGGCCGGGCGGTTTCCGGGAGTCGCAGGGCCAGGAGGGAATCGGGACGTTGCGGCGCCGCGCGGGTCAGGGTCATGGCCGTGCCGAAGCTCGGACCCAGCTTTACCCGCCGGGCGGCACGGCGGCCGCGGCAATTCCTCACAAAAAGTTGATTTAATGGTTCGGCAACCGGGATTTGACGGAGGATCGCCGGGCCCGGCCCGGGATTCAGCCCGGCTCGCCGGCGCCCGGCGCACCGCCGGCGAAGCGCGGCATGGTCGCGTGGCCGGGCGCGCTCGCCCCGCGCCCGCGCAGCACCACGCCGAGGCAGGCGAGGAGGAGGCGCAGGTCGCGCGCGAGGCGCGGCGGCGCGCTGGCGTAGCGCGCGTCGAGCTCCAGCCGCTCCTCCCAGGGCACCGCATTGCGCCCGGCCGCCTGGGCGAGCCCGGCAAGGCCCGGCCGGACCGCGAGGCGCAGCGCCTGGCGCGGCGTGTAGAGCGGCGTGTAGTCCGGCGGCAGCGGCCGCGGCCCGACCAGCGACATCTCGCCGCGCAGCACGTTGACGAGCTGCGGGATCTCGTCGAGCGCCGCCGCGCGCAGGAAGCGCCCGAGCGGCGTCAGCCGCTCCGCGTCCGTGCCCGGCCCGGCGCGCATGCTGCGCAGCTTGAGCAGCGTGAAGGGCGCGCCGCCCCGTCCCGCGCGCACCTGGCGGAACAGCACCGGCGGGCCGAGCGCGAGGCGCACCGCGAGCGCCGCCAGCGCCAAGAGCGGCGCAAGCAGCGCCAGCAGCAGCGCCGCGCCGGCCACGTCCAGCGCCCGCTTGCCCCAGCGCTCATACATCTGCATCGCGCGGCCGGGCGGCACCCGGCGCGGGCGGGACGGCCGGCGCCGGCCGCGGCGCCTCCACGCCGAGGCTCAGCGCCAGGCCGAGGGCGAACCACGCCATCCGGTTGCCGAGGTCGGTCGAGACCAGCACCGCCAGCGCCACCGGCAGCGCCAGGGCGGCGATCCGCGCCAGCCGCTCCGGCGCCGCCCCGCCTGCCAGGGCCGCGCCGCCCGCGCCGCCGAAGGCCAGCAGCCAGAGCGCGACGCCCGGCAGCCCGCCTTCGACCAGCGCCTCGAGCAGGTGGTTGTGCGGGTAGAGGCCGCGCCGCTCGCCGAAGCCGGCGGCGATCGGAAAGCTCCCGGTGCCGAGGCCGACGGGCACCCCCTCGCCCGCCCGCCGCAGCGCCTCGGCCCA
Source organism: Caldovatus aquaticus (assembly GCF_019458025.1). Taxonomy (GTDB): domain Bacteria; phylum Pseudomonadota; class Alphaproteobacteria; order Acetobacterales; family Acetobacteraceae; genus Caldovatus; species Caldovatus aquaticus. The sequence goes on along the minus strand of NZ_JAHZUY010000040.1, from coordinate 4,029 downwards.
GAGCGGCCCCCGGCCGGAGGATTCGGCGATGTCGGGATCGGCCAGACGCTCGAGCGTGCGCAGCCCCGCCGCGCGCGACGGATCGGCGAGCGCCAAGCCGAGCCCGCCGAGGCCGAGGAGGAGCGCCAGCAGCACCCAGGCCAGGGCGCCGAGCGCCCGGCCGCCGCGCCAGAGCCGCAGCGCCGGCGCCAGCGCCGCGACGAGGCCGAGGCCGAGCAGCGCCGCCCGCCCGCCCGGCAGCAGAGCGGCAAAGGCGAGGGCGGCGAGCGCGGCGCACCACAGCGCGCCCGCAACCGGGCGCCGGCGCAGCCGCGCCTCGGCGGCGTGGACGCCGGCGAGCCCGGCGGCGGAGGCGATCGCGAGGCCGGCGACCTGGTACTGCACCCGAACCTGGTCCGGCGGCGTCAAGGCCGGGAGGCCGCCAAGCACCACCCGCCCGGTCGCCAGGCCCCAGGCGATCGCGGCCGCGGCGAACACGCCGATCGCCAGGGTGGCGGCGCAGAAGGCCCGCCGCGCGCGCGGCTCGGCGCCGAGGACGATCCCGGCGAGCAGCATCGCCGGGCCGAGCAGCACCGCCTCCGGCAGCTTGGCGGCGAGGATCTCCGCGGACCGCGACCAGACCCCGGCCAGCACCAGCCACAGCCAGAGCCCCGCCGCCGCGGCGAGCGGCGGGCCGATCCCCGGCCGGACGCGCCAGTGGCGCGCCCCGGCGGCGCAGAGCAGCAGCGCGAGCAGCGGCGCCAGGAGGGCGAGGGCGGCGAGGGTCAGGTCGAAGGGCAGTGCCGCGCCGGGCGGCGTGGACTTCAGGGCCCCGGCGAAGTGCAGCACCGCTCCCGCCGTCCCGGCCAGCGCGGCGACGGGCGCGACCGCGGGCAGGGGCGCGGCCCGGGCCGTGGCGGGATGCGTCACCCGCGCCGGCGCCGGCGGAATCATCGCCTTCCGCGCGCCCCTGCGCGCGGCCGCCGCGGCGACGGGCCTGCGGCCGCCCGGTGCCGGCCCTGCGCGGCCTCAGCCACGGCCGGGCCCGTCCGCGTCCTGCGGGCGCACCGGCCGCCGGTCGGCGCCGGACGGCAGCGACGCGGCGGCCGGCTGCGGCGCGCTTTCCGGATGCGAAAGGTCCCACCGCCCGGGCGCCTCGAACGGGCCGAGCCACCAGTTCGGCCCGGCGAGGGCGCCGCGCGGCGCGAGGGCGGCGGCGCCGCGCAGCAGGGCGAGGCACGCCGCCGCCCCGAGCACCGCCAGCGGCGCCGCGAGGGCGAGCAGGGCGAGCAGCAGCGGGCGGTTCGGCAGCGAGGGGCGGATCTCGACCGCGGGGGCGGAGACCAGCCGCGCCGCCACCGCCTCGTCCGCCGCCACCAGCAGCGCCGCGCGCTGCTGCTGGGCGAGCAGGTCGTAGAGGCTCTGGCGCAGGAACAGGTCGCGCTCCTCGGCCAGGCGGCGCTCGAGCGCCGCGATGCGCCGCCGCGCCACCTCGGCGAGGTCGGCGCGCACCTTGGCCTCGGCGAAGGCGTGCAGGCGCTGCAGCGCATCGAGCGCGGCGGCGCGGTCGGGATGCGCCAGCGTGACCGACCAGGTGATCGAGACGAGGCTTTGCGTCACGGCGAGGTTGTGCTCGAGCCAGGTCTGCAGGTCGTCGAGATCGGCCTCGATCCGCAGCCCGAGCGCCCGGCGCAGCCACCCCGGCGGGCCGGAGGCGCGCTCAGCGGTGAGGTGGGCGAGCAGGCCGGTCTCTTGCGCCAGCATCCGCGCCGCCTCGGCCGAGCGCAGCGCGCCGAGATAGACGGCGAAATTGCCGGTCGGCCGCGGGTCGAGCAGGCCGCCCGCGGGGAAGGGCATGGGGGCGAGCAGCGTCGAGACGGCGATCGCCGTCGTCTCGGCCGGCGCCACCACCGCCTCGGCGAGGTAGCGGCGCGGCCAGGCGAGGATCAGCGTCCCGCCGGCGAGCCACAGCGCGAGCGTCGCCAGCGCCACGCCGCGCCGCATCCGCCAGACCGCCCGCAGGAGGAGTTCGAGCGGCATGCCTCCTTGCCCCGTCCCGCGCCACGCTGCTTCACGCCGGCGTGAGTGGCAAGGCGGGCGTCAGGGCAGGCGCAGCACCGTCAAGATCCGTGAAACGGGCGCACGGGCGCGCAGCTCGAGCACCGGCGCGGGGCCGACGACCCCGTAGGCGGGGCTCTCCCAGCCCTGGACGAGCGCGGCCTCCAGCGGCGCGTCCGCGCGCGCGGAGAGCTGCGCGAGCGGGCCGCGCACGCCGTCCGGGGCCGGCGTCCAGTCGCCCGGCGCGAGGCGCCAGCGAACGACGATTTCACGGAAGGGGCCGGCGACGCGGTCCTCGATCCGCCAGGTGCGGCCCTCGACGGCGAGGGTGCGGGCATGGCGGCGGCCGCGGTGATCGGTGTAGGCGGCGCCGGCGGGCAGGGCCTCGGTGCGCGGCCAGCGGGCGAAGAGGAAGCGGCCGGCGCGCGGCATCTGGTCCTCGCCGTCGAAGGTCAGGGTGTTGTGCGCGGCGGTGCCGGTGAAGTGGGCGTGCCACCAGGCGTGCTCCGCGGGCGGGTTGTAGGCGCCGCTGCCGCCGTCGCGCAGCAGCGCGAGCGGACCGTCGCGCAGCTCGAGGTGCAGCAGGTCGGCATGGCCGGGGCGGAAGCGCAGCGGATGGCCGGTGCGCAGCAGCGCCTGCGCGCCGGCGCAGGAGAGGACGAGCCAGCCCGCGGAGCGCCAGCACGGCGCCGCCTCGTCCGGCGCCGGGCGCGCCGCGCCGGCGGCGAGGCCGAGCCAGGCGCAGCCGGGATCGCCGTCCGCCGCCGCCTGCTCCGGCGCGAACAGGCGGAGCGCGCGCGCGACGCTGCCGCGCGCATCGGCGGGGCCGCAGAGCGAGAGGTCGGCGAGCGCCGAATCGTCGCCATGGCCGATGCGCGGCAGCGCGCCGGTCGCCGGCTCCATCACCCGGCGCAGCCAGAGCGCGGCGGCGCGGGCGCGCGCGGCGAACGGATCGGCGAAGGCCGGCGCGCCGTGGCGCCGGCGCAGCCACTCCGCCACGGCGAGGGTGTCGAGCAGCAGCCGGTGATAGGCCGGCGAGGGCTGGGCGAAGGCGCCGCAGGGCGCGACCAGCCGCGCCACCGCCGCCGCGAGCCGCGCCGCGCCGCGCCGCGCCAGCGCCGGATCGCCGAGCAGCAGGCCGGCGGCGAACAGCCCGGCCGCCTCGGAGACCGGATGGTTGTTGTCCTGCGCCTCGGCATAGGCGGCGGTGGCGGCGATGCGCCGCGCGTGCAGCGCGAGCAGCGCGCGCAGCCCGTCCGGCAGCGCCGCGCGCTCGCGGTCGGCGCCGAGCAGCGCGAGGGCCAGCGCGAGGTGCAGCACGCGCAGCGCCGCCTCCTGCCCGCAGGCCCAGTTCGGCCCGCGCCAGGGCGGGTTGCGCGCCACCCAGTCGGCGAGCAGCGCCTCCGCCCGGTCGCGGTGCGGCCCGGCGGGATCGAGCCGCGCCGCCTGGGCGAGCAGCGGCAGCGCGGCGAGGCGGCTGCGCTCCCACACCGGCCGCACGTCGCCCGGACCGAACAGGTCGAGCGCGAGCGCGTGCGCCGCCGCCGGGAAGGGGCCGTGCCAGTCGCGCGGCGCGGCGGCCGCGGCGGCCGCGGCGAGCACGCGCGCCGCGTGCGCTGCCGGAAGGGCGGGCGCGGCAGGAAGGACACGGGCCGGGCCCGGCAGGAACGGGCCCGCGGGCGCGGCCGCCGCGCCGAGGGCGCGCCGCGCCAGCCCGGTGGCGAGGCGCAGGCGGTGCAGGGCGTAGTGCAGCACCGGCCGCGGGCCGAGCCGCCACGCCGCATCGGCGGCCAGGAGGACCTGCCCGGCGGCCCGCCGCGTGCCGCGCGCCGCGGCGGTCGTCGCCGGTCGCGGCGATGCGGCCTGTCCGGAGGCCAATCGTGAATTCACGGTTAATCCCCGTGCAGCCTCGATCACGTCGGCGCGTGCAAGGGTATATCCACCACAGGTTGAAGAACCGCGCCACACGCCAGACCGCTTCCCCGCATGCCG
>NZ_JAHZUY010000039.1 GCF_019458025.1 Caldovatus aquaticus | reverse complement strand
CGCCTCGGGGGGGGCGGCGGGCGAAGGGGAGAGGAAGGCGGCGCCGGCCGTGCCGGCCGGAGCAGCCGCCTGCGGTCCCGCCGCCATCGGCCGGGTGTCGCCGGCGCCGGCCGGCACGGCGCGGGCGGCGAAGGGCGCATCCGGCGGCGCCGCAGCGTCGCCGGCATCGGAGGAAGGGCGAACGGGGCCGACAGCGGCGCGCGCGGGAGCGGAGCCCCCCTCGGCGCGCCCGACGCCGCGGGCGCGGCGCGGCGCGGACGAGGCGGGAGCGGCCTCTTCCGGGGCGGGCGGCGGCGCGACGGCCAGGGGCGGCGGCGCCGGCGCGGCGGGGCTGCCGTCTGCGGCGGTCGCCGGGCCCGGCAGGACGGCGGGCGCGGGGCTGTCAGGGGCGGGCGGCGTCCTCGGCGCGCCGTCGGCCGGACCGTCTCGCGAGCGGCCGTCGCCGTCCTCGGCCGGGGCGCCCGGTTCCGGGGAGGGTCCTGGCCCGGCAAGCCGGTCCGGGTCCGGTCCCTCGGCATCGGGCGCCAGGACGGCGCGGGCGGAGGGGACCGGCTCGCCCGTCGCAGGAGGCGCGGCAGCGGACGGCCCCGGCAGGGGGGCGGGAACCGGCCCCTGCGCGCCGGTCCGGGGCGGGGGGGCGGCGGGCGCGGCGGCGGTGGCGGCGTTCCGGGCGGCGGCGTCCTCCGGGCCTGGCGCCGCGATGCCGCGCAGCAGGGCGGCGACGCCGCCGGCCGCCTCGCCCGCCGGCGACGGTGCCGCCGGCTCCGCGCCCGGCGCCTCCGTCCTGGCGGGAGGGGCCGCGATCCTGAGGCTCGGGGCGGGCTGCATCGGCGGCAGGGCTCCGTGGCATGCGGGCGGGCAAAGCGGCGGGGACACCGGAGGCGGAGGGCGGCCCGCCGCGTGCCGGGCTCTGCGGCCGGCCGGGATGCAAGGCGCTTGCCAGGCCGTGCGCCGCGGCAGCCCCCGCGCCGCCGGGCAGGAGTCGCCGCCGGCTCGGCAGGTTCTGCCCGGCGCGGCCCGGCGGTGGCCGCCGCCGCGGCCGCGTCCGTCGCCGCGCGTGCCCCGCCGGCTGTGGCATGGCGCTTGCGTGATCGCGGCGCGTTCGACCCGTCATCCCCGAGGCGCCGGAGGTCCGCTCGCCATGTCCCTGTTCGGCTCGATGACCACCGCGATCAGCGGCCTGACCGCGCAGGCCCGCGCGCTCGGCCACATCGCCGACAACGTCGCCAACAGCCAGACCATCGGCTTCAAGCGCACCGACACGAACTTCGTGGACCTGCTGACCGACAGCTCCGACGTGCTGCACCGGCCGGGCTCGGTGATCGCGCGGCCGGACTACACCAACACCGTGCAGGGCCCGATCGAGCAGTCGGAGAACCCGCTCGCCCTCGCCATCGCCGGCCAGGGCTTCTTCTCGGTGGCGATGGCGCGCGGCGAGGCGAACGGGCAGACCGTGTTCGACGAGCGGCAGTTCTACACCCGCGCCGGGGACTTCCAGCTCAACCGCGACGGCTACCTGGTGAACGGCTCCGGCTACTACCTGCAGGGATGGAGCGTGGACACCGCCGGCAACCCGGACCGCACCGCCCTGGTGCCGATCCGGGTGAGCGAGCTGGTGTACAACCCGGTGCCGACCAGCCGGATCGAGATGTCGGCGAACCTGCCGGCCGACCCCGGCGCCATGCCGCTGCAGAGCCAGCTCCAGGTGTACGACAGCCTCGGCCGGCTGGAGACGGTGACGCTCTCCTGGACGCGGACGGCGGCCAACACCTGGACGCTCTCGGTGGACGCGCCCGGGGCGGCGCCGGCGGCGCTCGGCACGGTGGAGGTGCGCTTCGGCGCCGCCGCGACGGCGCCGGTGGCGGACGGCACGATCGGCGAATTCGCCAACCCCACCGGCAGCATCGTCGGCGCGGCCGCGGCCGCCGGCGCGCCGGCCGAGCTGACCTTCGCCGCAGATTTCGGCCAGGGGCCGCAGACCATCACGCTCAATCTCGGCGCGTTCGGCCAGGCGCGCGGCGTGACGCAGTACTCGGGCGACGAGTACACCGTGCGCAACCTGGCGCAGGACGGCGTGCCGCTCGGCGCCTTCTCCTCGATCGCGATCCGCCAGAACGGCGACGTTGCGATCCACTACGACAACGGGCAGAACCGCGTCGTCGCGCGGGTGCCGGTCACCACCTTCTCCGATCCCGACCGGCTGCAGCGCTTCGACGGCCAGGCCTTCATGCGCACCGTGGACAGCGGCGAGGCGCGGACCTCCGACCCGGCCTCGAACGGGGCGGGGAAGCTCACCGTCGGCGCGGTGGAGCGGTCCAACGTGGACCTCGCCTCCGAGCTGTCCAAGCTGATCGTGGCGCAGCGCGCCTACACCGCGAACACGCAGATCGTGACCGCTTCCGACCAGCTGCTGCAGGACACCATCAACATGCGCCGCTGAGGCGGGACCGGGACGGGTAAGGTCCGGTTAACCGCCATCGCGCAGGCTGGGAGGCGCGATGAGCCTCGACACCGCCCTGCTGACGGCGCGCTCCGGGCTGCTCTATGTCGAGCGGGCGCTCGCCACGGCGTCGGACGACGTGGCTGCGGCCGATGTGGCGGGGCACACCGACAAGAGGGTCGCCTCGGTCGCGCTGGTCGCGGCGGGGTATCCGTTCGGCGTGCGCGCGCTGGACGCGCAGCGCGCGGTGGACGAGGCGCTGGCCGGCGCGCTCGACGCGCAGCGGGCGGCGCTGGCCGCGGCGGAGGTGCGGGAAGCGCTGCTCGGCGGCATCGAGCTGGCGCACGGCCGGCCGGAGGCCGGGGAGGGGCTCGGCGACCTGACGGGCGCGCTGCGCGATGCCTTCCTCGCGCTGCGCGCCGAGCCGGCGGACCCGGGGCGGCAGGAGGCGGTGCTGATCGCCGCCGGCACCCTCGCGCAGCGCCTCAACGAGGTGGCGCGCGCCGTCGGCGCGGCGCGGCAGCGGGCGCAGGAGGGGATCGTCGCCGAGGTCGCGCGGCTCAACGCCGGGCTGCGCGAGGTCGCGGCGCTGACCCGCGACATCCGCGCCGAGATCGCCCGCGGCGGCAACGCGGCGGCGCTCGAGGACCGGCGCGACGCGGCGATCGCGCGGCTGTCCGAATCGCTCGAGATGCGCGCGGTGCGGCGGCCGGACGGCGCGATCACGCTGATCGCGCGCGGCGGGCTGGTGCTGCCGCTCGACCCCGACCGCGACGCGTTCTCGGCCGCCGACGCGCAGGTGGGGCCGGGCGCCTCCTGGGCGGGGGGGACGCTGCCGGGGATCGTGCTCGGCGGCCAGGACGTGACGGCGCAGCTCCGCGGCGGGCGGCTCGCCGAGTATGTCGCGCTGCGCGATTCCACCCTGCCGCGCTACCAGGCGGAGCTCGACCTCGCCGCGACGCAGCTCGCCGCGCGGTTCGAGGCGCAGGGCCTCAGGCTGTTCACCGACGCCGCCGGGGCGGTGCCGGACCCCGCGCTGCCCTATCCGGGCTCGGCGCAGCTCGGCTTCGCCGGGGCGATCCGCGTCGATCCGGCGCTGCGCGCAGCGCCGCAATTGCTGCGCGACGGCACCCACGCGGTGGCGGGCGCGCCGGGCGGGCCGAGCACCTTCACGCCCAACCCGCCGGGCGGGCCGGCGGGGTTCGCGACGCTGCTCGACCGGGTCCTGGACTTCTCATTCGGCGCCCAGGCGGCGCCCGGCGCGCCCTGGCCGGCGATCGCCACCACCGGGCTCGGGCCGGACGGCACGCTCGCCTCGCCCTTCGCGGCGCCGGCGACGATCGGCGGCTACGCGGCGGCGGTGACGGCCGCGCACACCGCCGACCGCGCCGCCGCGCAGGCGGCGCGCGAGGCCGCGGCGGCGCTGAAGACCGGGCTCGAGGCGCGCTTCGCCGCGCGCTCCGGCGTGGACGTGGACGGCGAGATGGCGGCGATGGTGCAGCTTCAGAACGCCTATGCGGCCAACGCCAAGGTGGTCGCCGCGGTGCAGCAGATGTGGGAGCGGCTGCTCGCCGCGCTGCGCTGAGGCGGGGAGGGGTGCGGGGCATGACGGCGACGATCGGCGCGCTCGGCGTGCTGGCGGCGGAGACGGCGCGGCTGCGCGCGCGGATGGACGTGCTGGCGCGCCAGGCCGCGGACGGGCGGCGCGGAGGCCTCTACGGCGACATCGCGCCCGAGGCGCGGCGGGCGATGGACCTGCGCGGCGAGATCGCGCGGCGGGCGGCCTACGAGGGCGCGATCGGGGGCGCGCTCGGCCGCGCCGCGGCGGCGCAGGAGGTGCTCGGGCGGCTCGGGCAGATCGCCGAGACGTTCTTCGCCGAGACCGTGCCGCTCGCCAGCGGGCAGCCGGAGCGGATCGCCACCGTCGCGAGCCGGGCGCGCGAGGCGATGGCCGAGGTCGCGGCCCTGCTGAACGAGCGCCACGGCGGCGAATACCTGTTCGGCGGCGGCGACCTGGAGAACCCGCCGGTGCCCGATCCGGAGGGCATCGCGACCAGCGGCATGGCGCTGCAGATCGCCGCCGCGGTGGCGGGGCTCGGCGGCGGCAACGCGGCGGCGGTGGCGGCGGCGACGAAGGCGGCGGCGCTCGACGACACGCCGGGGGTGACGCCCTTCTCGGCCTATCTGTCGGACCCGCTGCGGGGCGGGGCGGAGGCGCCGCGCGGCCTGGTCGCGGCGGATGGCGAGCGGGTCGAATACGGCCTGTTCGCGAACCGCAACGCGCGGGCGGTCTCGGCCGGGGAAACGACCGGGTCCTGGGCGCGCGACCTGCTGCGCGGCCTGGCGACGCTGGCCGCGCTCGACCCGGCGCAGGCGCAGCTCGGCGCCGACTTCACCGCGCTGGTCGGCACGGTGCGCGAGGGGCTGCGCAGCGCGGTGCGGGGGCTGAACGCGGAAGCGGGGCTGCTCGGCGCCGCCGAGGCGCGGCTCGAGGCGATCCGGACGCGCCACGCCGAGGTCTCGGTCGCGCTGCGCAGCCAGCTTTCCGCGATCGAGGAGGTGGACATGGCGGAGACGATCACGCGGCTGCAGGCGACGCGCACGCAGCTCGAGGCGAGCTACCAGGCGATCGCCGCGCTCGGCGCGCTGAGCCTCGCGCGGTTCCTCGGCGGCTGACCGCACGCCGATTCAGGCGGCGTTAAGCGGGGCCGCGGCACGTTCGGCACCTGGCCGCAGGACGCGGCGCGCAACCCGACCCCGCTGCGGGGTCCCGGATCCGTGGGAAGAGCCCGATGCCGACGATTTCCTTGAACACCGGCGCCGGCACGACGCCCGCTGGGTGCGCGCGCCGTCGCCGCTCCCCGTCCGCGGCGGCCCGGCCGCGCGGGGGGAGCGGGTACTGAACGATGTCCACACTGGTCCTCGAGCTGCGCGCTGGCGACATGATGGTCGTCAACGGCGCCCCGATCCGCTTCCGCAACCGCTGCCGCATCGAGCTGACCGCCAAGGCGCGGTTCCTGTTCGGCAAGCAGATCATGGCGCCGGACCAGGCGACGACGCCGGCGCGGCGGATCTACTACGCGCTGCAGACCGCCTACATCGGCACCGAGGAGGAGCGCGAGCGCGCGCTCGCCGTCGCGCGCCGGCTGATCGCCGAGTTCCAGGCCGCCACCACCTCGGCGCTGGCGCGGATGCTGCTCGACCGCGCGCTGGCCGCGGCCGAGGCGGACGAGTGCTACGTGGCGCTGAAGCTGGCGCGGCGCGTGATGCGCCACGAGGAGGCGGCGCTGCAGGCCGCGGCCCCCGCGCTGGCGGAGGGCTGAGGTCCGTGCGCCGGATGCGGGAATTCGCGGCGCGGCTTCACGCTTCCTTCATCGCGCCGCTCGATCCTTCCCGCTGCCGACCGCGCGCCGGGCGCGCGGTCCGAGGGAGGGGCCGGCCCGACCGGCCCGCTCTTGGCCGGACGGGGGCAAAACGCCTTGCCGTCCGCGCCGGGTGACGACTGAGGTCCGGAGACACCGCGATGTCCTCCATCAACACCAACACCGCGGCGATGGCCGCCATCCGCTCGCTCTCGGTGATCGCCAAAGACATGGCGACCACGCAGGCGCGGGTCGAGAGCGGCTTTCGCATCAACAAGGCGAACGACGACCCGGCGGTGTTCGCCATCGCCCAGAACATGCGCGCCGACCTGCGCGGCATGACGGCGGTGAAGGACAGCCTGGCCTTCGGGCGGGCGGCGCTGAGCACGGCCCGCGACGCGGCGACCAAGATCAGCGACGAGCTCGCCAAGCTGAAGCAGACCATCACCCAGGGCCAGCAGCAGGGCCTGTCGGCCACGCAGATGAACGCCCAGATCGCCGCGGCGCTGGACAACATCGACGCCTACGCGAACACCGCCGACTTCAACGGGGTGAACCTGCTCACCGGGGGCGGGGCGCTGACCATCGTGCGCGACATCACCGGCAACACCACCTCGGTGAGCGCGGTGGACCTCCGCAGCGGCGCGGGCGGCCTGAACCTGACGGGGCTGAACGTCAACTCGGGCGGGTTCAAGCTGACCTTCGACAACACGCTGGCGATCGCCGACGGTGACGGCGTGACGGTCACGGTGGGCTCGACGGACTTCATCTTCGAATTCAACGACGCCGGCAGCACCGGCCTGAACGCGGCGGCCGCCTCGGGCAAGGTGGTGCGCCAGATCGACATCGACACGAGCACCGAGTCGAACCAGCAGATCCTCGGCAAGCTGATCACCGCGATGCAGGCCGAGGGCATCAACGCGAGCTTCAACAACGACGGCGAGATCATCATCGCCAACGCGAGCAACGTCCAGCTCGGCACCGACGGCACCGCCGCCGCCACCGGCATGACGGCGAGCAACATCACCGGCGCCACCGGCGCGATCGCGCAGGTGGAGGGCGCGATCGACACGGTCGGCGACGCGCTGGCGATGCTTGGCGCCAAGCTGCAGCAGATCGAGGGGCTGCAGGACTTCAACCAGAAGCTCATGGATTCGGTGAAGGAGGGCCTGGGCGCGCTGGTGGACGCCGACCTCGCCGAGGAGAGCGCGCGGCTGTCGAGCCTGCAGACCAAGCAGCAGCTCGCCACCCAGAGCCTCGCGATCGCCAACCAGCAGAGCCAGGCGCTGCTCAGCCTGTTCCGCTGACCGAGGCCGCCCCGGGGCCGGGCGGGGCGGCGCCGGCGCCGTCCCGCCCGCCCCCGCCAACGCCGCGACCGGGAGCACCGCATGCGTTCCGCCGCCGCCCGCTACGCCGCCGTCCAGGACTCGGCGGCCTCGGCGCAGGACATCGAGATCCGCGCCTTCACCTACGTCAACGGCCTGCTCGCCGCGGCGGGGCAGGGGAGGGCAGCGCGCATCCAGGCGCTCTACAAGACGCACCGGCTCTGGTCGCTGCTGCTCGACGACCTGCTGTCGGACGGCAACCGGCTGCCGCCCGAGCTGCGGGCGCGCCTCGTGTCCCTCGGCCTGTGGGCGCAGCGCGAGAGCCTTGCGCGCATGTCGGACGAGGGGAGCGTCGAGCCGCTGATCGCGCTGCACCGGGACCTTGCCGAGGGGCTGGCGGCGCAGCGGCGCGGCGCCGGCGCCCCGGGCGACGGGGGCGGGCCCGCCGCTCCCCCCTTCGCCGCGAGCGTTGCGTGAGATGCTCGGCGGCCTCGGCGCCGTCGCCGCCTGGGCGGCGGTGCAGCGGCAGGGCGAGGAGCTGCAGGCGCGCTTCGCCGCGCGGCGCGACGTGGCGCAGGACATGGCGCGGTTCCGCGAGCGCGCCGCCCGCATCGGGAGCGTGGACGAGCTGCTGCGCGACCGGCGCACCCTCCAGGTCGTGCTGGAGGCCTTCCAGCTCGAGAGCGAGATCGGCAAGGGCGCGGTGCTGCGCCGCCTTCTCACCGACGATCCGGGGGACGAGCGCAGCTTCGCCAATCGCATGGTCGACCGGCGCTACCGGGAGATCAACGCGGCGTTCGGGGGGCGCGCGGGCAGGCCCCTCGGCGATCCGGCGCTGGTCGAGCGCATCGTCCGCCTGGCGACCGCGAACCGCTTCGAGAAGGCGATGGGCGAGGACAACCCCGGCCTGCGCGAGGCGCTCTACTTCCAGCGCCGCATCGGCGCGATCGGCAGCGTGACCGAGCTGATGAGCGACCGCGCCCTGACCGCGGTGGCGCGCGGCGGTCTCGGCCTGCCGCCGCAGTTCGCGCTGCTCTCCTTCGAGCGGCAGAAGGCCCTGCTGACGCAGCGCCTCGCCCCCGCGGAGTTCAAGGACCCGAAGGCGATGGCCCGGCTGGCGCAGCGCTACCTGCTCCACGCCGACACGCCGGGCGGGGGGGCATCCGTCCCGCCGCTGCTGGCGTTCGGCGGCCGCGACGGGATGGCGCGGCTCGCGGTGCCGGCGGGCGCGCGGCTGTCCTTCGTAGCCTGAGCGCGGCGCGGCGTGGGGGGGCGGGGTTGGTCGGGGGGGGCGCGCGGGGCGGGGGGGTTGCGGGGGGGGGGCGCGCCCCGCGGCGGCGTCCCGCCCGGGGGGACGTCGCGGGCGCGCGCGGCCGCGGCGCGGTAGGCGGCGAGTTCCCGCTCGCTCGGGATGGTCCAGGAGACCTGTCCCGCCGTGTCGCGGAATTCGATGACCACCACGCTCAGGGCGTGATCCAGCCGCAAGGTCGGGTTGGGCACCACGGCCGCGTTCCCGGGCGCGGCCGGCGCCGCGGAAGGGCGCGCCGCCGCCGGCCCGGCGGCGGGTTGCGCGGCCGCGAGGCGCGCGGCGCCGCGGCGCGCCGTTTCCGCGCCCCGGCCGGCGTTCGCCAGGGACTCGAGGGCGCGGATCGGGGCAAGGTCGGCGGACATCGCGCGGACTACACCGCCCGGCAGCGTAGGGGAGAATGGTTGTGCGATGGTTAAGGGGGCGCTGATCCGCGGCCGCTCAGCCGCCGCTCCGCCAGTTCAGCCGCCGCGCAAGCCAGCCGCGATAGGTCTGGACCACCGGCTCCGGCACGGCACAGAGCGCGGCGTAGGCGGCGGCCGCCTCGGTGCCGAGCAACAGCCCACGCGAGGCCGGGGCGCCCGCGTCGTCATCCTCGAGTTCGGCACCAAGGCGGGCGGCGGCGTGGCGCCACAGCGCCACCATGTCGGCCGGCGTCAGGGCCGGCAGAACGATCGTGAAGCCCAGCCGCACCGCGGCGAGGCCGGCATCGGCGGCGAGGATCGCCTCCGCCGCGGGCGATGCCGCGCCGCCCGCCGCCTGGAGGGCGATGCGTTCGGCGAGGCTCGGCACCTCAGGCAGCGCCGGATCCCGGCGCGCCCGCGACGGGCCGCCGCCTGCCTCGGCCGGCGCCGCGGCGAACCAGAGCTCCGCCCCGAGCATCGCACCCAGGGCGGCGAGGGCGGGGTCGCGCGCGAGGAACGCGTTCACCCGGCCGGCGGCAAAGGCCTGCACGGCGGCGGGGCCGGACAGGCCGAACACCGGCTCGGCGCGGATGCCGAGCAGGTCGAGCGCCAGCAGGGCGGCGGCCTCCGGCGCTTCCGGCCCGGGCAGGGCGAGCCGCAGCGGACCGGGCGCGGCGCTTCCGCCGGCGCGGCGAAGGGCGACGGGGGGTGCCGCCGCGGCGGCGCGCACGAGCAGCGCCGTGGGCTCCACCAAGCCGCACACCGGCAGCCAGGCGGAGGGCTCGTAGCGGGCCCGGCTGTCACCGATCAGCCGGGCGTGGGCCGCTGCCCCGGCCAGGGCGAGCAGCGTGCGCCCGTCCGGGGCGGCGGCGGTGGCGAAGCGGTTGGCTGCGGTCACACCGTCGGCGCCGCCGAGCACGGCGGGCCGGAGCTCGGTCGGCTGCGGCGCGGTGGCGCGACCGAGCGCCGTGGCGAAGTGCGCGGCCCAGCGGGCCTGCGGGCTGCCCAGCGGGCCCGGCGCCAGGAATGTGGCCGCGCTCGGCGGGGCGGCCGCCGCGGGACGGCCCCGCGGCGGGAACGCAGCGGCGGCGAGGCCGCCGAACAGGCCGGCGCGGCGCCCCAGGCGGGGAAGAGCGGTGCTGCCGCGCGGCGGGGCGGATGCGGGCATGGGCGCCTGCGCCTCCCTGGTTTGCCCCCGGTGCGGGGATTGGCCGCCCGGCCGCCGGGGCGGGGCGGGCGGCGGAACGCCCCTCCCTCGGGAGGGGATGCGGCGAAACTGTGGCAGCGGTCGCCCGGGGCGCGCCCCGGACGGCGGGCGGCGGCGCGACCGGCGCCGCGCCGGGGCCGCCGGCGCGAGCCCGGGCGAGCGGCAACGGCTCTAGCGGTCGTAGGCGATCAGCGCCTCGAAGGGGACGTCGAGCCGGGCGCGGCCGCCCAGGAAGGTCAGCTCGATCAGCGCCGCCGCCGCCGGCACCACCGCGCCGGCCTGGCGGAGCAGGTTGATGCCGGCCGCCATGGTGCCGCCGGTGGCGAGCAGGTCGTCGAGCAGCACCACGCGCTGGCCCTTCTGCACCGCGTCGGCCTGCATCTCGATCCGGTCGGTGCCGTATTCGAGCGCGTAGTTCAGGCCGATGGTCAGGCCGGGCAGCTTGTTCGGCTTGCGCAGCATGATGAAGCCGAGGCCGAGCTCGAGCGCGAGCGGCGCGGCGACGAGGAAGCCGCGGCTCTCGATGCCGGCGAGCAGGTCGGGCCGGTGCGGGCGGACGATCGCGGCGAGGCGCGCCATCGCGGCGCGCCAGGCGGGGCCGTTCCGGAGCAGGGTGGAGATGTCGTAGAAGAGGATGCCCGGCTTCGGGAAATCCGGGATGCCGCGGATGTGCGCGCGCAGATCGATGGCGTCGGCAGGGGCGGTCTCGGCGAGGGGCATGCTGCGGCCGGTCCTCTCGGAATGCGGGGCGGTCCGGGGGCGCCCGGCGGCGCCAGGGCGCGCCCTATGTGACGCACGGGCGCGCCGGGGGCAATCGCCCGCGGTCTTGGCCGCACCGCGCCGGCATGGCATGCGGGCCCCATGACCGCCCGGACCGGCCTCGCACTGCTGATCGGCCTGCTCGGCTTCGCCCTCTATGTCGGCGGCATCGTCGCCCTGGCCGATCGGGTCCGCGGGCTGCACTGGGCGGTCGAGGCGCTCTATTTCGCGCTCGCCGGGGTGCTCTGGGTGCCGCCCGCCCGCGCCCTGCTGCTCTGGGCCGCGGGGCGGCGCTGAGCGCGCGGCGGCGAAGCACGCGCCAAGAACCGGCCGCCCGGCGCGGCGGCCGCGCGCCCGGGAAACCCCGTCCAGGTGTCCGCCGCCCCCGGGCCAGGGCGCCGGCGGCTCCCCCGGTGGGACGGCGGACGTTCGCCGCC
The DNA here is from genome assembly GCF_019458025.1 of Caldovatus aquaticus. Taxonomy (GTDB): domain Bacteria; phylum Pseudomonadota; class Alphaproteobacteria; order Acetobacterales; family Acetobacteraceae; genus Caldovatus; species Caldovatus aquaticus. The sequence continues at coordinate 24,330 of NZ_JAHZUY010000039.1, read as the reverse complement.
GCGCGGGCGCGGAGGCGCGCGGCGATCCCGCGGCGACGCCCCCCGGAGGTGAGGTCTCCTCGCGGCGCGTTGAGCCCGGCCGGCGCCCTGCCGGCATGGCGGCACACGATGTTGTCTTGATGGCCGCCGGAGCGCGCGGGTGACAGTGCTGTCGCCACGCCACCTCGCCCCTGCGGGAAGGACCCGGGCCGATGCTGCCATCGCTTCGCAGCCCGTCCTCCACCCTCCTGGCCCTGCTGCCGATGCTGGCCGGCCGGCCGGGCGCTGCCTAGACGATCGCCGGCCAGGTGGTCGGCGTCTCGGACGGCGACACGCTGACCCTCCTGACCGGGGAGCGGCGGCAGGTCCGGGTCCGGCTGGCCGGGATCGACGCGCCGGAAAGCGGCCAGACCTACGGCAGCCGCGCGCGGCAGGCCCTCTCCGCGCTCGCGTTCGGCAGGCAGGCGCGGGTCGTGGTCCAGGATACCGACTCCTACGGGCGCGCGGTCGGCCGGGTCTATGTCGGTTCCCACGACGTCAATGCCGAGATGGTTCGCCTCGGCGCAGCCTGGGTCTACCGCCAGGACAACCGCGATCCGTCGCTGCTGCGTCTGGAAACGGAGGCCCGCGCGGCGCAGCGCGGGCTGTGGGCTCTCCCCGAGGCCGCACGCACGCCGCCCTGGGAGTGGCGCGCCGCGGTCCGCGGCGGACCGTCGCTTCCTGCCGCGACGCTTGCCGCGCCCTCCCGCGCCGGGCCGGCCGGCGGCTTCCCCTGTGGCGCCAAGCGCTACTGCCGCGAGACGACGAGCTGCGCCGAGGCCCGGTTCCACCTTGAGCGGTGCGGCCAGACCCGCCTCGACGGCGACCGCGACGGCGTGCCCTGCGAGGGCTGTGCCGGTAGGGCGGCGACACCCGCGGCGCCGGCGCGTTGCGCCCTGCGGCGTGACGGCGTGCCTCGGCCTGCGCCCCCGCCAGGGGCCTCCCGGCGCGGGGCAGCGTTCTGCCGCGTTCGCAGGCCGCGCGGGCGGGAAGCCGCACCCCTTGGGGGATGCTCGACGGCCGCGGTCCCTCGGGGCAGTTCCGGCCGGGCGCAGGCGGGGCGGCCGGAATCGCGAAGGGCCGGCGGCGCGTCGTCATCCGCACCGCCGGCCCCTGTCGCATCCGGCCACGAACCCTCGGGAGTTCCGTGACTTGGCTGGTCGGAGTGAGAGGATTTGAACCTCCGGCCCCTGCGTCCCGAACACAGTGCTCTACCAGGCTGAGCTACACTCCGGGCATCGGTCCGTGGCGCGGCCGGCGATATAGCGCCGCGCGCGCGGGCGGGCAAGGCACCGGCCGGTGTGCCCGGCGTGCCGGGGGCGGCGTCCCGGTCCCGCAGCGGCGCCGCGGTTGCGGCCCGCTACAGCCGCGCCTCGGTCGCGGCGGCCTCGGTCTCCAGGACGCCGAGCAGGGCAAGGACCGAGGGCACGTCGGGCACCAGCGCGAACAGGCGCCGGTGCTCCGGCGCGGCGAAGCCCATGCCGATGACCGACTCGATCAGCCGCGCCAGCGGCTTCGCCCAGCCGCCCGCGTCCAGGAGCAGGATCGGCTTGGCGTGCAGGCCGAGCTGGCGCGAGGTGAGGATCTCCAGCGTCTCGTCCAGCGTGCCGAGACCGCCGGAGAGCACCACGAAGGCGTCGGCGAGGGCGAACATCCGCGCCTTGCGCGCGTGCATGCTGTCGGTGATCTCGAGCCGGCTGAAGCCGCCGTGCGGACGCTCGATCCGGGTGAGGAAGTCCGGGATGACGCCGTGGACCCTGCCGCCTTCGGCCAGCGCGGCGTCGGCCACCGCCCCCATCAGGCCGATGCTGCCCCCGCCATAGACCAGGGTGAGGCCGGCCCGGGCGAGGCCGCGGCCGAGCGCCGCGGCGGCGGCGTGATGGGCGGGATCATGACCGGTGCGGCTGCCGCAGAAGACGGCAACGGAACGGATCGGATGGGCCATAGCCGGCCGCCAACGCGCCGCCCCCCGACGGTCGCAGGGCGGCGTAACACAGCCGCGTGCCGGCGCGCGGCCGCCGCCGCGCCGCCCTTCCCGGCGCCGGAGCCGTTCCCGCCCGGCTGCGCGCGGCAACGGCTCCGGCTCGTGGTCTGTCGCGCGGATCCGCGCTCCCGGCCGGTTCCGGCCGCCCGCGATCCGCTCTACACGACCTGGTTCCGCAGTGTCGCCTCGCCGCGCCAGAGCCGGTCGAGATTGTCGAGCAGGATGTCGAGCACCCCGTCCTCGTAGCGCCGCGTCTCGCCCGCCGTATGCGGCGTGAGGAGGACGTTCGGGAGGCCCCAGAGCGGGGAGTCCGCCGGCAGCGGCTCCTCCCGCGTGCAGTCGAGCGCGGCACCGGCGATCCGCCCGGCGGCCAGAGCCTCGATCAGCGCGGACTCGATGACACAGCGGCCGCGCGCGACGTTGACCAGGAAGGCGTCGCGGCGCATCCGCGACAGCGCCTCGGCGTCGATCAGCCCCTCGGTCTCGGGCGTGAGCGGGCAGGTGAGGGCGACGAAGTCGGCGCGCGGCAGCAGCGCCTTCAGGGCGGCGGTGTCGTGCACCTCGTCGGCGCCGTTCGGCCCGGCCGCGGGGTCGCGCCGGGTGCCGATCACGCGCATGTCGAAGGCCTTGGCGAGACGCGCGAGGTGGCCGCCGATGCGCCCGAGGCCGACGACGAGGAGCGTCTTGCCGCCGAGCTCGTCCTCGCGCTGCGAGAGGTCGCCGATCATGCCGCGCCAGACGCGCTTCGCCTGGTTGTCGCGCGCCTCCGGCAGGCGGCGGGCGAGGGCGAGGATCAGCGCCATCGCGTGCTCCGCCACCGCGCGGGCGTTGACCCCGGCGGCGCTGGCGAGGCGTACGCCCTTCGCGGCGAAGGCGGCGCGGTCGTACTGGTCGGTGCCGGCGCTGATGGACTGCACGAAGCGCAGCCGCTCCGTCCGGGCGAGCAGGCCGTTGTGCCAGAAGCCGGAGACCACCAGCACGTCGGCCTCGCCGATCCGGCGGTCGAGCTCCTCGCGCGAGCGCACCTCGAAGCTGGCGATGCCGGTGCCGCGGGCGGCGAAGCGTTCCTGCAGGCGGTAGGCCGGGTGGGCGAAGCAGATGGTCAGGCGGTCCTTCGGGGGCAGCAGCGTCACGGGCGGATGACCTCGCGGAAGAGGAGACGACGCCGGGCGCGGCGATACGGCACGGCGGCTGGGCCGAACGGTTGTAGCTTCTCGAGGGGCGGGACGACACGGGGTGGGAGGGCGCAGCGCCGGCGCTCTCGACCCTGGCCGGTGCGGCGCAGGGCCGCGGCTGGGCGGGCGCCGCCGCCCGGCTGCCCGGACCGGGCTGCCCGCGCGAGCGCGAACGGGCGTGGAGCCGGTGGTGGCGGCCTCGCCCCGCCGGAGGGGCCGGGAAACCAGAGCGTGCCGGCGGGGCCTCCGCTCAGCCTGCCGGGACGCGCCGGAATTTCTGCAGCGACCGCACCCCCGCGGCCGGCGCCGGCCGGCCGTCGTGGTAGCGCGGCCAGGCGGTGACGGCGACCTCGCCCACGTAGAGGTCGCCCTGCGAATCCACCGCGAGCCCGTGCGGCGCGATGAATTGGCCCAGCGCCTCGCCCAGCTCGCCGAAGCGGGAGAGCCGCCGGCCCTCGTGCGAGAGGATGCTGATGCGCGGGCCGACGTTCGGCGTGCGCAGGTTGACGTCGAGCCCGGAGCCGAGCTCGCCCACGTAGCAGACCGGGCAGCGGCCCTTGCCGAGGAACAGCGCGCAGGGGCGGTGCAGGTTGTTCCACTGCGTCTCGTAGCGACCGTTGCCGTCGAAGATCTGGATGCGGTGGTTCTCGCGATCGGCCACGTAGACCCAGCCGTCGGCGTCGCAGGCGATGTTGTGCGGCAGGTTGAACTCGCCGGGATCGGTGCCGGGGCGGCCCCAGGAGAAGAGGTGCCTCCCCTCGGGCGAGAACTTGTGCACGCAGGCGTTGCCGTAGCCGTCGGAGACGTAGAGGTCGCCCTCCGGCGACAGCGCCGTGTGGGTGCAGCGGTTGAAGGGCTGTCCGCTCATGGAGGGGGCGGGGCGGCCGGGAATGCCGATGGTGAGCAGCACCCGGCCGTCGGGCGTGCATTTGCGCACCGTGTGGTCGCCGTCGTCGGTGCACCAGAGCGCATCGTCGGGGCCGATGTGCAGGCCGTGCGGGCGCCGGAACAGGCCCTCGCCCCAGGAGGCGAGAAACGTGCCGTCGCGGTCGAACACCACCATCGGGTGCGGGCCGCGGTTGAAGGCATAGACGCGGTCCCGGCTGTCCGCCGCGACCGCCGCCACCTCGCCGAGCCGCAGGCCCTCGGGCACGCGGCCCCAGCCCGCGACCGGCTCGTAGCGGTATTCGCCCTGGCCCAGGACGGTGGCGGTCATGCCCGGTTCCTCCCCCGCGCGGGCGGCGCGCCGCCCGGCGGCCGCGGGTGCAGGCTGGACATTCCGCGCCATGCTGTCGAGGGGGTGTGGACACGCACGCGCGGGCGCGCCCTCCGCGGTTGACCTGCCGGCGGACAAGGGGCAAGCCAAAGCCGGGGAAGGGAGGGCAGGCGGGGCATGGGCGAGGCGACGAAGGCGGGCGCGGCGGCCGCGCCGGAATTCGATCCCGCGCGGCTCGATGCCTTCCTGCGCGAGGCGCTGCCCGGGCTCGAGGGCCCGATGGCGATCGAGCGCGTCGCCGGCGGGCAGTCGAACCCGACCTTCTTCGTCACCTACGCCAACCGCCGCCTAGTGCTGCGCAAGCAGCCGCCGGGCGAGCTCCTGCCCTCGGCGCACGCGGTGGACCGCGAGTTCCGGGTGATGCGCGCCCTCGCCGCCACGCCGGTGCCCGTGCCCCCGGCACTGCTGTTCCACGAGGGGCGCGAGGTGGTCGGCACCCCGTTCTACGTGATGGAGCGCATGGACGGCCGCGTCTTCCGCACCTCCGACATGAAGGGCGCGGCGCGCGCGGAGCGGCGCGCGATGGTGATGTCCTTCGCCGAGACCCTCGCCGCGCTGCACGACGTGGACTGGCGGGCGGCGGGGCTCGAGGGCTTCGGCCGGCCGGGCAACTACTACGCGCGCCAGGTCGCGCGCTGGATCAGGCAGTGGGAGGCGGCGCGCTTCCGCGACCTCCCCGACCTCGCGCGCCTCGCCGCCTGGCTGCCGGCGCACATGCCGGCCGACGACGGCGTGACGACGATCGTGCACGGCGACTACCGCATCGGCAACGTGATGTTCGCGCCCGCGGCGCCGCGCGTGGCGGCGGTGCTGGACTGGGAGCTCTCGACCCTCGGCCATCCGCTGGCGGACCTGGCCTTCGCCTGCCTTGCCTGGCGCAGCCGGCCGGACATGTACGGCGGCCTGCTCGGGCTCGACCTCGAGGCGCTCGGGATGCCGACGGAGCAGGAGTTCGTCGCCCACTACCTCGCCAGCCGCCGGCGCGGGCCGGTCGCGCCGCCCGGCACCTTCCACATCGCCTTCGCCCTGTTCCGCTTCGCCGTGATCTTCGAGGGCATCGCCGCGCGCGCGCGGGCCGGCACCGCGGCGGCGGCCGATGCGGCGGAGGTCGGCGACCTCTCCATGGCCTTCGCGCGCATCGGCGTCGAGACGATCGAGGCGGGGGCCGGCGCCGCCGCCTGATCCCGGGAGCACACCGCCATGGACTTCGAGTACAGCGACAAGGTGAAGGAGCTGCAGGCGCGCCTCACCGCCTTCATGCGGCGCCACGTCTATCCCGCGGACGCCGAATTCCGCGCCCGCGCCGAGCGCGGCGAGTTCCCGCTCGACATCATCGAGCGGCTCAAGCCGCTGGCCCGGGCGGAGGGGCTGTGGAACCTGTTCCTGCCCGGCCTGCGCGAGGACGAGCCCGGCACCCGCCTGACCAACCTGGAATACGCGCCGCTGGCCGAGATCATGGGCCGCGTCCCCTGGTCGTCGGAGGTGTTCAACTGCAGCGCCCCCGACACCGGCAACATGGAGATCCTGCACCTCTTCGCCACGCCCGAGCAGCGCGAGCGCTGGCTGATGCCGCTGCTGCGCGGCGAGATCCGCTCCACCGTCGGCATCACCGAGCCGGGGGTCGCCTCCTCCGACCCGACCAACCTGAAGACGCGCATCGTGCGCGACGGCGACCACTACGTCATCACCGGGCGCAAGTGGTTCAACACCGGCGCGCGGCATCCGCTCGCCCGGTTCTGCCTGGTGATGGGGGTGACGAACCCGGAGGCCGAGCCGCACGGGCGGCACTCCTTCGTCATCGTGCCCTTCGACACGCCGGGGGTGCGGGTGGTGCGCGACCTGCCGCTGCTCGGCCACCACGCGCCGGAGGGGCACGCCGAGGTGGCGTTCGAGGGGGCGCGCGTGCCGGTCGCGAACCTGCTCGGCGAGGAGGGCAAGGGCTTCGCCATCGCCCAGGCGCGGCTCGGGCCGGGGCGCATCCACCACTGCATGCGCACCATCGGGCAGTGCGAGCTGGCGCTCGAGCTGATGGTGGCGCGGGCGCAGGAGCGCGAGGCGTTCGGGCGCAAGCTCGCCGACTTCTCCAACGTGCGCGACGCCATCGCCGAGTGCCGGCTGGAGATCGACCAGGCGCGGCTCCTCACCCTGCATGCGGCGTGGCTGATGGACCGGCTCGGCAACCGCGCCGCGCGCACCGCGGTCTCGGCGATCAAGGTGGTGGCGGCGCGGATGCAGACCCGCGTCACCGACCGCGCGATCCAGGTGTTCGGCGCGATGGGGCTGACGCCCGACACGCCGCTCGCCTATCTCTACACCTGGGGCCGGGCGCTGCGCTTCATCGACGGGCCGGACGAGGTGCACCTGAACGTCGTCGCGCGGCAGGAGCTGAAGCGCGAGCCGCAGTCGCCGCTCGAGGCGGTGCTGCGCCGGGCGGAGTAGCCGGCCGCAGACGGGAGGAGCGAGGCCATGGCCGGATCCCCGGTGCTGACGAGCCGCGAGCAGGGCGGCATCGTCCGCATCCGCCTCAACCGTCCGGCGGTGCTGAACGCGCTCGACCAGGCGATGGTGGAGGCGCTGCACGCGGCGGTGGGCGCGCTCGCCGGCGATCCCTCGGTGCGCTGCGTGGTGCTGTCGGGCGAGGGCCGCGGCTTCATGGCGGGGGGCGACATCGGCCTGTTCCGCGCCGCCGGGCGGGAGGCGCCGGCGGTGATCGGCCGCCTGATCGAGCCGTTCCACGCCGCGCTGCGCCTGCTCGCGGCGCTGCCCGCGCCGGTGATCGCGAGCCTGCACGGGCCCGTCGCCGGGGGCGGGATGAGCCTGGCGCTGGCGACCGACCTCGCGATCGCCGCGGAGGACACGCGCTTCGCGCTCGCCTATCTGCGCCTCGGCGTCAGCCCGGACGGCGGCGGGACCTGGGCGCTGCCGCGGCTGGTCGGGTTGCGGCGGGCGATGGGAATCGCGCTGCTCGGCGAGGAGCTGGACGCGCGCGCGGCGCTCGATCTCGGCCTCGTCAACCGCGTCGTGCCGAACGAGCGGCTGGAGGCGGAGACGATGGCGATCGCGCGGCGGCTCGCGGCGGGGCCGGCGCAGGCGATCGCGCGGACCAAGGCGCTGCTGCGGGCCTCGCTCGGCCGCGACCTCGCGGCGCAGCTCGACGCCGAGCGCGACGCCTTCCTCGCCTGCGCCGGGACGGCGGATTTCGCGGAGGGCGTGGCGGCCTTCCTCGAGCGCCGCGCGCCGTCCTTCACCGGGCGCTGAGCCGGCGCGCGCGGCGTCACGCCAGGAAGGCCGGGCGGGCGTCGCGGGTCCAGGCGATGCCCCGCTCGGCGAGGGTCGCGGCGAGCAGCGGCTCGGGCAGGCGCGCGTAGCGGACGAGCAGGCGCAGATAGAGGCCGACGAAATCGGGGCCGTGGCCGCCGCCCTCGCCCTCCGCCGTGCTCGTCATGGCGTGCGCGAGCTCGTGCAGCAGGACCCAGCTCGGCAGCGCGGGCGGCGCCTCGATGGCGAGGCGCGTGGCGCGGGCGAGGGTGGCGCGGGCCCGGCGGGGCAGCGGGCGCACGCGCGGCGGCCAGCGCAGGCCTTCGCCGGCCCAGACGTGGTCCACCAGCGCCTGCAGCCGCGCGAACGGCACCAGCGAGCGGTCGCGCGGCGCGACGACCGCGTCCTCCCACGCGTAGAGGCGCCGCGCCGCGGCGTCGCCCCGGCTCATCGGCGCGGACGCGGCAGGGCGGGCGTGCCGCCGCCGCCCTCCAGGGGCCGCTCCAGCCCGACCCGTCCGCCGGCCTCGCGGCCCCGCGCATAGGCGGTGCGGTCGCGCACGCTCAGGCGCCGCCGCACCGTGACGAGACGGACGCCGAGGCGGCGGATGCCCTCGTCCAGCCGCTGTTCCTTGAGCAGCACCAGCGCCGTGCCGGCCGGCGTCCGCCTGCGGGCGGCCGCGGCGGCGGCCTCCCGCGCCTCCGCCATCGCGTCGAGACGGTCGGCGACGCGGGCGGCGAAGCCGAGGCGGAAGGAGCGCAGCGCCGCCTGCGGCGGCGTGCGCCGCGCGCGGTAGTCGGGCGAGTCGCGGAAGCGTCGCTCCTCGTAGGCGAGCGCGCCGGCGACGACGTGCATCAGGTACTCCGCCATCTGCACGTCGGGCTCGAGGCCGAACAGCACGAACTCGGCGCGGCCCACGGTCCAGCCGCGGCACTCGGTGAAGCGCAGCACCGCCGGGAACAGCCATTGCAGCGCCGCGCGCCGCGGGTCGGCGAAGACCAGGCTGCGCTGCCCGCAGGCTTCCTCGCGCAGCTCGACCTCGGACATGGTGAGGCCGTAGATGTCGAGCAGCTCGCCCACCTTGGCCGCCGCCGCCATCGCCTCGGCCTCGGAGCAGCCGCGCTCCACGGTGCGCGCGGCGAGGGCGCGGATGCGGGCCTTCACCTTCGCGAGCTCGGTCTGCTGGTCCACGCCTCCCCCGGGCAGTCCCTGCGGCGCTTCCCCTATAGCGCAGGGCGGGCCGCCGCGGCGAGCCGGCCGGGATGACAGCGCCGCGGCCTTGGCCATAATGGGCGCGGGGACGGACGGGCCCGCTCCCCGGGCCGGGGGGAACGCTGCGCATGAGCCTGCGGAACAAGGTCGTCGCGAGCTTCGCGGAGGCGGTGCGGGACATCCCGGACGGCGCGACCATCGGCTTCGGCGGCTTCGCCATGCCCGGCACGCCGTTCAACCTGATCCGGGCGCTGGCCGAGCAGGGGGCGAGGAACCTGACGCTGGTCGCCAACACCACCGGCGGCGCGCAGCAGCCGCGCATGCCCGACATCGCCCTGCTGGTCGAGCGGGGGCGGGTGCGCAAGGTGATCTGCGCCTTCACCGCCGCGACCCGCGCCTCGGACGTGCTGCCCTTCACGAAGTACTACGAGGCCGGCGAGGTCGAGGCCGAGCTGGTGCCGCAGGGCACGCTCGCCGAGCGGCTGCGCGCCGCGGGCGCCGGCATCCCGGCCTTCTACACGCCGACCGCCGTCGGCACGGAACTCGCCGAGGGGCGCGAGACGCGCGTGATCAACGGGCGCGAATACCTGCTCGAATACGCGCTGCCGCTCGACTACGCCTTCGTGCGCGCACGCCGCGCCGATGCCTTCGGCAATCTTCGCTACTGGCGTTCGCAGCGCAACTTCAACCCGGTGATGGCGATGGCGGCGCGCGTCACCATCGCCGAGGTGGACGAGGAGATCCTGCCGGTCGGCGCGCTCGACCCGGACGACATCCACACCCCCGGCATCTTCGTCCACCGCGTCGTGAAGGTGCCGCCGCCGCCCGAGGGGCTCTGGCCGCAGAAGCGCCTGGAGAGGAATCGCTGAGATGAGCGCGACCAAGGGCTGGAGCCGCCAGCAGATGGCCGACCGCATCGCGCGGGAGTTCCAGGACGGCTGGATCGTCAACCTCGGCGTCGGCCTGCCGACGCTCTGCTCCAACACCGACATCGGCGGGCGCGAGGTGATCTACCACTCGGAGAACGGCGTGATCGGCTACGGCCCGATCGCCGGGCCGGGGGAGGAGGACCTGAACCTGGTCAACGCCGGCGGCCAGAACGTGACGCTGAAGCCGGGCGCGGCGGTGGTGCACCACGCCGATTCCTTCGCCATCATCCGCAGCGGCCGGATCGATGCGACGGTGATGGGCGCCTACGAGGTCGCCTGCAACGGCGACTTCGCCAACTGGAAGGTCGCCGGCGCGAAGGGCGGCGGCATCGGCGGGGCGATGGACCTCGCCGCCTGCGCGCGGCGCGTCTTCATCGTCCTCGAGCACACGACGCGCGACGGCCGGCCGCGCCTGGTCGCGCGCTGCACGCTGCCGGTGACGGCGCGCGGCGTGGTGACGCTGGCGGCGACCAATCTCGGCCTGTTCGAGCCGGCCGGCGAGGCGTTCCGCGTGCGCGACCTCGCCCCCGGCGTGACGCTCGAGGAGGTGCGCGCCGCGACCGGCTGCCCGGTGCTCGCCTGACCGCCGGCGCGGCGCCGGGGGCGCCTCAGACGCCGCGCTCCAGCAGCTCGATCGAGACGTTCTGCGGGCCGCGCAGGAAGGCGATGCGGATCCCCGGGCGGGGGCTCATCGGCTCCAGGGTGAACTCCGCGCCCTTGGCCTTCAGCTCGGCCACCACCGCATCGAGGCCGGTCACGCGCAGGCCGAAATGCTCGAGCCCCTGATAGGGCGCGGAGGGCGGATCGGCCGTTCCGCCGTCCGCCGCGACGGGGGCAAGGAAGATCTTCTGCCCGCCGAGCTCGAGGTCCACCCGCGGCTGGCCCTGCTGCACCGAGCGCAGCACCCTGGCGCCGAACATGCGCTCGTACCACTGCGCGGTCGCCTCGACGTCCGGCGTGCGCAGGTGGATGTGGTCGAAGACGAACTCGGCCATGCGCGGATCCTCCTCCGGTGCGGTCGGTCGCGCAACGCTAGGCCGGCGGGGCGCGGGGCGCCAGGGGGAGCGGGCTTGGCCGCCGCCCGGCCCCGGCTAGACTGGGGCGCGCAGAGGGAGGACCGGACCGATGACGCAGCCGCCGCTTGCCGTCACCGTCGTCGCGCAGGGCGCCATGGGGGCGGGGGTTGCGATGCGCCTCGCCGGCAACGGCGTCGAGGTGCGGACCTCGCTCGCCGGGCGCAGCCGTGCCAGCGCCGAGCGCGCCGCCGCCGCCGGGATGCGCGCCGTGGACGACGAGGCCCTCGTCGCCGTGCCGATCGTGCTCTCGATCGTGCCGCCGGCGGAGGCGATCGCCACCGCGGAGCGCTTCGCCGCGATCTGCCGCCGCACCGGGGCGCGGCCGCTCTATGCCGACCTCAACGCGATCAGTCCGGAGACGGCCGGCCGCGTCGCCGCGATCGCCGAGGGCGCCGGCATGGCCTTCGCGGACGGCGGCATCATCGGCGGGCCGCCGCGCGCCGACGGCTACAACCCCGCGATCTACGTCTCGGGCCCCGAGGCGCCGCGCCTGTCCGTGCTCGCCGAGCGCGGCGGGCTCGACATCCGGGTGATGGACGGGCCGGTGGGCGCGGCCTCGGCGCTCAAGATGTCCTACGCCGGCATCACCAAGGGGCTGACCGCGGTCGCCTCGGCGATGATGCTGGCGGCGACGCGCGCCGGCGCGGCGGAGGCGCTGCACGCCGAGCTCGCGCAGAGCCAGCCGCAGCTCCTCGCCTGGTTCGGGCGCATGGTGCCGGGCATGTTCGCCAAGGCCTACCGGTGGGAAGGCGAGATGGAGGAGATCGCCGACTTCGTCGGCCGCGACCGTGGCGAGAGCGCGATCTACGCCGGCGCGGCGCGGCTCTACGCGCGCCTCGCCGCCGACCAGGGCGGCGAGCGGCGCGAGATCGCGCAGCTCGAGGCGTTCCTGCGGCAGGGCGCCGCGCCGCGCTGAGGCCGTTCAGCCCGGGCGGACGCCGGCGCGGCGGATCACCGCGCCGAAGACCTCGTACTCGCGCCGCCAGCGCGCGCGCAGCGCCTCGCCCGCCTCGAATCGCGGCGCGAGGCCGATGCGCGCCATCTGCTCCGCCGTCTCCGGCGCGGCGCAGATCGCCTCGGTCTCGCGCGCCAGCTTGGCGACGACCTCCTCCGGCAGTCCCGCCGGCCCGGCGAGGCCGAACCAGGACACCGCGCCGGCGCGGTTGAAGCCGAGCTCGCCGAGGGTGGGCACCTGCGGGAGCTGCGGGCTGCGCCGCTCGCCCACCACGGCGAGGCCGACGAGCTGGCCGTTGCGCACCGGCTCGGTGGCGATGGTATCGAAGATCAGCTCGACCCGTCCCGCGAGCAGGTCCACGAGCGCCGGCGAGGAGCCGCGATAGGGCACGTGCTCGATCTCGATGCCGGCCTCCATCCGGAAGATCTCTCCGAACAGGTGGGTGATGGTGCCGTTGCCGGCGGAGCCGAAGCGCAGCTTGCCCGGATTGGCCCTGGCGTAGGCGATCAGGCCGGGGATGTCGCGGAACGGCACCGAGGGATGCGCGGCGACGACGCTGTTCGACTGGCAGGTCATCGCGATCGGCGTGAAGCTGCGGAAGGTGTCGTAGGGCACGGGGAGGAAGTGCGGCGCGATCAGCACCGCGCCGGTGGAATGGGCGAGCAGGGTGTAGCCGTCCGGCGCCGCGCGCGCGACCATCGCCGCGCCGAGGGTGGAGCCGGCGCCGGGGCGGTTCTCCACCACGAAGGACTGGCCGAGCCGGTCGCCGAGCCCCTTGGCGACGACGCGGCCCGCCGTGTCGGCCGCCCCGCCGGGGGTGAAGGGCACGATGACGGCGACCGCGCGGTTCGGATAGTCGCTCGCCTGGGCGCGTTCCTCCTTCGCCGCCAGGCTTGCCCCGGCGAGAGCGGCGAGGGCGCGGCGGGTGAGCGCCGGCTGGCGGATCGGCATGGCGGCGGCGTCCCTCCTCGGCTGTGCGCCGGATCAGGATGCGTGCGGCCGCCGCCGGCGGGAAGGGAAGACGCGCGCCGCCGTTCCCCGGCGGGCGGCGGGCTCAGCCTTCGGCGCGCAGGCCCGCCGACATGCCGATCGGCGGCTCGACCTCGGGCGGGAGCGGGCAGACGTAGGGCGTGGCCGCGGTGCGCGCCCGGTGGTCGGCCTTGGCGCGCGCGATCAGGTCGGGGTCGCGGAGCGCGTCCACCGCGGTGCCGGCCATCACCTTTGCCACGTGCACCAGCCCCTTGTGCGCGGCCGGGGTCTTGCCCTGCGCGGTGAGCTGCCAGGAGTGGCCGGGCGTGCCGATCGCGTAGGTCGCGCCGCGCGCCTGCACCGTCGGCACCACCCAGCTCACGTCGCCGACGTCGGTCGAGCCGACGCCGCCCTCCCCTTTCGCCTCCAGCGGCACGATCAGGTCGCAGAGCGGCTTGTCGCGGTCCACGGGCAGGCCGTGGCGGCGGAAGGCGGCGACGATGTCCTCCTCCTTCAGCGTCGCGCGGATCTCGCGCGCGAAGGCGCGGTCGGCCTCGTCGAAGGGCGGCGGGCCGAGGCGCAGGAAGTTCTCGTGCATCGCCCGCTCGAGCGGCGCGTTGCCGAGCAGGTTGGAGACGGCGCTCACCACCTTCGCCGCCACGGTCGTCTCCGTCATCAGCGCCGCGCCCTCGGCGATCCGGCGCACGCGCGCGACCAGCGCGTTGAGCTCGGCGAGGTCGCGGGCGCGGATCAGGTAGCGCACCGTGGCGCGGCCCTGCACCACGTTGGGCGCGATGCCGCCGGCGTCGAGATAGGCGTAGTGCACGCGCGCGTCGGCGGGCATGTGCTCGCGCATGTAGTTCACGCCGACGCTCATCAGCTCCACCGCGTCGAGCGCGCTGCGGCCGAGGTGCGGCGCGGCGGCGGCGTGCGAGGAGCGGCCGGTGAAGGTGAAGTCGATGCGCATGTTGGCGAGCGAGACCGGCTCGTTGACGCCGGAGAAGGCCGACGGGTGCCAGGAGATGGCGATGTCCACGTCGTCGAAGGCGCCGGCGCGCACCATGAAGCCCTTGGCGGCGCCGCCCTCCTCCGCCGGGCAGCCGTAGTAGCGCACGCGGCCCGGCAGGCCGTTCCGCGCGAGCCAGTCCTTCACCGCGGTCGCGGCGAGCAGCGAGGCGGCGCCGAGCAGGTTGTGGCCGCAGCCGTGCCCGTTGCCGTCGCCGGGCAGCGGCCGGCGCTCGGCCACGCCGGCCTCCTGGCTCAGGCCCGGAAGCGCATCGTACTCGCCGAGGATGGCGATCACCGGCCCGCCCTCGCCGGCCTCGCCCATCACCGCGGTCGGGATGCCGGCGAGGGCGCGGGTGACGCGGAAGCCCTGGCGCTCCAGCATCGCCGTGTGCTCGGCGCAGGAGCGGTGCTCGGCGTAGCAGAGCTCGGGCATCTCCCAGACGCGGTCGCTGAGGGCGATGAACTCCTCCGCCTTCGCGTCCACCAGGCGCCAGATCTCCTCGCTGTTCTGCATGGTCCCTCGTCTTCCGGTCGGGCGGTGCGGCGGCCCCGCCGGGCGCGGGGCGCCGGACGGGTGAAGCGCGCCCCCCCTGCGCGGTCAATGGCCGGACGCGCCGCGGGGCTCGACGGCGGCCGCGCCGCGGGCCATTCCTGCAGTCCCGCCGAAGGAGTTGCCGCCATGCCGGACGCCGCCCGATCTGTCGCCGCCTTCCTCCGGGGGGAGCGCGCCCGGCAGGCGGAATTCCTGGCCGCGCTGGTGCGCGTCCCCTCCGACAATCCGCCCGGCGACTGCGCGCCGCACGCCGCGCACGCCGCGGCGCTGCTGGAGGCGCTGGGCCTCGCGGTCGAGCGCCACGCGGTGCCGGAGGCGCTGGTGCGCGCGCGCGGCATGGTCTCGGTGACGAACCTGGTGGTGCGCCACCGCTTCGGCCCGGGCGGGCCGGTGATCGCGCTCAACGCCCATGGCGACGCGGTGCCTCCGGGCGAGGGCTGGACGCGCGATCCCTACGGCGCCGAGGTGGCGGACGGGTGGATGCATGGCCGCGGTGTGGCCGTCTCGAAGTCGGATTTCGCGACCTACGCCTGGGCGCTGCTGGCGCTGAAGGCGCTTGGCGCGGCGGGGCCGCGCCGCGGCGCGGTCGAGCTGCACTTCACCTACGACGAGGAGACGGGCGGCGAGCTCGGCCCGGCCTGGCTGCTCGCCGAGGGCATCAGCCGGCCCGACTACGCGATCGCCGCCGGCTTCACCTACGAAGTGGTGCACGCGCACAACGGCTGCCTGCACCTCGAGGTCGCGCTGCGCGGCCGCTCCGCGCACGCCGCGAAGCCCTGGACCGGCGCGGATGCGCTGGAGGCGGCGAACCAGGTGCTCGGCGCGCTCTATGCGTGGCGGCGCGGGCTGGCCGGGCGCGTCTCGGCGATCCCGGGCATCGGCGCGCCGCAGATGACGGTCGGACTGATCGCCGGCGGGGTGAACACCAACGTCGTGCCCGA
The DNA here is from genome assembly GCF_019458025.1 of Caldovatus aquaticus. Taxonomy (GTDB): domain Bacteria; phylum Pseudomonadota; class Alphaproteobacteria; order Acetobacterales; family Acetobacteraceae; genus Caldovatus; species Caldovatus aquaticus. The sequence goes on along the minus strand of NZ_JAHZUY010000039.1, from coordinate 8,976 downwards.
CCGCGTGACGCTGCGCCTCGACCGGCGCATCGTGCCGGAGGAGGATCCGGCGGAGGCCGAGGCCGAGCTCCGCGCGGTGATCGAGGGGGCGGCGCGCGCCTTTCCCGCCGTCGCGGTCGCGGTGCGGCGCATCCTGCTCGCCGCGCCGCTGGTGCCCATCGCCGGGAGCGAGCGGCTCGGCGCGGCGCTCTGCCGCCACGCCAGCCGGGTTACGGGCGAGGCGGTGCGGACCGGCGGCGTGCCGCTCTACACCGACGCGCGGCACTACGCCGCGCGCGGCGTGCCGGTGGTGCTCTACGGCGCGGGGCCGCGCCGGATCGAGGACGCGAACGCGCACGCCGCCGACGAGCGGCTGCCGCTCGAGGACCTGCACCGCGCGACCGAGGCGGTCGCCTGCGCCCTGCACGAGCTGCTGCAGGGCTGAGGCGCCGGCGCGCGGTCACGGCCGCATGGTGAAGGAGGCGAGGCCGGGCCGCAGGCGCTTCTGCGCCAGGCGGGCGAACTCGCAGAGCAGGGGGCGGGTGTCGCGCGGGTCTATGATCTCCTCGACCCAGAACGCCTCCGCGGTGCGGAAGGGGGAGCGCAGGCGCTGCAGCCGCGCCTCGATCTCGGCGAGTTTCGCCTCCGGGTCCGGCGCGGCCTCGATCTCGGCGCGGTAGGCCGCCTCGATGCCGCCCTCGAGCGGCAGCGAGCCCCAGCGCGCCGAGAGCCAGGCGTAGCGCAGCGAGAAGCGGCCGGCGGGCTGGTGCACCACGCCGGCGACGCCGAAGGCGTTGCGCATGATGATCGTGCACCAGGGCACGGTGGACTGGTTCACCGCCGCCATCGCCCGCACGCCGAGGCGGATGGTGGCGGTGCGCTCCGCCTCCAGCCCGACGGCGAAGCCGGGGCAGTCCATCAGATAGACGACCGGCAGGTGGAAGGTCTCGGCGAGGTCCACGAAGCGGATGACCTTGGCGCAGGCGTCCGCGGTCCAGGCGCCGCCGTGGAACACCGGGTCGGAGGCGAGCAGCGCCACGGCGCGCCCGTCGAGCCGCGCGAATCCGGTGACGACGGAGCGGCCGAACATCCGTCCCATCTCGAAGAAGGAGCCGCGGTCCACGACCGCCTCGATGATCGGCCGCACCTTGTAGGCGGCGCGCGGGTCGCGCGGGATGGCGGTGAACAGCGACTCCTCGCGCCGCGCCGGGTCGTCCTCCCAGTTGCGCACGGCCGGCGGCAGCTCGTCCACCGAGGAGGGGAGGTAGGAGAGGAAGCGGCGCGCGCGCGCGAAGGCCTCCTCCTCCGTGTCCACGGCGTCGTCCACGGCGCCGGCGCGGGTCTGGATCTCCCAGCCGCCGAGTTCCCGCTTGTCGAGGCTCTGGCCGAGCCGCGCCACCACCGGCGGGCCGGCGACGAACACCGCCGAGGTGGCCTTGGTCATCAGCGAGTAGTGCGAGGCGGCGAGCCGCGCCGCGCCGAGCCCCGCGACCGAGCCGAGGCCGAGCGCCACCACCGGCACCAGTCCCAGGTTCAGCGTGGTGTGGTGGTAGAGCGCGGTGCCGCCAACGCCGCCCGGCAGGTTGGCGCGGCCGGTGGTCTCGATCGTCTTGACCGAGCCGCCGCCGCCGGAGCCCTCGATCAGCCGGACGATCGGGATGCGCAGCTCGCCGGCCATGCGCTCGGCCATGATCGGCTTCTCGCGGATCGTCGCGTCGGCGCTGCCGCCGCGCACGGTGAAGTCGTCGCCGACCACGACCACCGGCCGGCCGTCGAGCGTGGCGCGGCCGAGCACGCAGTTCGCGGGGGTGAAGCGCTTGAGTTCCCCGGCATCGTCGTACTCGGCGCGGCCGGCGAGGGCGCCCACCTCGTGGAAGCTGCCGCGGTCCACCAGGCGCTCGATGCGCTCGCGCACGGTGAGGCGGCCGGCGTCGTGCTGGCGCTTCACCTTGTCGGGGCCGCCCATCGCGCGCGCCAGCGCCTCGCGGCGGCGCAGCTCCTCGAGCTCCGGCTGCCAGCTCTCGCGCTTCGACATCAGCGCGCCCCCGTCGTCGCCGCCTTGCCGCGGGCGATGGCGCCGGCGAGGCCGGCCTCGCGCGCGCGGCGGAACTCGTCGCTCATGTGCGAGAGCTGGTGGGTGTCGAAATGCGCGGCGATCGCGGCGCGGAAGCCCTGGATGTCGAGCGTGCGGTTGAGCGAGCGCTTGGTGAGCCGGAGCGCGAAGGGCGGCGCCTCGGCGATGCCCTGCGCGAGCGCCATCGTCGCTGCCTCCAGCTCCGCGCGCGGCACGACCCGGTTGACCATGCCGATGCGCAGCGCCTCCTCGGCGCCCAGGCGGCGGCCGGTGAAGAGGAATTCCTTCGCCGCGCGCAGGCCCATCACCCAGGGGTGGACCAGCACCTCGACCGCGGCGGCGGCCAGGGTCCGGCACACGGGATCGGCGAAGAAGGCGTCGTCGGAGGCGACGATCAGGTCGCACATGTTCGCCACCATGAAGCCGCCGGCGATGCAGGCGCCCTTCACCTCGGCGATGGTCGGCTTCGGGCAGTCCCAGATGCGCAGCGCGTAGTCGAGGTAGCGGATCTCCTCGTAGGCCCAGCGCTCCTCGACGCCGAAGCCGGCGCGCCGGGCCGCGGCCTCCTTGAGGTCGTGACCGGCCGAGAAGTGGTCGCCCCGGCCGCCGATGACGATCACGCGCACCGTCTCGTCCGCGATCGCCTCGCGCAGCGCGGCGTCGAGCTCGTCGAGCAGGGTCTGGCTCTCGGCGTTGCGCGCCTCCGGCCGGTCGTGCAGCAGGCGCAGCACGGCGCCGTGGCGCTCGATGGCGATCTCCGTGGTGGTGGCCATGCGTCTCGTCCCTCCGCGGCGCGGAGCCTGCGCCGCGGTGCCGCGGGCGTCAAACCCGGCCCGGGCGGGCGCCCGGGGGCGGATTTGCCCTCCGCGCCGGGCCGCGCGATCCTGGCGCCATCGTCACCGGCCGGCCGGGCGGACCGCCGGAGGGGGGAAGGGCGCATGAGCGGAAGCACGGGCAGGACAGGGACGGGCGGCTGGGGCATCGGCCAGGGGGAGGGCGCGGCGGCGCGGCTGCGCCGGCGCTTCCCCACCTGCCGCTCGCTGCAGCGGCGCACGCGCTGGCGCGTGCCGCGCTTCGCCTACGACTTCGTCGCCGGCGGCGTCGGCGACGGGGCGCCCAACGTGGCGCACAACCGTGCGGCGATGGACGCAGTGCGGATCGTGCCGCGCTACGGGATCGACGTCTCGCGCGTGGACATCTCGGTGCGGCTGTTCGGGCGCGACTACGCCATGCCGGTCGGCGTCGCGCCCATGGGCAACACCGGCCTGCTGTGGCCGCGCGCCGACGCGATCCTCGCCGCGGCGGCGCAGAAGGCGCGCATTCCGTACTGCAGCTCCACCGTGGCCAATGTCGCGATCGAGGAGCTGGCGCGGATCGCGCCCGACGTGTTCTGGTTCCAGCTCTACGGCCTGCCCGGCGACGACCACCGCCTCTCCTTCGACCTGATCGCGCGCGCCGAGCGCGCCGGGGCGCACGCCCTGCTGCTGACGGTGGACGTGCCGGTGCGGCAGAAGCGGGTGCAGGACGTGGCGAACGGCCTCTCGGTGCCGTTCCGCTGGCGGCCGCGCACTGTGCTCGACATCGCCGCCTCGCCGCGCTGGGCGATCGAGGTGCTGCGGCACGGCCAGCCGCGGTTCGCGAATTTCCGGAAGTATCTCGGCGAGAGCGCCAGCACCGCCGAGCTCGCCGCCTTCGTCTACAACAACGTCACCAGCGGCCTGACCTGGGAGGTGATGGCGCGGATCCGCGACGCCTGGCCGCGGGCGCTGATCCTCAAGGGCCCGCTGCACCCGGAGGACGCGGAGCGGGCGATCGCGATCGGCTTCGACGGCCTGCTCGTGACCAACCACGGCGGGCGGCAGCTCGACGCGGCGCCGGCCTCGATCGACGTGCTGCCCGCGATCGTCGCCCAGGCGCGCGGCCGCGCGACGGTGCTGCTCGACGGCTCGGTGCAGAGCGGGCTCGACGTGGCGCGGGCGCTCGCGCTCGGCGCGGCGGGCACGCTCGCGGGCCGCGCCTTCCTCTGGAGCGTCGGGGCGCTGGGGGAGGCCGGGGGCGACCACGCCGCCGCCTCCTTCCGCGAGGAGATCTCCGGCGTCTTCGCGCAGATCGGCGCGCGCTCGGTCGAGGAGGCGGGGCGGGCGACGGTGCTGCATCCGAACGCGGTGCGCTTCGCGGCGGCGGCGCCGGCCGCCGCGCCCCGGCGCGAGCCGGTCGAGGCGGGCTGAGGCGAGGGGACGGAGGCGCCGATGAGCATCCGGTCCATCGCCGCGCTGCCGATCATCCTGCCCTTCGAGGTGCCCGGCCCGCGCCCGCTCTTCGCCGGCAGGCCGCGCGAGACCGTGCCGACGCTGCTGGTCCGCGTCGAGACCAGCGACGGCATCGTCGGCTGGGGCGAGGCGTTCAGCCATGCCGCCTGGGCGCCGACCGCGACCGCGCTGACCGAGGTGGTGGCGCCGCTCGCCCTCGGCCGCGACGAGACGGCGATCGCCGCGCTCGCGCTCGAGATCCAGAAGACGCTGCACCTGTTCGGCCGCAGCGGTCCGGTCACCTATGCGCTCTCTGGCCTGGAGATCGCGCTGTGGGACATCGCCGGCAAGGCGGCGGGACGGCCGCTGCATGCCCTGCTCGGCGGCGCGCGGCGCGAGCGGCTGCCGGCCTATGCGAGCCTGCCGCGCTACGCCGATCCGGCGGCGGTGGCGCGGGTCGGCGCCGCCGCCGTGGCGCGCGGCTACCGCGCGGTGAAGCTGCACGAGACCGGGATCGAGCAGGTGCGGGCGGCGCGCGCGGCGATCGGCGGCGAGGTCGCTCTGATGCTCGACGCGAACTGCGCCTGGAGCGTGGCCGAGGCGCTGGAGAGGGCGGCGCGGCTGCGGCCCTTCGGCCTCCATTGGCTGGAGGAGCCGGTGTGGCCGCCGGAGGACCATGCCGGCCTCGCCCGCGTGCGGCGCGAGGGAGGCGTGCGCACCGCGGCCGGGGAGAACGCGGCGAGCCCCACCGAGTGCGCGGCGATGATGGCCGCCGGCGCGGTGGACGTGATCCAGCCGAGCGTCACCAAGATCGGCGGCGTCGCGGCCTGGCTGGAGGTGGCGCGCGCCGCGCGGGCGCAGGGCGTCGCGGTCGTGCCGCACTCGCCCTATTTCGGGCCGGGCTTCCTCGCCACGCTGCATCTCTGCGCGACGCTGGCGGAGGAGGTCCGGGTGGAGCGGATGGATTTCGACCTGCCCGCCAACCCCTTCGGCGCGACGATCGTGCCGCGCGAGGGCTGGCTTTCCGTGCCGCAGGGACCGGGGCTCGGCGCCGATCCCGACCCGGAGATCATCGCGCGCTACCGCGCGGCGTGAGCCGGCGGCGCCGCCCGGTGCGCCGCTATTCCAGGCGGATGTTCCCGGCGCGCGCGACCTCGCGCCAGGTTTCCATCTCGCCGCGGAAGAACGCCGCCGCCTCCGCCGGGGTGCCGCCGCGCGGCACGCCGCCCTGCTCGACCAGCGCGCGCCGCGTCTCCGGCACGGCGAGCGAGGCGTTCAGCGCCGCGTTCAGCAGGGCGATCCGCTCGGCGGGGACGCCCGACGGCGCGACCAGGCCGTAGCTGCTCGCCGAGACCATGCCCGGAACCCCGGCCTCGATCATGGTCGGCAGCTCGGGCAGGAATTCCAGGCGCTGCGGCGCGGTCACGCCGAGCGGACGCACGGTGCCTGCGCGCACCTGCGGCAGCAGGATCGGCACGTCGGCGAACATCATCTGCACGCGCCCGCTCAGCAGGTCCGGGATCGCCGGCGCCGCACCGCGATAGGGCACATGCACGATGCCGATGCCGCCGGCGCGCGCGCGGAACATCTCCGTCGCCAGGTGCAGGGTGCTGCCGATGCCGGCGCTGGCGTAGCTGATCTGCCCGGGACGCCCGCGCGCGTAGGCGATCAGCTCCGCCACGCTGCGCACCGGCAGCGAGGGATGGACGGCGAGGATCTGCGGCACCGAGAGCACCAGGCCGATCGCCGCGAGGTCGCGGTGCGGGTCGAACGGCATGTTCGGCTGCAGCACCGGCATGATCGCCATCACGCCCGAGCTGCCGAGGCCGATCGTGTGGCCGTCGGGCCTCGCCCGCGCGACCGCCTCGATGCCGACCATCCCGCCGGCGCCGGAGCGGCTCTCGATCACGATCGGGCGGCCGCCGAGCCGTTCGCTCATGCCGGGTGAGACGAGGCGGGCGATGGTGTCGGCCGGGCCGCCGGGCGGGAAGGGCACGATCAGGCGGATCGGCTGATCGGGGAAGGCCTGCGCGCGCCCCTCCCCGGGCGATGCCGCGAGGGCGAGGGCGGCGAGCCCGGCAGCGGCATGGCGGCGCGGAATGGGGGTCATGGCGCCCTCCCGGCGGTCCTTCAGGTCACGTCCACGAAGGCGGTCGCCCGCACCGAGGGGCGGGCGGCGAATTCCGCGTGCCAGGCGGCGAGAGCCGGGCGGCCCGCGCGCCAGCCGAGCTCGCCGAAGCGGAAGTCGAGATAGGCCAGCGCGACGCCGATCGCGACGTGCCCGATCGAGAAGGGGGTGGCGGCGAGCGCCTCCGCCTCCGCTTCCAGCGCGTCGAGCGCCGCCTGCGTCTTGGCGGCGAGCGCCGCCTCCAGGTCGGCGAGGCGGTGCGGCCACTCCCGCGCGCCGCGCCAGAGCACGAGGTTGTCGAGCAGGCCGTTGCCGAGCGCATGGCGGCGCAGCGCCGTCCAGCGCGCCGGCCCGGCCGGCGGGTAGAGCCTCGGCCCGTCGTGGAGGCTGTCCAGGTACTCGCAGATCACGGCGGAGTCGTAGAGGACGGTGCCGTCCGGAAGGCGCAGCGTCGGGATCTTGCCGAGCGGGTTGTCGCGCATGACTTCGGGATTCGCGGTGCGCGCGGAGACGACGACGCGCTCGGTGCGGATGCGCCCGGCCTGGCCGGTCTCGTGCGCGACGACCATCACCTTGCGCACGAAGGGCGAGCGCGAGGACCAGTGCAGGACCATCATGGCGGCGTGCTCCGGAGGCTCGCTCTCGGCCATACCCGCCGCAGGGCAGGCCCGTCCAGCGCCGCGCCGCCGGCGCGGGCGGCCCCTGTCGCGGGCGAAGGCGGCGCGGCCATGGCGCCGGGGCGCGGGCGGGGTCCTGCCCGGGCTCAGTCCTGCGCGAAACGCGCGAGCACCGCCGGGTCGGGCTCCAGGCCGAGGCCGGGCGCCTGCGGCACGGCGATGGTGCCGTCGGGGGCCGGGTCGAGCGCCCGGCCGTAGACCGGCAGCTCGGCGTCGAGGAAATACGTCTCGAGCCGCACATCGGCGCGCCCGCCCCAGGCGGCGATCAGGTGCAGCGTGGCGAGGTAGCCCGGCCCGAAATAGGGCGAGTGGGGCACCAGGATCGCGCCGTGCCGCGCGGCGATCTCCGCCACCGCGCGCATGGCGCTGACGCCGCCGACCTTGGTGACGCTCGGCTGCACGTAGTCCACGGCGCCGGCGGCCAGCATGCGCGCGAAGTCCTCCGGCTGCGCCGCGTTCTCGCCCGCCGCGACGGCGAGGCCGCCCTCGGCGCGCACGCGGGCGAGGCCGGCGTAATCCTCCGGCGGCCAGACCGGCTCCTCCAGCCAGCGCACGCCGAGGCCCTGCACGGCGCGGGCGAAGGCGATGGCGTCGGCGGGGTCGTCCCAGCGGCAATTGACGTCAATGGTGATCGGCACCCCCGCGGGCAGCACGGCGCGCGCGGCGCGCACCATCGGCACCTCGGCCTCGTGCAGCTTCACCTCGCGGTAGCCCCGCCGATAGGCCTCGGCGGCGTTGCGCTCGACCAGCGCCGGATCGCCGTAGCGCAGCAGGCTGGCGTAGGCGGGCACGCGCGGGAGCGTCGTCGCGCCGTCCGCGAGCAGGCGGTGCAGCGGCTGGCCGGCGAGTCGGCCGGCGATGTCCCACAGCGCGATGTCGATCGCCGAGATGCCGAAGGTGACAGGCCCGTTGCGGCCGAAATTGTGCAGCCGGCGGCGCAACTCGTTGGTCAGGCCGGCGATGTCGCGCGGGTCGCGGCCGAGGCAGGCGGGGCCGATCAGCGTCTCGATCGCGGTGCGGGTGGTGTCCGCGAGCGTGAAGCCGAAGCCTTCGCCCCAGCCGTGCACGCCGGCGTCGGTCTCGACGCGCACGAGCAGCGTGTCGAGGGTGCGGAGGTGGAGGTTGCCGCCGGCGCCTGCGGGCGCCCCGTAGCGGAACGGGCTGCGGACGATGTAGGTCGCGACGCGCGAGATCCTCACGGCGGGTGTCTCCTCCGGCGGGGGCGGGCGATGGTCGCAGAGGGGGCCTGCGGCGGGAAGGGCAGCGCCCGGACCGTGGGCGGACGGCCGTGCCTGGGCGGCGCGCCCGTCGCGCTGTAGATCAAGGGCGACCGCTCCGCGCCGGGCCGAGGATCGGCGCCGCGGCGGGAACCGCCGGCCGTGCGCCGCGTCCCTCCGCGGACAAGGGAGGAGGCACGCCGCATGGAACAGCGCAGACTCGGCCGCACCGGGCTGATGGTCTCGGTGCTCGGCTACGGATGCGGCGCGGTCGGCGGGCTGATGGTCCGCGGGACGCCGGCGGAGCAGGAACGCGCGATCGCCCGCGCCATCGAGGGCGGGATCAACTACTTCGACACCGCGGCCGCCTATGGCGACGGCGAGTCGGAGCGGAACCTCGGCCGCGTGCTGAAGGCGCTCGGCGCGAAGGACGTGTTCGTCGGCACCAAGGTCCGCGTCGCGCCGGCGCAGCGCGGCCGGATCGGCGAGGCGGTGGCCGCGTCGCTGGAGGCGAGCCTGCGCCGGCTAGGTCCTGGACTCAAACCGTGTCCACAGCCGGATGGCGGCGAGGGCGACGGTGGAGAGGTAGTTGCGTGCGAGCTTGTCGAAGCGTGTGGCGATGCGGCGGAAATGCTTGAGGCGATTGAAGCAT
>NZ_JAHZUY010000038.1 GCF_019458025.1 Caldovatus aquaticus | reverse complement strand
CAGGGGCACACCCCCCAGACCAGACCCGCACAGACGCCTCCGCGCCCACACGACCCCAGCCCAGGCCGCACCCCCAGCACCCAGAAGACCGATACACCTGTCAGAGATCACCACCAGAAAGGGACGGAAATCGCGCCTCTCCTCTTCGCAGAGGAGGCCGCGCCACTCCGCCGATCCTGGAGCCGCCGCCCACCGGGGCGCCGCGGGAGAGCCTACCTAGCGGGCGCTGCGCCCACCGTCAAGCCCACCCGCCGGCACCCACCGGTTCCGGCGGCGACGGGCAGGCATGTAGTCCTGCCCCTGCGGGCGGTCAAGCCCGGCGGGAACCTTTCCGCTCGCGGCACAAAACCGGGCGCCCGTCCCCGGGCGCAAAGGGGCGTCGGCATCCGACCGGTCCGAGGGCGCGGCGCCGTGTGCCGGCCCGCCCCCCTCGCCGCTGCCGCGCCGCGCCCCTCCCGGAGAAGGAAACCGGCGCCCCGCCCCGCGGCGGCGCGCCGGCCCGCCCCCTCCCGGGGCCGGGGCGCGGTGGCGCGCGGTGCTCAGGCCGCCTCGGCGAGCGACGCGGCGCCGGCGGGGCGCACCTCCAGCCCGTCCGGGCTGGCGGTGACGCGCACCAGGTCGCCGTCCTTCACCTTGCCCTCGAGCAGGAGCTGGGCGAGGCGGTCCTGCAGGCTGCGCTGGATCACCCGCTTCAGCGGCCGCGCGCCGTAGACCGGGTCGTAGCCCGCCTCGGCCAGCCATTCGCGCGCCTTCTCGTCCACCTCGAGGCGGATGTGGCGCGCCTCGAGCAGCTTGCGCAGCCGGTTGAGCTGGATCTCGACGATCGCGCTCATGTCCTGGCGGCTGAGGCGGCGGAACAGCACGATCTCGTCCAGCCGGTTCAGGAACTCCGGGCGGAACCGCTCGCGCACCGCGCGCATCACCGCGGGCCGCGCCGCCTCGATGTCGGCGTTCTCCGGCAGCTCGGCGATCGCCTGGCTGCCGAGGTTCGAGGTCAGCACGATGATGGTGTTGCGGAAGTCCACCGTGCGCCCCTGCCCGTCGGTCAGCCGCCCGTCGTCGAGCACCTGCAGGAGGATGTTGAAGACGTCGTCGTGCGCCTTCTCGATCTCGTCGAACAGGATCACCTGGTAGGGCCGCCGGCGCACCGCCTCGGTCAGCGCGCCCCCCTCCTCGTAGCCGACATAGCCGGGCGGGGCGCCGATCAGGCGCGCGACGGAGTGCTTCTCCATGTACTCCGACATGTCGATGCGGGTCATCGCCCGCTCGTCGTCGAACAGGAACTCCGCCAGTGCCTTGACCAGCTCGGTCTTGCCGACGCCGGTGGGGCCGAGGAACAGGAAGGAGCCGATCGGCCGGTTCGGATCCTGCAGCCCGGCGCGGGCGCGCCGCACCGCCTTGGCCACCGCCTGCAGCGCCTCCTCCTGGCCGACCACGCGCTTGCGCAGCTCGTCCTCCATGCGCAGCAGCTTGGCGCGCTCGCCCTCCAGCATCTTCTCGACCGGGATGCCGGTCCAGCGGCTGACCACGGCGGCGATGTCCTCCTCGGTCACCGCCTTGTTGACCAGCCGCCCCTGCTCGCGCTCCAGCTCGGCGAGCTTCTTCTCGAGCTGCGGGATGACGCCGTAGAGCAGCTCCGAGGCGCGCGTCAGGTCGCCGCGCCGCTGCGCGAGCTCGACCTCGGTGCGGGCCTTGTCCAGCTCCTCCTTGGTCTTCTGCGCCTCGACGACCTTCGCCTTCTCGGCCTCCCAGCGCTGGGTGAGCTCGCGCGAGCGCTCCTCGAGCTCGGCGATCTCCTTCTCGAGCTTCGCCAGGCGCTCCTTCGAGGCCGGATCCTCCTCCTTCTTCAGCGCCTCGCGCTCGATCTTGAGCCGCATCAGCTCGCGGTCCACCGCGTCGAGCTCGTCGGGCTTGGAATCCACCTGCATGCGCAGCCGGCTCGCCGCCTCGTCCACCAGGTCGATCGCCTTGTCGGGCAGGAAGCGGTCGGTGATGTAGCGGTGCGAGAGCGTCGCCGCGGCGACCAGCGCGGAATCGGTGATGCGCACGCCGTGGTGCGTCTCGTACTTGTCCTTCAGGCCGCGCAGGATGGAGATGGTGTCCTCCACGCTCGGCTCGCCCACGAACACCGGCTGGAAGCGCCGCGCCAGCGCCGCGTCCTTCTCGATGTGCTTGCGGTACTCGTCGAGGGTGGTGGCGCCGATGCAGTGCAGCTCGCCGCGCGCCAGCGCCGGCTTGAGCAGGTTGGAGGCGTCCATCGCCCCCTCGGCCTTGCCGGCCCCGACCAGCGTGTGCAGCTCGTCGATGAAGAGGATGATCTCGCCCGCGGCCTCCTCGATCTCCTTCAGCACGCCCTTCAGGCGCTCCTCGAACTCGCCGCGGTACTTGGCGCCGGCGACCATGGCGCCGAGGTCGAGGGCGAGCAGCCGCTTGCCCTTCAGCGCCTCCGGCACGTCGCCCTTGACGATGCGGAGCGCCAGGCCCTCGACGATCGCGGTCTTGCCGACGCCGGGCTCGCCGATCAGCACCGGGTTGTTCTTGGTGCGGCGGGCGAGCACCTGGATGACGCGGCGGATCTCCTCGTCGCGGCCGATCACCGGGTCGAGCTTGCCCTCGCGCGCGAGCTGGGTGATGTCGCGCGCGTACTTCTTCAGCGCGTCGAACTGCTCCTCGGCGCTCGGGCTGGTGACGGTGCGCCCCTTGCGCAGCGCGGCCACCGCCTTCTCGAGCGCCGCCGCGCTGGCGCCGGCCTGGCGCAGCGCGCGCGCGGCCGGAGTGTCGGAGGCGGCGAGCGCCACCAGCAGCCGGTCCTGCGCCACGTACTCGTCGCCGGCGCGCTGCGCCGCCTGCTGCGCCGCGTCCAGCACGCGCACGATGTCCGGCGTGAACTGGGGCTGGCCGGCGCCGCCGCCCGAGACCTTGGGCAGGCGTGCGAGCTCGGCCTCCACCGCCCGCTTCGCCTCCGCGGGGTCGCCGCCGGCGGCGCGGATCAGCCCGGCGGCCGCGCCCTGTTCGTCGTCGAGCAGCGCCTTGAGCAGGTGCTCGGGCGTGATGCGCTGGTGGTACTCGCGGATCGCGATGGTCTGCGCGGCCTGCAGGAAGCCGCGGGCGCGGTCGGTGAACTTCTCGATGTCCATGCGTCCCTCCGGGAGGCGAGCAGGGCGACGTCCGCCACCCCTGATCAGGCGGCGATGGGCGTCAGATTGGCTGCCATGTGGTAAAGGGCCTTGCGCTGGGTCAAGGGGTCGGACGATGCGCGTGGAACGAATCTACCGCTATCCGGTCAAGGGACTGACCGCCGAGGCGCTGGAGGAGGTCGCCCTCGCCGCCGGCGAGACGCTGCCCGACGACCGCCGCTTCGCCCTGGTCCAGGGGGATGCGCCCTTCGATCCGGACGCGCCCGCCTGGCTGCCGAAGCGCCATTTCGCCTGCCTCATGGCCAACGCCCGGCTCGCCCTGCTGCATACGGCCTTCGACCCGCGCTCCGGCCAGCTCGTCCTGCGCCCGCCGGAGGGCCCGCCCCTGCCCGGCGACACGCGCACTCCGCAAGGGCGGGCCGCGATCGCCGCCTGGCTCGCCGCCTGGCTCGGCCCGGAGGCGCGCGGGCGGCCGCGCTTCGTCGAGGCGCCGGGGCACGCCTTCACCGACGCGCGGGCGAAGTGCGTCTCGATCGTCGGCCTCGCCAGCCTGCACGCGCTGGAGGCGGCCGCCGACGCCGCCCTCGATCCGCTGCGCTTCCGCGCCAACTTCTATTTCTCGGGCGGCGTGCCCTGGGCCGAGTTCGGCTGGATCGGGCAGGAGATCCAGCTCGGCCAGGCGCGGCTGCGCGTGCTCCGGCGCATCGCGCGCTGCGCCGCCACCCGGGTGAACCCCGAGACGGCGGAGCGCGACGCCGACCCGCCGCGCTGGCTGCGCAGGCATTTCGGCCACGCCGACCTCGGCGTCTATGCGGAGGTGCTGGAGGGCGGGCGGGTCTCGGTGGGCGATGCGCTGGAGGTTCTGACCTCGGGACAATGAGGGAGGAGGAATGGCGCGGCGCCCGGCCTCGCGGCCCTTGCCGGGAGCGGCCGCCTCGAACACATCCTCGCCGCCTCCGGCGTCCGGGGCTCCGCCCCCGGCGCGCCGGCTCCGCATCATTCCCGGCGACGGACGCCGGGATCGCCATCGCAACCAGGACGAGACGAGGAGGTTCCGCGCCATGCGCATCGCACAAGTCGCCCCGCTCGCCGAAGCCGTGCCGCCGCGGCTCTACGGCGGGACCGAGCGCGTCGTCTCCTACCTCACCGAGGAGCTGGTCGCGCTCGGGCACGAGGTCACCCTGTTCGCGAGCGGCGACAGCCGCACCCGCGCGCGGCTCGAGGCCGTGGTGCCGCAGGCCCTCCGGCTCGGTCTCAAGGTGCGCGACGAGGTCGCGCCGCACGTGGTGATGCTGCGGCGGCTCCTCGACCGCGCCGCGGAATTCGACGTCGTCCACTTCCACCTCGACCACCTGCACCTGCCGGCGATGCTGGGGCGGAACATCTCCTTCGTCACGACGCTGCACGGCCGGCTCGACCTGCCCGAGCTCGGCCGCGTGTTCGCGGCCTTCCCCGAGGCGCCCTTCGTCTCGATCTCGGACGCGCAGCGGCTGCCGCTGCGCGACGTCGCCATGACCTGGGCGGCCACCGTGCACCACGGCATCCCGGCGGACCTGCTGCGCTTCTCGCCGCGCCACCAGGGCTACCTCGCCTTCCTCGGCCGCATCTCGCCCGAGAAGGGGCCGGACGCCGCCATCCGCATCGCCCGCACGGCCGGCCTTCCGCTCCGCATCGCCGCCAAGGTGGACCGGGTGGACCAGGCGTATTTCGAGGCGGTGGTGAAGCCGATGCTCGACGGCCCCGGCGTCGAGTTCATCGGCGAGATCGGCGACGCGGAGAAGTCCGATTTCCTCGGCGGCGCCGTGGCCTTGCTGATGCCCATCGACTGGCCGGAGCCCTTCGGCCTCGTGATGATCGAGGCGATGGCCTGCGGCACCCCGGTCGTCGCCTATGCGCGCGGCTCGGTGCCCGAGGTGGTCGAGGACGGCGTGACGGGCTTCGTCGTCCGCGACGAGGCCGGCGCGGCGGCCGCGCTCCACGGGATCGGCGCCCTGGACCGGGCGAGGGTGCGCCGCGAATTCGAGACGCGCTTCACCGCGCGGCGGATGGCGGAGGACTATCTCGCCATCTACCGCCGGCTCCTGCGCGCCAACGACGCCGCGGCGGCGGAACGCGCCGCGGCCGGGGCGCGGGCAGCGCCGCGGCTGCGGCTGGCCTGAGGGCGCGACGCCTTCATGGAAGCGCTCGACACCGACGCCGCTGCCCCGGAGACCGCCCCCGTCCGCCCCGAAGCGGGCGGGGCGCCGAGCTTCAGCGTCGCCGTCACGGCGGCGACCGCGCTCGCCCTCTATCGTCCGCGCACCCTCAAGTGCCAGGACAGCTTCGCCGTGCTGGACCACTTCGGCGACATGCAGGCGCTGCACCCGACCGCCGAGGGCCTGTTCCACGCCGACACGCGCTACCTCTCCCGCCTGGCGCTGCGCATCGGCAACGAGCGGCCGCTGCTGCTCTCCTCCTCGGTGAGCGAGGACAACGCGCTGCTCTCGGTCAACCTCACCAACCCCGACATGGTGCCGTGCGGCACCACCCAGCTGCCGCGCGACACGCTCTACCTGCGGCGGGTGATGGCGCTCGGCGAGGGCGTGCTGCGCGAGCGCCTCACCCTGCGCAACTTCGGCTCCGTCGAGGTCGCCTGCGAGCTCGCCCTGGGCTACGCGGCCGATTTCGCCGACATCTTCGAGGTGCGCGGCGGGCGGCGCCCGCGGCGGGGCGAGTCGCTGCCGCCGGAGGCGACGGAGGAGGGCGGCGCGGTGCTCGGCTATCGCGGCCTCGACGGCGTGACCCGGCGCACCCGGCTCGACTTCGTGCCGCGGCCCGACGCCCACCGCCTCGGCAGCGAGGCGCGCTGGACCCTGCGCCTGCCGCCGGGCGGCCAGCAGGTGATCGAGATCGTCATCCGCTGCAGCGCCGGCGCCGAGGCGGCGCCGCCGCCACCGGAGGCCCCGACGCTCGAGGCGCTGATCTCCGGCCACCGCGCCTGGTCCGAACGCCGCCAGCGGGAGACGGCGCACTTCCACACCAGCAACGAGTCCTTCAACGACTGGGTGAACCGCTCGCGCGCCGACCTCGACATGCTGACCACCGACACGCCGGAGGGGCCCTTCCCCTACGCCGGCATCCCCTGGTTCAGCAGCCCGTTCGGCCGCGATTCGCTGATCACCGCCCTGCAGTGCCTGTGGCTCGACCCCGGCCTCGCGCGCGGGGTTCTGCGCTTCCTCGCCGCCCGGCAGGCCACCGGATTCGACCCCGAGCGCGACGCCGAGCCGGGCAAGATCCTGCACGAGATGCGCGGCGGGGAGATGGCGGCGCTCGGCGAGGTGCCGTTCGGCCTCTACTATGGCTCGGTGGACTCCACGCCGCTCTTCGTCATGCTCGCCGCCGCCTACTGGGACCGGACCGGCGACCTGGCGCTGATCCGCGCGCTCTGGCCGAACATCGAGGCGGCGCTCGGCTGGATGGAGCGCCACGGCGACCGCGACGGCGACGGCTTCCTCGAATACCACCGGCTGTCGTCCAAGGGCCTGGTCAACCAGGGCTGGAAGGACAGCCACGACGCGATCTTCCACGCCGACGGCAGCACCCCGGAGGGGCCGATCGCGCTGGTCGAGGTGCAGGCCTACGCCTACGCCGCCTGGAGCGGCGCCGCCCGGCTGGCCGCGGCGCTCGGCCGCAAGGCCCAGGCGCGGAGCTTCGCCGAACGGGCCGCGACGCTGCGCCGGCGCTTCGAGGAGGCGTTCTGGTGCGAGGATCTCGGCACCTACGCGCTGGCCCTGGACGGCGCCAAGCGGCCCTGCCGGGTGCGCAGCTCCAACGCCGGCCACGCTCTGCTGGTCGGCATCGCCGCGCCGGAGCGCGCGGCGCGCGTCGCCGCCACGCTGCTCGACCGCGACTCCTTCAGCGGCTGGGGCGTGCGGACGATCGCGCGGGGCGAGGCGCGCTACAACCCGATGTCCTACCACAACGGCTCGGTCTGGCCGCACGACAACGGGCTGATCGCGCTCGGCCTAGCGCGCTACGGGCTGCGCGAGCCGCTGGTGCGCCTGCTCGGCGCGCTGTTCGACGCGGCGCTGTTCGCCGACCTCAAGCGGCTGCCGGAGCTGTACTGCGGCTTCGAGCGCCGCGCCGGCGAGGGGCCGACCGGATACCCCGTGGCCTGCCTGCCGCAGGCCTGGGCCAGCGCCGCGGCCTTCGCGGTGCTCGGGGCGATGCTCGGGATCGGCTTCGATCCCGCGCACCGGCAGCTCCGCTTCGTTCGGCCGGTGCTGCCGCCCTGGCTCGAGGTGGTGCGCCTCTACAATCTGCGCCTGGGCGCGGCGGCGGTGGATGTCCGCCTGAACCGCCACGCCGGCGACAACGACGTGGCGCTGAACGTGCTGCGGCGGCGCGGGCGCATCGAGGTGGCGGTGATCACCTGAAGACGCCGCCGGGCCGCGGCGGACGCGGCCCGGCCGGCGCCCGGGCAGGGCGCAGCGCCGGGGTGCGCACGGCCGGCGGGGACGCGCCCGCCGCCCGCGCCGGGCTTCCCTCGCCCGTCCGCGCCGCCGCCGCGCGGCGCCGGATCAGGCGGCGGTGTCGCGCGTCTCGCCGGATCCGGGCGCGTCGCCCTCGGCTTCCGGCGCGACCACGGCGTGGCCGTTGACCTCCGGCTGCTCTCCGGTGCCGTCGCCGGCGGCGGCGGGCGCCTCGGTCCCGTTCTGCTGGTGCTGCCGCTGCTGCTGCCGCAGCTGGTGCTGCTGCTGCTGCGCCTGGTTGATGGCGTTGAGGATGCGGAAATAGTGCTCCGCGTGCTGGAAGTAGCTCTCGGCCATCACCCGGTCGCCGGCGCTGGTCGCGTCGCGGCCGAGCTGCAGATACTTCTCGAAGAGCTGCTGGGCGGTGCCGCGCAGCCGGACGTCGGGCCCGTTGGAATCGAAGACGTGGCTGCGGCTCAGCGGCGGGTGACCGCCGCCTCCGGCGCCGCCCGGGCGGAACTGTCCGCCTCCGCCGCCGTGGCGGTGGCCGCCCCGGCCCCGCATGCGTTTCATGTTCATCGCTGCTGTCGCGTTCGTGGTCGGTCTCGCGACCGTGCCGCGCCGAAGCTGCGCACGGGCCCACGCGGCCCGAGGCAGACGCCCGCACGGCGACCGGTCTTCATTGCAACGCCGCGGCGCCCCGGGGGCGGAGCCGAAGCTTCCGGCCCGACGGGCCGAGGTGGTGGCGCCGGCCGTCTCCGGACCGCCGGGCCCACCTGGGCCGCGGCGGCAACCTAGCGCCGGGGGGCCGGACCGCCAAACGCTTTTTTCGGCCGGGGCCCGCCCCCGGGGGCGCGGACGGCGGCGCGCGGTGTCCCGCACGGCCGTTCCGGGGCATCATTCCGCCGCCACCCCGTCCGCCCGGAGGACCGCCGCCTTGCCGCGCCGCCGCCCGCCCTCCCCGCCCCGCCGTGCCGGCGCCGCCGCGCCGCGTGTCCTGCTGCTCCTCGCCGCCGCCGGCGTCGGCTGCGCCGGCCCGCCGCGCCGCTGGGCCTTCGCCTGCCCCCGGCCCGGCAGCGTGGTGACCTACGACGACGGGCGGACCCTGGCCTTCACCGGCGCCGCGCCGGACAACCCCGCGGTCTGCCTCGCCCGCGCCGACGGGGGCGAGGAGGTCCGGCTGGTCCACGCCGTCATCCCGGACTCGCCGCTCGAGGGCCGCGGCCACGCAGAGGGCATGGCCCCGCTGTGGCCCGCGCAGGCCGGCAACGCCGCGCAGTACCGCTCCGTCGTGCGCTCGGCGGGAAGCGGCATCCGGTACGACTTCGACGCCCGCTGGCGGGTGGTCGGCTTCGAGAGCGTCGCGGTGCCGGCCGGGCGCTTCGACGCGGTGGTGCTGGAACGGCGCTGGTCGCAGCGCAGCGGCGGCGAGCTGGACGCGGTGATTCGCTACTGGCTCGACACCGACTCCGGCATCCCGCTGAAGCGCAGCGTGGAGACGATCCGCGGCACCACGCTGCTCGGCCCCTGGCAGGCGACGCGGGCGGTGCTCCCGCCGCCGCCGCCGCCGCCGCGCGCGCCGAACATGTGACGGGCGGGCAGGTCCCGCCTCAGCCGGGCGCGAGCACCAGGGCGCGCTCGACGCCGCCGAGATCGGCGCGGCAGCCGAGCGGGCGGAGGCCCGCCGCCCGCGCCAGCGCCTCCACGGCCGGGCGCTGGCCCTGGCCGAGTTCCAGTACCGCGCGGCCGGCCGGCGCGAGCAGGGCCGGCAGGGCGGCGAGCACGGCACGGTAGGCGTCGAGCCCGTCCGCGCCGCCGTCGAGGGCGGTGGCGGGCTCGTGGCGCGCGACCTCGGGGGCGAGGTGCGGGATCGCGCCGGTCTCGACGTAGGGCGGATTGCAGAGCACCAGGTCGAAGCGTGCGGCGAGCGGGGCCGCCCAGTCGCCGACGACGAAGCGTGCCCGCCCGGCCAGCCCGAGCCGGCGGGCGTTCGCCGCGGCGAGCGCGGCGGCCTCCGCCACCCGGTCCACGCCGAGGCCGCTGGCGCGCGGAAACTCCGTCAGCGCGGCGAGCAGCAGGCAGCCGGTGCCGGTGCCGAGGTCGAGGATCGCGCGCACGGCGGCGCGGTCCGGGAAGGCCGCGAGCGCCGCCTCGATCAGCGTCTCCGAGTCGGGCCGGGGGATCAGCGTCGCCGGCGAGACGGCGAGGGGCAGCGACCAGAACTCGCGCTCGCCGAGCAGATGGGCGACCGGTGCGCGCTCCAGCCGGCGGTGCAGCAGCGCGGCGAAGCGCGCGGCGGCCGCGGGCGGGACCGGGCGGGCCGGGTCGCGCAGCAGCGCCTCGGCCGGGAGCCCCAGCGCGTGGCCGAGCAGCAGGCGGGCCTCGAGGCGGGGGCTCTCGATCCCCCCGGCGCGCAGGCGCTGCGCGGCGTCGCAGAGCAGGGCGCCGACGCTCGCGCCCGGATCGCGGCGGGCGCCGCTCACTCCGCCGCCGCGGCGAGGCGGGCCGCCTGGTCCTCGGCGATCAGCGCCTCGATGATCTCGTCGAACTCGCCGAGCATGACGCGGTCGAGCTTGTGCAGGGTGAGCCCGATGCGATGGTCGGTGACGCGCCCCTGCGGGAAGTTGTAGGTGCGGATGCGCTCGGAGCGGTCGCCGGTGCCGACCTGGGCCCTGCGGTCGGCGGCGCGCGAGGCGTGGGCGCGGGCGCGCTCGGCCTCGTAGAGGCGGGCGCGCAGCACCTTCATCGCCTTGGCGCGGTTCTTGTGCTGGCTCTTCTCCTCCTGCATCGTGACGACGATGCCGGTGGGCAGGTGGGTGATGCGCACCGCGCTCTCGGTCTTGTTGACGTGCTGGCCGCCGGCGCCGGAGGCGCGGAACACGTCCACGCGGAGATCGGCCTCGTTGATCTGCACGTCCACCTCCTCCGGCTCGGGCAGCACGGCGACGGTGACGGTGGAGGTGTGGATGCGCCCCTGCGCCTCGGTCGCCGGCACGCGCTGCACGCGGTGGACGCCGGATTCGTACTTGAGGCGGGCGAAGACTCCCCTGCCCTGGATCTCGGCCACCGCGCTCCGCGCGCCGCCGAGGTCGCTCTCGTCGTATTCCAGCACCTCGAAGCGCCAGCCCTTGGACTCGGCGTAGCGCTGGTAGGCGCGGAACAGCTCGGCGGCGAACAGCGCCGCCTCCTCGCCGCCGGCGGCGGGGCGGATCTCGAGGATCGCGCTGCGCTCGTCGGCCGCGTCCTTCGGCAGCAGCAGGAGGCGGATCTCGCGCTCCAGCGCCGCGACGCGCTCCTTCTGCGCGCGGTACTCGGCCTCCGCCAGCTCCCTGAGCTCCGGGTCGGCGAGCAGCGCCTCCGCCTCGTCGCGCGCGCGCTCGGCGGCGCGCAGCTCGGCCACCTTCGCGACCAGCGGCTCGAGCTCGGCGAGCTCCTTGGACAGCGCCCCGACCT
This sequence comes from Caldovatus aquaticus, assembly GCF_019458025.1. GTDB lineage: Bacteria > Pseudomonadota > Alphaproteobacteria > Acetobacterales > Acetobacteraceae > Caldovatus > Caldovatus aquaticus. The sequence goes on along the minus strand of NZ_JAHZUY010000038.1, from coordinate 25,502 downwards.
GCGCGCCCTCGGCGGTGGCGAGGAGGTGGCGCAGCTCCTCCGCGCGCAGGAGGAGACGGTCGAGCCGCGCGGGGAGGGTCATGCGAGGCGGCCGATCACCTCGGCGAGCGGCACGCTTTCCTGCGTCCCCGCGTCGAGGTCGCGGAGCTGCACGACGCCCCGGGCGATCTCGTCCTCGCCGAGGATGAGGGCGGCGCGGGCGCGGGTGCGGTTGGCGCGCTCCAGGCGGCGCTTGAGGGTGCCGCGATAGGCCATCTCGGCGGCGATGCCGGCGCGGCGCAGGCGCTGCAGCAGCTCGATGGCCGCCTCCTCCTGCGCCTCGCTCACCGGCACCACGGCGACGAGGCGCGGCGCCGGCGGCGTCTGCGGCAGCAGCAGGGCGAGCCGCTCCACCCCCGCCGCCCAGCCGACCGAGGGCGTGGGCGGCCCGCCCATCTCCTCCACCAGCCCGTCGTAGCGGCCGCCCGCCATCACCGTGCCCTGCGCGCCGAGCCGGTCGGTGACGAACTCGAAGGCGGTGTGGTTGTAGTAGTCGAGGCCGCGCACGATGCGCGGGTTCTCGCGCCAGGGCACGCCGAAGCGGTCGAGGTAGCGCTTCACCGCGGCGTGGAAGGCGGCGGCCTCGGGCGTGAGGTAGTCGTGGATGGTCGGCGCGTCGGCGATCAGCCGCCGGTCGCCCTCGTCCTTGCTGTCGAGGATGCGCAGCGGGTTGCGCTCGAGCCGTGCCCGGCTGTCGGGCGAGAGGCGGTCGCGATGGGCGCCGAAATAGGCGACGAGCGCCGCGCGGTAGGCGGCGCGGCTCGCGGCGTCGCCGAGGGTGTTGAGCTCCAGCACCGTGCCCTCGGCGACGCCGAGCGCCTCGAGGATGTGCCAGCCGCAGGCGATCACCTCGGCGTCCGCCAGCGGCTCGGCGGCGCCCAGCACCTCGACGCCGATCTGGTGGAACTGGCGGTAGCGGCCCTTCTGCGGCCGCTCGTAGCGGAACATCGGGCCGGCGTAGAACACCTTGCGCGGCAGGCCGGAGTGGACGAGGCCGCTCGAGACCAGGGCGCGGCAGACGCCGGCCGTCATCTCCGGGCGCAGCGTGATCGAATCCCCGCCGCGGTCGGTGAAGGTGTACATCTCCTTCATCACCACGTCGGAGGTGTCGCCGAGGCCGCGGGCGAAGACGCGGGTGTCCTCGAACACCGGGGTGGCCCACTCCTCGAAGCCGTAGAGGGCGCTGATGCGGCGCGCGGTCTCGATCACCGCCTGGTGGCGGCGGAACTCCTCGCCGATCAGGTCGCGCGTGCCGCGGACGGGCTGCAGGGGGGGCTGGGCCATGGGGCGAGGCGGTAGCGCCGGGGCCGGGCCGGTGCAAGCGCCGGCCCCGCTCCGGTCACAACCTGCGCTGGCCGAGGCCGATCCTCTCGTAGATGGCGTTGATGTGGTCCTTCACCTCCTGCGGCGTGTCGTCCTTCTCGGGGGTGTGGCGCCAGCCGATCTTCTCGCGCGCATGGCGGCCCATCACCTCGTCCTGGTCGGAGGTGCCGCCGGAGATGCCGTAGGCGCCGACCATGGTGTTGCCCTTGAACACCGGAGCCGCGCCGCCCGAGATGAATATCCTGCCCCCGGTGAAGACCGCAGCGTTGACGGCAAGCTGCGGGTTGCGCTCGCGCAACCAGTGCTGGGTGACGAGACCGTCCTGGAAGCGCGGGCTCATGGAGCGGAACGCCGCCATGGTGAAGGCCTTCGCCCAGGCGGTCTCGGGCGTGATCCACCCGGCCCCGTCCATCCGTTCGAGCGCGATCAGGTGGCCTTCCGGCCCGACCACCGCGATCGAGACGGGAACCCCCATCTCCTTCGCCTTGTCGGACACGGCGCGGATGAAGCGGCGGCATTCGGCGATGCCGAGAGCAGGCATGCGGCTCTTCCTTCTGCTGTCAGCCGGCGCGGGCGCCCGCGGCTTCGATGACGCGGGCCCATTTGGCGATCTCCGCCGCGATCAGGGCGCGCAGCTCCTCCGGCCCGCCCGGCAGGATGTCGAAGCCCTGCGCGGCCAACTGCCGCGCCGTCTCCGGATCGGCCAGAGCGGTGCGGGCGGCGGCGGCCAGCCGCGCAACGACCGGCGCCGGCGTGCCGGCCGGCGCCACGAGGCCGAACCACACGGTGGAGGTGAAGCCGGGGAGGCCCGCCTCCTCCATCGTCGGCAGCTCCGGCGCCGCGGCTGCCCGAGCCGGCCCGGCGGAAGCGAGCGGCCGCAGCCGCCCCTCGCGGATATGGCCGAGCACGGTCGAGGCCGGCGAGAACATCACGCCGACCCGGCCGGCGACGAGGTCCGTCACCGCCTGGGCGCTGCCCGGATAGGGCACGTGCGTCATGCGCACGCCCGCCAGCAGGTTGAACAGCTCACCCGAAAGATGCGGTGCGGTCCCGACTCCGGACGATCCGTAGAACAGGCCTTCCGGCCGCCGGCGCAGGAGGGCGATCAGTTCTCCGACGCTTGCCGCCGGAACCGAGGGATGCACGACCAGGATGTTCGGCGCCGCGACTAGGGGCGCCACCGGCGTGAAGTCGCGCGCGAAGTCGAAGGCGATGTCGCGCTGCAGGCTGGCGTTGATCGCGTTGGCCACCGAGCCGAGGAATACCGTGTAGCCATCGGGCGCAGCCCGCGCCACCTGCCCCGCCGCCACCGTGCTGCCCGCGCCCGGGCGGTTCTCCACGACCATGGCCTGGCCGAGCGGCCCGGCCATGACGGCGGCGACGATCCGCGCCGAGACGTCGGCCGCGCTGCCGGGCGGGAAGCCGACCACGAGCCGCACGGGACGGGCGGGAAAGCCGGCTTCGGACTGAGCGCGCGCGGGAACGAGGGGGAGCGCGGACAGCGCGGCCGCCATCAAGCCGCGCCGGGCAAGGCGCTGGGTCATCGGGTTTCCTCCCGGCAAGGCCCGGACGTAGGCCGCCGGGGCCCTTCGCGATGCGACCGCAGGTGTAGCGAAACCGGTTGCGCGGGCAACCCCGCCCGGCCTACTCCGCCGCCTGCTTCCGCGCCCCGGCGGCCGCTGCGGCCGCCTGCGCCGCCGCCATCTCGGCGGCCTTCGCCTCCACCAGGGCGACGATGTGCTCGACCATCGCCTCGCCCTTCACCGTGTGGTCGGTCCGCCCGGCGCGATAGACCATGTGCGTGCCCGCCCCGCCGCCGGTGACGCCGAGGTCGGTCATCAGCGCCTCGCCCGGCCCGTTCACCACGCAGCCGATGATCGAGAGGGTGATCGGCTGCTCGATGTGCGCGAGCCGCTCCTCGAGCGCCGCCACCGTCCCGATCACGTCGAAGCCCTGCCGCGCGCAGGACGGGCAGCTCACGATCCGCACCCCGCGGTGCCGGAGGCCGAGCGACTTCAGCAGCTCCCAGCCGACACGCACCTCCTCCTCCGGCTCGGCGGAGAGCGAGACCCGCAGCGTGTCGCCGATCCCGGCCCAGAGCAGGGAGCCGAGGCCGATCGCGCTCTTCACCGTCCCGGTGCGCCGCCCGCCGGCCTCGGTGATGCCGATGTGCAGCGGATGGTCGCAGGCCTCGGCGAGCTGCTGATAGGCGGCGACGGCGAGGAACACGTCGGAGGCCTTCACGCTGATCTTGAACTCGTGGAAGTCCTCCTCCTGCAGGTGCGCCGCGTGCCAGAGCGCGCTCTCGACCAGCGCCTCCGGGTTCGGCTCCCCGTACTTCTCGAGCAGGTGCCGCTCCAGCGAGCCCGCGTTGACGCCGATGCGGATCGAGCAGCCGTGGTCGCGCGCCGCCTTCACCACCTCCCGCACCCGCTCCTTCGAGCCGATGTTGCCGGGGTTGATGCGCAGGCACGCGGCGCCGGCCTCGGCGGCCTCGATGGCGCGGCGGTAGTGGAAGTGGATGTCGGCGACGATCGGCACCTCCACCGCGCGCACGATCTGCCGGAGCGCCGCCGTGCTCTCCGGCGTCGGGACCGAGACGCGCACGATGTCGGCGCCCGCCTCCTCGCAGCGGCGGATCTGCGCGATCGTCGCCTGCACGTCCTCGGTCGGGGTGTTGGTCATGGTCTGCACGCTGATCGGCGCGTCGCCGCCGACGCGCACCCGGCCCACCCGGATCTGGCGGGACTTGCGGCGCAGGATCTGCTGGTAGGGGCGGTAGCTCATGGGCGGCGGCTCGACTCCCGTGCGGGACGCAGCATAGGGCGGCGGCGGCCCGGATGCCAAAACGCCCGGCGGCGCCGGAAGGCCCGGCGCCGCGCCCGCTCACCCGGCGCGCCCCGGCGCGGCCGGCTTCAGGGAGGGGCGGCCCGGTTCGCCGCCTTCAGCCGCCCGGCATCGAGCGGGATGTTCATGCGCCGCCCGCGCGGTCCCTCGAGGGCCGGCACCGGCTCGCCATCCACCACCACCTCGAGCGCATCGGGCCGGCCGACCGAGAGCACGAGCCCCTCCCGCGGCGGAACGGCGAAGGTCTCGCCCGGGCGCAGGATGCGGTTGAGCAGCGGCGGCCCGCCGCGGGCCTCGCGCACCGAGACCCAGGTCTCGCCCCTGGCGCGCAGCACGATGCCGCGCTCCGCCGCGGGCCGCTCCCCGGCGGGAAGCGCCGCAGCCGCAACGAGGGGCGCCGCCGGAGCGGCGGCGTCGGCCGCCGGGGCGGATGCGGGCGCCGGCGGCGGCACCGTGGCGGCGAGCGCCTGGGTCGGGGCAGGCGGTGACGCCGCGGCGGGCCCCGCCGGGACGCCCCCCTGCGCCGCCCCCCCGGCGGTGGCCGCCACCGGAGCTTCGGGCGCCGGCGGCGGCACCGCCCGGGCTGTCGCGGCCGGAAGCCCCCCCTCCCGCGCCACCTCCTCGAGGCGGCCTGGCAGCGGCGGCACCGCATCCACTACCCGCTCGCCGGAACCGGACCAGGTGTACCAGGCGGCGTAGGCGCTGATCGCCACGATCGCCCCGGCCAGCACGACGAGGCCGGTCGGCACGCCGCGCTCCGGCATCGGTTCGGGGAAGACGAGGTCGGTGCGCCGCGCGGCCGCGGCCGCGCCGCTGTCGCGCAGCCGGCGCACCATCGCCTCGCCGTCCAGCCCGAGCCCCTGCGCGTAGCTGCGCAGGAAGCCGAGGGCGTAGGCGCCGCCCGGCAGGTCGTGCCATCGCCCCTCCTCGAGCGCGAGAAGATGGGGCCGGCGGATGCGCAGCCGTTCCGCGACCTCCTCGAGGGAGAGGCCGAGCGCGAGGCGCGCCGCGCGCAGCTCCTCGCCCGCCCGGGCGGCGGCCTCGGCGGCAGCGATGTCGGGGCGGAGGGGGCGCTTCATGCGGGCGGATGACGGCGGGCCGGGCTGCGAAGCCGGGGCATTTAGCCCCAACCCGGCGGGGCGGCAAACCGCATCGAACCCGACGCCGTCCTTCCTGGCAAGCCTTTCGTTCCGCGGCAGCGACGATTCCCGGGACCCCGGCCCGGCCTTGTCCGCCGCGCGGCAGCGGCGCGCTATCCCCGGGACTCGCCGGGAGGGGGCGCCGCGGCGGGGGGCCGTGGCGGCCGGCCCTCGCGGACGATCCGCACCAGGTCCTCCGGGAGCGGCTCCGCGCAGACATGGTCGAACGCCTCGTGCAGCGCCCGGCGCAACCGGGCGTCCAGGCAGTCCGATCTCCCGTGGCACGTTCCGGTGCCTGAGGGCTCGCCCGCCTTCGGTTCCTCCGTGGGCCCCCGCCGTGTGAAGCAGGACAACGGCCGCGCAGGGCCCCGGGTTCACGCGGCCGCGCGGGACCGCGCGGCCCGGAGCGCCGCCGGAGGCACGGCCTCCGCCGGCCTGGCGGGACTTCAGGCGGGGATCATGCCGCGCCGCACGGCGATCGCGTGCGCCGCCTGCCCGATCAGCTCGGCGATGATCGCCGCCGTGCTCTGCTCGCGCGTCACCATGCCGACCGACTGCCCGGCCATCAGCGAGCCGTGCTCGACGTCGCCCTCGATCACCGCGCGCCTGAGCGCGCCGGCCCAGAAGTGCTCGATCTCGAGCTGCGCCTGCTCCTTGCTCAGCTCGCCGGCGTTGTAGCGGCGCAGCACCTCGGCCTGGTGCGCGACGAAGCGGCGCGTGCCCTCGTTCTGCAGCGCGCGCACCGGGATCACGGGGAAGCGGGGGTCGAGCTGCACCGAGGGCAGCGCGTCGCGCGCCGCGGCGCGGATGAAGGCCTGCTTGAAGCGGGGATGGGCGATGCTCTCGGTGGCGCAGACGAAGCGCGTGCCGAGCTGGGCGCCGGCCGCCCCCATCTCGAGGTAGGCGAGGATCGCCTCGCCGCGCCCGATGCCGCCGGCGACGAACACAGGCACCTCGTGGATCTCGGGCAGGATCTCCTGCGCCAGCACGTTGAGGCTGACCGGACCGATGTGCCCGCCGGCCTCGCTGCCCTCGATCACCAGCGCGTCGGCGCCGCTGCGGATCAGGCGGCGGGCGAGCACGAGCGCGGGCGCGAAGCAGATCACCCGCGCCCCCCCGTCCTTGGCGAGGCGGATCGCGCCGCCGGGCGGGATGCCGCCAGCGAAGACGATGTGCGAGACGCCCGCGGCGCAGCACACCCGCACCAGATCGGGCAGCCGCGGATGCAGGGTGATGAGGTTGACGCCGAACGGCTTGTCGGTCAGCGCCTGGGTGGCGGCGATCTCCTCCTCGAGCCGCGCCGGCTCCATCGAGCCGCCGGCGATCACGCCGAAGGCGCCGGCGTTGGAGAGCGCGGCGACCAGGTTGCGCTCGCTGACCCAGCTCATGGCGCCGCCCATCAGCGCCCAGCGCGCGCCGAGGAAGGCCCGGCCGCGCGCCATCAGCGCGTCGAGCGCGGCGAAGGCCTCGGGCGGGGCCGGGAACTGGCGGTGGGGCGGCACCGGTGCGTTCATCGGCGGGCGCGGCCGGCGGCTCAGGCCGCCGCGGGCGCCGCGTCGAGCCCGTAGGCGGTGTGCAGGGCGCGCACCGCAAGCTCGGTGTACTCCGCCGCGACCAGCACGCTCACCTTGATCTCGCTGGTCGAGATGACCTGGATGTTGATGCCCTTCTCGGCGAGCGCGCGGAACATGGTGTTGGCGACGCCCGCGTGGCTGCGCATGCCGATGCCGACGACGCTGATCTTGGCGACGTCCGGGTCGGCGAGCAGCGACTCGAAGCCGACCTCGGCGCGCGCCTTCTCCAGCACGTCGCGGGCGCGGGCGAGGTCGGCGCGGCCGACGGTGAAGGTGAGGTCGGTGGTGCCGTCGGCGCCGATGTTCTGCACGATCATGTCCACGTTGACGTTCGCCTTGGCGAGCGCGCCGAACACGGCGGCGGCGATGCCGGGGCGGTCCGGCACCCGGCGCAGCGTCACCTTGGCCTCGTCGCGCGAGTAGGCGATGCCGGAAACGATGGGCTTCTCCACGATCTCGTCCTCGTCCACCACCAGGGAACCGGGCTTGTCCTCGAAGGAGGAGAGCACCTGCACGCGCACCCGCTGCTTCATCGCGAGCTCCACCGAGCGGGTCTGGAGCACCTTGGCCCCGACCGAGGCCAGCTCCAGCATCTCCTCGTACGAAATTTTTTCCAGTTTTTTCGCCCGGGGGACAATTCGCGGATCGGTTGTGTAGATGCCGTCCACGTCGGTGTAGATGTCGCAGCGGTCGGCCCGGATCGCGGCCGCGATCGCCACCGCCGAGAGGTCGGAGCCGCCGCGGCCGAGGGTGGTGATGCGGTTGCGCGGGCCGAGCCCCTGGAAGCCCGTGATCACGGGCACCTGGCCCTGGCGCATGCGCTCGATCAGCACCTCGCCCTCGATCGCCTCGACCCGCGCCTTGCCGTGCGCGCCGTCGGTGTGGATCGGGATCTGCCAGCCCTGCCAGGAACGCGCCTCGACCCCGATCGCCTGCAGCGCGATGGCGAGCAGCCCCGCGGTCACCTGCTCGCCGGTGGCGACGACGGCGTCGTATTCGCGCGCATCGTGCAGCGGCGAGAGGTCCTGGCACCATTTCACGAGCTGGTTGGTCACGCCGGCCATGGCGGAGACGACGACGGCGACCTCGTGCCCCGCCTCCACCTCGCGCTTGACGCGGGCGGCGACGTTGCGGATGCGGTCGAGGTCGGCGACCGAGGTGCCGCCGAATTTCATCACGATGCGGGCCATGGCGGGGTCCGGAACGGCGGAAGGCGTCTGCCCCGGGCCGAGGCGCGGAGGAGGCGGCCGGCTCGGGGCGCGCACAGATAACGGCCGCGCCGCGCCGGGGCAACCGTGGGCCGGGGCGCGGCGGCCGGGCCGGCCGGACGCCCGCCGCGCCGCGGAGGCTTGGCCGGAGCGGCCGGCGCGGGCAGGGTGACGGACATGCAGGAGTCGGAGGAGCGGGGCGGCAGCACCGCGCGTCCCGAGGAGGTCGCGAAGTTCGACCGGCTGGCCGCGCGCTGGTGGGACCCCGCGGGGCCGATGGCGCCGCTGCACCGGATGAACCCGGTGCGGGTCGGCTGGATCGCGGAGCGCCTGGCGCGGGCCCACGGCCGCGATCCGGCGGCGTTGGAGGCGCTGCGCGGCCTCGCCGTGCTGGATGTCGGCTGCGGCGCCGGCCTCGCCGCGGAGGCGCTGGCGCGGCGCGGCGCGGCGGTGACCGGCCTCGACGCCGCCGGCGAGGCGCTGGAGGCGGCCCGCGCGCATGCCGCGGCGGCGGGCCTCGCCGTGGACTACCGGGCCGGCGCGCCGGAGGACCTGCTGCCGGCGGCGGCCGGCCGGTTCGACGCCGTGCTGGCGCTCGAGGTCATCGAGCACGTGACGGAGCGCGCCGCCTTCCTGCGCCATCTCGCGCAACTGGCGCGGCCTGACGGCGGGCTGGTGATCCTCTCCACCCTGAACCGCACCGCCCGCTCCTTCCTCGTCGCCAAGCTCGGCGCCGAGTACCTGCTGCGCTGGCTGCCGCCCGGGACGCACGACTGGCGGCTGTTCGTCACCCCGGCGGAGCTGGGGGCGGCCCTGCGCGCCGCGGGGCTGCGCGTGACCGACCTCGCGGGGATGCGCTACGACCCGCTCGGCGGCCGGTTCCGCATCGCCCGCGACGTGGGGGTGAACTACATCCTGGCGGCCGTGCGCTGACCCCGCCCCGGCGGCGCAGGGCGGCCTCCTGCCCCCGCCCGGCCGGCCGCCGGCTCAGGCGTCGGCCGGCGGCACCCAGGGGATGCGGGCGACGGCGATGCCTTCCTCGCGCAGCGCCTCGGCCTCGGCGTCCGTGGCCTCGCCGTAGATGCCGCGGCGCTCGGGCGTGCCCCCCTCCTGCATCTGCCGGTGGAGCTTGCGCGCCTCCTCGGCGAAGTCGCGGCCGACGTAGTCGCAGGTCTTCTCGACCTCGGCCCGGATGCGCTGGAGCAGCGCCAGCACCTGCGCCGGCAGGGGGCCGGCGGCGGCGCGCGGCGGCGCGGACGGGGCGGCGGCCGGCGCGGGGGCGGGCGGCCGCACCGCGGGCGCCGGCGGCGCCTCCGGGCGGCCCTTCACGCCCGGCGTCCTGGCGATCGCCGGCGTCATCAGCGCGCGCGTCACCTTGGTGCCGCCGCAGACCGGGCATTCCACCAGGCCGGCCTTGGCGAGCTTCTCGAAGGCGGCGCTGTCCTTGAACCAGCCGTCGAAGCTGTGGGGTCCGTCCTCCGAGGACTCGCAACGCAACTGGTAGTGGATCATCCTGCAATCCTGCCGCGGGGCGAGAGCGATTCCCCGCATTCTGCCGCTACATAAGCTTGGCACTCGCCGCCGTCGAGTGCCAGTGGACGGCGGGCCGGTCAGGCCGCCTCGCCGGCCAGCAGGGCGTCGAGCTTGCCGGCCCGCTCCAGGGCGGCGAGGTCGTCCGAGCCGCCGATCGGCCGGCCGTCAATGAAGATCTGCGGCACCGTCGTCCGCCCTCCGGAGCGCTCGATCGCCTCGCGCCGCGCCGCCGAGCCGTGCGGGGCGTCGTATTCGACGTAGGCGACCCCCTTGCGGTCGAGCAGCAACTTGGCGCGCGCGCAGTAGGGGCAGAAGGCGGTGGTGTAGATCTCGACCTTGGGCATGGCGGCCAAGGTTGGGCCCCGGCACGATCCGGTCAAGGCGCGGCGCCCGCCGCGAGGCGCGGGTCCGGCACCCGCGCGGCAGCGAGCACGTCCACCGCCGCCGCCCCGGCCGCGAGCAGCACCCGGGCGCAGGCCCCGGCGGTGGCGCCCGAGGTCAGCACGTCGTCCACCAGCAGCACCCGCCGGCCGGCGACGCGCGCCGCGCCGCCCCGGCGCAGGGCGAAGGCGCCGGCGAGCAGCGCCGCGCGCTCCGCCGCGCCGCGCTCGCCCAGCGGCGGGGTAGCGCGGGTCCGGCGCAGCAGGTCCGGCACGCAGGGCCGCCCGCCCAGGCGCGCCACGGCGCGGGCGAGCAGCGCCGCCTGGTCGTAGCGGCGCGCCAGGCGGCGGCGCCAGTGCGCCGGCACCGGGGCGACCAGGTCGGCGCGGGCGAGCAGCGCCGCCCCGGCGCGCGCCATCTGCGCCGCGAGCGGCGCGGCGAGGTCGGTGCGGTCGCCGTGCTTGAAGGGCAGGAGCAGCCGCTTCGCCCCGGCGTCGTAGCGCAGCGCGGCCCGGGCCGCGGCGAAGGGGGGCGGGTCGGCGGCGCAGCCCGGGCAGAGGCCCTGCGCGTCGGCCTGCCCGGCATGGGCGAAGGGGACACCGCAGCGCGCGCAGAGCGGCGCGGTGATGAAGCCGAGGCCGCGGAAGCAGGCGGCGCAGAGCGTGCCCTGCACCGCGACCTCGGCCTCGCAGGTCAGGCAATGCGGCGGCAGCAGGGCGTCGCGCGCGGCGCGCAGCGCCGCCGCGAGCCCCGCGCCGAGGCGCGCCCCGGCCGCGGCCCAAGGCGGCCGCCCCGCCGGCGCGGCCGCGTCCGGCGCGATCGCGGTGCGGTCCCGGCTAGGCGGGGAGGCCGAAGCGGGCATCGCCGTCGCGCGCGACCTCGCGGACCAGGTCCACCTCCCAGGAGAGATAGGCGCGCATCGCCTCCGCGACGCCGGAATTGCGGTCGTAGGGGCGGAGATGGAAGTCGATGCAGGCCTCGTCCGGCGGATCGGAGCGGTCGGCCTGCAGCGGCAGCCCGGCCTCCCGCCAGGCGCGGGTGCCGCCGGCGAGCAGGCGCACCGGGGCGCGCACCAGGCCCTGCACCTCCGGCACCGCAAGGCGCGCCAGCGCCTCCTCCGGCGCCGCGATCACCACCTCGCGGTCGGCGGCGAGGCGCGGGGCGAGCGCGGCGAGGCGGGTGCGCACGCCCCACAGCGCGCCGGGGATGTGGCTGGCGCGGAAGTCGATCGAGCGGCTCAGCTCGATCACCTGCGCGGCGCCGTCGGCGAGCCGGGCGGCGAGCTCCGGCGCGGAGAGGGCGGGCGCCCGGATCGCCCGCGCTTCCGGGCAGGCGACGGCGCCGGGCCCCTCCTCGAGCCGGCCGGCGAGGCCGTCCTCCAGCACATAGACCTCGTAGCCGGCGCCCATCTGGCGCAGCCAGCCGCCGGTCATGCGCGCGCGCACGCCGAGATCGTCCACCAGCACGAGGCGGGCGTGGCGCACCGCCACCCAGCGGTCGGTCGCCTGCACGAGCTGCCCGCCCGGGGCGTTCACGCTGCCGGCGAGGTGGCCGGCGGCGAACTCCTCCGGCGCGCGGACGTCGAGCAGGTAGAGGGTGCGGCTGCCGTCCCGTCGCAGCGCCTCGAGCCCCTCGCGGGTCAGGCTCCGCACGCCGGCGCGCTCGGCGAAGCGGCGGGCGCGCGCCAGGGCCTCGGCGGCGCCGGCGGGCGTGCCGGGCGGGTAGGTGCGGGTCTCGCCGCGGGCGCAGGCGAAGCCGGCCAGCTCCCAGCCCATGGTGCCGTTGCGCAGCGCCACCACGCGGTTCGGCAGCCCGGCCGCGCGCAGGCTCTCGGCGCCGAGGATCGAGCGGGTGCGGCCGGCGCAGTTCACCACCACGGTGGTCCCGGGGCCGCGGACGAACTCGCCGATGCGGTAGACCAGCTCGCCGCCGGGGACGTTGATGGCGCCGGGGATGGACATGCGGCGGAACTCGTCCATCGGGCGGCTGTCGAGGATCACGAGGTCCTCGCCCCGGTCCAGCATCGCCTTGAGCCCGGCGGGGTCCACGCTCGGCGTGCCGTAGTGGTGCTCGACCCACTCGCCGAACGCCTTCGAGGGGACGTTGACGCCGGAGAAGACGACATGGCCCGCCGCCCGCCAGGCCGGCACGCCGCCCTCCAGCACCGCGACGTCGCTGCAGCCGAGGGATTCGAGATAGGCGGCGAGCCGCTCGGCGAGTCCTCCCTCGCCGCCATCGGTGACGCAGACGCGCACGGAACGCCGCGGCAGCAGGGCGCGGGCGGCGAGCTCGGCGCGCGAGAGCGGGCAGGGCACGGCCCAGAACAGGTGGCCGGTGCCGAACTCCCCCTCCTCGCGCGCGTCGAGGATGGCGAGCTCCTGCCCGTCGCCGATCCACCGCTTGAGGGTGGGCGCGTCGATCCGGCGCATCGGCGCGCTCAGCGGCGGCGCGCCCGCCGGGCGGGCCTGCGGTCGAGGACGGTCATGGCGCGGCGCTCCCCTCCTCCGGCTCGCTGCTCACGCCGGCGAGCCTAGAGCGGATCGCGGGCGGCGGGAACCGGCAGGGGCGCGGGCCGCGCGTGCGGCGGCGCGCGGCGCCGGGCTTGCCGCCGGGCGGCGGCGGGCGCATCTGGCGCGGCATGTCCGAACCCGCCGCCGGTCCCGCCGAGATCTTCGATCGCCGCCTGGTCCGGCTGCGCCGCGACCGGGCCGCGGCGACCGTCGCCCGCGTGGCGCCGATCCTCGATGCGGCGGCGGAGCGCCTGCTCGACCGGCTGGACGACGTGACGCGGCGCTTCGCCCGCGCGCTCGACCTCGGCGGCCGCGGCGCGGTGGCGCCGCGGCTGCGCGCGCGCGGCATCCCCTTCGTCGTCTCGGCCGACCTCTCGGCCCGCATGGCCGGGCGCGCCGGCGAGCTCGCGGTCGCGGCCGACGAGGAATGGCTGCCCTTCGCGCCGGGGAGCTTCGACCTGATCGTCGCCTGCCTGTCGCTGCACTGGGTGAACGACCTGCCGGGCGCGCTGCTGCAGATCCGCCGCGCCCTGGTGCCGGACGGGCTGTTCCTCGCCGCCCTGCCGGGCCTCGGCACGCTGCAGCCGCTGCGCGTCGCGCTGGCGGAGGCGGAGGCCGAGCTGCGCGGCGGCCTCGCGCCGCGCGTCTCGCCCTTCCCGGAGCTGCGCGACGCGGCGCACCTCCTGCAGCGCGCGGGCTTCGCGCTGCCGGTGGCGGATGTCGAGGAGCTGACGCTGCGCTACCGCTCCGCCGCCGCGCTGTTCGCCGACCTGCGCGCGGCGGGCGAGACCAGCGCGGTGCGGGCGCGCGATCCGCGCACGCCGCCGCGCGCGCTGTTCCCGCTCGCCGCCGCGCGGCTGCCGGCGGAGGCGGACGGCAGCCTGGCGATGCCGCTGCCGCTGGTGATGCTCACCGGCTGGGCGCCGCACGAGAGCCAGCAGAAGCCGGCGCGGCCGGGGAGCGCGCAGGTGCGGCTCGCCGATGCGCTCGGGGCGGTGGAGCGGAGCGCCGGGGAGAAGGCGGGACGCCCCTGAGGCGATGCCCGGCGCCCGCGGCCGGCCGCACGGCGCGCCCGCGTGGCCGCCATGCGGGCGGCGCGCGGCGCCGCCCCGCCCCGGCGCCTTGCAACCGGCCCCCCCGGCGCGCATGTTGGGGATGAAAAGCAACACGCCGCGTCCGGACCACCCCCGCCATGGAGCAGCAAGGCGCCGAAAGCCGCCGCATCACCCTGCATGCGCCCGAGGACTTCGAGGGCATGCGCCGCGCCGGCCGGCTGGCGGCGGAGACGCTCGACATGATCGTCCCGCACGTGCGCCCCGGCGTCACCACGGGCGAGCTGGACCGGCTGTGCCACGAGTTCATCCTCGCCCACGGCGCGGTGCCGGCGCCGCTCGGCTACCGCGGCTTCCCGAAGTCCATCTGCACCTCCGTCAACCACGTGGTCTGCCACGGCATCCCGGGCGAGCGCGTGCTGCAGGAGGGCGACATCGTCAACATCGACGTCACGGTGATCCTGGACGGCTGGCACGGCGACACCAGCCGCATGTTCGTCGCCGGGCAGCCGAGCACCAAGGCGCGGCTGCTGCTCGACGTGACGCACGAGGCGATGATGCGCGGCATCGCGGCGATCCGCCCCGGCGCGACGCTCGGCGACGTCGGCCACGCGATCCAGAGCTACGTCGAGCGCCACCGCTTCAGCGTCGTGCGCGACTTCTGCGGGCACGGCATCGGCCGGCGCTTCCACGAGCCGCCGAACGTGCTGCACTTCGGCCGCCCCGGCGAGGGCCTGGTGCTGAAGCCCGGCATGGTCTTCACGGTGGAGCCGATGGTGAATGCCGGCCGGCCGGAGGTGAAGATCCTCGACGACGGCTGGACGGCGGTGACGCGCGACCGCTCGCTCTCGGCGCAGTTCGAGCACATGGTCGGGGTGACCGAGGACGGGGTGGAGATCTTCACCCTCTCCCCCGCCGGGCTGCACAAGCCGCCCTACGCGGTCTGACGGCCCGCCGTTCGCGACGCGCCGGGCGCGGCGGGCGGGCGGGGCGCCCTCCACAGGGCCGGGCGCGACCGCGGCCTGGCCGGCCGGAGCCCGCGGTCCCGCGTCCCGCCGGGCCGGACGCCCGCGTGCCGGGGCAAGCGTGATTTCTGCGTTTGTCCGGCGTTCCTCCCCTCGCCTTCCCGCGCCGCGACGGGAGAGGGTGCCGCCGCGGAGAAGCGGCGGCGCATGGCACCGGCCAGGAAACCCGGCCTCGAGGAGCGGATGTCCGCGGCGGTGTCGCTGCGGCGCCCGGACGGGCTCGGCCTGCCGCTGTTCCACGGCGGGCGGCCGGAGACGGCAGCGAAGGCGGCCGAGCCCCCTGCCCCGCCGCCCCCGCCCGGCCATCTCGGCCACCGCGCGCGGATGCGCGAGAAGCTGCTCGCCGCCGGGGCGGAGGCGCTGCTCGACCACGAGCTGCTCGAGATGGTGCTGTTCCTCGCCCTGCCGCGGCGCGACACCAAGCCGATCGCGCGCGCCCTGCTCGCGCGCTTCGGCTCCTTCGCCAACGCCATCGCCGCGCCGCCCTCCGAGCTGCGCGCCATCGCGGGCCTCGGCGAGGCCGGCATCGCCGCGCTCAAGACCGTGCAGGCCGCGGCGCTCAGGCTGGCGCGGGCCGAGGTGCTGGACCGGCCGGTGCTGAACAACTGGGACCGGCTGACCGACTACCTCACCGCCGCGATGGCGCGCGAGCAGATCGAGCAGGTGCGCGTGCTGTTCCTCGATTCGAAGAACCGCCTGATCGCCGACGAGGTGCAGGCGCGCGGCACCGTCAACCACACCCCGGTCTATCCGCGCGAGGTGGTGAAGCGCTGCCTGGAGCTGCAGGCGACGGCGCTGATCCTGGTGCACAACCACCCTTCCGGCGACCCGACGCCGAGCCGGGCGGACGTCGAGATGACGCGGGAGATCAAGGCGGCCGCCGGCGTGCTGGGCGTGGTGGTGCACGACCACCTGATCCTGGGCCGGGGCCGGATCTTCTCCTTCCGGCGCGAGGGGCTGCTGTAGGGTTTGCCGCGGCCCGCGCGAGGAGGCGGCGCCGGGCCGGGCGCCTCCGCCACGCGCGGCCGTTGCGCGCGCCCCGGCGCGGGCGGCGCTCGCGCGGCGCGTCGCCGGAGCCGCTTCCGCTCGGCCGTGCGCGCGGCGCCGGCTGCGGCGCGTTGCCGGTCGCGCGGCTTGGATCCGCGCCCCGGCCGTTTCCCGCCGTCCGCGATCCGCTCCTGTCGCCGGAACCGCGGCCGGCCGGTCGCGCCGCGCCTCCCAAACGCCGGCGGGCGATGGCGCGGCCCGCGCGATTCGTCGCCACGCCGGACACCGGGCGCGCAGGAAGCGACCGGCCGCGCAGGTGTCGCCGCGATCCACGCCGTTTCGCGCGACACGGACCAAAAATGTGGATGGTTTCACGGTGCGGTCCGGTTTTTTCGATGTTCTTTCGCAATGTTGTGACCCCTGCGCTTTCTTCGCGACAGGCATAACCCTGCTGTCCGGGTTGAGCGGTCTGGCGCGGCGCGAGGGGCGAGGATGCGGACGGACGGGATCGGCGATGCGCGTGCGGCGGCGGCGGTCTTCGCCCGGTTCGGCGCCGACCCGGCCGCGCTCGAGGGCGCCGGGCTGAAGGCGGCGTGGATCCGCCTCGCGCGGCGCTACCATCCGCTGGGCGGCGCCGAGCCCGACGAGGCGGTGATGGCGGAGATCAACGCCGCCTACGACACCCTCCGCCGCCACCGCGCGGCGCGCGGCGGGGCCGCCCCCCAGGCGGAGGACCCGCAGCGCCACGGCGTCTCGGTCTGGGCCTGGGCCGGCCACTCCCCCGGCGATCCGCCGCCGAGCGACCACATCGCGCGCGAGGACTACGGCGATGCCAACTTCATCCGGCGGCGTCTGTGGGAGCTTTCCGGCGGCTCCGAGGAGGAGTGGACGATCTGGCCCTTCGACGGGCAGCGCTTCATGACGCCGCTGACCGTCTACGGCTCGAGCGCGGTGTTCGACGAGATGGCGCGCGCGGCCCTGCGCTTCGCGCGCCGGGGGTTCCGCATGGCGCGCGCCGTGTTCGTGCAGCGGCGCGGCGAGCGCTGGGGGCGCCTGCTGCTGATCTACGCCGACGGCACGTTCCACGACGGGCTGGCATTCGATCACCAGGGCGGCGCCCATCCCGGCCACGATCCGTTCCTCCTGGACCGGCTGCCGTCCGTGCTCGACCAGCTCCGCGCCGGCCCGGCCTCGCGCGCGGCCTGACGCCCCGCCCCGCGCCGCCGCGCCGTGCGGTCCTGCCAGCCGGGAGACGCCCATGCTCCGCCGGATGAGCGCCCTCTCCCTCCTGACCGCCGCGAGCCTGCTGCTGCTGGCCCAGGCCGGCGCCGAGCGGGCGCAGGCGTTCCTCGCCGGTTCGGGCCGCGCGCTGCTGGCGAGCGCCTGCGCCGCGCTGCTCTGGTACGGCGTCGCGGTCCGCCGCTCGCGCGGCTGAGCGGGCCGCGGGGTCCGCGGCCGCCTTTCCGCTCGCGCCGGGGGCGCGTCCGGACGCGCGCCGTCCGGGCGAAGGCCGGGACCCGCCGCGCTCCCGCCGCCGGCCGGCGCGGCGTCCGCGCTGTCCCGTTCCGGCCCGCCGTGGCTTAATCGGCCGGGCCGAACCGCCGGACGAGGAACGGACATGCCGCAGCGCGCCGAGGGCGACACCCCAGCGCCGCCGCCCCCGCGCAGCATCGAGACCCCGGCCTCCTGGCGCGTCGCCTGGACCGTCCTCGCCATCCTCTCCGTCGCCTACGGCGCGCCGCTCGTCATCGTCGTCGCGCTCAGGCCGATCGCAGCCGATCTCGGCGAGGCGCGCGCGGTGCCCTCGCTCGCCAGTTCGCTCACCTTCCTCGGCGCCGGGGCAGGCGGGATCCTGATGGGCTGGATCGCCGGGCGGCTCGGGGTGCGGCGCGTGGCGCTGTTCGGCGCGGCGATGATCGCGGCGGGGATGGCGCTCGCCGCGCGCGGCGGGACGTGGCAGCTGCTCCTGGGCTACGGGCTGCTGACCGGCGTGCTCGGCATCGGGGCGCTGTTCGCGCCGCTGCTCACCTACGTGACGCTCTGGTTCGACCGGCGGCGCGGCACGGCGCTCGCGCTCGTCTCCTCGGGCCAGTACGTCGCCGGCGTGGTCTGGCCCGCGGTGCTCGAGCGCGCCGTCGCGGCCTTCGGCTGGCAGCGCACCATGCTCGGCTTCGGCGCGCTCGCCACGGCGGTGATCGCGCCGCTCGCCGCGGTCGTGCTGCGCCCGCCGCCGGCGCCGCCCGCGGGCGGCCTCGGGGCCGCGGACGGGCCGCGGCCGGGGGCGCGGACGCTCGGCCTGCCGCCGAACCTCGCGCTCGCGCTGCTGGCGACGGCCGCCTTCCTCTGCTGCGTGCCGATGGCGATGCCGGCGGCGCATCTCGTCGCCTTCTGCGCCGATCTCGGCATCGGCCCGGCGCGCGGGGCGGCGATGCTCTCGGTCCTGCTGCTCGCCGCCTTCCTGGCGCGGCAGTTCTGGGGCTGGGTGGCGGACCGGATCGGCGGCCTGCCCACCGTGCTGCTCGGCTCCGCCGCGCAGGCCGTCGCGATGGGGCTGTTCCTCGCCACCGAGGACGAGGCGCTGCTGTTCGCCGTCGCGGCGATCTACGGGCTCGGCTTCTCGGGGATCATTCCCTCCTACGTGCTCACGGTGCGCGAATTGTTCCCGGCGAAGGAGGCGCCCTGGCGCGTGCCGGTGCTGCTGTTCCTCGGCCTCGGCGGCATGGCGTTCGGCGCCTGGCTCGGGGGCGCGCTCTACGACCGCTACGGCTACTACGCGCCGGCCTTCGCCGCGGGGATCGCGGCGAACCTGCTCAACCTCGCGATCGTCGGCTTCCTGGTCTCGCGACGGGGCGTCGGCCGCCTGCCGCGGCCGGCGCCGGCGGCGTGAGACGGCGCGCCGGCCGCCGCCGTGTCCGTCCGGCCTACCCGCAGGCGCGCGAAGGGCGCCGGGACGCGCCGTCAGCCCCGGCCGAAGCCGTTGCCGCCCGGCTGCGCGCGGCAACGGCACCGGCGCGTTGCCGGCCGCGCGGATTGACGCTCCCGGCGGTTTACCGCCGTCCGCGATCCGCTCCGAAGGGCCGCGTCAGCGCGCGGTGGTTGGCGGAGACGCGGCGGCGGGCCGGCGCCAGCGCCGCCGCCGCCACGGCGCCGGCGTCGGCGCCGCGGAGCGCGGCGCGGCTCGCCGCCAGCCACCCCTCGGCGCAGGCGCGCTGCTTCTCGAGCGCCATGGCGGCGAGGCTCGCCGCCGCCTCGGCGGGCTCGACCGCCAGCCGGGCGCTGCGCAGGGCGAACACCCAGCCGGACCGCCACGCGAACAATGCGAAATCCGCCGGGTGCCGCATGCCGCTTCTCCTCACGCCGTGCCTGCCCATCGGCGGCGTCAACGCGCCACCGACGGACCGTCGCGCGTCACAGCTTCTCGATGATCGCCTCGGCCTTGGACACCTCGAAGGCGCCGGGCGCCTCGACGGCGAGGTGCGTCACCTTGCCGTCCCTGGCGATCAGCGCGAAGCGCTGGCAGCGCACGCCGAGGCCGCGCGGCGTCAGGTCGAGCTCGAGCCCCAGCGCCCTGGTGAGGGTGCCGGAGCCGTCGGCGAGCATCACCACCGTGTCGCCCACGCCCTGGTCCTTCGCCCAGGCCTGCATCACGAAGGCGTCGTTCACCGCCATGCAGGCGATGGTGTCCACGCCCTTCGCCCGGATCGCCTCCGCCTGCTGGACGAAACCCGGCAGGTGCTTGGCCGAGCAGGTCGGCGTGAATGCCCCCGGCACGCCGAACAGGACCACGGTCTTGCCCTTGAAGATCTCGTCCGTGGAGACCTCGCGCGGCCCCTCCGCCGTCGCCTGCATCACCTTCACCGACGGGATGGTGTCGCCGACCTTGATCGCCATGGGTGGTTCCCTCTCCGCTGCTGGCCGGGCCTCGTGGGGCCGCGTCCGGGGTCCTGCTTGTCCGACTGCGCCGCTTGGGCTCTGCCCGTGTAGCGCCTGCGCGCCGGCCTGTCACCCGGGCGGCACGCGGCCCCGGAACGAGAGGCCGCCGGGTTGCAGCGCCGCACCGGCGCCGCCATGTTGAAGGCGTCATGGCCAAGCGCGCGATTCCCGCCTCGGGCTTCCTGGGCGAGGGTAGATACCTCGCCGGCCAGCTCCTGGTCGCCATGCCGGGGATGCAGGACCCGCGCTTCGCGCACTCGGTGATCTGCCTCTGCGCCCACTCGGCCGAGGGGGCGATGGGCATCGTCGTCAACAAGCCGCTGGACGGCCTCTCCTTCGACGACCTGCTGCGGCAGCTCAACCTCGACCCGGTGCCGCCGCAGCGCCGCATCCGCCTGTTCGCCGGCGGGCCGGTGGAGGGCGGACGCGGCTTCGTGCTGCACACCCCCGACTGGTCCACCGAGGGCAGCCTGCCGATCAGCGGCGAGGTGGCGCTCACGGCGAGCGTGGACATCCTCAAGGCGATCGCCGGCGGCGGCGGACCGCGGCGCGGCATCCTCGCCCTCGGCTACGCCGGCTGGGGCCCGGGTCAGCTCGAGGACGAGATCCAGCGCAACGCCTGGCTCTCCGTGCCCCCGGACGAGGCGCTGCTGTTCGGCGAGGACCACGAGCGCAAGTGGCGCGACGCCCTGGCAAAGCTCCGGATCGACCCGCTGCTGCTGTCCACCACCGCAGGGCGGGCCTGAGCGCAGACGGGGCAGCGCCGGACCGCGGCGCGGCCGCCGCGGCCCACGACGGGCTGGCCCGCGGCGTCACCGTGCCGCCATCACCTCGCCGCCGAGCAGGGCTGCGGTGCATGCGATGCCGCCCGGGTCGCCGGTCACCGGCGCGAGCGCGGCGCAGAGCAGCGGAACACGCTCGCGCCACCGCTCCGCGGGCGGAGGTGGCGTGCCGGCGGTGAAGCGCGCCGCCACCGGTCCGATCGCGATGGCGGCGGCGAAACGCGGCCCGTCCGCGCCGAGATGGAGGGCGGCGACCGCCTCCACCGCCGCCGCAAGGACCGCGTCCTCGCCGGCGCCGTATCCGATGGCGACCACCACCGGACCGGCGCCCTGATCCCGGCGCAGGGCGCGCAGGGCGCCGAACAGCCTCGCGAGCTGCAGCGCGTGCGCCTCGTCGGCGGCGCCGTCGGGGACGGCACCGACCTCCAGCACCCCCGTGTCCTCGGCCAGCAGGGTGGCGGCCAACCCGTCGCGCACCCCGCCGGGACGGGTGGCGGCATCGCCGAACAGGATCGCGACCGCGTCGCCCGACGCCCATCCTCGCGGGGCGGTGAACATCGCCAGGGCAAGCGGCGCCGGCCCGGGCGCCGCCGCGGGCGTCAGGGCCGGCTCGAACCAGAGCGGGGCCGGGTGCGGCCGGGCGAGGAATTCCGCGGCCGAAGGCGCCGCGCCGCCCCCCGCGAGGAAGGCGAACAACGCGGCGCCTTTCGCCAGCACCGCGCGCGGACGCCTGGAGCACACGGCGGGAGAGTGGCGGTGGGGCCATCGCCCGCGCATGACGGGCCTCCTCCTCGCTGCACCGTCGGCCGGCCGAGGTCGGGATGTCGCCGCCCGCGCCCCCGGGCCGCACCGATCGGAGCGCAAACGAGGCTGCCCCGAAAGCTGGGGAAATCCGGTATGCTTCCGCGTCCGACCGCCGGGGAGCGGGCGCATGGGCCTTCCCTTGCTCGACATGCTGGAACGGGTGGGCGCCGCGCGCAGCGCCGGCGCCGTGTGGTCGGAGGCGGTTGCGGGCTTCGCTGCGATCGGCGTCGCATGGTGCCATCACGCCTACGCGCCGCCGGCTTGGGCGGCGCCGGGCACGCCGGCCCGGCTGCGCCTGACCACCCTGCCGCCGTCCTGGATGGCGCATTACGAGGCGAGCGGCTTCCTGCGCATGGACGCGTCGCGGCGGCACTGCGCGCGCGCCGTCACTCCCCTCCCGGTCGGCGAGGAATTCGCCCGGGCCCTCGGCGATGCGGACTGGGCCCGGATGTGCGCCGAAGCCGCCGCGGTCGCCGGCATCGGCTGCGGCCTCGCGGTGCCGCTGCGCCCGGCGCCGGGGACGGCGCATGGCGGGTTCACCCTGCTCACCCGGCTGCGCGGCCCGGCCTTCGCCGCCTGGCGCCGCGCCCATGAGCGCAGCGCGGCGCTCGTGGCGCACGCGGTCGCGCAGCGCATCCTCGAGGTCACCGAGGCTCTCGCGCCCGTCACCGCGGTCCCCCGCCTCAGCCCGCGCGAGCGCGAGTGCCTGTCCTGGCTTGCCGCCGGGTTGCGCAACGACCGCATCGCCGAGCGAATGGGCATCGCGCGCGCGACCGTGGACCTGCACCTCGCCCGCGCCCGCCGCAAGCTCGGCGCCGCGACGCGGGAGCAGGCGCTGGCGAAGGCGTTGTCCTTCGGGCTGATCGAACCCTGACG
This sequence comes from Caldovatus aquaticus, assembly GCF_019458025.1. Classification (GTDB taxonomy): domain Bacteria; phylum Pseudomonadota; class Alphaproteobacteria; order Acetobacterales; family Acetobacteraceae; genus Caldovatus; species Caldovatus aquaticus. The sequence goes on along the minus strand of NZ_JAHZUY010000038.1, from coordinate 3,489 downwards.
CGGCGGCGCCACCGCCTCACCATCGCAGGGCGCGCAGCGCCGCCAGCGGTTCCACCGCGTGCTCCTCCAGCGCCCGGCGCAGCCGCTCCGGGCTCGGGTCCTCGCCATGCGCGTCGGCGGCGAGGCCGGTGAGCGCCCAGACCGCGGCGAGCCCCGCCGCCTGCGCGCCGGCGAGGTCGGTGTGCGGCGAATCGCCGATCGCCACCACCCGCGCGCGCTCCCCCACCCCGAGCAGGTCGAGCACCGGGGCATAGACCGCGGGGTCGGGCTTGCCGATCTCGACCACCGCGCCGCCCAGCGCGCGGTAGCGCGCGGCGAGCGCGCCGGCGCAGATCAGGCGCTCGCCGGCGACCATCACGGCGAGGTCCGGGTTGGCGCAGACCATCGGCAGGCCGTGCGCGGCGCAGGCGGCGAGCGTCTCCTCGTAGGGCGCGACGCTCTTCGGGCCGCGCTGCGGGTCGGGGCCGGTGTTGAGCACCCATTCCGCCTGCGCCGGGCTGTCCGCGAAGGCGAGGTCGAGGCCCTCGATCACCGAATGGTCGCGCTCCGGCCCGATGTGGAAGACACGGCGGCCGAGGCGGGCGAAGAACGGGTCCTCGCGCCGCGCGAGGTGCCGCCAGACCAGCTCGCCCGAGGTGATCACGCCGTCGTAGTGCGCGCCCTTGCCGATGCCCATGCCGGCGAGCTGCCTCTCCACCACCCAGGCGCGGCGCGGGGCGTTGGAGAGGAAGGCGACGCGCTTGCCCGCCTCGCGCAGCCGCGCGAGCGCCTCGACGACGCCGGGGTAGGGGCGGCGCCCGTCGTGCACGACGCCCCAGAGGTCGAGCACGAAGCCGTCGTAGCGCGGCGCAAGGGGGGCGATACCGTCGAGGATGTCCATGCGTGTGCTCAGGCGTCCGTTCCCACCGCCTCGGAGAGGCGCGCGAAGCCCTCGCGCCGCAGCAGGGCGGCGAGGTCGTCCTTGATCCGGCGGATCAGCGCCGGCCCCTCGTAGGCGAAGGCGGTGTAGAGCTGCACCAGCGACGCGCCGGCCCTGATCTTGGCGAGCGCGTCCGCGCCCGAGGCGACGCCGCCGACGCCGATCAGGACGAGGCGCCCGCGCGCCAGGCGGTAGGCGCTGCGCAGCAGCGCGGTCGAGGGCGCGAACAGCGGCGCGCCGGAGAGGCCGCCCGCCTCGCCGCGGTGGCGCGAGCGCAGGCAGGGAGGCCGCGCGACGGTGGTGTTGGAGACGATCAGCCCGGCCGCGCCGTGGGCGACGCAGCACTCGACGATCGCGCCGAGCGCCGCCTCGTCGAGATCGGGCGCGATCTTGACCAGGACCGGCGGGCGCCGCGGCGCCGGCGCGCGGGCGATGGCGGAGAGGATCGCGGCCAGCCGGCGCTCGCCCTGCAGGTCGCGCAGTCCGGGCGTGTTGGGGGAGGAGACGTTGACCGTCACGTAGTCGGCGTGCGGCGCGACGGCGGCGTAGGCGGCCGGATAGTCGCGCTCGGGCTCCGCCCCCTCCTTGTTGATGCCGATGTTGACGCCGAGCGGGGCGGGCAGCGGGCGCGGCAGGGCGGCGAGGCGGGCGAGGAAGGCGTCGAGGCCGCCGTTGTTGAAGCCCATGCGGTTGATCGCCGCCCGGTCCTCGGCGAGGCGGAACAGGCGCGGGCGCGGATTGCCCGGCTGCGGCCGCGGCGTGACGGTGCCCGCCTCGACGAAGCCGAAGCCGAGGCGCATCAGCGGCAGCACCGCCACCGCGTCCTTGTCGAATCCGGCGGCGAGCCCGATCGGATTGCGGAAGGCGAGGCCGAAAGCCGTGGTCGCCAGCACCGGATCGTCCTCGCCCCGGTCGGCGCCGGCGAGGCCCGCGCGCAGCGCGCAGAGGGCGAGCGCATGCGCGCGCTCGGGGTCCATGCCGCGGAGCAGCGGCATCAGGGCGGAGGCGAGGCGGGGGGTCATGCCGGCGCCTCAATGCCCGACCGGCGCGGCGCTGCAAAGGGGCGGGCCGGCGGCCGCCGCGCATTGACGCCCTCCCGGCCCGCGGCGAGAAGGGGCCGGATCGCTGCGGACGGAAGGACATCGCGCGTGCGGGGACCGGCGCTCCTGGTCGCGGGGATGGTCCTGTTCGGCCTGCTGGATGCCAACAGCAAGCTGCTCTCGGGACAGTACGGGCTCGGCCAGGTGGTGTTCCTGCGCTACGCCGTGCTGGCGATCGCCCTCCTCGTCGCGCGCATGCTCCGGCCGGGCGCGGGCGGCGGGCTCGGCACGCGGCATCCCGGACTGCACGCGCTGCGCGCCGCGGCGATGATGGTCTCGGCCGGGGGATTCTTCCTCGCCTTCCGCCGCCTCAGCCTGGCCGAGGGCTATCTCGTGTTCTTCACCGCGCCGTTCTGGGTGCTGGCGCTCGCCGCGCTGGCGCTGCGCGAGCCGGTGCCGCGCGCCGCCTGGGGCTGGAGCGCGCTCGCCTTCGCCGGGGTCGGGCTGGCGGTGGCGCCGCGCCTCGTCGCCGACGCCGCCAGCCTCTCGGCGGCGGGCTACGCCTTCGCGCTGGCCGCGACCCTCGCCTACGCCGTGACGCAGACGGTGAACCGCCGGCTGCGCGGCGAGGCCGGGGCGGCGCGGGTGCTGCTGTGGCCGACGCTGCTCGGCCTCGCCCTCTACGGGCCGCTGGCGGCGCTGGACTGGACCACGCCGCCACCCCGCGATGCGGCGCTGCTGGCGCTGAACGGCCTGTTCGCCGGCGCCGCGGTGGTGTGCGTCGCCGCGGCGTTCCGCCATGCCGACGCGGCGCGGCTCGCGCCGTTCAACTTCGTCGGGCTGCCGGTGGCGCTGCTGCTCGACCTCGCGCTGTGGGGGACGTGGCCGGAGGCGACGACGCTGCTGGGCGGCGCGGTGGTCGTGTTCGCCTGCCTGAGGAACGAGCGGGCGATGCGCCGGCGCGACGCCCCTCACGCCGGCGCCGGGCCGAGGCGGTAGAAGACGAGGCCGCCGATCTCCGCCTGCGCGATCGCGCCCACCGCCCAGCGCGGCAGGGTCGCCGCGTCGTGGTAGTGGGTCGCGCCGCCGGTCGGATCGGGCAGGGCGCCGGCGGCGGCGCGCGCGGCGACGCGGCGGCAGAGGGCGAGCGCCGCATCGCCCTCCCCGGCCTCGAGCATCGCCCGATGGCGCGGATGGCGCGGCAGCCAGCAGGCGAACTGGAAGGGGGCGCGGCAGACGCCGGCGATGCCGCGCCCCCAGTGCGCCGGCCCGCCCGGCGCGGCGGCGAGGCGCACGCGGTTCATCACCACCGCCGCCACCGCCTCGATCGCGCGCACTGGGCGGCCGCCGGCCTCGCCGAGCAGCGTGCGGGCGAGGATCTCGACCGCCGCGGCGCGATCGTCCGCGCGGCCCGGCGCGGCGGGGGCCGCGCCAGGGGCTGCGGCGCGGCTCATGCGGCGTCCTCCGCGGCGTCGCCGAGGCGGGCGGCGGCGCCGCCGCGCGGGGCGGCCTGCGCCGCCCGCTGCGCCG
>NZ_JAHZUY010000037.1 GCF_019458025.1 Caldovatus aquaticus | reverse complement strand
GTCGCGCGCGCCATGCAGGACCCGCAGGATGCGCGGCGGCGTCGCCGTCGCCCGATAGACGATCACGTAGGGGAAGTCCGGGACGACCAGGAAGCGCACCTCCTCGGGCGCCAGGGCGGGGCGGACGACCCCGATCCGCGGATAGGCCCCGATCCGGACGGCAGCCGCAACGACCTGCTCGCGCAGGCGGCGGGCCGCGGCGGGATTGTCGGTGGCGATGAACGCCGCCGCCTCGGCAAGGTCACGACGCGCCTGCGCCGAGAGGATCGCCGGGCGCTTACCGCCCATCGGGCGTTGCCCGAAGGCTGCCGGTCGGGCTCAGCGGGCCTGTCCCGCGCCCGCCTGGCTTCCGCCTCGGCGATGATCGCGTCCATCTCCTCCGCGACCTGCTCGACCTCGAACCACCCGGTCTCGTCGGCCTCGCGCTCCGCCGCCTCGAGCATGCGCACGAAGGCCGCGCGCTTCTCCTCCTGCGCCTGCAGCAGCCGCAGCGCGGCGCGCATCACTTCGCTGACGTTGCCGTAACGGCCCGAGGCGACACAGGCTTCGGCGAAGCCTTCGAGCTCCGGCGTCAGGCTGACATTCGGCATCCCGCCCTCCTGTCCCTCTTCATGTCAGACTTTGACATGGCGGCTGCCCACTTCAAGTCCGGAGACCGCCCATGCTCACCCTCGACCTCCCCATCGAGCCGTACTGGCTCGACCTGCCGCGCGGCGTGCGCGTCGAGATCCGGCCGGTGACCACGGCCGTGATGGCCGCAGCCCAGGCCGCCGCTTCGCGCCGGCTGGCCGCGATCCGCATCGCCGATCCGGACCTCGACCCCGACATGGCGCGCGGCCTGTCCTTCGCCTTCCTCGTCAAGGCGCTGGCCCGCCACGCCGTCACCGCCTGGGAGGGCGTGGGCGACGCCGCCGGCAAGCCGCTGCCGCTCTCGCCCGAGGCGGTGGAGCGGCTGATGGACCTCGACGACATCGCCGCCGCCTTCTGGGATCGCGCCACCGCGCCGGTCGCCGCGGTGGCCGCCGAGGGAAACGGCTAAGGGCCCGCGCCGCCTGGCACTTCGGGCGCGGGTCCGAATACTGCCGCGGTTGCGCGGCCCTTGGGCGCGACTGTGGCGCCCTTTGCCCCTACGCCGCCCACGCCCCCGCGAGCGTCGAGGGCGCCGCCGTATGGGCCGCAGGAACGGCCTGCGCCGAGGCCACGATGGGCGGGCTGAGCCTCGATATCGGCGGCGCGCTCGCCGCCGCGCGCGACCTCGGCGCGTCCGGCTGGGCCGCCGCCGAACTGCTGCTTGCCATCCGCATCGGCATGGCCGAGGGCGCCACCGCCCGCCGCGAGGGGGAGACCACCTGACATGGCCGACGCCACCCGCCGCGTCTCGGTCCGCCTGTCGCTGGACGACGCCGCCCGGGTCAAGGCGGGGCTGCGCGAGGTCGGCGAGGCCGGCCAGCGCTCCCTCGACCAGATCAAGGGCGGCGCCGAGCGGGCCTCGCGCTCGCTCGAACTGCTCGACCTCGCCATCCGCGGCAGCCAGATCGCCGGCGTGGCCGTCGCCGCCCGCGCCCTGGTCCAGGCCGGCGACACGCTGACCCAGGGCCTCTCCCGGCTTCAGAACGCCACCGGCTCGGTCGCGCGCGCCGGGCAGGTCTACGAGGCCCTCTACCGCAACGCCCTCTCCACCGGCGTCGCCGTCTCCGAGAGCGTCGACGCCTTCCAGCGCTTCTCGATCGCCGCGCGCGAGATCGGCGCCACCTCCGACCAGGTGGTGCGCCTCGTCGGCGGGCTGCAGCGGGTGGCCATCGTCTCCGGCGCCTCCACCCAGGAGATCTCCTCCGCCACCCTCCAGCTCGCCCAGGCGCTGGCCTCGGGCGTGCTGCAGGGCGACGAGCTGCGCTCGATCCTCGAGGCCATGCCGCTGCTGGCCGAGGGTCTCGCGCGCGAGCTCGGCGTCTCCATCGGCGAACTGCGCAAACTCGGCTCCGAGGGCAAGCTCACCGCCGAGCGGGTGTTCCCGGCGCTGCTGCGCGCCACCGAGCGGCTCGGCGCCGAGCTCGACAAGGCGCCGCTTTCGCTCGGCCGCGCCTTCGGGCAGCTGACGGCGGCGACCGAGGGCTTCCTCGGCCAGCTCGACCGCGCCATCGGCCTGTCCATAGCGCTGGCCCGCGCCCTCTCGGCCGCGGCGCGCGCGGTGGACAGCGTCCGCCAGGGCGCCGGCCTGCGCAGCGAGGAGGAGCGCCTCGCCGGCCTGCGCCGCCAGGCGGAGGCGCTGTCGGCGCAGATCGGCCGGCTGGAGAGCGAGCAGGACGGCCGCGCCAGCCTGCGCGCCCCGGTCCGCCGCGGCAGCCTCCGCCCCGGCCTGGTCGGCGTTGCCGAGCAGCAGGCCGGCGTCGATCGCTCCCAGCGCCTCGAGGAACTCCGCCGCAGCTATTTCGGCATCCTCGCCGAGATCGACGCCGCCGAGCGGGAGTCGCTCAACCGCCGCCTGGAGGAGCAGGAGCGCGCCGGTCAGGCCGCGGCCGATGCCCGCCGGCGCCGGGCGGCGCAGGAGGCGCAGGAGCTCACCCGCGACCTCGACGACCGTTTCCGGATCAACCGGGAATACGAGGAGCGCGTCCGCCGCCTGCGCGAGGCCGAGGCTGCGGGCGCCATCGACGCCGCCGAGCGCCAGCGCCTGGAGACACTCGCCACCCGCGAGCGCGACGAGGCGCTGCGCCGCCTCGAAGGCACCGTCCGCCGCGTCGCCGCCGCGCAGCGCGACAACCGCGACGCCGAGCGCGAGGTGAACGAGGTGCTGCGCGAGCGCGAGCGGCTGATCCAGGACAATGAGACCGCCTATGAGCGCTACCAGCGCCGGATGGCGCGGCTCTCCGACCTGGTGGTCCGGTCCGAGCGCATCGGCCGTCCGGTTCCCGACGCCACCATCCAGCGCGAGGCGGAGCGGGCCCTGGAGGACCTCGAGCGGGCCGAGCGGCGGGTCGCGGAGGGCGCCGAGCGGACCTCCGAGACGGTGCGCGAGCTCGGGCTCAGCTTCAGCAGCGCCTTCGAGGATGCGGTGGTCAAGGGTGAGAAGCTGTCCAAGGTCCTGCAGGGCCTGCTGCAGGACATCACCCGGATCATCGCCCGCAAGACCATCACCGAGCCGCTCGGTAACGCCGTGTCCTCCGCGCTCTCCGGCTTCTCCTTCGACAGCATGTTCAGCGGCATCGGTTCCTGGCTTGGCGGACTGTTCCGCGCCGAGGGCGGCCCGGTCACCGCCGGGCAGCCCTACATCGTCGGCGAGCGCGGGCCGGAGTGGTTCGTCCCTCGCCAGTCGGGCGTGGTGCTGCCGAACGGCGTGGCGCCGGGCGGCACCACCATCAACACCTCCATCGCGATCGACGCCCGCGGGGCCGATGCCGGCGTCGAGGCGCGGCTGCGGCTGCTGGCCGGGCAGATCGCCCGCCAGGCCTCGGCCATGACGCTGGACGCCATCCGCCGCGGCGGCGCGGCCTACGAGACGGTGCGGGGGTAGCGGCGATGGTCGAGTACGCCTGGCCGGAGGTGCTGCGCCCCTCGCGGCTGGTCTTCTACCTGCAGCACAACACCACCCGCTTCGTCTCGCCGGTCACCCGCGCGACCCAGGTGCTGCGGCGCGAGGGCGCACGCTGGGTGGCGGAGGCGAGCTTCGACCCGCTGAGCCCGGCCCGCGCCGGGCTGCTGGAGGGCCTGTTGGCGGCGCTCGCCGGCTCGCTGAACACGGTGCGGATCTGGGACTGGCGGCGGGAGTACCGCACCGGCGATCCCCGCAGCCAGGGCCAGGTGCCCGCCGGTCCGTATTCCTTCTCCGACGCCACGCTCTTCACCGACGGCACCGGCCTGGTGGTCGGCTCCGGCAATCCGTCGCTCGCGGCCGGCGCCGCGCGCGGCGCACTCGCCATCCAGACCCAGGGCTGGTGGCCGAATGCGCTCGCCATGGCCGCCGGCGACTACCTCGGCCTTGGCGGGCGGCTCTACATGGCCACCGAGGCGGTGACCGCCTCCGGCGCGGGGACCGCCACCATCCCGATCGCCCCACCGCTGCGCGCCGCGGCGTCGATCGCCGAGCCCCTGGTGCTGACGAAGCCGACCGTGCCGATGCGGCTCGTCTCCGACGACGAGGCGGCCAATCCAACCCGCCCCGGCCGCTTCACATCGATCAGCATCCGCCTGGAGGAGGCCCTGTAGATGGACGGCATCACCGCCACGCCGCGCCTGCACCCGCACGCCGCCGCGGCCGCCACCGCCCGGACCGCCGCCCCCGTCGTGCTGGTCGAGCTCGACTTCGCCTCCGGTCCCTTCCGCGCCTGGACCGGGCTCGGGCCGCTCTCCTGGGCCGGCATGGTCTTCGAGGGGATGGGCGCGATCGGCGCCATCTCCGAGGTCGAGGAGACGGTCGAGCTGCGCGCCGTGCGCCTCACCCTGGCGCTCTCGCCGGTGCCGCAGGAGGTGGTGGATATCGCCCTCGCGGAGCGCGGCTTCCGCCTCCGCCCGGCCCGGCTCTGGGGCGCGCTGCTCGATGCCGAGGGCGCCTTCGTCGCCGACCCGTTCCCGCTCTGGGCCGGGCTGATGGACACCATGGAGGTGGTGGACGGGGCCGAGCCGCGCGTCGCGCTCACCTGCGAGAGCCGCCTCGTCGACCTCGAGCGCGCCGAGGTGCGCCGCTACACCGATGCCGACCAGCAGGCCGAGTATCCGGGCGACCGCTTCTTCGAGTTCGTCCCCGCCCTGCAGGAGGCCGAGATCAAGCTGCCGGCGCGGTGACGCGTCGCCCGGATCGGCCGGTTGCGATCCGGAGCAGCCTCTCCCCATTTTTTCGTTACGGCTCCTCAACGCGGTCTGCCGGAGCGTCGATGAGTCGACTGAACTCGCCGCCGTAGCGGGGAAGTCGCGGCCCGAACGGGCACAAAGGTGCGGCTGAGCTTGAGCAAACCCCCTTATAAAGATATGTTTATGCCACGTGGGTCCCGCGCGAGCGGGTGAAAAGGGAAGGCCGTGCGGGGCTTCGCTCCAAGTCGGCTGCTGCCCCAGCAACTGTTGGCGGGAAGCCGCCGGCCTGTGCCCCAATCGGGGGCGCCACTGCGCAAGCGGGAAGGCAGGGCCGGAGGCGAAGGGCGAAAGCCCGGCACCCGCAAGCCAGGAGACCTGCCCACGCCGTGCATCCCGGGCCATCCGGGGGCGCGCCACCCTCACGGCCGGGCTGGGTGCACCGGGCGACGGAGACCGACTGCGATGACGATCGCCGCCAATCTCGGCTACCCGCGTATCGGGCCGAAGCGCGAACTCAAGACCGCCCTTGAAGCCTTCTGGGCCGGCAAGCTCGGCGAGGCCGAGTTGCAATCTACTGCCGCCGCGTTGCGGGCCGGCGCCCGCGCCGTCCAGCAGGGCAGCGGGATCAGCCATGTCCCTTCGGCCGACTTCGCCCTCTACGACCACGTGCTGGAGACGGTCTGCGCCTTCGGCCTGGTGCCGCCCGGCTACGGCTGGTCCGGTGAGGGGCCGGTATCGCTCGCCACCATGTTCGCTCTTGCGCGCGGCCGCGCGGCGGAGCGCGCGGCCGGCATCCCAGGCGATGCCGTGGCTCTCGAGATGACCAAGTGGTTCGACACCAACTATCACTACGTGGTCCCGCGCCTCTCGGCCGCCATGCGACCGCGGCTGCTCGACGACCGCTGGACCCGCGCCCTGCGCGAAGGGTTGCAGCACGGCACGCGCACACGCCCGGTGCTTCTCGGCCCCATCTCGCTGCTGCTTCTGTCCAAAACCGAGGACGGCACGCGACCGCTCGACCTGCTGCCGGCGATGCTGCCGGCCTATGCGGATGCGCTGCGCTTCCTGGCCGAGGCAGGCGCCGTCTGGGTGCAGGTGGACGAGCCCTGCCTGGTCACCGACCTGCCCTCGGGTGCCGAGGACGCCTACCGCACCGCCTTCCGCGCCCTGGCTGAAGCTGCGCCAGGACTGAACCTGCTGCTGACGACCTACTTCGAGGGACTGCGCGATAATCTGCAACTCGCCGCCTCTCTGCCAGTCGCCGGCCTGCATGTGGACTTGGTCCGAGCGCCGGGACAGCTCCCGGCCGTGCTGGAGGCGCTGCCGCGCGACCGCTGGCTTTCGCTCGGTGTGGTGGATGGGCGCAATGTCTGGCGCACCGACCTGCGCGCCGCCCTCGCGCAGCTCCGCGCGGCGGAAGCGGCTGGCTTCGGCAAGCGGCTGATGGTTGCGCCCTCCTGCTCGCTGCTGCACGTGCCGCACAGCCTGGCGATGGAGACCGCGCTCGACCCCGCGCTGAAGCGCCGTCTCGCCTTCGCCAACGAAAAGCTGAAGGAGGTCGCGGTCCTCGCCCGCGCCGTGGACGAGGGCGAAAAGGCCGTCGCCGCCGCCCTCGAGGAGAGCGACCGAGCCCTCGCGGAGGCGCGCGCCGATGAGCGGCTGCACGACCCGGGCTTGGCCGCGCGGCTCGCCGCGGTGACGCCAGAGATGGAGCGGCGCACGAGCTCCTATCCTTCGCGGGCGGCGGCGCAGGCGGCTCGGCTCGGCCTACCGGAGTTGCCTGTCACTTCGATCGGCTCCTGGCCGCAGACCGCCGAGGTGCGGAGCCTGCGCGCGCGCCTCGCCCGCGGCGAGCTGGACAAGACGGGCTACGACGCGGAGATGGAGCGCATGATCGCCGAGGCCGTGCGCTGGCAGGAGGAGATCGGCGTGGACGTGCTCGTCCATGGCGAGTTCGAGCGCAACGACATGGTGAAGTATTTCGGCGAGCAGCTTGCCGGCTATGCCTTCACCAAGCATGGCTGGGTGCAGAGCTACGGCAGCCGCTGCGTCGCTCCGCCCATCATCTGGGCTGATGTCTCGCGACCCAAGCCGATGACGGTGCGCTGGTCGGCCTACGCGCAGTCGCTCACCGACAAGCCGATGAAGGGAATGCTGACAGGGCCCGTGACCATGCTGCAATGGTCCTTTGTGCGCACCGACATCCCGCGCGAGACGGTCTGCCGCCAGATCGCGCTCGCCATCCGCGACGAGGTGGCGGACCTGGAAGCCGCCGGTATCCCGATCGTGCAGATCGACGAGCCAGCGTTCCGCGAAGGCCTGCCGCTGCGCAAGGCAGACCGTGACGACTATCTCCGCTGGGCGGTCGCCTGCTTCCGCCTCTCGGCGAGCCCGGTGCGGGACGAGACGCAGATCCACACCCACATGTGCTATTCCGAGTTCAACGACATCATCGAGAGCATCGCGGCGATGGACGCCGACGTGATCTCGATCGAGACGGCGCGCAGCAACATGGAACTGCTCGATGCCTTCGCGGTGTTCGACTACCCAAACGAGATCGGGCCGGGCGTGTGGGACATCCACTCGCCACGTGTGCCATCGGCCGAGGAGATGGCGCGGCTGGCGGCCCGGGCGGCGGAGCGCATTCCGCGCCGCCGGCTCTGGCTGAACCCCGACTGCGGCTGCAAGACGCGCGGCTGGGCGGAGGTGAAGCCGGCCATGGCGAACTTGGTTGCCGCGGCACGTCAGCTCCGCGCCAGGGCGGTGTGACGGGTTTGGGAGGGGCCGGTGCCGGCCCCTCCCGGACGCGCAGCAGCCGCGCCAGGACGCGTGGCGTTTGCTCCCCAACCTGCCAGCGTTTCGGTCCCGAGCGCGCACGCTCACACTACGCTGACCATCCGCTTCCCGCCCTGAGCAGCCTCCGTTAGGGCGATTGGTATGATGCCCCGCCGCCCGGACTGGCCTGGCCGGCTGGCAGCCCTGCTGGCGGCCGCCGAGGCGCGCCCGTTCGACGCCCACGCCTGGAACTGCGGCCGCTTCGCCCTGGCCGCGATCGAGGCGGTCACCGGCACCAGGCCGCGGCTCCGCATCCTGCCCGACCTCGAGGCCACGGCCGACAGCGCCGGCTTCCCGCGCCTTCCACCCGCCTTCGCCCGGCCCGGCGACGTGGTGCTCGCCGGCGACCCACAGCGGCTCGGCGTGGTGGTGGACGGCGGCCGCGCCGCCTTCGTCGGTCCACGCGGCCTCGTGCGTCAGCCGCTCACCACTTGCACCACCGCCTGGAGGATCGGCTGACGGAGCCCTCGCGGCAGCGCGGCTGATCCGCTTCCGTGACCTGCCCCCCCGTCCTGCCGCGATGCCGTGAGGTGTCCTCATGCCCGCCGCCGTCCCGCTGATCGCCGTCGTGGCCTCCGGCGTCGCCTCGGCTGCGGTCGGCGGCGGCGTCCTCGGCGCCCTGGTCGGCGCCGGCGCTGCCCTGGTCGTCACCGCGGTCGGCGGCGCCATCTTCCCGGCCAGGAAGCCGAGCGTCCCCACCACCCCGGCCACCACCGGCTTCAACGCCAGCGCCCCCGGCGCCGGCCGCACCCAGTCCGTCCGCCAGCCCATCACCGAGCACCAGATCGTCTTCGGCCGCTGCAAGGTCTCGGGGCCGATCGTCTTCCTGCACTCGGCTCCCGACGACCAGGGGCGGGAGGACGGCTACTTCTACGCCGTGGTGGTGCTGGCCGGGCACAGCGTGCGGTCCATCGGCGAGGTCTGGCTCGGCGATAAGTCCGAGACCGATGCCTCCTTCGCCGGGCTGGTGCGCATCGACCGCCACCTCGGCGCGCCCGACCAGGCGGCCGATGCCAACCTGATCGCCGAGACCGGCGGCCAGTGGACCGCCGCGCACCGCGGCCGGGGCCGAGCCTACGTCGCGGTCCGGCTGAAGCTCACCGCCGAGGCCTTCCCCGCCGGCCCGCCGAACATCGCCGCCATCGTCGAGGGGGCGGATACCATCCTTGATCCCCGCACCGGCCAGGTGGGGTGGTCCGACAACCCGGCCCTCTGCCTCGCCTGGTACCTGACCGCGCCCTGCGGCTGGCGGGCCTCCTGGGCCGACATCGACATCCCCGCCCTGATCGCCGCGGCCAACATCTGCGACGAGCTGGTCGGCACCCGTCGTGGGGTCCACGAGAAGCGCTATACGGTGAACGGCCGCGTCTCGCTCGGCGAGGGCAAGATCGCCATCACCCGCAAGCTGGTCGCGGCCATGGCCGGCGCCCTGGTGGTCTCGGGCGGGCGGTTCTTCATCCACGCCGGCGCCCCCGCGCTGCCGGCGGCGACGCTGACCAGCGACGACCTGCGCGGCGACGTGACGATCCAGGGCAGCCGGCCGCGGCGCGACCTCTTCAACGGGGTGCGCGCGGTCTATGTCGAGCCGGCCGCCAACTGGCAGCCGACCGACGCCCCGCCGCTGCTGGCTTCGAACTATGTCGCCGAGGACGGGGGCGAGGCGATCTGGCGCGACATGGAGTTCCCGCTCACCACCTCGGTCAGCACCGTCCAGCGGATCATGAAGGCCGAGCTGGAGCGCAATCGCCGCCAGCGCGAGGTCGCCTTCCCGGCCAACCTCGCCGCCCTGCGGCTGCGCCCCTGGGAAGGGGCGACGGTCGCGCTCGACCGCCTGGCGCCGTTCCCGGCCCGGGTCACCGGCTGGTCGCTGGCGCCGGACGGCGGAGTGAACCTGACCTTGGCCGAGGAGGACCCGGCGGTGTGGGACTGGAACCCAGCGGTCGACGAGCGCGCCACCGGCGAGAGCCCCTCCGTGGTGCTGCCGAACCCGGGGCGCATCGCCACGCCGGCGAGCATCGCGGTCGGCACGCCCACCGGCACCAGCTTCGCCGCCCTGGCGGTGTCCTGGGCGGCCGTGGCCAGCGCCCACCTGGCGAACTACGAGGTCGAGTTCATGCCGGCCTCGGTCGCCGCCTGGCAGGGCTACGGGGCCGGGCAGGGCGCGACCGCGGCCTCGATCCCCACCGCCGAGCCAACCGCCTTCCGGGTGCGCGCTGTGGCCCGCAGCGGCGCCGTCTCCGGCTGGCGCGAGGCCCTGGTGCCGGCCACCGTCTCGGCGCCGACGGCGACCGGCATCGCCGGCGGCGTCCGGCTCTCCGGCAGCTTCCCCGCCGACGCGGTCCGCCTGCAGATCTTCGAGGCCGCCTCGAACAGCCTGGCCGCCGCCAGCAAGCTCGCGGCCGAGCCGACCAGCCTGTTCTTCGACCGCACCGGCCTCAGTGCTGGGCAGACCCGCTGGTACTGGCTCCGCGTCGTCTCGGCGGAGGGGAACGTCTCGGCGCTCGCCGGCCCCGTCTCCGCCACCGCGCTCTGATCCGGAGGCGCCATGCCCGCCCGCATCGACGACCTGCTGGTGCTGAACCAGAACATCTCCAAGACCGAGCTCGGAAAATACCTCCGCGACCGAGAGATGGTGCTGCCCGCCGATTTCGGCGGGCTCGGGGACGGCGTGGCCGACGATCGCGCGGCCATCCAGGCGGCCTTCGACCGCGCCGCGGCCGACGGCAAGTTCGTGCTGATCCCACCCGGCACCTGGAACGTCTCCGCCGGCGTGGTGCTCGGCGGCGGCGCGCGCGGCCTGATCATGCGCGGCATCATCCAGTACACCGGCACGGCGCCGGCCACAGTGCTGGCCCTCGGCGACGGCGGCACGGTGCGGAACGGGGAGAAGCTCTACATGCACCTGCAGGTGCGGCGGAAAACCCAATCCGACTGGTCGAGCGAAGCCGACATCGGCATCCTGGCCCGCAACCTCGATGCCAGCGTGCTCGATGTCCGCCTGGTCGAGGGCTTCGCCATCGGTTTGCGCACCCTTGGCGATGGCCGCGGCTTCGAGGATACCACCCTCTTCCTCGGGCGCTTCCTGAACAACAAGATCGGCCTCGACGTCCACTGCGCCACCGCGACCGCCTGGAACACCTCGGTCCGCTACTACGGCGGACACTTCGCGGTGGCGACCGGCATCAATCCGGCGCTCGACCGCTACGGGGTGCGGTTCTCCCGCGGATCGGCGGACGCCTACAACAACCACAACCGGCACGTCTTTGATGCGCCGAACTTCGAGCTGCGCCAGCTCGACCCCAACGTCGCCATCCCCTTCCTGAACGAGACCAACGGCTCGGCGATCATCGGCCGGGCGCTGCGCATGGAGGCCTGCTCGCCGATCGTGGCGCGGCACACCGGCGCGGCGCAGGACTGCGAGTACGAGGTCGCCTGGGCCAACACCTATCAGGTCGGGATCGACTACACGGCCACGGCCACCCGCTGCGGCAATGCGGTCTACAACCGCCACCGTGCGCCGATGTCGCGGCTGCCGCGCCTGGTGGCTGCGGTGCCGAATGTGCGCGCCGCCGCCTTCCGGCACAGCGCCACCGAGATCGGGGTGGAGGGCCTGGCCGCGGTCGCCACCTCGACCACCAGCGCCACCACCCTGGCCGGGCTCTCCTTCAACGGCTTGGACGGGATCATCGCCACCAGCCGGGGACTGCTGTTGGATGCGCAGAAGGGCTTCGCCTTCGTGGTCGACACCTCGGTGGCGAAGGAGTTCGCGCTCGCCCACTGGCTGGTGGGCGGCGCCGATGGCGGACGCCTCTTCGTCCGCTGCTTCGATGCGGCGATGACCGTGCGGGAGAACATCGCCGGCGACGTCCTTGCCTCGCTCACCACCATGCAGTGGAACAGCCCCTCCAAGGCCTGGACCGGCGGCGCGGTGATGGCCGACGCCTCCCTGAACCGTCGCATGACGGTGCGCCTCGGGCCCAGCGTCGCCTATGCCCAGATCGGCATCGTCGGCTTCGATGGGCAGATCGAGCTCGAGGCGCTGCGGCTCTTCGGGCTGCCGGAGGACGTGCCGGCCTCCCTCTGCGGCACCCCGGCGCTGCCGGTAGGTCAGCGGGAGTTCGCCGCGGAGATGTCCTGGGACCTGCCGAACCTGGCCCCGGGCGCGACCCAGCTGCAGGACATCTCCGTGCCGGGCTGCCGGCAGGGGGACCTGGCACAGGCGGCGCTCGCCTCCTCCACCCGCTTCATCGAGCTCGACGCCGCGGTGTGGTCGAACAACACGGTGCGAGTGATGGCGCGGAATATCTCCGCAGCGACGTTCGATTTGGCGGCGGCGACGCTGTCGGTGGGGGTGACGAAGCGCCGGATCGGCTGACCGGCGTCATCGAGCCACGAGCATCCCCAGCTTTTGCACCGCCACTTCCTCGCTCTCCTTGTTGTCGATCGTCCCCGCGAAGCGCCCCGCCCCGTCGATCAGGAAGACGCTTGCCGAGTGGTCCATCGTGTAGCCGCCGCCCTCCAGCGGCACGCGGCGGTAGTACACCCGGAAGGAGCGCGCGGCCTCGGCCACCTGCGGCTCGCTGCCCGAGAGCCCGACGATGCGCGCATCGAATGCCTCCAGGTAGCCGGCCAGCGCCTCCGGCGTGTCGCGCTCCCAATCCACGCTGACGAACAGCCAGTGCAACCTGTCGGCGTCCGGGCCGAGCGCCTCGATGAGGGCGGTCATCTCGCCGAGCGTCGTCGGGCAGACGTCCGGGCAGTGGGTGAAGCCGAAGAACACGGCCATCGGCCGGCCCCGGAAGTCGCGTTCGGTCACCGCGCGGCCGCGGTGGTCGGTCAGGCTGAAGGGCCCGCCGATCGGCAGGCTCGCCGGCCCGGACGCGACCTCCTGGCGGCCGGCGAGCGGCCCGTCGGTGACGAGCCAGCCGGCCGAGGTCGCCAGCACCAGGAAGCTGAGCACGGCGACCGCGCCCAATGTGGCGCGGCGGATCCAGCGCAGCACCGTCAGTGCCCCGCGTGGGCCGGCTGCCGGGCGCCGGCCGCCTCGACCGAGAGCTCCACCCGGACCTCGCCCGCGCGCTCGAAGCGCAGCGTCAGCGGCACCCACTCGCCGCGCGCCAGGGCCCGCGTTGGCCCCACCAGCATCAGGTGCGTCCCGCCCGGTCCGAGGGTCACGGTCTCCCCAGGCGGCAGGGGGACGCCGCCCGGGAGCGGGCGCATGCGCATCACGCCCTCCTCCATCCGCTGTTCGTGGATCTCGACCGAGCGCGCCGCTGGCGTCTCCGCGCCGACCAGGCGGTCGGGGGCGGCGCCGCGGTTGCGCAGCGTCATGTAGCCGGCCGCCGTGGGCGCAGTGGTGCCGACCGCGCGGGTCCAGGCCGCGGAGACGGCGACGTCACCCTGCTGGGCGTTCGCCGCGGGGATAACGGCCGCGAGCGCTAGGGCCGGGGCCGCAAGGCTGCGCAGGAGGGTCCGCATGGTGAGGGTCTCGGTCCTTTCAGGGCGGTCCCGCGGCGGGCGTGTCCGCGTTTCGGCGGGCGGGAGGGCTGGCGGCTCCCTCGCTCCGGCGCAGGCCGCCGAGCACGAGGGTAGCGACGCCGCAGACGATCGCCACGTCCGCCATGTTGAAGGTCGGCCAGTGCCAGCCGCCGTAGTGCGCGTCGATGAAGTCCGTCACCGCGCCCCGCGCCACGCGGTCGAGGATGTTGCCGGCCGCGCCGCCGATCACTAGGCCCAGCCCCAGCGCCTCGGCGCGCGAGGCGGTCCGCCACAGCCAGCGGGCGAGGAAGGCCACGACCAGCAGCTTCGCGGCGACGAGCACCCAGACCGCGTCGGCCGCGCTCTCGCGGAACATCCCGAAGGTCACGCCGGTGTTGAAGCCGAGCCGCAGGTTCAGCACCGGCAGCAGTGCGACCCCCTCGCCGTAGGGCGGCCAGAGCGCCGCGAGCGCCCAGGCCTTCGTCGCCTGGTCGGTGACGGCGGCGGCCAGCGCCGCGAGGAGGCCGAGGCGCCTGAGGCCGCGGGGGCGCGACGCGGTCATCCGAGCCGCGCCAGCCACGGGAAGGTCTCCAGGAACCAGATGGCGAGGCGGCCCAGCTCCCCGGTGGCGATCGCGAGGCCGAAGGCCACCATCACCGCCCCGCTGCCGAGCTGGAGCGCCCGGCCGAGCCGCCCGAGGCGGCGCGCCCGCGCCATCGCGGCCGGCAGATAGAAGGCGGCGAGCAGGAAGGGCACGCCGAGGCCGAGCGCGTAGGCCGCGAGCAGCCCCGCGCCGGCGCCCGGGGTGAGCGCGGCGGCGGCGAGCACGCCCGCCAGCACCGGCCCGATGCAGGGCGTCCAGCCGAATCCGAAGGCGATCCCGATCAGCGTCGCCGAGGCGGGGCCGCCGCCCTCCGCCGGCGGGCGGAATCGCAGGTCGCGCATCAATGGCGCCAGCCGCAGCAACCCCATCTGCACGAAGCCCATCGCCGCGATCAGCAGCCCGGCGGCGATCGTCAGCTCGTATGACCACTGCCGCAGCAGCACGCCGACAGCGGTGGCGCCGAGCCCGAGGCCCACGAAGACGAGCCCGAAGCCGAGCACGAAGAAGAGCGAGAGCCGGAGCGCCCGCCAGCGCTCCGCCCGCGCGGTGGCGAGGTCCGTCCCCGCCACCCAGGCGACGTAGCCCGGCACCAGCGGCAGCACGCAGGGCGAGAGGAAGGAGACCATGCCCCCGCCGAAGGCGAGGAACAGGCCGAATAAGGAGATTTCGAGGGTCACGCGCGCCCCCGCCACACGCCGACGCAGTCGTCCATCGCCGCTACATCATTCCCATCATCAGGGTATCGGCGATCCGCTTCTGCCGGTCGTCGAGGGCCGCGTAGAGCGGCCCGGCGGCGGCCCTGACGCGGCGCAGCGCCTCGAGATGGGAAGCCATCATCCGCTCGTGCAGCTCAAGCCGCTGCGGCAGCGGCACCGCCGGTGGCCCGCCCTGCATCATCGGCATCATCTGCCCGTGCATGTCGGCCATCGCCTGCGCGCTCGCCCGCAGCGCCTCAGCGAAGGCGTTCCACGGGGCCTCCTGCGCCGGGGTGATGCCGAGCTCGGCGCGGAGGAAGGCGATACGGCCCTCAACGTGCTGGCCCATCATGCCGGGGCCCATCATCATTCCAGGCCCCATCATCATGCCGCCGCGCATCATCGGCATCATGCGGTCCCAGCCCATCATGCCGGGGCCCATTCCCTGCCCCATCATGCCAGGCGACATCATTCCAGGGCCCATCATGCCAGGACCCATCTGGCCGCCCTGACCGCCGGGCTGGCCGGTCTGCGCCCAGGCGGTGCCGATACCGATGAGGGCCGCCGCGGCGGCGCCGAGCGCCGCCTTCCGTGAGATCGTCATGTTCTCCTCCTTATGTCCTTACCGTGGCCTGGGGTGAACGCGCCGCCGCGGGGCAGGCCGTCCCCGCCGCGCCGAGCTCCGCCACGACCTGGCGCAGCATCTCGCGCACCTGCCCCGCCGTCTCGGCGAGCGCCGGGTTCTCGATGGCGCGCATCGAGGCCACCGGGTCCACCGCGGAGACCTCCACGCGGCCACCCTCGCGCTCCTGCAGGATGACGTTGCAGGGCAGCATGGTGCCGATCTTGTCCTCGGCCTGGAGCGCCCGGTGCGCCACCCGCGGGTTGCAGGCGCCGAGGATGCGGTAGGGGCGGAAGTCCACGTCGAGCTTCTTCTTGAGCGTCGCCCGCACGTCGATATCGGTGAGCACGCCGAAGCCGTGGCGCTGGAGCGCCGCGGTCGTCGCCTCGACGGCCCGCTCCATCGGGCCCTCGACGGTGGTGCTGAAGTGGTAGGCCATGGCAGCGCCTCCTGGTTTTCTCTCCGGGACGGTGGCTCGTGACGGCCTGCGCCCCGCGTTGGCCCGCTCGCCGGTCGGCGAGCGGGATGCCTCAGCCGCGGCCGAGAATGTCGGCCTTGCGGCGGACGTACTCGTCGCGCTCGATCTCGCCGCGCGCGTAGCGCAGGTCGAGAGCCTCGACGGCGGCGCCGGCCAGGCCGGCCGCCGCGCCGCCCCCGCGGCGGCGCAACAGCACCACCGCGAGCGCGGCCAGCGCGCCCAACGCGACCAGCCAGGCAAGGCCGCAGCCCCACCCCCAGCTGCCGTGCATCATCATCCAGGGGCGGTCGCCCCAGCCGCCACCCGGCCCCATCGGCTGCGCCAGGGCCGTGGCGGGGACGAGGGCGAGCAGGGGCGCGGCAAGGGCAGTTCTCTTCGGCATCATCGTGTGGGCCTCCAGGCGAGCAGGCGGAGCGCGTTCAGTGTAACGAGCACGGTCGCGCCCGTGTCGGCGAGGATCGCGGGCCAGAGCCCCGTCACTCCCGTGACGGTCGTGACGAGGAAGACAAGCTTCAGCCCGACCGCGACGGCCACGTTCTGCTTCACGTTCGTCAGCGTGGCACGGGAGAGCTGCACGAGCTCAGCGACGCCCGAGACGCGCTCGCGCAGAAGCGCGGCGTCGGCCGCCTCCAGCGCCACGTCGGTGCCGCCACCCATCGCCACGCCGGCGGTCGCGGCGGCGAGCGCCGGGGCATCGTTGATGCCGTCGCCGACCATCACCACCGGGCCGCGCTCCTTCAGGGCGGCGATCTCGCGCAGCTTGTCGGCGGGCAGCAGGCCCGCCTTCACCTCCAGGCCGAGCGCCCCGCCGATGGCGGCGCCGGTGCGCAGGTTGTCGCCCGTCAGCATCACCGCGCCGACGCCGAGGCGCTTCAGGGCGGCCACGGCCTCCGCCGCATCCGCGCGGGGCTCGTCGCGCAGCGCGAGGAGGCCGAGCGCGGCGCGGTCGGCGGTGACGACGGCGACCGTCTTGCCCTCCGCCTCCAGCCGGGCCCGCGCCGCGTCCAGCGCCGGCGGCAAGGCCGCGCCGCCCTCCGCGGCCCAGGCAGGGCTCCCGACGCCGATCCGGCGGCCCTCGACGCTCGCCGCCACTGCCTTGCCGGGGATCGCCGCTGCGGCACGAGCTGGCGGGGGCGCGATGCTCCGGGCGGCGGCCTCGGCGAGGACCGCGCGCGCGAGAGGATGGGAGGATCCAGCCTCCACCGCCGCCGCGAGCCGCAGCAGCTCCGCCTCAGCCACGCCCTCGACGGGCAGCACATCCGTGACGCGCGGCTTGCCCTCCGTGAGGGTGCCGGTCTTGTCGAAGGCGACGGTGCGCGCGTGCCCGATCGCCTCCAGCGCCGCGCCGCCCTTCACCAGCAGACCGCGCCGGGCACCGGCCGAGAGGCCAGAGGCCATGGCGGCGGGCACCGAGATCACCAGCGCGCAGGGGCAGGCCACCAGCAGCAGCGCCAAGCCACGGTAGATCCAGGTCCCCCAGTCGCCGCCGAAGAGCAGGGGTGGCACGAGGACGACGAGTGCCGAGACGGCCATCGCGCCCGGCGTCCACCAGGCCGAGAAGCGCTCGATGAAGCGCTGCGTGCGCCCGCGGGTCGCCGTGGCCTCCTCCACCATGCGGGCGATGCGCGCGAGCGTGCTACCCTCGCCGGCGGCGGTGACGCGGATCACTAGCGCGCCCTCCGCGTTCACGCTGCCGGCCACCACCGGGTCACCAGATCCGCGGGTGACGGGGACGCTCTCGCCCGTCACCGGGCTCTCGTCGAGGGCGGATTGTCCTTCCACCACCACGCCGTCGGCCGGCACGCGGTCGCCGGGGCGGACGAGGACGAGGTCGCCCACCGCCAGCCGCTCCGCAGGCACCTCCTCCGTCGTGCCGTCTGGCAGGCGGCACAGCGCCGTGCGCGGCATCAGCGCGACCAGCGCTCGGATGCCGGCCCGCGCGCGTCCTGCCGCGATGCCCTCCAGCAGCTCACCAACCGCGAAGAGCAGTACGACGAGCGCTGCCTCCTCGGCCGCGCCGATGAGAGCGGCGCCGAACGCAGCGGTCACCATCAGCGTCTCGATCGAGAACGGATTGCCCACGCGGGCGAGGGCGAAGGCGCGCCGACCAAACGGGACCAGCGCGACGAACGTGGCGCCGAGGTAGAGAGGATAGGACGCGGCCGGGAAAAGGTGCGCCGCGACCCAGGCAGCGGCGACGAGCGCGCCGAGAAGCCAGACCAGCCGTGCCTTGCCCGTCGCCCACCAGGCCCGCGCCGCGCCGTCGTCGTCCCGATCCGCCGGCCGGGAGGGGCCTTGCTTTCCTGCCACGCCCTCCGCCGCCGGCGCCTCAACCCGACGCGCACGATGGCCCACGGCCGCAGCCGCGCGCTCTACGTCCTCAGCCGTCGCCTCGCCGGGGGCGAGGCGTAGCCGAAGGCGCTCGGCAACCATGTTCACCGAGACGTCCGAGACGCCGGGGAGGTGCGCGACGGCGGCCTCGATCTTGGCGACGCAGCTCGGACAGTCCATGCCCTCGACGCGCCATTCCAGCACCCTGGTCTCCGCCGCCGGGGCGAGGCGCCGCGCCGGGTGGCCCACGGCCGCGGCCGCGCGCTCGACCTCCTCGGCCGTCGCGCCGCCGGGGGCGAGGCACAGGCTCAGCCGCTCGCTGGCCATGTTCACGGAGAGCTCGGAGACGCCTGTAAGGCGCCCGACCGCCCGCTCGATCTTTCCGACGCAGGTCGGGCAGTCCATGCCCTCCACCCGCCATTCCAGCCGGGAACCCGCACCGCGTCCGCCGTCCATGCCACACCTCCAAGACCGTCGTCCGCTGTTATGGGACTTCCAGCCACTAGAGGTTCAACCCCCCTTGGTTCGCCCTTCCCCTCCCGTGGAGGCCCGGCGCAGGTCGCGGCGGGCATCGTGCAGGATCTGCCAAGCGGAGTGCAGAAAGATCCCGGCCACCACGCCGGCGACGGCGAGGTCTGGCCAGGACGTGCCGGTCCAGGCGACCAGCCCCGCCGCGCCCAGCACGGCCAGGTTGCCAATCGCGTCGTTGCGGCTGAACAACCAGACCGCCCGGGCGTTGGCGTCGCCTGCGCCCTTTCGGTGCGGCGCCAGGATCAGAGCGGCGGCCACGTTCACGACCAGGGCCGCGGCGCCGAACAGGCCCATCACCTCTGCCTCCGGCACGCGCTGCACCAGCACCCGGTACGCCGTTGTCGCCAGCACCCCGAGGCCGAGCGCGGCGAGGAACAGGCCCTGCAGGAAGGCGACCTTCGCGCGCAGTGCCAACCCCCACCCGATGGCGAGCAGGCCGAGCAGCGTGATCGCACCGTCGCCGAGGAAGTCGAGCGCGTCGGCCTTGAGCGCCTGCGAGCCGGCCATCAGGCCGCCAACGATCTCCGCGGCCCCATAACCGAGGTTCAGGGCGACCACCCAACCGAGCGCGCGCCGGTAGGCCGGGCTTGCCCCTGCGTAGTCCAGATCGTCATCGTCGTCGGCCATCGACATCCTCGCCATCCGTGCTACCAAATGGAACGCATCTCCAGCCGCTAGAGGTTTTACCCAGCCCACCTATCTCCCGAGAGGAGCGTCTGCCGGGCGCCCGCCCGACCGCTCCCACGCAATTTGAGGAGACCACCCTTGCCCCTGCGCCTCCCCCGCCGCGCCCTCATGCTGGCCCTGGCCCCGGCTGCAGCCGGCATTCCTCTTCCGTGCGCCGCGCGCGCCGCGACAGCCCTGCGGGTACTGCGCAGCCCGGGCTGTGGCTGCTGCGAGGGTTGGGCGGAGCACCTCCGCGCGGCCGGCTTTGCAGTCACCGTCGAGGACTCGTCCGACCTGGACGCCGCGCGTCGCGCCGCGGGGGTCCCGGAAGACCTGGCGGGGTGCCACACGGGGATGACCATCGACGGGCGCCTCGTCGTGGAGGGGCACGTGCCCGCCTTCGCGCTCCGGCGGTTCCTAGATGCACCGGGGAATTGGCGCGGCATCGCGGTGGCGGACATGCCCATCGGCTCGCCGGGCATGGAAATGCCCGGCACGGCGCCCCGCGCCTACACGGTCTACGTCTTCGCGGCGGACGGGCGGCGCGAGCCCTTCGCGCGGGCCCGCGGCGACCGGCCGGCGTGAGGCCGGCGGCCATGGGGAACGGGCTCTCCATTGGCGACCTGTCGCGCGCCACGGGGGTGAAGGCCACGACCATCCGCTTCTACGAGGGGGAGGGGATTTTGCCGCCCGCCATGCGCAGCGCGGGCGGGCACCGGCTCTACACCGACCGACATCTGCGCCGGCTCGGCTTCGTCCGGCACGCGCGCGAGCTCGGCTTCGGAATGAACGATATCCGCGAGCTGCTGCGCCTGGCCGATGCCGCGCCGGACGCGCCCTGCGAGGGCGCCGACGTCATCGCCTGCCGCCACCTTGCCGCTGTCCGGGACCGCATCGCCCGGCTCCGCTCGCTCGAGGCGGAACTCGAACGGATGAGCCACTGCCAAAACGAGCGAGTCTCCGAGTGCCGCGTGATCGAGGTGCTGGCCGACGCCGCGCACGATTACTGCGCGGATCAGAGCCATGATAGCGAACATGCGCCAGCCTAGAACGATCGTCGAACACCACGTCAGATTTGAGGGATAGCCGCTGTCAGCCGAGAAACTGTCCGGTGCGCGGGGGCGGTCGCCATCGCCGCGGTTTGCCCAGCGAAGGTTGGACTCCGGTTCCCACCGCTCCGCCAGGAAATCCTAACTGCAATCTTCCCCATCCCGCCCCGGTGCCCATCATTCTCCGCGGCGCTCGGGTCGCGTGGCTGCACGTGAAGCATCGTCAGGGGGTGGCTCCAAGGCGTCAGGATGGCTGGGCACTCGGCACACCCCGGGGCCGCGTCGCGATCAACCCCGCTTCCGGCGCAGGCGTGGCCGCCCTAGCGTTGCACCATGGACCGGCTGACCGCTCTCCGGCTTTTCCTGCGCACCCTCGATCGGGGCGGCATCGCCGCGGCGGGTCGCTCGCTCGGACTCTCAGCAACGGCCGCATCGCGGGCGCTGCGTGAACTGGAGGACGAACTCGCGCTGCGGCTGTTCGACCGCACCACGCGCCATGTCGCGCCGACCGAGGCGGGGCGGCGCCTAGCAGCCCGCATCACGCCGCTGCTGGAGCGCCTCGACGCCGCGATGATCGAGGCGCGCGAGATGCACGAGGAAGCGACCGGAACGCTGCGGATCGTCGCGCGGCGCTCCTATGCGCTGCGTCATGTGGTGCCGCATCTCGCCGGCTTCCGCGACGCGCATCCGCGGGTGGAGATCGACCTGGCGCTGACCGAGCAGACCGGGCTGGTGCCGACGCATGGGGTGGACCTGGTCATCCGCCTCGGCCTGCCGGCAGGAAAGTCCTTCATCGGGCACCGGCTGGCCTCGGGCCGACGCGTTCTGTGTGCCAGCCCCGGCTACATCGCGCGCCACGGCGCCCCGGCCACGCCCGACGCCGTGCTGCACCACCCCTGCCTGACCTATCGCGAGGCAGATGAGCCGCCGGTCTGGGTCTTCACCACCGCCGACGGCGCGCGGCAGGAGGTCGCGGTGTCCGGGCCGTTCCGCTCCAACAGCGGGGAGGCGCTGCGCCAGGCCGCGCTGGACGGCATGGGCCTGGTGCTGCTGCCCGAATGGATGGTCGGGGACGATGTCGCGGCCGGTCGCCTGACGGCGCTGCTGCCCGGCCTTCCGGCTTGGCCCGGCCCCTACCAGGCCGAGATCCACGCCGTGCACCTGCGCGCCGATCGCCTGCCGGCCAAGATCGCGGCCTTCGTCGCCCATCTGCTGGCCGTCGTGGATCCTGCCGCCTGACGGCAGAGTGTTTTGCAAAGATGCCGGCTGGCGCCGCAATGCGATGCGCCGCCAAGGTGGGCGCAGGAGGAAACGCGCCCATGATCGAGACAACCCCACTCACTCCCGTCCTCGGTGCCCGCATCACCGGCATCGATATCGCCCTCGGCGTGGACGCGATGACGATGGCCGCGTTACGGGCAGCGCTCGATCGCTTCTCGGTGCTGGTCTTCCCCGACCAGCGGATCGACGACGCGGCGCAGATCGCCTTCAGCGAGGGGTTCGGGCCGCTCGAACGCACCCGTGCCGGCGCCCCAGGGGCGGGCAGCCCGGTCATCATCCTGTCCAATGTCGGCCCGGACGGCGCGATCACGCCGCCCACCGACAAGCAGGTGTTGAACAACAAGGCGAACCGACTCTGGCATCATGATTCCTCCTTCAAGCCGGTGCCGGCGCGGGCCTCACTGCTGTCGGCGCGGGAAATTCCCTCGGCCGGCGGCGACACCGAATTCGCCTCCATGCGCGCGGCTTTCGCTGCACTCGATCCGGACGAGCAGCTCGCCTTGCGTGGCCGCGTGGCCATCCATGACTTCGGCTGGTCGCGCAGCCGGGTCGATGCCGCGCTGGTGACCGAGGCCGAACGCAGCCAGCACCCACCAGTGCGCCAGGCCCTGGTCCTGGAGGAGAATCCTTACGGCCCGGCCCTGTATCTCGGCGCCCATGCGCGCCGCATCGAGGGCATGAGCGAGGCGGAGTCCCGCGTGCTGATCGACCGGCTGATGGCGCTGGCGACGCAGCCCGCCTTCACCTACGCGCACAAGTGGCGTCCGCATGACCTGGTCGTGTGGGACAATCGTGCCGTACTGCATCGGGCCACTCCCTTCGCGACGACGACGGAACGCCGCACCATGGTGCGCACCTGCGTCGCCGGCACGGCACCGACCATCGCCGCGGCGGCATGACGGCCGAGAAGTTCGAGGGCGATTGGGACCACATCATCGTCGGCGCGGGCAGCGCTGGCTGCGTGCTGGCCAACCGCCTCTCCGCCGATCCGCGCCGCCGCGTGCTGCTACTGGAAGCGGGCGGTGAGGCGCGGCATCCCTACCTCCAGGTGCCGGCCGGCTTCCTCAAGACCTTCCGCGATCCGCGCTTCAACTGGAACTTCGTCACCGAGCCCGGCCCCGGTGTGGACGGGCGGGCGATCCATACGCCGCGCGGGCGGGTGCTCGGGGGATCCTCGGCGATCAACGGGCATCTCTGGGTGCGCGGATCGGCGCGGGATTTCGACGATTGGGCGCAGGCGGGCTGCCGCGGCTGGTCGCATGCCGATGTGCTACCGCATTTTCGCGGCCTCGAGGACTACCGCGACGATGCGCATCGCGGCGCCGGCGGGCCGCAGCATGTCTCCGACATCCCCGCGCTGCATCCGATCGTGGCGGCCTTCCTGGAGGGCAGCGCCGAATGCGGCCTGGCGCGCAACCCGGACTACAACGGCGCAGCGCAGGAGGGCGTCTTCACCTACCAGCGCACCATCCGCCGGGGCAGCCGCTTCAGCGCGGCGAGCGCCTTCCTCGCACCAGTCCGCGACCGCGCCAATCTGCGCGTCGTCACCGGCGCGATGGTGCTGCGCATCGAGACGGCCGCGGGGCGCGCCACCGGCATAACCTTCACCCGCGAAGGCCGCACGCTGACGGCGCATGCGAAGGGCGACATCGTGCTGGCCGCGGGCGCGATCGGGACACCGCACCTGCTGCAGGTCTCGGGCCTCGGCCCGGCGGCGCTGTCGTGCGCGCTCGGCGTGCCGGTCATCGCCGACAATCCCGGCGTCGGGGAGAACCTGCAGGACCATTATGCCACGCGCGTGGTGCATCGCGTCACTCGCCCGGTCACGCTGAACGAGCAGGCGCGGCCGCCGCGCCTGTGGTGGGAGATGGCCCGCTGGCTGCTGACGCGTCGCGGCATGCTCGCCTTCAGCCCCGCCCATGCCGGCGCCTTCGCCCGATCGCGCGACACGCTCGAGGAACCCGATCTGCAGTTCGTGTTCACCCCGGCCTCCTATTCGGAGGAAGGCGTGACAGGGCGACTGCAGGACGTGCCGGGCATGACCATTGGTGTCTGGCAGTGCCGGCCCGAGAGCCGTGGATTCGTGCGTGCCAGGGACGTGGACCCTCGCCAGGCGCCGGCCATCCAACCGAACTACCTTACGGCTACCGAGGATCGTGAGGCGGCCATCGCCGGGCTGCGCATGGCGCGGCATCTGCTGGGCACGCGCGCCCTCGCGCCGTGGTCGGCGGGAGAAACCGCACCTGGTCCGGAGCAGGCCAGCGACGATGCGCTGCTTGCCTATGCGCAGGCGAAGGGATCGACCGTCTATCACCTGTGCGGCACCTGCCGCATGGGCGGCGACGGCGCGCCCGTGACGCCGGAGCTTCGGTTGCGCGGCATCGACGCACTGCGCGTGGCCGACGCCTCGATCATGCCGCGGATCGTCTCGGCCAATACGAATGCGACGACGATGATGATCGCAGCGAAGGCCGCGGCGATGATGCTTGGTCAGTCCACCACGAAGCCGTAGGTCAGGCAGACGCCACCGACGCTGCGCAGGCGCGCCGACGGGCCGGTGCGGGCCGGGCCGTGCCCTACTTGATCAGGCGTCCGAAGCACGCTGGCGCGTCTCGGGCAGCGCCAGCACCCGAGCAACGCTCAGAGAGAGTTACTTTCCCGGTTCCCACCGCTACGCCACCTCCATGCACCGCGAATCGTCTCCCTGCCGGTGGGCCGCGCCGTGAGGCGCAGGTTTTCCGGGGCGTCACGCGGTGGCCTTGATACTGCGCTGACGGAACGACCCCCGTTTCCGCTCTCCGAAGGGCGCCTTCTCTCCGAAGCTTGGGACTTGGCCGATTCAGTCTACAAGCTTAACCCTCTGATCTGACTGCGGATTGCGTTGTGGTTCCGGCACGGAAATTCGAATTCCGATTGCCCAGCAATCGCCACAAAGCTCTGAATTCACCGCCTCGCCCCCAAGCCCTCCCTGGCTTGTCTCGCATTTTGAGCCCCTTGGAGCATTGTGTTACCGTCCCGTCATGACGCACGCAGGCGCGAGCTTCCCAGCTTGGGAGCGGGATGCATGACCGAGACGGAGGCCGACACCTGCCGCCGGCACGTCGTGCCCGCGCTCCAGGCCGCCGGCTGGGACACTGCCCCGCACTCCATCGCCGAACAGCGCACCATCACCGACGGCCGCATCGTTCCGGTCGGCCGCGGCTTCGTCCGCAAGCCGCCCAAGCGCGTGGACTTCCTCCTCCGCTACCGGCGCGACTTTCCGCTCGCCGTCGTCGAAGCCAAGGCCAGCTACCGCCGCGCCGCGGACGCCGTGCAGCAGGCCCGGCAATACGCCGAGATGCTCGGCCTGAAATTCGCCTACGCGACCAACGGGCCCGAGATCATCGAGATCGACTACTTCACCGGCGCCGAGACCCCGCGCACCTCCTACCCCACCCCCGCCGAGCTCTGGGCCCGCTACCGCGCCGGCGCCGGCCTCGCCAGCGACGAGGCGGCCGAGCGTCTGCTCACCCCGTTCAACCACACCGTCGGCAAGGGCGAGCGCTACTACCAGCAGGCGGCGATCAACCGCATCGTCGAGGCCATCCTGAAGGGCCTGCGCCGCATGCTGGTCACCATGGCCACCGGCACCGGCAAGACCACGGTCGCCTTCCAGGTCTGCTGGAAGCTCTGGAACAGCCGCTGGAACCGCGACGGCGCCCATCGCCGCCCCAAAATCCTCTACCTCGCCGACCGCAACATCCTGGTGGACCAGCCCAAGGACGGCATCTTCGCCGCCTTCGGCGACGCCCGCTGCAAGATCGAATCCGGCGAGGTGGTCATGGGCCGGGAGATCTACTTCGCGATCTACCAGGCGCTCGCCGAGGACGCCTCGCGCGAGGGCCTGTTCCGCGCCTACCCGCCGGACTTCTTCGACCTGATCATCGTCGACGAATGCCACCGCGGCAGCGCGCGGGACGACAGCGCCTGGCGGGTCATCCTCGAACACTTCGCCCCCGCCTTCCAGCTCGGCATGACCGCGACGCCGCTGCGCGACGACAACCGCGACACCTACCGCTATTTCGGCAATCCGATCTACGAATACAGCCTGCGACAGGGGATCGAGGACGGCTTCCTCGCCCCCTATCGCGTCCATCGCGTGATCACGGAATGGGACGCCGCCGGCTGGCGGCCCAGCAAGGGCGACCTCGACCGCTACGGCCGCGCGATCCCGGACGAGGAATACCGCACCCAGGATTTCGAGCGCGTCGTTGCGCTGCGCGCCCGCACCCAGGCGATCGCGAAACACCTGACGGATTTCCTGCGCAAGACTGACCGCTACGCCAAGACCATCGTCTTCTGCGTGGACCAGGAACACGCGGCCGAGATGCGTCAGGCGCTGGTCGCGCTGAACCAGGACATGGTCGCCCGGCACCCCGACTATATCTGCCGCGTCACCGCCGATGAGGGCGAGGTCGGCCGCGCCCATCTCGGCCGCTTCCAGGATGTGGACACGCGCACGCCGACCATCCTCACCACCTCGCAGCTCCTGACCACCGGCGTGGACGCGCCGACCTGCAAGAACGTGGTGCTGGCCCGCGTCGTCGGCTCGATGAGCGAGTTCAAGCAGATCATCGGCCGTGGCACCCGCGTGCGCGACGACTACGGCAAGCTCTGGTTCAACATCCTCGACTACACCGGCTCGGCCACGCGGCTCTTCGCCGACCCGGCTTTCGACGGCGACCCGGCCCGGCTGACCGAGGAAGAGCTCGACGCCGCCGGCGAGACCATCGCCGTGAACGAACTCCCCCAGCCTGGCGCCGAGCCGGAGCCTGAACCCGCCCCGCCCGAGGTGGTCGAGCCGCCCGGCGCGGAACGCCGGAAATTCTACTTCGACGGCGGGCAGGTCGAGATCGCCGCGCATCTGGTCTACGAGCTTGATCCCTCCGGCGCGCAGCTTCGCGTGGTGCGCTACACCGACTATGCGGCCGAGAGCGTGCGTTCCCTCTTCCCCACATCCAAGGCGCTGCGCGAGGCGTGGATGGACGCCGCGCGGCGATCGGAGATCGTGCGGCGGCTCGCCGAGCGCGGCATCAGCTTCGACCAGCTCGCCGAGGCCGCGGGCCAGCCCGAGGCCGACCCCTTCGACCTGATCTGCCACCTCGCCTTCAACGCGCCCTTGCGCACGCGGCGCGAACGGGCGAGGGAGCTGCGCGCCCGCGCCCCGGACATCTTCACGAAATACGGCACCGAGGGCCGCGCCATTCTGGAGGAGCTGTTGGAGAAATATGCCGCCCATGGCGAGGCCGAGTTCGTCCTGCCCGACGTGCTGAAGGTGCCGCCCATCTCGAACCACGGCCAGGTGGCCGACATCATCCGCCTCTTCGGCGGGCCCGAGCAGCTCCGCGCCGCGGTGGCCGAGCTCCAGGAGCAGCTCTATGCCGCGTAAGGCCCGCGACGCCGCCAGGCCCGCGCTGACCACCGCCCAGGCGCTCGGCGCGCTGCTGAAATCCGCGCGCGACATCATGCGCAAGGACAAGGGGCTGAACGGCGATCTCGACCGGCTGCCGCTGCTCACCTGGATCATGTTCCTGAAGTTCCTCGACGACCTCGAGCGGCAGCGCGAGGCGGAGGCCGCCCTCGCCGGCACGCGCTTCCGCCCGGCGATCGAGCCGCCCTATCGCTGGCGCGACTGGGCGGCGAACCCGCAGGGCATCACCGGCGACGAGCTGCTCGCCTTCATCAACGGCGAGGAGACGGTGCGCCCCGACGGCACGCGCGGCCCCGGCCTCTTCGCCTATCTGCGCGCGTTGACCAGCGAGAACGGCGACGATCGGCGCGACGTGATCGCCACCGTCTTCCGCGGCGTGGACAACCGCATGCGCAGCGGCTACCTGCTGCGCGACGTCATCGACAAGGTGAACGGCATCCACTTCACCTCGTCGGAGGAGCTGCACACCCTCGGCGCGCTCTACGAATCCATGCTGCGCGAGATGCGCGATGCGGCCGGGGATTCGGGGGAGTTCTACACCCCGCGCGCGGTGGTGCGCCTCATGGTGCAGGTGACCGACCCGCGGCTGGGCGAGACGGTGCTCGACCCTGCCGCCGGGACGGGGGGCTTCCTGGTCGAGGCCTTCGCGCACCTCTCCGCCCAGGTGCGCACGGTGGCCGAGCGCAAGGTGCTGCAGCAGCGCTCGCTCTTCGGCTGCGAACCGAAGCCTCTGCCCTACCTGCTCTGCCAGATGAACCTGCTGCTGCACGGGCTGGATGCACCGCGGATCGACCCGGGCAATGCCCTGCGCCACCGCTTGGCCGAGATCGGCGAGCGCGACCGCGTGGATGTGATCCTGACCAACCCGCCCTTCGGCGGCGAGGAGGAACGCGGCATCCAGGACAATTTCCCCGAGGACCGGCGCACCGCCGAGACGGCGCTTCTGTTCCTCCAGCTCATCATGCGGCGGCTGAAGCGT
The DNA here is from genome assembly GCF_019458025.1 of Caldovatus aquaticus. Classification (GTDB taxonomy): domain Bacteria; phylum Pseudomonadota; class Alphaproteobacteria; order Acetobacterales; family Acetobacteraceae; genus Caldovatus; species Caldovatus aquaticus. Next base: position 9,028 of record NZ_JAHZUY010000037.1, on the reverse strand, counting down.
GCGCCCACATCGGCGGGGCGGCCGGCGCGGGCGGCGGTGGTGGTGCCGAACGGCACGCTGTTCGGCGATGGTGTCGCCGCGCGCATCAAGGCGGACCTGTTGGAGCAGTTCAACCTGCACACGGTGCTGCGCCTGCCCGAGGGCGTCTTCGCGCCCTACACCGACATCCCGACCAACGTGATCTTCTTCGACACCTCCGGCCCGACGCGCGAGATCTGGTTCTACGAACAGCCCTTGCCGGAGGGGCGGCGCAAATACACCAAGACGCGGCCGATCCAGTTCGAGGAGTTTTCAGAGTTCCTCGCCTGGTGGGGGAGCCGGGCGGAGGGGCCGCGGGCGTGGAAGGTGGACGGGCCTGGGCTGATCCGGCGCGACGAGGCGGGGCGGGTGGTGGCGGTGAACCTCGACCTCAAGAACCCGGCGGCCAGGGCGGCGGAGGACCATCGCGCCCCGGCCGAGATCGTGACGAGCGCGCTGGCCAAGGAGCGGGAGGTGCTGGCGCTGCTCGAGGAGCTGCGCGCGCTGGTGGACGAGGGGCCGGGCTGAGCATGCGCTGGCCGAGGGTGGCGCTGGGGGAGGTTGCAGAGCCGGTGGCGCGGCCGGTCGCCCCACGACCTGACGACACGTATCGCTTCATCGGCGTGAAGTGGTGGGGCGAAGGCGTCTACGAGTTTGCGCGCAAACCCGGCACGGAAACGGCCGCGTCCGTTCTGTTCCGCGTCGAGCCTGATGACTTGGTCATCAACAAGATCTGGGCACGCCACGGAAGCATCGGGGTCGTGCCGCCCGATCTGGCCGGCGCGGTCGGGTCAAATGAGTTCCCGACGTTTCGTGCCAAACCGGAGCGGTTGCTGCCGCGATGGCTTCATTGGTGGTCGAAAAGCCGATCCGCGTGGGAAGCGTGCGCAGGCCTCTCCTTCGGGTCATCGGGCAAGAACCGTATCAAGCCGGCCGAGTTCCTTTGCATCCCCCTCCCCCTCCCGCCGCTGTCGGAGCAGGAGCGGATCGTGGCGCGGCTGGATGCGGTGGAGGCGCGGCTCATCGCGCGCCGCCGCGCGGCCGAGGCGGTGGAGGCGGAGCTTGCCCAGGCCTTGGCCACCGCCTTCCGGCGCATCACCGCCGACGCCCCCCGCGCCCGCATGGGCGACGTCGCCCCGATCACGCGCAGACCGGTCAGCATCCAGCCGGATGCGACCTATCGAGAGATCGGCGCACGCGCCTTCGGCCGAGGCCTTTTCGAGAAGCCACCACTGCGGGGCGATAGCCTGACCTGGCAGAAGCTTTTCGAGATTCAGGAAGGCGATCTGGTGATCAGCAACATCAAAGCCTGGGAAGGCGCCTTCGCCGTCGCCGAGGCCTCGCACCACGGCACAGTCGGCTCCCACCGATACCTGACCAGCGTGGCCGATCCCGAGCGTGCCGCGCCGAGCTTCCTTTGCTACTACTTGCAATCACCGGAGGGGCTGGCCCAGGTGCAGGCAGCCTCGCCCGGCAGCGCCGACCGAAACCGGACGCTCAGCCAGGAGCGGTTCTCGGCGATCGAAGTCCCCCTCCCGCCCCTCGACGCGCAGCGCTGGTTCGACCGCCTGCAACAGAAGGCGCGCGCGGCGCGCGAGGCGGCGGCCGCGGCGACGGGCGAGCTCGACCGCCTCCTCCCCGCCCTCCTCGCCGAGGCCTTCGGCCCGTGACGGTGCTGCGGCGGGTCGTCGCCACGCAGTTCGACCGGCCCGCCCGCACCGGCCGCACCCGCCCGCTCTTCCTCACCTGCCGCGACGCGGCGGGCGAGGAGGTGGAGGTGATCGCCAAACTCTCCGCCCGCTGCGATCAGGGGGTGGTCAACCTCGCGCGCGAGGCGATCGCCGCCTGCCTCGCCGGCGATCTCGGTCTGCCGGTGCCCGAGCCCGTGCTGGTCGACCTGCCGCCGGACTGGATCGCCAGCGTCACGGAAGCGGAGACGCGCGCAGCGCTCGCCGCCAGCCTGCCCGTCGCCTTCGGCTCGAAGCAGGTCGGCCCCCAATTCTCCACCTGGAAGCCGGAGACGCGGCTGACCCCTGCCATGCTGCCGCTGGCGCTCGCCATCTTCGTCTTCGACGCGCTCACCGCCAACCCCGACCGCCGCGCCGAGAACCCGAACTGCCTGGTGCGGGGCGAGGAGCTCCGCATCTACGATCACGAGATGGCCTTCACCCACCACATGGTGATCCCGCGCCTCGAGCCCTGGCGGCCCGGCGCGCTGCAGGACCTCACGGCGCCGGGGCGGCACATTTTCCGTGACAGGCTGCGCGGCGCGGTGCTGGACTTCGCGCCCGTGCGGGCCGCCTGGGCCGCCTTGCCGGATGCCGCGGTGGAGGGCTATGGCAAGGCCCTGCCGGCGGAATGGGCCGGCGCGGCCCGGGAGGCCGGCCAGGCGATCCGGATGATCAAGGACATCCGCGACCGGATGGAGGACTGCCTGACGGAGATCGCGAGGGTTCTGGCATGACGCAGCACCCCTACACCTACACCATCCTGCGCTACGTCCATGACCCGCGCGCGGGGGAGGCGCTGAATGTCGGCGTCGTGCTGCACGTGGCGGCGGAGAGGAAGCTGCTGGCCCGGGTCCGCTCCACCTTCGGACGGGTGAAGGCGGCCTTCCCCGATCTCGACGGCGAGGCCTTCAAGCAGGCGCTGCGCGAGGTGGAGCGAGGGATCGAGCGCGTGGCCCGCGAGATCGAAAAGGGTGGCCTGCTGGCCGCGGCGGGTGACGCGGCGGCCTTTGCCCGGCGCGGCATGCCGGAGGACGACAGCGCGCTGCAATGGTCGCCCGTCGGCTCCGGGCTGACGGCGGATGCGCAGGCGACGCTCGAGCGCCTCTATGATCGCTTTGTGCAGCGGCATGACGACCGCGTGCGCCGGCGCCGCGATGACGAGGACATCTGGCGGCCGGTGCGGGAGCGGCTGGAGGCGCGCGGCGTCTCCGTGCCGTTTGAGGAGAAGACCTTCGCCGGGGAGGTGGACGCCATCACCTTCCGGCATGCCTGGAAGAACGGGCAATGGCACGCCTATGAGGGGGTCTCGCTCGATCTCGCGAGCCAGGACAGCATCATGGAGAAGGCCCGGCGCTGGGTGGGCCACCTGACCACGGTGAAGGACGGACTCGCCGAGCCGCTGAAGCTGCACCTGATCATCGGCGCGCCGCAGGAGCAGGGGCTGAAGGAAGCCTATCACAAGGCGCTGACGATGATGAGCAGGGCGCCGCTGGGGCCCGAGGTGGTCGAGGAGGATGCGATTGACGATCTCGTCTCCCGCATCGAGGACGAGGTGCGGGCGCATGCTCAGGACCGAGGGCATCCTGCGGCGCGCGGAGGATAGAGCGCGTTCAATCGCTTCGGGCGGTGGCGTCCGGCGTGGCCGGCTGGCGCGGCAGCCGCGAGGAAGCGAGTTCGGCGCGCTGTTCGCTCCACTCGCTCGGCAGCGGCTCCATCAGCCGAGCGAGATCGGCGTCGGCCTCTTGGAGGCCATCGAGCACCGCCTCGACGATGTCCGGCGCGAGCAGCGTCAGCTGCAGGATGCGGCCGAGGTAGCCACGGTCAACCCTTTCGGCAGCGGCGAGTTCGCTGATCGAGGCGTACCGTCCCTCCTCCAGCATCCGCCGCCACCGGAATGCCCGCGCCAGCGCCTTCACCAGCGCCGGGTCCCCGCGGGTGGTCGTGACGCCCGCTGTGTCCCCGCCGGCCCGCACCGGCGCCCCATCCGGCCCGATGATCCGCTTCCGCCCGCCGCGGCGCCGGATGCTCATCGGCACCACCACCGTCACGCTGGTCATGCCGCGATCGCCTCCCGCGGCTGCTGCGCCGCCATGTCCCGCGCCAGCCCGGCGAGCCCTTCCAGGTTCAGCCGGATCTCCGCCCCGGCGTCCGTGACCCTGACCCGCTCGACCAGCAGCCGCACGATCCGCTCCTGCTCGCCGGGGAACAGCTCGTCCCAGAGCGGATCGAGCCGCCCGAGCGCGTCGCGCACCTCGGCCTCGCTGAGGTCCGGCGCCTCCGCCCGCGCCGCCCGCCAGGTGCCGACGACGACCTCCGGCTGGCGCAGCAGGGCGCGGAGCTGCGCCATCACCATCCCCTCGATCTCCCCCGCCGGCAGGCGCCGGTGCGGCGCGTCGTTGGGGCCGCCCTGCAGCACCGCCTGGCTGACGTAGTAGCGGTAGAGCCGCCCTTCCTTCCGGGTGTGGGTGGGCGACATCGCCCGCCCGTCCGGCCCGAACAGCAGCCCCCGCAGCAGCGCCGGCGCCTTGGCGCGGTTCTTCGCCGCGCGGGCGCGCGGGCTCTCGGCCAGGATGGCGTGCACTCGGTCCCAGAGGTCCCGGGGGATGATGGCGGCGTGCTCGCCAGGGTAGGATTTCCCCTTGTGCACCGCCTCGCCAAGGTAGGTGCGGTTCACCAGCAGCTTGTAGACCGCCCCCTTGTCGAAGGGCCGTCCGGTCTTCGTCACCAAGCCCTCCGCCCGCAGGACCGGCAGCAGCCGGGTGGCGGAGCCGAGTTCGGCGAACCTCTCGAACACGCGGCGGACCGTCGCGGCGCCGGCCTCGTCCACCACCAGCTTGCGGTGCTCGACCCGGTAGCCGAGCGGGACGGGGCCGCCCATCCACAGGCCCCGCGCGCGGGAGGCGGCGATCTTGTCGCGCACCCGCTCGCCGATCACCTCGCGCTCGAACTGCGCGAAGCTGAGCAGGATGTTCAGCGTCAGCCGCCCCATGCTGGTCGTGGTGTTGAAGGACTGCGTGACCGAGACGAAGGTCACGTCGTGCTGGTCGAAGGTCTGCACCAGCCTGGCGAAGTCCATCAGCGAGCGGGACAGGCGGTCGATCTTGTAGACCACCACCACGTCGATGAGCCCGGCCTCGATGTCGGCGAGCAGGCGCTTGAGCGCCGGGCGGTCGAGGGTGCCGCCCGACACCCCGCCGTCGTCGTAGCGGTCGTGCACCAGCACCCAGCCCTCGGAGCGCTGGCTGGCGATATAGGCCTCGCAGGCCTCGCGCTGGGCGTCGAGGGAGTTGAACGCCTGCTCCAGCCCCTCCTCGGTGGATTTGCGGGTGTAGACCGCGCAGCGGAGCTTCCGCACCTTCGCCGGCAGGGCGGCGTCGCGCCGGCTCATGCGCCGCTCCGCGGCCGGATGCCGAAGAAGGTCCAGCCGTTCCAGCGCGTGCCGGTGATGGCGCGGGCGATGGCGGAGAGCGAGCGGTAGGGGCGGCCCTGCCACTCGTAGCCGTCGCGGGTGACGGTGACCACGTGCTCGACGCCCTGGTACTCGCGGATCAGGCGCGTGCCGGCGATCGGGCGCTGCTCGTGGCGGATGCGGCGGAAGGTGATGTTCCGGCCGTCGAACTGCTCGCCGAGCGCGTCGAGGCGGGCGATGGTCTCCGGGCGCAGGCCGCCATAGGCGAGTTCCTGGATCCGATAGGCGAGGCGGCTTTCCAGGAAGCGCCGGTTGTAGGGCGGTGGCTCGGTCGCGAACAGCCGGCGCCACTCGGCCTTCAACTCGCCGATCGGCAGGCCGGGGAGTGCTGCCAGCCGCGCCGGCACGTCGGGCTTCGGGATGGCGGGGATGGAGGGTGCCGGCGCTGGGGATGCGGCCGGCTTCTGCTGCTTCACGCGGGTCATGCGTCTCCCTCTCTGTCGGGGTTCGCATGACGGCGCTGGGTGGGGACGAAGTGTAGGCGAGGCTCTCCCGCCGCCGCGGCCCCACGGGCGGCTTCCTCGGCAGCGCGGCTCCTCAGCCGCAGCAAGCCGCGGGCGAGCAGGTCGCAGACCTCGCGGAGGTGGGGCGGGAGGCCTGTGAGACGGAGCATAGTCGGATTGGGAGGTGACATGTTCCTGATGGCGGAGGCGTGGTCGCTTGCACATACCGACGGTCCCGCCGCGATGTCGGGGCTGCGAACACGGGAAGCGGTCGGCACGATTGGGGAACAGATGACGACGGTGTTGCGACCCAGATATTCTACCGTCCGGCGAATCGGCGGTGGTGCTCCATGGGCTCCTTCAACCCGAGGAAATTCACGGACCCGGATCGGCTGAGGAGCCTGGATCCACGGAGACTCCGCTCATTCCTTGCGCCGTGGAGCGATTACCTGTCTGGCCGTGGCTTCACCTTTCCGGACGCCTCAGAGGAGATCGACTATCAGTTGCTCGCGCACATCCTCCTGACACCCGATCAATCGACCCCGCGCGATATGATCGACGCGCTCTACTACGTTCACGAAACGGCCTCGGCCAGCGACATGGAAGGACTGATCGCCGCAGTACGGCGGCGGGGGATCGCGATCGGTGATGATCCCGAGGCGACGCCGGAGGACCTCGCTATCGACGTCTGGTTGGCTGACCCGAACCTGCTCCAGGAGCAGCACGCGGAGGCCGTGGCCCGCAAACAGAAGAACTTTGAGTACTTTGCCCCGCGAGAGGCTGGGCAGCGCGCATTCCCCGCGCTCGACGATGATCTCCGGCAGCAGGTCGAGGCAGAACTCGATATGTGGTTCGCGGACCATCGGCGCGGCCGAGGCTGTCGCATCTTCGTGTTCCGCGACGCCCGGCTGGTCTGGATCCTGGTCCGCCATGGGCTACCCATGCGACGCGAGGCAGGCCACCAGGATGACGGTCGCGCCGTGACCCAATTCTATCGGCCGCAGCAGCACGACGTTCTCATCTACGACGAGCGGTACGGCGAGATTGGTGTTCACGCCGGCACCAAGGGCGAGCGCAAGCTCTACCTCAGGACGTTCGGCAAGTTCCTTTTCGGCAACGAGGACCATTTTCCACCTTCCGAGAAGTTCACCCTGGACCCGGTCATTGAGGACGGTGCGGCCGCCCTCGAGGTCGGCGACATCGACGGGATCGCTGCCGTGCGCCTGGTCGAATGCCGGCGATACTGGGGTGGCCCGTTCAAGGAGGTGGAGATCCGCCGGGCGGAGAACGTCCTCGCGGCGCTGGCCGCGCGGGGCGGACCCGGCCTCATCGGCGGACGCCTCGTCAGTGCCACCTTCAAGGTCAAGTTCGACAGCTCCGACAAGGAACGCGCCGTGACCATCCGGCCGCCGGGCATCGCCAGGTACGAGCGGAACGAGGACAGCGAACTCGTCGAGCGTTGGCTCAGGAACAGGGGCTTCATCCTGGCGGCCCAGGGCGCGGACGACGATGAAGCGGCTACGGCGGTTCTGGAAGGCGCTTGACGAGGTTCCCGGCGCAGCGACCGACCGCCTGGAGTGGACCGACGTCCTCGGCGCCGAATGGCACGACATCGAGCCCTACCTCAAGAGTACCGGCCGCCGGACGACGGCGGTCATGTGCCCGTATCCCGGCGGCGATGGCTGCCCGCGGCGGGTCGTCACCGGCGCCAACGGCGCAATCCGTGCCGTCTGCGGCTCCCGCCCCCGGATGTGCGATGCGCTCGATCTAAAAGCAGCCGACGTCACCATCCTCGCGCTCGATCGCGCGAAGCTGCTGCGCGAACTCGCGCGTGCCTTCGACGCCGAGCCTGCCGATCGCCCTGTAGGCTCGGGGAGGGTGATGCTGGTCGGGCGGCGCGCGGTTGCGGCTGGCTTTGCGTCTCCGATCCTCCTGGCGCTTCCTGGCCAGGCGGAAGCCCTCGCCGAGGATGACCTGAGGCAGGCAGGCCTCGATCCGGCTGGCAGCGTCGTGCTGGTTCCCCGGCCTTTGTCGCTGCCGACAGCCTTCCAGACCCGGCTGACAGCCGCTGGCCACCAGGTGATCCCGCTGTCCGAAGCCGTGGGGCTCGGTGCCACCGGGTTTGAGGCGCTCCAGCCCCCGGCCATCCTGCTCGCGCCGATCCGGGAGGCTCTGGCCGCCCGGACCCGCACCGCCGGCCCTCAGCCGGTCTGGGAACTTCCGCCCGACGCCACGTGGGGTGAGCTCACTTTCACTCTCGTCGCCGACGAGGTGCTCAACGTCAGCTTCCGCAGCCAGACCCGGCGGCTGGAACCAGACCACCTCGGGATGAAGGATGGTCGCTCGGGCAAGCCCACCGAAGCGTGGGTGTTCCTCCAGGCACTGGCCCGGGTCGGTGGATCGCTCGGGCCGATGAGCCCCGACGTCGTGGAGGACTACAAGAAGGATAAGCAAGCCCTGACGAAGCGACTTCGTGAGGCCTTCCGCATCCAGGGGGACCCCATCCGCTGGAATCGCAGGACTCGAAGCTACCAGACTGCCTTCGTGATGCGGGATGAGCGACCCAAGGCCGTCCGCATGTCCAGCCCGCGGCGGTGAATTTTCACCGGCGCCAGAGGGCGCCATCAGCACTTTTTTTCGCGCTGCCTCCGCCCTGAGTCCGCTGGCTCTCGCCGCGCCAGCCGCCGTTCGCCGGCACTGATCCCAGCCCTGTCGGTGAAATTTCGCCGGTCGCGATCGATCGGGCCGCGAGCCCGTCCTCGATCGACGGCGAAGCATCATGGAGCAGCCTACCCGGGAAGCGACGTTCGACGCGCGCATCCTCAAGCACATCCGCCACACCGCGAAGCGTCTGGCCCGACAGGGCCGCATGCCCGGCATGGATGCCGACGACATCGCGCAGGATCTGTTCCTGGATCTCTGGCGCCGGCGTGCTGCCTTCGATCCAAGCCGCGCGAGCTTCGCGACCTTCGCGGATCGCGTCATCGCGCACCGCGTCGCCTCGCTGCTTTGCTCCACGGCACGCCTACGCGCGGAGCGCCAGCACCTCAGCCTCGATGAAGGCGACGATGGCGCCGAGCGCCCGGTGCTGGCGGACAGCCTCCCCGATCCGCAGGCGGTCTCGGAAGCCGACCAGGCGCTTGCCCTCGACGTCAGGCGCTTCCTCGAAGGGCTGCCTCCGGCGCTGCGGCGCTGCTGCGATCTGCTGCTGACGCCGAACCTGCGCGCCGCATCGGCCGAAGCCGGCCTGCACCGCTCCACCATCTATGAGAATGCGCGCCGGCTGCGACGCCTCGCGGAGCGAGCCGGTTTGCGGGACTACGTTGCAGCGCCCCGACACTTCGCCGATCGCGCCGGTAGGTGCCCGG
>NZ_JAHZUY010000036.1 GCF_019458025.1 Caldovatus aquaticus | reverse complement strand
CGCGGCGGCGCGCGCGGCGGCGGCGGAACGCCGGGCGGCCGCGGCGGAGCGCCGGCTCGGCCTGGCGGCGGCGGAGCTGCGCGGGCCCGGGCTCTCCCTCGCCGGCCGGGCGGAGCGGCTGCTGCGCGCCCTCGCCGCGGCGGGCGGGGGCGGCTCCCTGCCGGCGGCGGAAGCGCGGGCGGAGGCCGAGGCGCTCGCCGCGGTCCTGCGCGACCTGCGGCGCGCCAGCGAGCGGCTCGAGGCCCTCCTCGCCCTGCAGTCCGGCTCCCCCGCCCTGCACGAGGAGACCTTCCCCCTGCGCCCGCTGCTCGAGGAGGCGATCGCCGCCGTCGCCGCGGAGCCCGGCGCCGCCGGCCGCCACTGGCGGATCGCCCCCGAGCTCGGCGCGCTGTCGCTGCACGCCGACCGGCGCGCGCTGCGCGGCGCGCTGCGCGACGTCCTCGCCCGCGCCGCCCACCTCTCGCGCCCGGGCGACTGGATCGAGCTGCGGCTCGATCCGGACCGCGGCGGGAGCATCGCCATCCTGGTCGAGGACGAGGGCAGCGGCGTGCCGAGCGACGACCTGGCGCCCGGCGCCGCGCCGGCCGCCGGCCTTCCCGCGGCCGGGCGCACGCGCGGCGTCGGCCTCGGCCTCGCCGTCGCGCGCGGCCTGCTGGAGGCCCATGGCGGCGGGCTGGAGCTGGAGGCGGCGCCCGGCATCGGCGCGCGCGCCGCGCTGCTGCTGCCGCGCAACCGCGTCGCCGGCACGCCGGCTGCCTGAGCCGGAGCAGCCGGACGGGCCACCCGGTCGGCGCAGGCGGCACGCCGGGCCAACGCCCAGCCAGCGCGCGGCCCTCCGCACCGGCGCACGCCCCGCGGCCCCCCCGCCGAACGCCGTGTTCCCGCCCGCGGGGACCGTCGCCACGTCCCGTCGCGGACGGGATGGCGCGCCGCCGCGCGCGGGATCGCGCGGGAATCAGGAATGGGGCAGCCGCAACCCCGGCTCGTCCCAGGGCAGGCTGACGAGCCTGCCGGTGAGCGAGAGCGTGACGTAGGCGGTGCGCATGTCCGGCCCGCCGAAGCAGATGTTGGTCGGCATCCGCTCCGGCATCCTCACCACCCGCAGGATCTCGCCCGTGGGCGCGACGGTGGTGAGCTCCCCGCTCACCAGCGTCGCGACGACGATGTTGCCGGCGGCGGTAACGGCGAGGCTGTCGAGCCGGCGGAAGCCCGGGAACTGGCAGACCAGCCGCCCGCCATGCGGGCTCGGCCAGGGCTCCTTGCGCAGCACGCCGGGGCCGAGCACGTCGAAGGCCCAGAGCCGGCCGGTCTCGGTCTCCGCCACGTAGAGCGTCTTCCCGTCCGGCGAGAGGCCGATGCCGTTCGCGCCGCCAGGGACCGGGTGCGCCGCCTCGACGATGCGCGAGCCGTCCTCCGCCGCCCAGTAGACCGCGCCGTGGTCGCGCCCGCGCGCGCGCACCTTGCCGAGGTCGGAGAACCAGAATCCGCCCTGGCCGTCGAACACCAGGTCGTTCGGGCCGCAGAGGCGGTGCTCGCCGCAGCGCTCGTAGAGCACGGTGACGGCGCCGGTCGCGGGATCCACGCGCTCGATGCGCCCGCCGCGGTAGTCGGCGGAGGGGCCGACGGGGCGCAGCATCCCCGGCTCCTCGTGCCAGGCGAAGCCGCCGTTGTTGGTCACGTAGAGGCTGCCGCCCGGGCCGAGGGCGAGGCCGTTCGGTCCGCCGCCGGGGCGCGCGATCACGCTCTTCGTGCCGTCCGGCGCGACGCGCGTGATGCGTCCCGCCTCGATCTCGACCAGCGCGACCGAGCCGTCCGGCATCGCGACCGGGCCTTCGGGGAAGCGCAGCCCTTCGGCCAGGATGCGCAGGTCGCGCGGCGTTTCGGCGGCGGTCGCGGTCATGCGGCGGTCTCCCCATCGGGCCCGGCCGCGATCATGCGCGCGCGGCGGCGCGGCGCGAAGCCCCGCCCGCCTCGGCGCGTCGGCGCGGGCATCGCGCATGCCGGGGGACGCGTGCGCCGGCGCCGGCCGATCACGGCCGGTGCGCGAGCGCCGCCGCCAGCGGCCGGGCGGAGACACCGGGGACGGGGCGAGCCCAGGGCGACCAAGGCCGGTGCGCGCGGCCGCCCCCCCGTGCCGCGCCTCCTGCGCGCGTCCTGACCCCCCGAGACGCCACATGTGCGCCCGGCGTGCCCTCGCGCACCGCCCGGCGGGGAAGAGGGCTTGACGGCGCCGCCGGCCGGCCGGAACGGTCGCGCCATGCCGCCCCGCCCCGCCGCGCCCGATCCCGTCACCCTCGCCGTCCTCGACAACCGCTTCCGCGCCATCGTCGAGGAGATGGGCGAGGCGATGCTGCGCACCACCTACTCGCAGATCCTGAACTCCTCGCGCGACTTCTCGATCGCGCTCTGCGATGCGCGCTGCCGGCTGGTGGCGCAGGCCGACCACATCCCGGTCCATGTCGGCGCCATGCCCTTCGCCGCGCAGGCGGTGGTGGAGGCCTTCGGCGACGCGATCGCCGAGGGCGACATCTACCTGCTCAACGACCCCTACCACGGCGGCAGCCACCTGCCGGACCTCACCGCGATCGTGCCGGTCTTCGCCGAGGGGGCGCTGCGCTTCCTCTGCGTCGTGCGCGCCCACCACACCGACATCGGCGGCGCGACGCATGGCGGCTACAACCCCGCCGCCACCGAGATCTGGCAGGAGGGGCTGCGGCTGCCGCCCATCCGCCTCGGCGAGGGGCGGCGGCCGCGCGAGGACCTGCTCCGCATGATCGCCGCCAACACCCGCCTGCCGCGCGACGTGCGCGGCGACCTGATGGCGATGATCGGCGCCGCGCATCTCGGCGAGCGGCGCCTGCTCGCGCTGCTCGCGCGCCACGGGGCGGGGCTGCTCGACGCCGCGGTGGAGGCGATCCTCGACCTCGCCGAGGGGCACGCGCGACGCATCGTCGCCACCTGGGCCGACGGCACCTGGCGCGGCGAGGCGTTCCTCGACGACGACGGCTTCGGCGGCGAGGACATCGCGATCCGCGCCACCGTCACCAAGCGCGGCGATTCGCTGACCGTGGACCTCTCCGAGAGCGACCCGCAGACGCCGGGCTTCGTCAACTCCTCCTATCCCAACATGATGAGCGCGGTGCGCATGGCCTTCGCCTTCCTGCTCGATCCGGAGGTGGCGAAGAACGACGGCGCCTTCCGCCCGCTCGCCGTGCGCGCGCGGGAAGGGACGGTGGTCTGGGCGCGCGAGGGGGCGCCGGTGACGATGTGCACCTCCCACTGCTCGAACGAGATCGTCGAGGCGGTGGTGAAGGCGCTTGCCAACGCCTGCCCGGAGCGGGCGATGGGCGGCTGGGGCCGGCGCTTCCGCGTCGCCATCAAGGGGCGCGACGCGCGCCGGCCGGGGCGGGAGTTCGTCTGGCACATGTTCCACGCCCGCCCCGGCGGTGGCGGCTCGGCGAAGGGCGACGGCTGGTCCACGGTGGGCGAGTGGCATTCCGCCGGCGGGCTGAAATTCGGCTCGGTCGAGATGGCCGAGGCACGCTTCCCGCTGTTCTTCCGCCGCCACGAGTTCCGCCCCGACTCGGCGGGCGACGGCCAGCACCGCGGCGGTCTCGGCGGCGAGCTCGAGCTGGTGATCGAGACCGACGGCCCGGCGGTGGCGAACACCGCGGGCGACGGGGCGCGCCACGGCTCGGCCGGGATCCTCGGCGGGCGCGATTCGGTGCCGCACGACTACCGTCTGCGGCGCGCCGACGGGAGCGAGCGCGCGCTGCGCACCAAGGAGGTCGGCATCCCCCTCGCCCCCGGCGACGTGCTGCACGTGCGCGCCGCGGGCGGCGGCGGCTGGGGGCCGCCCGAGAAGCGCGACCCCGCCGCGCGCGCCGCCGACCTCGCCGAGGGCTATGTCACCCGATGAGCGGCTACCGCATCGGCATTGACGTCGGCGGCACCTTCACCGACGTCGTCTGCATCGGTCCGGACGGCCGTACCACCCTCGCCAAGGCGGCGAGCACGCCGGCCGACCAGAGCGAGGGCGTGGTCGCGGCGCTCGGCGTGCTCGCCGCGGCGCTCGGCCTGCCGCTGCCCGACCTGCTCGCACGCACCGAGCGCATCGTCCACGGCACCACCGTCGCGACCAACGCGCTGCTCGAGCGCAAGGGCGCGCGCGTCGCCATGCTCACCACCGCGGGGCATCGCGACGTGATCGAGATGCGCGAGGGGCTGAAGCCCGAGCGCTACGACCTGCGCCTGCCCCCGCCCCCGCCCCTCGTACCGCGCCGCCTGCGCCTTCCCGTGCGCGAGCGCCTGCGCGTGGACGGGCGCGTGGAGGTGCCGCTCGACGAGGCCTCGCTCGCCGAGGCGATCGCGGCGCTCGCCGCGGCGGAGGTGGAGGCGGTCGCGATCTGCTTCCTCCACTCCTGGCGCGACCCCGCGCACGAGCGCCGCGCCGGCGCGGCGGTGGCGAGGGCGCTGCCCGGCGTCTACGTGACCCTCTCCGCCGAGGTGCTGCCGCAGATCAAGGAGTTCGAGCGCTTCTCGACCGCGGCGGTGAACGCCTATGTCGGCCCGGTCGTCGCGCGCTACCTCTCGCGTCTGCGCGCGCGGCTCGGCGAGGCGGGCTACGCGGGCCCGGTGTTCGTCATCCTCTCGCACGGCGGCGTCGCCCCGGTCGAGGAGGCGGCACGCCTCGCCGCCGGCACCGCGCTCTCCGGCCCGGCGGGCGGCGTGGCGGCGGCGCTGGCTCTGGCGCGGCGCGGGCTCGGCCAGGACCTCGTCACCTTCGACGTCGGCGGCACCTCGACCGACATCGCGCTGGTGACGGCGGGCGAGGCGGCGCTTGGCCGCGGCCGCACGGTGGGCGGCGAGCGGATCGCGCTGGAGAGCCTCGACATCATCACCCTTGGCGCCGGCGGCGGCTCGATCGCCCATCTCGGCCCGGGCGGCACGCTGCGGGTCGGGCCGCGGAGCGCCGGCGCCGCCCCGGGGCCGGCCTGCTACGGCCAGGGCGGCAGCGAGCCGACCGTGACCGACGCCAACCTGCTGCTCGGCTATCTCGATCCGGGGAACTTCCTCGGCGGGCGGCGGCGGCTCGATCTCGCGGCGGCGGAGCGGGCCTTCGCCGCGCTCGGCGCGCGCCTCGGCCTCGATGCGACGCAGGCGGCGGCGGGCACGCACCGGCTCGCCAATGTGCACATGGCCGACGGCATCCGCCTCGCCACCGTGCGCCGCGGGGTGGACCCGCGCGACTACACCCTGCTCGGCTTCGGCGGCGCCGCCGGGCTGCATGTCAGCGCCGTGGCGCGCGAGCTCGGCATCCGCCGCGTCGCGGTGCCGCTCTTCGCCGCCGGCCTCTCCGCCTGGGGGATGCTGCACACCGACCTCCGCTACGAGGTCGCGCGCAGCGCGGCGGACACCGCCGCCGGCGTGCCGCCCGACGACGCCCTGCGCACCGCCTTCGCGACGCTGGAGGCGGAGGGCCGCGCCCGCGTCGCCGCCTGGTTCGGCGGCCAGGTCGAGACCCGCCGCGCCGCCGACATGCGCTACGGCGAGCAGGTGTTCGAGATCGCCGTGCCGCTCGATCAGCTCGACTGGGACTCGCCGGGCTTGGCCGAGCGCGTGCGCGAGGCCTTCCACCGCCGCCACGAGGCGCTGTTCACCTACGCGCTGCGCGGCGAGGAGGTGGTGCTGGTGAACGCGCGCGTCGCCGTGGTGGGCCGCCTGCCGGCGATGCCGGTGCCGGAGGCGCCCGCCGCCGCCGCGCCCGCCGCGCCGGTCGCGCGGCGGCGCATCCTGCTCGCCGACGGCGGCACGGCGGAGGCGCCGGTGTTCGACTTCGCCGCCCTCGCCCCCGATCAGCGCCTGGACGGCCCGGCGATCGTCGAGAGCGACACCACGACCGTGCTGCTGCTCCCCGGCGACGCGGCGCGGATGGACGCGCGCGGCTGGCTGGAGGTGGAGGTGCCGGCGGCCGCGGCCCTGTAGGGCGGATCGCCGGCGGCCGGAAACGGGCGGGAGCGCGGATCCGCGCGACGGACGATGCGCCGGGCCGCGCGCCGCGCGCGCAGGCGTGCGGGAACGGCGCCGGGGCGGATCGCGGGGGGCGGAAACGGGCAGGCGCGCGAAGCCGTCCGCCGGGCCGTGCGCCGAGCCGGGCGGAACGGCTCTCGCCCCCGCGCCCGGCGCGCCTCAGCGCGTCTCGCCGATCGGCGCCACCTCGTCCGTCATGCCGGCGAGCACCTCGGCGACGTGGCGCACATGCACCGGCGAGCCCTCGCGCCGCAGCCGCCCGGCGATGTTGAGCAGGCAGCCGAGGTCGCCCGCGAGCACCGTATCCGCCCCGGTCGCCGCCACGTCGCGGGCCTTGTCGGCGACCATGCGCGTAGAGATGTCCGGATACTTGACGCAGAAGGTGCCGCCGAAGCCGCAGCACACCTCGGGCTCCGCGAGCTCCTTCAGCGTCAGCCCGCGCACCGAGGCGAGCAACCGGCGCGGCTGGTCGCGGATGCCGAGCTCGCGCAGGCCGGAGCAGGAATCGTGGTAGGCGACGATGCCGTCGTAGCGCGCCTCCACCCGCTGCAGCCCTATCACGTCGGCGAGGAAGGAGACCAGCTCGTGCGTCTTCGCCGCCAGCCGCTCGGCGCGGGCGCGCTCCTGCGGGTCGTCGGCGAAGAGCGCGGGGTAGTGGTGCCGGATCATCGCCGCGCAGGAGCCGGAGGGGGCGACGGTGTGGTCGTAGGGCAGGAACTCCTCGATCACCCGGCGGGCGAGGTCGCGCGCATCGGCGCGGTCGCCGGAATTGTAGGCCGGCTGGCCGCAGCAGGTCTGGCCCCGCGGCACCACCACCTCGCAGCCCGCGCGTTCCAGCAGGCGCAGCGCGGCGAAGCCGACGCTCGGGCGGTAGAGGTCCACGAGGCAGGTGACGAAGAGCGCGACGCGCGGGCGGGCGGGGGCTGGCATGGCGGCGCCAGTAGTGGCACCGCGCCGCCCCGGCGTCGAGGCGCGGCCGGCCCGGCCGTGCTCCGAGCCGGGAGAGCCGGCTCAGGACCGCCGCGGCGTTCCCGTGGCGCGTTCCCCCCCGGTCCGCCCCGGCCAGGGCGCCGCCCCCGCCGTCCGCTCGCGCGGCAGCAGCACGAACATCTCGACCGGCTCGCGCATCCGCCCGGCGCGGTCCCCGGCCTCCGGTCCCCAGCCCACGAACAGGTCGCCGCGCGCCGGGCCGCGGATCGCCCCGCCCGTGTCCTGCGCCACCACCAGCCGGCGCAACGGCGGCCCGCCGCCGCCCTCGCCGTGCGTCGCGAGGAAGACCGGCGCCCCGAGCGGCACGAAGGCCGGGTCCACCGCGAGCGAGCGCATCGGCGTCAGCGGCACGCCGAGCGTGCCGATCGGCCCCTGGTCCGGCCGCAGCCCCTCCACCAGGCGGAAGAAGACGAAGGAGGGGTTCTCGCGCATCAGCCGTCGCCCGCGCTCCTCTCCCTCCCGGCCCGGAGCGTTCAGCCAGGCGCGGATCGCCTGCAGGGACATCCGCTCGCGCGGGATCTCGCCGCGCTCGATCAGGATCCGCCCGATGGCGCGGTAGGGATGGCCGTTCTGCCCGGCATGGCCGAGGCGCAGCAGCGTGCCGTCCGCCAGCACCACCCGGCCGGAGCCCTGGATGTGCAGGAAGAAGGCCTCGACGGGGTCGTCCACATGGACCAGCTCGAGGCCGCGCCCCGCCAGCGCCCCGTCCTCGATCGCGGCCCGGTCCGGCAGCGGCTCGAGCCGCCCGTCGCGCCACTGGCCCCAGACGCGCCGCGCGGCAGGGGCCCCCGGCGCGCCGCCTTGCGCCACGGGGGCGATCGTCGCCTCCGCCAGCTCCGGCGGCGGGGCGTAGAGGGGGACGGGGAAGCTCGGGCCGGGCGCGCGCGCGCCGCGCAGGATCGGCTCGTAGTAGCCGGTGAGCAGGCCGGGCGCGGCGACGGCGAAGGGCCGGAAGCGGCGCTCGAAGAAGCGGCGGGCGCGCGCCTCGCGTCGTGCGGCGATCGCACCCTCCGTGCCGGGCGCGGGACCGGCCGGGCGCGCCAGGGCGGCGCGGAGCGCCGCGGCCTCGGCGCAGAGCGCGCGCCATGCGGCCGGGCTGCCGCCGGGCGGCGGCGCCTGCTCCGGCGCGTCCGGCGCGCGCTCCGCCGGCAGGGCGGCGAACGCGCGGCAGCTCTCCAGCAGGGCGGGCAGCGCCTCGGAGGGCCGGTCCTCGGTCCAGCCGGGCAGGGCGTGCCAGGAGACGGGACGCAGGAGCGGGGCCGTCGCGGCGGCCCGAGCCGGTGCGGCGGCGCCCTGGCGCTCCCCGGCCGCAGCGGCCGGCGACAGCAGGGCAAGCCCGAGGAAGGCGAGAGCGGCGCGGCGCGGCACGCCCGGGGATAGGAATTGCCGGCCCGGCGCGGCAACCGCCCCGCGCGGGGGCGGGGGCATCACGCCGCAGGCGGTGCGGAGAGGAACCCCCGCCCGCTCAGGTTCCGCCGCGGACCATCGCCGCGGCGCGGCCGACCGCCGGCCGGCGTCGCCCCCCGCCGCGTCCCCTCGCCTGGCCTGCGCGCCTCGTCCCCGCGCCACGTCCCCTCGCTTGGCCTGCGCGCTGCGGCTCGGCGCCTCGCCCGGCGCGTGCGCCGCCGCCCCCTTGCCTCGCCTGCCCGGCCCGGCCTGCGCCCTGCGGCGGCGCGACCGCGCGCGGGCCGCTCAGCCGGAGCGGGTCGCCACCAGCCGCCAGGTCGGATCGCCGCTGGTCAGGTCGCGCTGGAAGGTCCAGAGGTCGGTGAGCTCGGTCACGGCCTCGGTGCCGGAGACGACCTCGCCGTTGCGGCCGGTGGTCAGGTTGACCTGGTCGCTGACGAAGCGGACGGTGATGTCGGCGACGGTGCCGCGCAGGTCGGCGGCCTCGATCGCCACCTCCTGCACGGCGCGGATCTCGGTGCGCTGGCGCTCGCCGGCCGCCTCGCGCGCGGCGATGGCGTGCTCGAAGCCGGCGTAGGTGTCGTCGGAGAGCAGCGCGCGCAGCGTGGCGCGGTCGCCCTCGGCGAAGGCGGTGACGATCATGCGGAAGGCGGCCTCGGCGCCCTCGAGGAAGCGGTTCGGGTCGAAGCCGGGATCAACGCCGCGGATGCGGGCGAGCGCCTGGCCCACCGGCGAGCGCGGATCGGGGATGACGCGGCGCGCCTGCCCGGCGGCCGGCGCGGCGGGCGCGCGGGCCTCCGCCTCGCCTTCGGCGGCGCGGGTGGTGCGCGGGTCATAGCCCGCGGGGCGCTCCGGCTGCGGCGGGCGCTCGAAGCCGGTGCGCCGGCCGAGCACGCTGCGCAGGCGCAGCACCAGGAACGCCGCGACCATCGCGTAGAGGATCAGGTCAATCGGGATGCCGCCGGCCTGCATTGCTCGGACTCCTTCGACGCAGACTTAGGGGCCCGGCACCGCCCCCGCAACGGCGCGGCGGGCGGCTTGCCCGCGGGCGCTCCGGCGCGGTATCGCCGGGCGGGTGGGGCCCCTCCCGGCCACTGAACGTCCCGATGATCCTCCTGCGCCACGGCCAGAGCGAGTTCAACCTGCACTTCGGCGCGACCCGGCGCGATCCCGGCATCCGCGACCC
The DNA here is from genome assembly GCF_019458025.1 of Caldovatus aquaticus. Lineage (GTDB taxonomy): Bacteria > Pseudomonadota > Alphaproteobacteria > Acetobacterales > Acetobacteraceae > Caldovatus > Caldovatus aquaticus. The sequence continues at coordinate 27,756 of NZ_JAHZUY010000036.1, read as the reverse complement.
GGCGCTGACCGAGCTCGGCCGCCGCCAAGCGGAGGCGGCGGCCGCGGCGCTGGCGGGCGAGGGCCTGCGCCGCATCCTGGTGAGCCCCTACACCCGGGCGCTGCAGACCGCCGAACCGATCGCCCGCCGCCTCGACCTGCCGGTGATCGTCATCCCGACGGTGCGCGAACGCTACGCCTTCACCTGCGACATCGGCACCCCGGCGACGGAGCTGGCGCGGCGCTTCCCGCACCTCGACTTCGCCCGGCTCGAGGAGGTGTGGTGGCCCGCCGCCGAGGAGCCGGCCGAGCAGGTCGAGGCCCGCGCGGCGCTGTTCCGGGCCGAGATGGCGGCGCTGCCGGACTGGCGCGACACGCTGGTGGTCTCCCACTGGGGGTTCATCCTCTGCCTGACCGGCCGGAGCGTGGCGAACGGCGAGTGGCTGCGCTGCGACCCCACCGGGCCGGCGCCGGAGCGGATCGTCTGGAAGGCATGACGGGCGAGGGGCGGCTGCGGGCGCCGCCTCAGCCGGCCGGCGGCGCCGCGCGCGCCGGCTCCGGCGCCGCCTTGCTGCGCAGCATCAGCCACAGCCCCGCCGCCAGCATCGGCAGCGACAGGAGCTGCCCCATCGTCGCCCCGCCCCAGAGGAAGCCGAGATGCGCGTCCGGCTGGCGGAAGAACTCGCCGGTGATGCGCGCCACGCCGTAGCCGGCAAGGAAGGCGCCGGAGAGGAAGCCGCGCCGCGCCCGGATCCCCGGGCGCGCGACCAGCGCCATCATCAGCGCGAACAGCAGGGCACCCTCCAGCGCCGCCTGGTAGAGCTGGCTCGGATGCCGCGGCAGCGGGCCGGCGCCGGGGAACACCATCCCCCAGGGCACGTCCGTCACCCGCCCCCACAGCTCGCCGTTGATGAAGTTCGCCACCCGGCCGAGCCCGAGCCCGATCGGCACCACGCACACCACCCGGTCGGCGAAGCGCAGCAGATCGAGCCGCCGCGCGCGCGCGAACCACCACAGCGCCAGGACCACCCCCAGCATGCCGCCGTGGAAGCTCATGCCCCCGTGCCAGATGGCCAGCGCCTCCCACGGGTGGAACAGGTAGTAGCCGGGCCGGTAGAACAGCACGTAGCCGAGCCGCCCGCCGAGCACGATGCCGAGCGTGGCCCAGGTGACGAAATCGTCGAGCTGCTCCGGCGTGGCCGCCGGCGGCGGGCGCTGCACCAGCCGCCGCGCCAGCCGCCAGCCGAGCACGATGCCGGCGATGTAGGCGAGCGCATACCAGCGGATCGCGAACGGCCCGATCTCGACGAGGACCGGATCGATCCGCGGGAAGGGGAGGGCGAACAGCATCAGCGGTAGGGATCCGGCCGGAGCAGGAACTCCTGCACGGTGCGCCGCACCCCCTCCTCGAGCGGGGTCGGCGGCCGGGTCCAGCCGGCCCGGCGCAGCCGGTCCATGCGCGCCTCGGTGAAGTACTGGTACTTGCCCCGCAGGTCCTCGGGCATCTCGACGAAGCGGATCTCGGCCGGCCGGTCGAGCGCCGCGAACAGCGCCAGCACCAGGTCGAGGAAGGTCCGCGCCGTGCCGGTGCCGAGGTTGAACAGCCCCGACACCTCGGGATGGTCGAGCAGCCACAGCATGGCGTCCACGCAGTCGTCCACGTGGACGAAGTCGCGCGCCTGCGCCCCGTCGGCGATGTCCGGGCGGTCGGAGCGGAACAGCGTCGCCGGCCGGCCGGCCGTCACCTCGCGGAACTTGTGGTAGAGCACGCTCGCCATGCGGCCCTTGTGGTATTCGTTCGGGCCGTAGACGTTGAAGAAGCGCAGGCCTGCCCATTGCGGCGGGGCCGGCGCCCCGCGCGCGAGCAGGTCCGCCACCCGCCGGTCGAAGGCGAGCTTGGACCAGCCGTAGAGGTTGAGGGGGCGCAGCCGCGCGAGATGCGCGGGCGAGGCGTCGTCGTCGAAGCCGAGGGCGCCGTCGCCGTAGACCGCGGCGGAGGAGGCGTAGAGGAAGGGCACCCCCGCCTCCGTGCACCAGGACCACAGCCAGAGCGGCAGGGTGAAGTTCACCGCCGCAACCAGGTCCCCGTCGCGGGCCGTGGTGTCGCTGATGGCGCCGAGATGCAGCACCGCCTCCACCGGCGGGCGGGCGGCGAGGTAGTCCTCGATCTTCTCGGGCGGCAGGATGCCGGCGATCGGGTGATGGGCGAGGTTGCGCCACTTCTCCCCGTCGCGCAGCCGGTCCACCACCATCACCTCGGCCCCGCGGGCGCACAGCGCGGCGACGAGATTGGAGCCGATGAAACCGGCGCCGCCGGTGACAAGATACATGCGGAGCGCGTCCCGTCCGTCCTGCGCGCGAGGGGGCCGGCCGGCCTCTCTCGCGCGGCGCGGCGCCGGCGCGGTATAGGGCGCGGCCGGCGGCCCGGGCAAGCCGGCCGGCGGACGGACAGGGCGACGGGCGGCGCGAAGAGGAGGCGACACGCGCATGAGCGAGCAGACGAGTGGCGGCGGCCCCGCCGGCGGGCGCGGCGGGCGGCGGGGCGGCCTCTTCGACGACCTCGCGGGCGTTGCGGGCGGCGCCTTCTCCGCCCTCGCCGGGCTGCGGAGCGAGGTCGAGGCCGCCGTGCGCAGCCAGGTCGAGAGCCTGATCCAGCGGCTCGAGCTGGTGCGGCGCGAGGATCTGGACGCGGCGATGGAGGTCGCCCGGCGGGCGCGGGAGGAGGCGGAGGCGCTGGCCGCCCGCGTCGCCGCGCTGGAGGCGCGGCTCGGCGTCGGCGGCCGCGACGCGCCCGCGGCGGCGGCCATGACCGGCACCGTCCCGCAGGGCAGCGCCGCGGCCGAGGCCTCGGCCGGGATGCCCAACGCCGAGGCGGCGCAGGAGGCGGCCGGGCCGGGCGAGGCGCCGCCCCCCGGTCCGGCCGGAGGAGGCACGGTCCCGGCAGGCAGCGCCGCGGCCGAGGCCTCGGCCGGGATGCCCAACGCCGAAGCGGCGCAGGAGGCGGCGGAACGGGAGGCGGAGGGGAGCGGCCGCGGCGCGGCGGACGGCTCTTCCGCCGCCAGGTGAAGACCGCCTCGCAACCGTTCGGTGTCCAAACTCTTGCGGAATTCCGCGCCGCTTGATTAGTCTAGGTCTTGTGGTGGGTTCGTCCGCAGGGCCCCAATAGCCAGGGGGCGGGCGGACCTCAGGGGGGAACCCGCCGGAAAGGAAGGAGGGGTTGCGATGCCCGCCACCTTGGGCCTCGACCGCGACCGAGCCGCCGCCAATCCCCTCGACGTCCTCGAGCAGATCCTCGCCGCCAACGAGTGGGCCTTCGAGCGCCGCTCGGACGGCGAGATGGCCGCCGAGGCGCCGGGGAAGTGGTGCGACTACGGGCTCTACTTCTCCTGGTCGCCCGAGATCAGCGCCATGCACTTCACCTGCGCCTTCGACCTGAAGGTGCCGGCCGGCAGGCGGGACAAGCTGTTCGAGCTGCTCGCCCTGGCCAACGAGAAGCTCTGGCTCGGCCATTTCGGCCTGGAGGGCGAGGAGGGGGTGCCGGTGTTCCGCCACTCCGTCCTGCTGCGCGGCACGCCCGGGGCGAGCGTCGAGAGCCTCGAGGACATGGTGGACATCGCCATCGCCGAGTGCGAGCGGTTCTTCCCCGCCTTCCAGTTCGTCCTCTGGGGCGGGCGCAGCCCGGCCGAGGCGCTGGCCGCGGCGATGCTGGACTGCGTGGGGGAGGCCTAGGCCCGCCGGCCGCGCCGCCCGGCCGAGGGGGGCCGGCACGGCCGCGGCCTCGCGCGGCTGTGATGGACGCCGTGCGGCTGCGCTCCCCAGATTTTCCGCGCCGAGATCCGCCGGCCGCCGGGGACGGGCGGGTGCCAGCCGCACCGCGATGCCGCGCCTCGCCCGGCCGCGCCGGCCGCCGGACGGCTTTCCTCCGGCCGCCACGCCATGCGCGGGCGGCCCGTTGCGGAGGGACGATGCCATGCCAAGGGTCTGGGCCGCGCGGTATCCCGTCAGCATCGAGAATCATGCGGTTCCCGCCATCCGCCGCATCGGCGTGCGCGACCTGCGCGAGGCGCTCGCCGCCGGCCTCGCCGATTTCCTCGCCGCGCCGACGCAGCTCCTCTTCCTCGGTGTGATCTATCCCCTCGTCGGCCTGGCCGCCGCGCGCGCCGCCTGGGGCGGGCCGCTGATGCCGCTGCTCTGGCCGCTGGTCGCCGGCCTCTCCCTGGTCGGCCCGGTGGCGGCGCTCGGCCTCTACGAGATCAGCCGGCGGCGCGAGCGCGGCCTGCCGGTCTCCTGGCTCAACGCCTTCGACGTGCTGCGCTCGCCCGCGATCGGGGCGATCGCGGTGCTCGCGGTGATGCTGCTCGCGATCTTCGTGGCCTGGCTGGCCGCGGCGCAAGCGGTCTATGCCATGACGCTCGGCGCCGCCGGGCCGCCGCCGGCCACGATGGCGGAGTTCCTCGCGCGCGTGTTCACCACGGGGGCGGGCTGGCGGCTGATCCTGATCGGCAACGGGGTGGGCTTCCTGTTCGCCGCGCTGGTGCTGAGCCTGACCGTGATCTCCTTCCCGCTGCTGCTCGACCGGCCCTATCTCGGGCCGGTGACGGCGATGCGGACCTCGCTGCGGGCGGTCGCGGTGAACCCGGTGCCGATGGCGCTCTGGGGGCTGATCGTGGCGGGGCTGCTGTTCCTCGGCTGCCTGCCGCTGTTCGTCGGGCTGGCGGTGGTGATGCCGGTGCTCGGCCACGCAACCTGGCACCTCTACCGGCGCGTGGTGGAGCACTGAGCGGACCCGGCCGGCGTCAGATCCTCCCCCACCACCGCCGCGTCGCGGCCAGCGCGGCGAGGCCCGCGAGGCCCATCGCCGCCGTCGCCGCCGACGCGCCGACCGCCTCCGCGAGCAGCCCGAGCGCCACGAAGCCGAGCGGCCCCGTGCCGATGCAGACCGAGAGCAGGCCGAGCACGCGCGAGCGCATCTCCGGCGGCGCGGCGAGGAACACAAGCGTCGCCTGCATGGTGGCGAAGCCGGCCTGGGCGAGGCCGGTCAGCAGCAGCGCCGCCGCGGCGAGCCAGACCTGCGGCGCCAGCGCGAAGGCGATCAGCGTCGCGAGGTAGAGCGTCACCCCGCCGACATAGCAGGCGCGGTAGTGGCGCGGCCGCGCCCACAGCGCGAGCGCCACCGCCCCGCCGAACGCCCCCACCCCGTCCACGCTGGCGAGCAGCCCGATCCCGTCCGGACCGAGGCCGAGCCGGTCCTGCCCGATCACCGGGATCATGCTGGTGAAGGGCCAGCCGAACAGGTTGAAGATCACGGTGACGGCGAGGATGCCGGTGAGCCGCCGGTCCTGCCGCACCGCCGCCACGCCCTCCGCCATCCGCCCGAGCACGCCGGCCGCGGCCGCCGCCGGGGCGCCCGCCGCGCGGGCCGGCCCCACCCGCAGCGCCGCGCCGAGCGCGACGAGATGCAGCAGCGCGCCGAGCGCGAAGGCGCCCTCGATCCCGGCCGCGGCGTAGAGCGCGCCGCCGAGGGTCGGGCCGAAGATGCGGCTCGCGTTGTTGGCGCCGACGTCGAGCGACATCGCCGTGCCCATGCGCTCCGGCCCCACCGCCTCGCCGATCATCAGCCGGCGCACCGGGTTGTCCGCCGCCCAGCCGATGCCGTTGAGGAAGCTGCCGAGCGCGACGTGCCACACCGCGAGCTGCCCGGCATGGGCGAGCAGCGCCATCGCCGCCGAGACGGCGAGGCCGCCGAGCACCACCGCGAGCAGCGCGGCGCGGCGTTCGACGCGCTCCGCCGCGGCGCCGATCACGGCGCCGAGCAGGCCGAGCGGCAGCAGCCGCAGCATCGTCATCATCGCCACGAGGAAGGCCGAGCCGGTCTGGCGATAGACGAAGACGCCGATCGCGATCATCTCGATCCAGCGGACGACGAAGACAACGGCGCCGACGGTCCAGAGGCGGCGGAAGGCGGGCTCGGCGAGGAGCGACCGCGCGCCGTTCCCGGCGCGCGGCGCCGCGGCGGCGCCGCGACCGGCCCCCGGCGCCGCGCCGGCCTCGCCGTCCGCGGCGGGGGGCGCCGCCGTTCCCGTGCTCTCGTCCACCGGTTCCCGGCCGCCCGTGCGTTCCGCTCCCGCCGCCGATCCTGCCGCCCCGCACGCCCGGCGCCTAGAGCGGATCGCGGACGGCGGGAAACGGCCGGGAGCGCGGATCGGCGCGGCAGGCGACGCGCCGCGCCGCTGCGGCGGCCGGGTCGTGGCGCGGGCCGGCCATGCGCTCGACGACCCGGGCCGGCGGGTGTAGGGCTTGGCGCAGGCAGGCGGGAGGCGGCGCCACGGCATGAGCAGCAGCACGCGGGCGGGCAGCGCGACGGGAGCCGGCGGCAGGCCGGGCGCTCCCGCGCCCGCCGCGGCCGCGCCGGACCGGCACCGCCGCGCGGAGGAGGCGCGCACGCTCTGGCTCGTCTCGGCGGCCCACCTCGTGAGCCACCTGCACATCCTCGTGCTGCCGCCGCTGTTCCCGCTGCTGCGCGACCGCCTCGGCGTCGGCTTCGTCGAGCTCGGCCTCGCGCTCACCGTGTTCAACGTCGTCTCGGCCTTCACCCAGGCGCCGATGGGCTTCGTCGTGGACCGGCTGGGGCCGGTGCGGATGCTGGCCGGCGCGCTCTGCCTCGGCGGCCTCGCCTTCGTCTCGCTCGGCCTGGTCGGGAGCTACGCCTGGCTGCTGGTGGCGGCGGCGATGGCCGGGGCGGCGAACAGCGTCTATCACCCGGCCGACTACGCCATCCTGACGCGCGCGATCGGCGAGCAGCGGATGGGCCGCGCCTTCTCGATCCACACCTTCGCCGGCTTCCTCGGCGGCGCCATGGCGCCGGCGCTGGTGCTCGGCCTCGCCGCGACGGCGGGGCTCGAGGCGGCGCTGGTCCTCGCCGGGCTGGTCGGGCCGGCGGTCGCCGTGCCGCTGCTGCTCGCCGCGCGCGGCGCGGAGGGGGCGGGACCGGGGGGCGCCGCCGGGGCCTCGTCCGCGGCGCGCCCGAAGGCGCCGGCCGTGCCGGCGCGCGCGGTGCTGACGCCCGCGGTGCTGGCGATGGCGGTGTTCTTCCTGCTGCTCAACCTCTCGACCGGCGGGGTGCAGAACTTCTCCGTCGCCGCGCTGACGCAGGGCTACGGCGCGGCGCTGACGGCGGCGAACGTGGCGCTGACCGCCTTCCTCGGCATGAGCGCGGCGGGGGTGCTGGCGGGCGGCTGGCTCGCCGACCGGACGCGGCGGCACGGGCTGGTCGCGGCGGCGAGCTTCGCGCTGACCGCGGCGCTGATCGCGCTCGTCGGCGCGGTGCCGCTGGGGGCGGTGCCGCTCGCGCTGGCGATGGGCGCGGCGGGGTTCTTCTCCGGCCTGATCATGCCCTCGCGCGACATGCTGGTGCGCGCCGCGGCGCCGCCGGGCGCGGCGGGGCGGGTGTTCGGCATCGTCTCGACCGGCTTCAACGTCTCCGGCGCGGTCGGGCCGATGATCTACGGCTGGATCCTGGACCGCGGCGCGCCGGGAGGGGTGTTCGCGGTGGTGGTCGGGTTCATGCTGCTGACGGTGGCGATGGCGCTGGGCAGCGAGTGGCGGCGGCTGCGGCGCGAGGCGGCGGCCGCCCGCGGCTAGCGCCGCGCGCCAGGCGACGGCTCCGCCGCATCGCCCGCGGGGCGGCGCGGTGCGTCCCGCGGTTCCCCCGCCGGCGGTCCGCTCTGCCCGCCGGCTCGCCGCGGGCGGCCGCGGGAGGAAGCGGGGGAAGGCCGCGCGCCGACGCCTGGCCTCGCGGCGGGCCCCCGCGCCCTGCCGGCGCGGCGGCCGGTCACTCGGCGGCGAGGATCTCCGTCACCGGCCCGTCGGCGACAATGCGCCCGGCGTCGAGGCGGACCGCCCGCGTGCACCAGGCGCGCGCCACCGTCATGTCGTGCGTCGCGAGCACGAGGATGTCGGCGTCGGACACCAGGCGGGAAAGGCGCTCCTGCGCCTTCTCCATGAACTCCGCGTCGCCGGCGAGGAACCACTCGTCCATCAGCAGCACCTGCGGCGTCATCGCCGTCGCCATGGCGAAGGCGAGCCGCACGTGCATCCCGGCCGAGTAGGCGCGCACCGGCACGTCGAGGAACTCGCCGAGGCCGGCGAAGGCCGCGATCTCCTCGGCCAGCGCCTGGCCCTCGGCCGCGGTGAGGCCGCGATAGAGCGCGCGCAGCACGATGTTCTCGCGCCCGGTCGCGTCCGGGTCCATGCCGGCCGCGGGGTCGATCAGCGACCCGACCGCGCCCTCCACCGTCAGCCGCCCGGCGACCGGCTCGTAGACGCCGGCCAGGGTGCGCAGCAGCGTCGTCTTGCCCGCGCCGTTGCGCCCGACCAGCGCCACCCGCTCGCCGCGCCGGATCTCGAAGGAGAGGTCGCGCAGCGCGGCGACGACGATCCGGTTCGCCGCGTCCGCGCGCAGCCGGAGCGGGGTCGCCGCGAGCAGCCGCTTCTTCAGCGACCGCGCCCCGAGGTGGTAGAGCGGGAACTCGATCGAGATCCCCTCGGCCAGGATGCGCGCCATCCGCCGCCCCGCTACACCCAGAAGGCGATCCGGCCGCGGAAGCGGGCGAAGAAGGCGAAGGCGACCGCGCCATGCGCCGCGGTCCAGAGCAGCGCGGCGAGCCAGGCCCAGGGGCTGCCGCCGCCCTCGAGCAGCGGGGCGCGCACCGTCTCCATCACCGCATGGAAGGGGTTGAGCGGCAGGAGCAGCCGCAGCCGCGGATCGAGCAGCTCCGGCTTCCAGATCACCGGCGTGACGAAGAACGCGATCTGCATCACGCTCCCCACGATCGGCCCGATGTCGCGGAACCGCGCGCACAGCATGCCGAGCAGCAGCGCGGCGGCGAAGGCGTTGAGCGCGATCAGGCCGAGACCGGGCAGGACGAGCAGCGCGCCCCAGCCCGGGGCGACGCCGAAGATCAGGAACACCACCGCGATCAGCGGCAGGTTGTGCGCCGCCACCAGCGCGTTGCGCATCACGCAGCGCAGCGCGTGCACGCTGTGCGGCAGCGGAAGCTGGCGGATCACCGCCTCGGCGCCGGTGAGGCAGGCGCAGGCCTCGCCGACCGCGGTGGCGATCACGTTCCACAGGATCAGGCTGACCGCGAGCCAGGGCAGGTACTCGCCGACCGGCATCCGGAACAGCGCGGCATAGAGCCAGCCGAGCGCGCCCAGCATCACCGCGGTGGAGAGCGTGAGCCACAGCGGGCCGAGCACCGAGCCGCGGTAGCGGTTGCGCAGGTCGAGCCACGCCAGCGCCGCCGCCAGGCGCCAGCGCCGCGCCCCCTCGCCGAGGTCGGCGAGGGCGCGCGCGAGGCGCCGCGGCGCGGCGGCGTCGAAATGCCGGACGGGGATCGCGGCGGCGGGCGCTGGGGCGAGCATGGCAGCGCGCCTCCTTACACGCCGCGCCGCCGCGCGGCCAGAGCCGCCGCTACTTCACCGCCGTGCCGTAGCCGTAGGCGGGGGGCGGGGGCGGCGGCGCGCCGACGGCGCGGCTGATGCGCACGCGGTCGGTGCGGGTGATCAGCACCCGCTCGCCGGGGCGCAGCCCCTCCTCGTTGGTCTGGTTGACCGTGATCGGGGTGGAGCGGCCGTCCTCCTGGATGATGAACTCGAAGCCGGTGCCGCCGGTCGTGCCCTCCTCGATGGCGGCGCCGGCGAGGCCGCCGATCAGCGCGCCGCCGACCCCGGCGAGGGTGCGCTCGCGCCAGCCCTGGCCGATGGTGCTGCCGACCAGGCCGCCGGCGCCGGCCCCGACCGCGGCCCCGATGCCGCTGCGCGTGCCGGCGATCTGGATCGGACGCATCTGGAGGATGGTGCCGTAGGTCGCGTAGCCCTGCACGCCGACCGCCCCGACCCCGACGGTGGTGTTGGTGGTCGGCGGCGCGCAGGCGGCGGCGGCGAGGGCGAGCAGGAGGCCGGCGCCGAGCAGGGCGACGGATCGCGGGCGGGCGTGGGCGGGCATGCTGCGGACTCCCTCGGGTCGGCGGGGCGCATCGGCGGGCGACGGGCCGGGACACCACGGCCCGCCGGCACCCCGCGCCGGACCCCTCATATCGTCATATCGCCGCAACCGGCCCCGTGCCCAGGGGCCGGCCGCGCAACCGTTCGGGGTTGCGGCCGCCCGCCCCCGGCCGAGGAGCCCCACGCGCGACCCCCCCAATCGCGCCGCCGGGATCGTCGGGCGGGCGGCGCGTTACCTCTCCCTCGCCCCTGCCCCCGGTGCGCTCGCCGGACCGGGCCGAGAGCGACGCCCGGTTCTGGTCCGCCCCCGCGCCGCGGCGCCGGCGATGCGGTCCGCGGCCGCCTGCGGTCCGTTCCGGAACGGCGCGCCGGTTCCCGGCGCCTCCGGGCGGGACGCCGCTCCTCTTCCGCCGCGATGCTCGCCCGGCGGGGCGGCGGAGGCCAGCCGAATCCGGGGAAACGCCGTCAGCCGCGCCGGAACGTGACCACCAGCACGTCGCGATGGGCCGGGCGGGCCGGGTCCAGCGGCAGCACCGGGGTGACGCCGTGGTAGCAGCGGTTGTCGTCCACCAGCGCCGCGTCCATCGGCTCCGCCAGCGTGAAGCTGCCGAGCGGGCGGCGCTGCAGGTCGTGGATCGCGGTCTCGCCGCGCACCACGTTCTCGCGCCGCACCAGCAGCACCAGCACCCAGTCCACGCCGTCGCGGTGCATGCCCTCCGGGGTCGGCCGGCCGGCCTCGCCGGGGCGGGCCTCGATGCGGAACTGGTGCACCTCGACATGCCAGGAGTCCGGGCGCGCCGCAGGCGGCGTCAGGCGGTCGAACAGCCCGTGGCAGGCGGCGAGGACGGCGCGCATCACGGGGTGGGCGGCGATCGCCTCGGTCACCGGCTCGAACCAGCGTTCGACGCCGCCGTTCAGCGGGTTGTAGTCGCGGCTCTGGTAGTGCGGCTGGTGCGGCTTGCGGCGGATGCCCGCGGGCGAGGCGGCGAAGCAGGCGAAGCGGCGCCGCCGGTAGCGGCCGCCATCGGCCATGTAGGCGTCGAGGCCGAGATCGTTCCAGCTCGCCGCGAACCCCTCCCAGTCCGTGGCGCCGGCGGCCTCGAGCAGGGCGCGCATCCGCGGGGCGCGGAGGTGGGCGAAGCCCTGGGCGAGCAGGGCCGCGCCGGCCGCCTGCGCCAGCGCCTGCGGCGCGGTCGTCTGCGTCTCGTCGTGCATCGCGCTGTCCTCGCCGGCCACTTCGCGCCCCGCCGCGGCGGCATCGGCCGCGCCGCGGACGGGGCGCGCTGCATATGGGCCCGCCGCCGCCGCGCGCATCGCCCCCGCAGCGGAATCCGGGACGCGCGGCCGCTCCGCTGCGCCGGCGGATTGATCCCGCGCGAGGCGCGCCGCGCCCCGCGACGCGAAGGCCTGCGTCCGGTCGGCGCGAGGGGGGCGGCATGGCGGCGGGCACGGGCGGGACGGCGGCGGACCGGGAGGCCGGCCCCCCGCGCGACGCCGCCGGCTGGCGCCGCCGGCCCGGCCTCGGCCTCGCCGCCGCGGCGCCGCTGCTCGTCTGCCTGCTGCCGCCCTTCGCCGGCCGGCCGGTGGCCGGGCAGCGCGCGATCGGCCTCCTGCCGTTCGCCGTCGTGCTCCGGCGGAGCGGGGCGGTGGACTGCGCGGTCGGCGCCGTGCTGGTCGCGGCGCTGACGACCCTCCCGATCGGCTTCGCGCCCGATCCGCAGGACGCCGCGCGGACCATCGGCGCCGCGCGGGCGCGCGACCGCGCGATCGGCGGCTTCGCCGACAACGCGGTGGCGCCGGTCGGCGCCGCCCCGGTCTTCGCCGCCGCAGTCACGGCGACGGGGCTCGACCGGCGGATCGCGCTCGCCGTGCTGGCGCGCGTCGGCGGCAGCGCGCGCCGTCCTCGCCGGGACGCTGCTGGCCGGGATCGCGCTCGCCTTCCTGGTGCCCTCGGCGACGGCGCGGGTCTCGGCCGTGGTGCCGATCGTCCCCGGCATCATCGCCGCCTTCGGCATCCCGCGCGCATCGCGCCGCGCCGCGCTGCTGATGGTCGGCTCGGCGCAGGTCTGCTCGGTGATGAACATCGGCGTGCTGACGGCGGCGGCGCCGAACGCGACCTTCCCCGGCCTGGTCGGGCGGACGCTCGGCGCGACCGTCACCTGGACGGAGTGGCTCGTCGCGGCGGCGCCGTTCTGGCTGCTGATGACCCCGCTGCTGTTCCTGATCCTCTGGCGCTTCCACCGCCCCGAGGTCGAGCGCCTCGAGGGCGGGCGCGCGCTGGTGCGGCGCGAGCTCGCCGCGCTCGGGCCGATGAGCGGGCGCGAGTGGCGCACGCTCGCCGCCGGCCTCGTGCTGCTGCTGCTGTGGGGGAGCGAGGGCCGCCTGCACCCGCTCGACACCGCCTCGACCACCATCCTCGCCGTGGCCGTGCCGCTGCTGCCGGGCCTCGGCGTGATCAGCCGGAAGGAGGCGCAGGCGGCCGTCCCCTGGGGGACGCTGGTGCTGTTCGCGGTCGGCATCGCGCTGGGGGCGGTGCTGGTGCAGACCCGCGGCGCCGCCTGGCTCGCCGCCCGGATCGTCGAGGCCTTCGGCCTCGCGCACGCCCGGCCCTTCGAGACCGTCGCCGTGATGGCCGCGTTCCCGATCGTCGTGCATCTCGGCTTCGCCTCGGCGACCGCGCTGGCCGCGGCGTTCATCCCGATCGTGATCGCGGTGCTGCAGCAGGTGGCGCTGGCGGGCGTGCCGGCGAACGTGCTCGGCGTCGCCATGATCCTGCAGCTCGCGGCGAGCTTCGGCTTCATGCTCGTCGTCAACGCGCCGCAGAACATGGTGGCGTACGGCACCGGCGCCTTCCGCGGGCGCGACTTCACCCGCTCCGGCGCGGTCGTCACCGCCGCCGGCTACCTGCTGCTGCTCGCCGCGGCCTGCGGGACCGGCTCGGCGACCTGCGCGCGCCGGCGGCGGGCCGAGCGCGGCCGCCGCGGCGCGGGGCGTCACGGCAGCTCGGCTAGCCGCCGCTCCACCAGCGCCCGCCACGGCGCGTCCGGCGGCGCGTCGGCGAGCAGGGCGCGCCAGGCGGCGCGCGCGCTCTCCACCCGCCCGGCGCGCGCCTCGGCGAGCCCGGCGAGGAAGCGCAGCCGCGGCTCGCGCGGCGCCTCCGCCAGCGCGCGGGCGAGCCAGCGAAGGGCGGCGTCGGTCTCGCCGCGCTCCAGCTCCACCTCGGCGAGGTCGCCGGCGAGCCCCGGGTCGAAGCGCGCGGCGAGCGCCCGCGTCCACGCCTCCGCCGCGGCCGCCGGCCGGCCGCGCGTGCGCTCGGCGTTGCCGAGCAGCACGTAGCCCTGGCGCGCCGTCTCGCTCGCCGGGTCGAGCGCGGCGAGGCGGGCGCGCAGCTCGGCGAGCAGCGCCTCCTCGCGCGCGGCCGCCGCGGCGCGCTCGGCGTAGGGGGCGGAGGGCAGTCCCGGCGCGCCGTGCCACAGATAGAGCCCGGCGCCGAGCGCCGCGACCAGCGGGACCAGGCCGAGCGCGAGCGCCGGCGGCAGGCGCCGCGCCGGCGCCGCGCCCGCCGTCTCCGCGGGGGCGGCGAGCAGGCGGCGCTGCACCTCGATGACCGCCGCGCGGTGCGCCGCCGGATCGAGCCGCCCGGCCGCGCGCTCGCGGTCGAGCTCGGCGAGCTGGGCGCGGTAGAGGGCGAGGTCGGCCTCGCGCCGGCCGGGCGGCGGGCGGCGCGGCGGGCGCAGCAGCGCGAGGCCGAGCGGGGCGAGCGCCGCGGCGGCGAGCAGGACGAGGGCGAGCCAGGTCACGACGGGCGCCGCTCTCCCCCCTCCGCCTCGAGCGCGGCGAGGCGCGCGCGCTCCGCCTCGCTGAGCGGCGCGGTCTCCACCGCGGCGTCCGGCGCGGCGCGGCGGCGGCGCAGCGCGAGCAGGATCGCCGCCCCGCCGCCCGCCAGCGCCAGCGCCGGCATGGCCCAGAGCAGCGCGGTGGCGGCGGTCAGCGGCGGGCGCAGCAGCACGAAGTCGCCGTAGCGGGCGTGGACGAAGCGGACCACCTCGGCGTCGCTCGCCCCGGCGGCGATCCGCTCGCGCACCAGCCGGCGCAGGTCGCGGGCGAGGTCGGCGTTGCTGTCCTCGATGGACTGGTTCTGGCAGACGAGGCAGCGCAGCTCGCGCCCGATCGCCCGGGCGCGCGCCTCGAGCGCGGGATCGGCGAGGCGCTCGGCCGGATCGCCCACGGCGCCGCGCGCCGCCGCGGCGGGCAGCAGCGGCGCGAGCAGCAGGAAGAGGGCGGCGCGGCGGGGCATCAGGCGTGGCGCCGCAGCAGCGGCCGCAGCTCGCTCTCGAGGAGCGGCGGCGTGAGCGGACCGGCCCAGCGCCAGCGGATGACGCCGCCGCGGTCCACCAGGTAGGTCTCCGGCACGCCGTAGACGCCCCAGTCGATCGCCACGCGCCCCGGCTGGTCGGCGCCGAGCCGCGCGAAGGGGTTGCCGTGGCGGCCGAGGAAGGCGCGCGCATCCTCCGGCCGGTCCTTGTAGTTGATGCCGAAGACCGGCGTGCCCTCGCGCGCGAGGCGCATCAGCAGCGGGTGCTCGACCAGGCAGGGCACGCACCAGGAGGCCCAGAAGTTGACCAGCGCCGGCCGCTCCAGCCCGCCGCGCAGGTCGGCGGCGGAGAGGCCGGGCAGGCCGGCCCCCTCGAGCGGCGGCAGCGCGAAGTCCGGCACCGGCTGGCCGATCAGCGCCGAAGGCACGCCGCGCGGATCGTAGCGGCCGGTGCCGAGGCCGCGCAGCAGCGCCCAGAAGCCGAGGACGGCGCCGCCGGCCGCGGCGAGCGGCGCGTAGAGCAGCCAGCGGCGGGAGCGGGCGGTGCGCGCCGCGGCGGCATCGCGCGGCGGGGCGTGGGGGAGCGAGCCGGTGTCGTTCATGCGGGCACGGTCGCTCCCCTCGGGGCGGGCGCGGCGACGCGGACGCGGCGGTCGGACAGCGACAGCCCGCCGCCCAGCGCCATCACCGCCGCGCCGAGCCAGATCCAGGGCGCGAGCGGGTTGTGGTGCAGGCGGAGGATCGCCGCGCCGTCGCGCTCCTCGCCGAGCACGGCGTAGAGGTCGCGCAGGAGGTCGGTGGCGATCGCCGCCTCGGTGGTGGTCTGGCGGCCGAGCGGGAAGAAGCGGCGCTCCGGCTCGAGCACGGCGACCACGGCGCCGTCGCGGCCGACGGTCACGGTGGCGCGGCGGGCGGACCAGTTCGGGCCGGCGACGTCGCGCACCGCCTCGAGCCGCCAGGTGTAGCCGGCGAGGCGTGCGCTCTCGCCGGGCCGGAGCGCGACCAGCGCCTCGGTCGCGAGCCCCATGCCGGCGATGCCGGCGAGGGTGAGGCCGAGCCCGGCATGGGCCAGCGCCGC
This sequence comes from Caldovatus aquaticus, assembly GCF_019458025.1. Classification (GTDB taxonomy): domain Bacteria; phylum Pseudomonadota; class Alphaproteobacteria; order Acetobacterales; family Acetobacteraceae; genus Caldovatus; species Caldovatus aquaticus. Next base: position 12,380 of record NZ_JAHZUY010000036.1, on the reverse strand, counting down.
GCCCCAGGCGGCGCGCGGCAGGCCGCGCGCGCGCGCCCAGGCGGCGGCGGGCCGGCGGAACAGCGCGAGGCGGTCGGCGAGGTCGGCCGCCGCGCCTCCGATCAGCCACGCCGCGGCGGCGAAGCCGAGCGCCGGCCAGACCCGCGCGCCGGCGAGCGCCAGGGCGAGGAGCAGCGCGCCGGCGGCGGCGAGCGCCGCCCACCACAGGCGCTGCAGCACGGGCCAGAGCCGCGCCCGCTTCCAGGGCAGCAGCGTCCCGATCGGCATGGCGAGCAGGAGCGGCGCGGCGAGCGGCAGGATCGCCGTGTGGAAGAAGGGCGGCCCGACCGAGATCTTCACCCCGAGCACGAGGTCGGCGAACAGCGGATAGAGCGTGCCGCTCAGCACCACCGCGCCGATCGAGCACAGGAACAGGTTGTTCAGCACCAGCGCGCCCTCGCGCGAGAGCGGCGCGAACACCCCGGCCGGCGCCAGCGCCGGCGCGCGGGCGGCGAACAGCGCGAAGCCGCCGCCGACATAGAGCGCGAGCAGGACCAGGATGAACACGCCGCGCGCCGGGTCGGAGGCGAAGGCGTGCACGCTGTTCAGCACCCCCGAGCGCACCAGGAAGGTGCCGAGCAGCGAGAGGGCGAAGGCGAGCAGCGCCAGCAGCACGGTCCAGACCTTCAGCGCCTCGCGCTTCTCCACCACGATCGCCGAGTGCAGCAGCGCCGTCCCGGCGAGCCAGGGCAGCAGCGAGGCGTTCTCCACCGGGTCCCAGAACCAGAACCCGCCCCAGCCCAGCTCGTAGTAGGCCCACCAGGAGCCGAGGGCGATGCCGAGCGTGAGGAACGCCCACGCCGCCAGCGCCCACGGGCGCACCCAGCGCCCCCAGGCGGCGTCCACCCGGCCCTCGAGCAGCGCCGCGACGGCGAAGGCGAAGGTCACCGCGAAGCCGACATAGCCGAGGTAGAGCAGCGGCGGATGGAAGGCGAGGCCGGGGTCCTGCAGCACCGGGTTGAGTCCCTGCCCGTCCGGCGCCGGCGGCCAGACCCGCCGGAAGGGGTTGGAGGTGGCGAGGATGAACAGCAGGAAGCCGACCGCGATCCACGCGAGCACGGCGAGCACGCGCGCCTGCAGCGCCCCCGGCAGGCGGCGCCCGAACCCCGCCACCGCGCCGCCGCACAGCGCGAGGATCAGCACCCAGAGCACCATCGAGCCCTCGTGGTTGCCCCAGGTCCCGGTCAGCTTGTAGAGCAGCGGCTTGGCCGAGTGGCTGTTCTGCACCACGCCGAGCACGGTGGTGTCGTTGACCGCGAAGCTCCAGGCGAGGGCGACGAAGGCGGCGAAGGCGGCGAGCGCCTGGGCGGCGGCGAGCGGCGGGGCGAGGGCGATCAGCCGCGCATCGCCGCGCGCCGCGCCGACCAGCGGCAGCACCCCCTGCGCGAGCGCGACGGCGCAGGCGAGGGCGAGGGCGAAGTGGCCGAGTTCGGGGATCATGCGGCCGCACTCCCCCGTGCGGCGCTCACGATCCGCCGCTCCGCGCCGGCGCCGCGCGCGCCGGGTCGAGCGTGTTCCACCCCGCCGCCGGCGGCGCCCCGCCCTGCGCGGGGTTCCAGTGCCCGGCGCGCTTCAGCGCCTCGGCGACCTCGGGCGGCATGTAGGTCTCGTCATGCCGCGCCAGCACCTCGGAGGCGCGGAACACCCCGTCCGCGCCGAGGTGGCCGAGCGTCACCACGCCCTGCCCCTCGCGGAACAGGTCGGGCAGGACGCCGCTGTAGGCGACGGGAATCGCGTGCGCCCCGTCGGTGACGCGGAAGCGCACCGTGGGCCGGCCGTCGGGGCCCGTCGCCCGCTCGACGCTGCCGGTCTCGACCAGGCCGCCGAGGCGGAAGGCGCGCGCGGGCGGCGGCGGCTCCGCGACGACGTCGGAGGGCGAGCGGAAGAACACCAGGTTGTCCCGGAACGCCGTCAGCGTCAGCGCCGTCGCGCTGCCGAGGCCGAGCGCGCACAGCAGCAGGACGTAGAGGCGGCGCCGCTTGCGTGTCATGCCACCCCCTCGCGCGCCGCCGCGCGCGGATCGAGCGCGAGCAGGCGCCGCCGCGCCGCGCGGTGCCGCACCCAGGCGCCGAGCGCGAGCGCGCCGAAGCCGAGCGCGGCGAGCGCGTAGGCCGCCGCCACGTGCAGCCAGTGCAGGGTCACGGCGCCGCCCCCCGCTCCTCGCGCCGCGCCCGCGCGAGTTCGAGGGCGCGGATGCGGCGCTCCATCACCGCGGCGCGGGTGCGCGCCAGCACCACCGCGGCGAAGGCGAGCGCGAAGCCGAGCGCGCAGACCAGCAGCGGGTAGAGGATGTCCACGTGCAGCGCCGGCGCGCCGAGCCGGGTCACGCTCGCCGGCTGGTGCAGCGTGTTCCACCAGTCCACCGAGAACTTCACGATCGGCAGGTTCACCACGCCGATCAGGGCGAGGATCGCGCCCGCGCGCGCCCCGCGCTCCGGCTCGTCGAAGGCGCGCACCAGCGCGGCGTGGCCGAGCCAGAGGAAGAACAGCACCAGCACCGAGGTCAGCCGCGCGTCCCACACCCACCAGGTGCCCCACATCGGCTTGCCCCAGAGGCTGCCGGTGGCGAGGCAGAGCGCCGTCACCACCGCGCCCGCCGGCGACAGCTCGCGCGCGAACAGGTCGGCGAGCGGATGGCGCCAGACCAGCGCCGCGGCCGAGGCGAGGGCGAGCGCCAGGTAGCCGCCCATGGCGAGCCAGGCCATCGGCACGTGGACGTACATGATCCGCACCGTCTCGCCCTGCTGCCAGTCGGGCGGGGAGAAGGCGAGCGCCCAGGCGAGGCCGACCGCGAGCACGGCGAGCGCGGCGGCGGCGAGCCAGGGCAGCACGCGCCCGCTCGCCCGCAGGAAGCGGCCGGGATGGGCGAAGCGGTGCAGCGGCCGCGGCGGGCGGGGCGCGGCCGCGGCGATCGGGGAGGTGGCGTCCACGGTCCCTACCTAGGCCAGCCTCGCGCCGGATTGAAGCGGCGCGCCGGGGACGTTACGTGCTGGGACAAGCGGGGCCGCCCGGGGGCGGCGCCGCCGGGGGAAGCGGGACGCATGCGGTTCGCCACCATCCGCCGCGGCCGGGCCGGGCCGCGCGCGCCGCGGCCGACGGGGCGCGCGGCGCCGGCCAGCGGTTTCGCAAGCGGCTCTCCGCGGGGGACCGGGATGCCGGGGCGCCGCGCCGGCGCCCGTCGCGGCGCGGCCGGGCGCCCGCCCCGCCGCCCGGCCGGGATGCGGCGGCGCTGACGGCGATGGCCGACCGCCCGCGCCAGTACTGGCTGCTGAAGTCCGAGCCGGAGGCCTTCTCCTGGGACCAGCAGGCGAGGAACGGCGTCGAGCCCTGGACCGGCGTGCGCAACGCCCTCGCCGCCCGGCATCTGCGCGCGATGCGCCAGGGTGACCGCGCGTTCTTCTACCACTCCAACACCGGCAGGGAGATCGTCGGCGTCGTCGAGGTGGTGCGCGAGGCCTATCCCGACCCGACCGACCCCACCGGCCGCTGGGTCGCCGTGGACGTGCGGACGGTGGGGCCGCTGCCGAAGCCCGTCCCGCTCGCCGCGATCAAGGCGGAGCCGCGGCTCGCCGGCCTTGCCCTGGCGCGCCAGCCGCGCCTCTCCGTGATGCCGGTCTCGCCCGAGCACTGGCAGATCCTGGCGCGCATGGGCGGCTGGGAGGAGGGCGGGTGATGCGGGCCGAGGGCGCGCATCCCGGCGAGACGGTGCGCCTCCGCGCGGGATCGCAGCACTCCTCCCACCGGAGCCGCCGCCACCCGGGGCGGGGCGGGGGCGGCCGTGCCAACGTCGCCCGCGCAATCCTGATCCTGTGCGCCCCGGCCAAGATGCGGGCGAGCGGGAGCGCGGCGGAGCGGCATCTCCGCGCACGGTTCCGTGCTATGCTCCGGCCCCCCGCGCGTCTTGCCGACCGGGGCCGCCAGCCGCCTCCGCCCCGGCCGCGGATCGGCCCTTGCCGTTGCTGCCCGCGCCTGGGCACATCCGGCGGGCGCGCAAGGTGCCCGCAGGGGAGGCCGCGGCCGGCCCGCGGGATCGTCGGCGCCATCCTGGGGGGAGCATCGCAGCATGGCGCGCCCGGCTTCGCCTGACGCGCGCATGAGCGGCCTCGCCGCCGGCGAGCGGGTCCTCTGCCGGCTGGAGGACATCCCGGACGGCGGGGCCAGGGGCTTCCCGCCTGCGCCGGGGGCCTTCACCGGGCTGTTCGCGATCCGGCGCGGGCGGAAGGTGTGGGTCTATGTGAACTCCTGCCCGCATATCGGCCTGCCGCTGGAGCCGGCGCCGGACCGCTTCCTCGACGCGAAGCGGGAGCGGATCGTCTGCTCCGCGCACGGGGCGCGGTTCCGCATCGAGGACGGGCTTTGCCTCTCCGGCCCCTGCTACAATGAACACCTCGAGGCGGTGCCGGCGCGGGTGGAGGCGGACGGGCGTGTGGTGGTGCCGGCGGACGCCGGGCTGTAGGCGCGCTCCGCCCGCCGGCCTCGGTGGCCGTTTGAGAAGAAGCGCTTGGCGCGACGCGGCGGGGGTGATTCAAGCCCGGGATGTGGACCCGAGAGACCCGAGGCCGGATGGCCGAGCCTGGCCGGAAGACGAAGCGCTACCCATCCGACCTGACGGACGAGGAATGGGCGCGGATCGAGCCGCTGCTGCCGAAGCCGTCGCGGCGCGGGCGCAAGCCCACGGTCGATCTGCGCGCGGTGCTGGACGCGCTCCGCTACATGGCCCGCAGCGCGGGCGGCTGGCGGATGCTGCCGGTGCACTTCGGTCCTTGGCAGACGGTCTACCGGTGGTTCCGGCGCTTCGTCCGGCGGCTGCTGGACACCTCCGGAATCCCCGTCCTTCGGCGCGCATGGGGGTGATGGATGGGCGTTGGAGTGTTGTAATTGCGAGAGAGAGGTCCGGCGCGCCGGCCTGGCGTAGCGGTTGCGCCTTCTTGGTCGGGCTATCGCATCAGGCGGGCACACCTCGCCTGTCGAGCCAGCACCACCGCTTCATGTTGTAGGCCGTGTTGGCGAGCGTGACGGCCGCGCTCGCCCGGACGAGGCCGATGGTGCGGATCACCAGCCCCATCACCCCCTCCTGGTGCGCGAAGGGACGCTCGACATGGGCACGCACCGCCGATTTCGCCGCGTTCGCCCTTGCATGGTGCCGCGGCATCGAGCGGCCCGGCGGCTTGCGGCGATGGATGCGGCCGGCGCGGCCAAGGCCGGTGCGATGCCGCTCGTTCCCCGCCGAGCGATGGGCGGTGTCGGCCCAGACATCGGAGGCGGTGTTGTTCGGATCGATCAGCCCCTCGCGCAGCCGCGCCCCGTCATGGGCGGCGGCGTCGGTGGTCTTGCCGCGCCGGATCACGCCGTGCCGGCGATCGATCGAGATGTGCGACTTGTAGCCGAAGTGCGGCACCGCGATGTCGATCCGTGGCTTGCCGTCGGGGCCTGGCCTGGCCTTGCTGGACTTCACCGTCCAGCGCGCGTCGGTGTCCTTCTGCCGCGCCTTGGCCGGTTGCTCCGGCCAGATGTCACGCGCCTTCTCGCCCGCCTTGATGCGCGCCTTCCCAGCCCCGGTGTTGCGCTGGCGGGGGCTGCCATCAGGGTCGCGTCCACGATCTGGCCGGCCATCGGCAGGTAGCCCGCGCCGGTGATCGCGCGATCCAGCCTGGGGAACAGGGCTTCCAGCGCGCCGGTGGCGATCGGCGCCTCGCGGAAGTCCCACAGCGTGTTGGCATCCGGCACCGCATCGCCGGGGCCGAGACCACAGAAGCGCATCCAGCTCAGCCGGTCGGCGACCAGATACGCCGCCTGCGCCAGCGACAGCCCGTGCAGCGCCTGCAGCACCAGCATGCGGAACTTCAGCACCGGATCGAAGGCAGGCCGCCCGCCCTTGCCCCGGTCGCGCGCGCCGAGGGCTGCGGTCGGATCAGCACGGAAGATCTCGAAATCCACCGAGCTGGCGAGCTTCTCCAGCGGATCGCCCTGCGCCGAGAGCTCCCGCAGCCGCCCCCCCATCCCAGAACCCAGCCTGACCTCCCGACATCCCACCCTCACTCGCCGTCCCTCACGCCAACCGCATCACGACCGGACAGCGACGCCGTCGGGTTTCCGGAGGTGTCCAGGTGCCTGCGCGCGCCGGCCCGGGGCCGAGCGCGGCCGGCGCGTCGAGGTGCCGCAGCACCGCGCCCGGCCTCTCTGGCGCTGCGGTTTGGAAGACAAGCCGAAGGGCTTCCAGCTCCTCCCGCGGCGCCGGGTCGTGGAGCGGACGTTTGCCTCGCTGTCGCGGCCGCGCAGGCTCGCGCGCGACTGCGAGCGGCTGCCGGAAACCGCCGAAGCCATGATCCCCGCAGCGATGTCGCGCATCATGCCCCGTCGCCTCGCCGCCCGATCCGCCCTTCCAGACGGTCAGTCAGACGTTGAAGCGGAACAGCATCACGTCGCCGTCGCGCACGACGTAGTCCTTGCCCTCGATGCGCATCTTCCCGGCCTCCTTCGCCCCCTGCTCGCCGCCGCAGGCGACGTAGTCCTCGTAGGCGATGGTCTCCGCCGCGATGAAGCCGCGCTCGAAGTCGCCGTGGATGACGCCCGCGGCCTGCGGCGCCCTGGTGCCCCGCGGCACGGTCCAGGCGCGCGTCTCCTTCGGCCCCGCGGTGAAGAAGGTGATCAGGCCGAGCAGCGCGTAGCCGGCGCGGATCACGCGATCGAGCCCGGAATCGGCGAGGCCGAGCGAGGCGAGGAACTCCCTGCGCTCCGTCTCCGGCATCTCGGCGATCTCGGCCTCGATCGCGGCGGAGACGACGATCGCCTGCGCCCCTTCCGCCGCCGCGCGGGCGAACACCCGCGCGCTCAGCGCGTTGCCGGTCGCCGCCGCGGCCTCCTCGACGTTGCAGACGTAGAGCACCGGCTTGGTGGTGAGGAGCTGCAGCCGCCGCGCTGCCGCCTCCTCGCCTGGCGGCACCGCGGTGCGGGCCGGGCGGCCCGCGCGCAGGGCGGCGAGGATCGGCTCGATCAGCGCGAGCTGCCCGGCCGCCTCCTTGTCGCCGCCGCGGGCGCGCTTGATCAGGCCGGCCACGCGCTTCTCGAGGGATTCGAGGTCGGCGAGCATCAGCTCGGTCTCGACCGTCTCGGCGTCGCGGATCGGGTCCACGCTGCCCTCGACATGCGCGATCTCGGTGTCCTCGAAGCAGCGCAGCACGTGGACGATCGCGTCCACCTCGCGGATGTGGGCGAGGAACTGGTTGCCGAGGCCCTCGCCCTGCGAGGCGCCGCGCACCAGGCCGGCGATGTCCACGAATTCGAGGCTGGTCGGCACCACCTTCGCCGACTTCGCGAGGCGCGCGATCGTCTCGAGCCTGGGGTCGGGCACGGCGACCCGGCCGACGTTCGGCTCGATGGTGCAGAAGGGGTAGTTCGCCGCCTGCGCCGCCGCGGTCTGCGTCAGCGCGTTGAACAGGGTGGACTTGCCGACGTTCGGCAGGCCGACGATGCCGCAATTGAATCCCATGTGATCCCGTTCCGCCGCGCCTTCCGCGCGGCGCCCTTCCTTCTCCTCCGCGGCCCGGGCGGCGCGCCGCTCCCGGACCGCGTCCGGCGCCGCGCGCCGGGTCGCGCCCCGGCCGCGCGGTCCGCTCAGGCCGGTCCCGCGCCCGCCTCGCCGGCGAGACGGGCCGCCAGCTCCTGCGCCGCCAGCGCCGCCGCGATGCGCGCCGCCGCGTCGTCGCTGCGGAAGGCGAGCGCCGCGGCGCGCAGGAGCGGCGCCACCGCCGCCGGGGGCGCGCCGGCCCGGCGCGCCGCCTCGGCGATCCGCTGCGCCCGGGCCGCCGCATCCGTGCCCGGCTGCGCCAGCGCCGCCGCCGCCTCGAGCGCCAGCGTCGCGCGCAGCGCCGCCTCGCCCGCCGCGTGCAGCGCCGCGCGCACCTGCCGCACGTCGCCCGGCGGCTCCCCCGGCAGCGCCGTCGCCGCCGCCTGGCGCAGCGCCGCGGCGGTCTGGGCCAGGGCCCGCGCCTCGCGCACCAGGCCAGCGGCGAGCGCCGCCTCGCCGTTCGCCCAGTCCTCGGGCGAGGGGCCGCCGACCCCGCCGGCAAGGGCGGCCTCCGCCTCCCCGCCGCTCATCGCGACGCCTCCTCGGCCCGCTGCGTCAGCAGGGCGACCCGGGTCATGAACTCCTCGGGCCGGCGCTGCGCGAGCAGCGGCGCCGCCTCGGCGATGGCCTCGAGCAGCGCCTCGACCCAGGGCTGATCCGTCTTGGCGAAATTGGAGAGCACGTGGCCCGTCACCAGCTCCTTGCGGCCCGGATGGCCGATGCCGATGCGCACGCGCCAGAACTCCGCCGTCCCCAGCGCGCGCTTGATGTCGCGCAGCCCGTTGTGGCCCGCCACCCCGCCGCCGCGCTTCACCCGCACCTTGCCGGGGGCGAGGTCGAGCTCGTCGTGGAACACCCAGACGTCCTCGGGCGGGATCTTGTGGAAGGCGCAGGCCGGCTGCACCGACTCGCCGCTGAGGTTCATATAGGTCATCGGCTTCAGCAGGAGAATGCGCTCGCCGGCGATGGCGCCGTCGGCGACGAGCCCCTTGAAGCGCGACCGCCACGGCCCGAAGCCGTGGCGGCGGGCGATGGCGTCGAGCGCCATGAAGCCGATGTTGTGCCGGTGGCGCGCCTGGGATGGCTCGGGGTTGCCGAGCCCGACCCAGAGCAGCATGGCGGAGCGGCCCTACTTCTTGCCGCCCTTGCCGCCGCCCGCCTTGGCGCCGCCCTTGCCGCCGCCGGCCGCGGGCTGGGCGGCCGCGGCCTTCTGGCGGATCGCCTCGGGCGGCGGCGGCGGCAGGTTCGACGCGGCCGCCTCGGGCGCCTCGGTGGTGGGCGGTGCGACGGTCGCCACCACGAAGTCGCGGTCGGCGATCACGGGGCGGGTGCCGAAATGGTCCCGGATGCTCGACCAGCGCAGCGTGTCGCCGATCTCGGCAGCGCCGAGGTCGATCTCGAACCGCTCCGGCACCGCGTCGGGATCGGCATAGACCTCGACCTCGCGCCGCACGACGTTGAGCACCCCGCCGGCCTTCAGCCCGGGCGAGGTGCCCTCGTTGAGGAACGTCACCGGCACGCGGACGCGGATGTGCTGGCCCGGCGCCAGGCGCTGGAAGTCCACGTGGATCGGGCGGTCGGTGACGGGGTGGAACTGCACGTCGCGCATCAGGGCGCGCTCGGTGGCGCCGCCCTGGACGGCGACCTCGTAGAGGTGGCTCTGCCAGCCGCCCTTCTGCAGCTCCTTCATCAGGTCGCGCGGGTCGAGGGCGATCAGCGTCGCCTCCCGCTTGGCGCCGTAGATGACGCCGGGCACCTGCCCGGCCCGCCGGGTCGCGCGCGCCGCCCCCTTGCCGGCCCGCTCGCGCGCCACGGCCTCGATCCGGATCGTCTGGACCATGGCCCGTCCGTGCTCCTCGCGAGGTTGAGAGTGTCGGGAAACGAATGACGCCGGCCTCCAGGGGTGCCGGCGCTGCGGGGCGTGTTCTAGGGGATCGGGGCGGGGGGCGCAATCGGGGCGGGCGAGGACCGGGCAGGCGAGCCCGTCCGGATCCCGTTCCCGGGGGCCGAAAGCCGGCGCCGCCCTGCCGCCGGCGGCGCCCCATCCGCGGCCGCGGAGGACGATGCCATGCCGGGCCCCTTCCGCCCGGCCCCGTCCTTCCCGCGGCTGCGGTCGTGCGGGTCCTGGACGTGTGCGCCGCGGCCGGCGGCGGGCCGCGCGGGGTCTTCGACGGCCCCTGGCAGGTCGCGGAAGGCTCCGGGACCGCGTTGCTCCCGGCCGGTCCTCGCCACGAGACCGTCTTCCGGTCGGCCGCGGTGGCGCGCCTCGACCGGACGGAGGGGGCGGCGCCACCGACCGCGGCGCCCCCCTCGCGGCGCGGGCGGCCGACCTGCTCCCCCTCGCGCGGGCGGCGGACGAGGCGCCCGTCGCGGCAGCCGCCGCCTCTGCTAGGCCGGGAACGGCGGCAGGTCCGCCGGCGTGATCTCCCACACCGTCCCCTCCGCCGGCGGGGCGCACCGGAGCGGCAGCGCGTTCGGGGTGCGCACGTTCGGCTTGTGGCCGAGCGCCCCGCGCAGCGCGCGGAACAGCGCGCCGTGCGCCACCACCAGCACCGGCCCCGGGCGCGCGATGGCGCGATTGACCGCGGCGACGGCGCGCGCGCGCAGCGCGGCGAAGGTCTCGGCGCCCTCGGGCGTGTAGCGGCCGGCGATCCAGTCGTCGTACCAGTCGCCCATCGGTCGGCCTTCCTGGACGCCGAAGCGGACCTCGCGCAGGTCGTCCTCGATCGCGACCGGCAGCCCCAACGCCTCGCCCACGATCTCCGCCGTGTGGCGCGCGCGCCCGAGCGGGGAGGAGACGATGGCGGCGATCCCCCGGCCGAGCAGCGCCAGCGCCGCGCGCCGCGCCTGGGCGACGCCGACCGCGTTCAGCGGGATGTCGGTGCTGCCCTGGGAGAGGCCGCGCGCGTTCCAGTCGGTCTCGCCGTGGCGGAGGAACCAGAAGGGGACGAGGGCGAGCCGCTCCGGCTCCGGGCCCGCCGCACCGTTCAAGCCAGGCCCTCGGCGGCGAGGGTGCGCTGCACCGCGGGGCGCGCCCGCATGCGGGCGTAGTGCGCCGCGACCTGCGGCGGCAGCTCCTTCTTCAGCCGCTCCGCCCACCAGAAGCTGCAGTAGAACAGCGCCGAATCGGCGATCGAGAACGGGCCGAGCAGGTAGTCCTTGCCGGCGAGCGTCCGGTCCATCAGGGCGAGGCCCTTGGAGAAGATCTCCTCGCCGCGCGCGCGCACCGCCGGGTGGTCGGCCTCGTTCGGGGCGAAGTTGGCGGGCCGGAAGATGCGCGAGAAGCCCTGCATGTGCATGGTCGCGACGCAGTAGTCGATCGCCTCCAGCGCGCGCGCCTGCGCCTCCGCATCGTCGGGCAGCAGCTTCGCCTTCGGGTAGGCGCGGGCGAGCCAGAAGGCGATCGCCGGGTACTCGGTCAGCACCGAGCCGTCGTCGCGCACCAGCACCGGCACCTTGGATTTCGGGTTGACGGCGACGAATTCGGGCCTGAACTGCGCGCCCTCGCGCGTATTGGTCAGCACTGCCTCGTAGGGGGCGCCGATCTCCTCGAGCAGCAGGTGGATGCCGATCGAGCACGCGCCCGGCGAGTAGTAGAGCTTCATGCGCGGTGTCCCTCCCCCGGCCGGCGCCCGCAGCCGGGCGCCGCCGCGAACAGACTAGCAGAACAGCGAGGAGACGGAACTCTCCTCCGAGATGCGCCGCATCGCCTCCGCCATCAGCGGCGCGATGGTGAGCTGGCGCACGTTCTTCGCCAGCCGCACCGCCTCGGTCGCGGCGATGCTGTCGGTCACCGTCATCATCTCGATCGGGGCGGCGCTGATGCGCGCCACCGCGCCGCCGGAGAAGACGCCGTGCGTCACGTAGACGCTGACCGAGCGCGCGCCGTTGCGGAGCAGCGCCTCGGCCGCGTTGCACAGCGTGCCCCCCGAATCCACGATGTCGTCCACCAGGATGCAGTCGCGGCCCTCGACCTCGCCGATCACGTTCATCACCTCCGAGACGCCGGCGCGCGGACGGCGCTTGTCGATGATCGCGAGATCGGCGTTGAGCCGCGCGGCGATGGCGCGCGCCCGCACCACGCCGCCGACGTCCGGGCTGACCACCATCAGCTCCCGGCCGGCGTAGCGGGCCTGGATGTCGCGCGCGAACAGCGGCGCGGCGAACAGGTTGTCGACGGGGATGTCGAAGAAGCCCTGGATCTGCGCCGCGTGCAGGTCCATGGTCAGCACCCGGTTGGCGCCGGCCGCCGTGATCAGGTTCGCCACCAGCTTGGCGCTGATCGGCGTGCGCGGCCCGCTCTTCCGGTCCTGCCGGGCGTAGCCGAAGTAGGGGATCACCGCCGTGATGCGCCGCGCCGAGCCGCGCTTCAGCGCATCGAGCGTGATCAGCAGCTCCATCAGGTTGTCGTTGGCGGGATAGGAGGTGGACTGGATCACGAACACGTCCTCGCCGCGGACGTTCTCGTGGATCTCGACGAACACCTCCATGTCCGCGAAGCGGCGGATCGAGGCGTTGGTGAGCGGCAGGTTGAGCGCTGCGGCCACCGCCTCGGCCAGCGGGCGGTTGGAGTTGCAGGCGACGATCTTCATCCGCGGGGGACTCCGGGCGCCGTTCGGGCGGCGGGCGGCGGCTGTCTAGCAACGCGACCGCAGCGTGTAAATCGCGCCGCGCCTTGCGCCCGCCCCGGGGGAACGCGCCTCAGCGCAGGGCGCGCGGCGGCGGCGCGGGGCCGGCGGGCGCGGCGGCCGGCGGCCCCGGCGCGGCCTGCGCC
>NZ_JAHZUY010000035.1 GCF_019458025.1 Caldovatus aquaticus | reverse complement strand
GCAACCGCCGCCTCGCCAAGGATTTCGAGGCCACCATCGCCTCCGCCAACGCCTTCCTCTACGCCGCCTCCGTCATCGTCCTGCTGCGTCGCGTCGCTCGTTCCGTATGAGATTCGAGACAGACTCTCATATCGAAGGTGTTTCGAGACAGACTCTCAAACACGCTCTCAGGTTGCGCCGGGTGTCCGGTCGAATTGGGGTGCGCTCTAGGACGCTCCAGGCCGCCGCCACGCCTCCGTCACACGATCAGGCGCGTTTCGCAGGGGTCTCCAGGGGGCCTCCTGCGGCCGGCCGCGTTCTTATGCGATGGAGGTTCCCTTGTGTCGCCTCGCCCGGCGACCGCCCGGCGCGGATCGCCGCGCGAGCGCCTCGAAATCCACCACGGCGCGCGGCCGCGCCCGTTGCCGGTGCGGATCGGGGCAGTGCCGCCCCGCCTCTTCCGGCCGTTTCCCACCCCGCCCGTCTTTACTTCTCCGCCCGGCGCGCCATGCTGGACATGTTCAGGGTCCAGCCGGCCGCCGACGCGTATGTGACGCGCGAGGGCGCGTTCCCATTCCCACGCGGGTCACGGTGATCGCGCGGCCGAGGAGGATCCGGACCGATGGCGTTTCGACTCCTTCTTCCCATCGCAGCGGCCCTGGCCGGGAGCCTTGCCCTGGCGCCCGCCCCGGCGCGGGCGCAGGACCCCGCAGCGGGTCAGCGCGTGTTCAACCAGTGCCGCGCCTGCCACACCATCGAGCAGGGCGGCCGCAACAGCGTCGGCCCCAACCTGCACGGCCTGTTCGGCCGCCGCGCCGGCAGCGTCGAGGGCTTCCGCTATTCCGCGGACATGCGCGAGAAGGGCGAGGGCGGCCTGGTCTGGAACGAGGAGACGCTGCGCGCCTACCTCGCCAACCCGAAGGCCGTGGTCCCGCGGGGCACGATGTCCTTCGTCGGCCTGCGCAACGAGCAGCAGCTCGCCGACCTGATCGCCTATCTGCGCCAGGCCGCCGGCAGCGCCAATTGAGGCCAGGCGATGCTGCGGCGCGGCCTGCTCCTCGGCACCGTGGCGGCGACGGCCGTGCCGGCCGCCGCGCCGGCCGCGGAGGAGCCGCCCGCCGCGGTCCTCGTCCTGCTCGAGCGGCACGACTGCCCGTGATGCCGCCACTGGCTGCGCGAGGTCGGCGAGGCGGCGTGGAACGCCTCCGACCTCGGGCGCCGCGCGCCGCTCCGCCGGGTGGACCTGGCGCGGGGACTGCCGGCCGACCTCGCCTTCCTCGGCCCCTGGCGCTTCACGCCGACCTTCGTGCTGGTCCGGGACGGGCGCGAGATCGGGCGGATCGTCGGCTACCAGGGCGACCTGTTCTTCCGGCAGCAGGCCGAGGCGCCGCTCGCCCGGCTGCCGCCGCCCACCGCGAGGAGGAAACCCGAGAATGAGGACGGCGCTGATGCTGGGCGCCGCCGCGCTGCTGGCGCCGGCGGCGCCGGTGGCGCGGGCGGCCGACGACGACTTCGTCACCTTCCGCGTCATGGCCCCGCCGCTCGCGCTCGAGCCGGCGCAGGCGGCGCTGAAGGCGTGCCGGGACCGCGGATACCAGGTGGCCGTCGCGGTGGTGGACCGCTTCGGCGTGGTGCAGGTGATGCTGCGCGACGTGCTGGCGGGGCTGCACACCCCCGACACCGCGCTCGCCAAGGCGCGCACTGCGGTGAGCTTCCGCGCCGCGACCGGGGGGCTCTCGGCCGCCATTCAGGCGGGGCAGCTCAACTCGGCGATCCGCCACATCCCGGTCTAGGTGTTCCTCGGCGGCGGCGTGCCGGTCGAGGACGGCGGCGTGATCGTCGGCGGCATCGGCGTCTCCGGCGCGCCGGGCGGGGCGGAGGACGACGCCTGCGCCTGCGCCGGGATCCAGGCCGTGGAGGACCGGCTGCTGATGTAGGGCGGATCGCGGACGGCGGGAAACGGCCGGGAGCGCGAAACCGCCCGGCAGACAACGCGCCGGAGCCGTTGCCGCGCACACGGCCGGGCGAAGACGGGCTTCAGGGCGTCGTCCGCGCCGCGCTCACCCGAAGCGCCCCAGCTCCGGCCAACGCTCCAGCAGCCAGGCGCCGATCTCCTGGGAACCGCCGGTCATCACCAGCACGGCGGCGACGACCAGGCGGACGCCGGCCGCGAGCTCCACCAGGCGGAAATGCCTCCGGAAACGCCCGACGAAGCGCAGGAACGCGTCACGAAGGCGACGGCCAGCAGGAACGGCACGCCGAGCCGGGCGCGTAGGCGAACAGCAGCGCCGCCCCCTGCGCGACGCTCTCGCCCGCCGCGGCGAGCGTCAGGATCCCCGCCAGAACCGGCCCGACGCAGGGCGCCAGCCGAAGGCGGGCCCGACCGCATAGGCGCCGAGCGGGGAGACCGGCCTTCGCCTCGGATGGAACCGCCTCTGGTAGTCCAGGACGGGGATCCGCAGGGCGCCGGCGAGGTGCAGCCCGAACCGGAGCAGCACCGCGCCGGCGGCGAGCGCGTCCCGATGGTCCGCGAGCAGCCGCGACAGCGCGCTCGCCGTCGCGCCCATGGCGGTGGAGACGGTGGCGAAGCCGAGCACGAAGAAGGGCGCGCGAGCAGCACCCGCCGGCGGTCCGGCACCTCCGCGACCGCGCCGCCTCCGCCGGTGCGGCGCGCAGCGTCACGCCGTCGAGGAAACCGAGCAGGGCTGAGAAGTACAGCGCCCCCGCCAGCACTGCGCCGGCATAGCCCGCTTCCATGGCCACGGCGTCATGCTCCCTTCGCCACCTCCGGCGTCGGGTTCTTGTCCGCGAAGACGAAGACCCGCTTGACGTGATCGGCCGCCGTCATCGGGCTTTCCACGCTGACGCTGGGCGGCATGGCGTTGCCGCTCTCCGCGATCGGGCGGAGGCGCAGCGTCACGCGCCCCTCCCGCGGCGTCCGCTCGCCGATCGCCCGCCGGATCGCCTTCGCCGCCGCGGGCCGCATCTGCGCGTCCGCCGCCTTCGGCAGGACGGCGATCGCCGCCCCACCCGCCGCGGCGGCGAGCAGGTGGCGCGACCGCCCCGCCATGGTCCTCATGACGCGCTCTCCAATCGCGATTCCAATGTGCCGCTTCCCGGTCATCGCAGGGTCAGCAGGTAGGCGAGGACGTCCTCGATCTCCTGCGCCTCCAGCATAGGCTTCCCCGCCCAGTCGCGCCGCACGTCCCGCAGCCCCTCGACCCGGTAGTAGGAGGGCGTGTTGCTCTCCGGATTGATGCGCTTGCTGTCCACCAGGCGCAGGCGGAGCTCGCCCGGCTCGTAGCGGCTCGCCACGCCGGCGAGCGGGGGGGGGGCGATCGTGCCCTGGAAGTCCGCCGGCAGCGGCATCTCGTGACAGGTGATGCAGTTGCCCTTCGAGCGGTTGAGCACGAGCGCGCGGTCGCGCTCCGGATCGCCGGGCCGGTCGGTGAGCCGGCGCGGGATGGCGCCGTCCACCACCTCGTAGGGCACGAGCCCCGAGGCGGCCCCGCCGGCGGCGAGGAGGCACGCGCCGAGCAGCCGGGCGATCCGCCGGCAGGCGGCCGCCGGGCGGGAGGGGGGAGGGGTTGCGGGGCTCGGTCATGCCGGTCGTCAGTCCGTGAGGAAGGGGTTGGGCGCCCGCCGCCCGGCGCTGCCCGAGGCGGCCGGGAAGGCGGCGGCGAGGTAGTCCACGATGCGTCGCCGCTGCTCGGCATCGAGCGGGTTCATGCCCTGCTTCTCCACCATCCAGTCCATCAGATCGTCCCATTGCTGGCGGGTGAAGCGGGAGCGGCGGATGATCGCCGTGCTGTGACAGGCGGTGCAGGCGCCGAACACCTCCTCGCGCCCCTCGCCGGGCGGCAGCACCTCGGGCGTCTCCGCGGGCTGGGTCACGGCGGCGAGGCGGGCGGCTTCCGCGCGCGCCGCCTCCGCGCGCGCCGCCGCCTCCTCCTGCGCGCGCCGGAAGGCGAGGGCGGCCGGCGTCGGCGGCGGCGGCGCCGGCGCCTCCCGCACGCCCCAGAGGCCGTGCTTCTGGCCGAACAGCACCACCGCGGCCAGCACCAGGCTGGCGATCACCGCCCGCGTCAGCGTCATCGCCTAGCCGACCAGCACCGCGATGCGGCTGATAGGGTTGGCGCCGTAGCCCTGCGGGTTCCAGTTCCCGGCCACGTGCGGCTGCATGCGCCCGTCGCTGTCGGTAGCGCGGTACCAGATCTCGTAGTAGCCGTCGGTCGGCAGCGCCACGCGCCCGCTCCAGCGCTGCCAGGCGTGCCGGTTGGCGGGCTCGGCGACGCGCGCCTCCTGCCAGGTCGCGCCGTAGTCCACCGAGAGGTGCACTGCCCGCACCGTCTTGTCGCCGGCCCAGGCGAAGCCGCGCACGTCGAGCCCGCGCGTGCCGGCGGGCAGGCGCGTGCCGTGGGCGACGTTGGTGAGGATCGAGCGCACCGGCATGGACTCGAGGTCCACGAAGTCGCGCCCGTCGTTGCGGCTGCCGGGGACGATCGGGCGCACCGGCACGCGGTAGGAGGTGCCGCCCATGCCCGGCCCGTCGTGCGGGGTGGCGCGGATCAGGATGCGGGTCAGCCACTTCTGGCTGAGCGAGCCGGGCCAGCCGGGCACGATTAGGCGCACCGGCGCGCCGTGGACATGCGGAATCGGCTGGCCGTTCATGCGCAGCGCGACGAGCGTGTCCTCGTCCAGCGCCTTCTCGATGCGCATGCCGCGGCTGATCGCCGGCCGGTTGGGATCGCCCGAGAGGTGGGGGTCGGCGCCGTAGTGGCCGGTGAACCTGGCGCTCTCCTTGAGGCCCGCCGCCTGTAGCAGGTCGCGCAGCCGGACGCCGGTCCACTCGGCGCAGGAGATGGCGCCGTTGCCCCACTGGTTGCCGCGCGTCTCGGGGCTGAAGAAGCCGCGGCCGTTGCCGCCGCACTCCATCTGCAGCCGGCGCGTCACCAGCGGGAAGCGCTGCTCGATCTCGCCCAGCGTGAGCGCGAGCGGCGTGTTCACCTCGCCCTCGATGCGCAGCGTCCAGCTCTTCGGGTCGCCGGCGAAGGGCTCGGGGATCTGGCCGTTGTTGCGGATGAAGAATTTGTCCGCCGGCGTCACCTCGTCGTCGAGCATGTGCTCGGGCGTCTCGGCCACCAGCGGCCGCTCGCCGAGGATCACGAGCGGCGCCTTGCCCTCCATGCGCAGCAGGTTCGGCTGGCCGCCGCTGCCGGAGGCGGCCGGCTGGGCGAGCGCCGCCGGCACCAGCCCGGGCGGCATGCGCCGGGCGAAGGGGATCGCCGCCCCCACCGCCGCCCCCATGGCGGCGAGGGCCGCGCCGCGGAGCGCGCCGCGGCGGCCCCATACCAGGGCGTCGGCGCGCTCGGGATCGTCGCGGTAGAGTTCGAGCAGACCCCGCTCGGGGCGGCCGGTCCTGGGCTTCATGTCTTCCTCCCTCGATACTTCCTCTTTCCGCGGCCCTCAGCCGAGGCACACCCGCGGCACGGGCTGGCCGCTGGCGAGCCGGGTCGCGGCGCGCGGCCGCGGTCCTTCCCGCACCTCCCGCTCCGCCGCGTGGGCGATGCCGCGCAGCTCGTCCCGCGGCAGCGCGGCCGTGACGGCGTAGCCGAAGCGGCCGTCGAACCAGTAGTAGGTGACGTAGCCGCCGGGATGGTCGGCGCAGCGCAGCCGGTCCGCCGGGGTGCCCGGCGCGGGGCGCACATAGAAGGAGAGCCGGGTCCGGCCGCCGATCCGCTCGTACATCACCACCGCCGCCGTCCCCTGCGGCGAGGGCAGGAGGTGGCCGTCCAGCGGCCGGTAGCCGGCGCCGAGCAGGTCCGGCACCACGACGGGCGCGCCCAGCCGGTCGGACAGCCAGTCGCTCAGATCGCCCGCATCCGCCGCGGCCGGCAGCACGGCGCGGCGCGTCTCCTGCGCGAAGAGGCGATGCGCCTCCGCCGCCTCGGCCATCGGCGGCGCGGCGGGGACGGCGGTCCCGCCCCAGCCGCCGCGCGCGAGCCAGCCGGCGCCGGCGCCGAGCAGCACCAGCAGCACGGCCGCCGCCACGCCGCGCAGCCGGCGCCAGCGCCGCCGGCGCAGCCCGGCGCGCAGGTGCGCGACCCGCAGCCGCA
Source organism: Caldovatus aquaticus (assembly GCF_019458025.1). Classification (GTDB taxonomy): domain Bacteria; phylum Pseudomonadota; class Alphaproteobacteria; order Acetobacterales; family Acetobacteraceae; genus Caldovatus; species Caldovatus aquaticus. The sequence continues at coordinate 33,275 of NZ_JAHZUY010000035.1, read as the reverse complement.
CCGGGATGGGCTCGCTCGCCTTGGGCGCGAGGGCGGCGCGGAGCGCATCGCGCTGCGCCACCATCGCGCGGACGCGGGCCGCCGCCTCCGGCTGCTCTTCCAGGTAGCGGCGAACCCGGGCGAGGCGCGCGGCGTCGAGCCGCTCGTCCACGTAGGCCTGCAGGTCGTCCTCGCCGATCGGGGGCTGGTCTCGCGGGTCCCTCATCTCAGCGCACCACGCGCAGCGGCACCGGGACCGCCGGCTCGCCCCCGCCCTCGACCAGCCGGCGCAGGCGCTCGCGGCCGCGGCTCAGCCGCGACATCACCGTGCCGACCGGCACGCCGAGCACGCGCGCCGCCTCCTCGTAGCCGAGGCCCTCCACGCCGACGAGCAGCAGCGTCGCGCGCTGTTCCTCCGGCAGGGCGTCGAGGTGGCGGAGCACGTCGGCGCACTGCATCGCCGCGTCCGGGGCCTGCGGGCCGGTCGCCTGCTCGGCCATGCCGGCGACCTCGCCGAGCAGGCGGAAGCGGCGCGCCTCGCGGCGGCGGCCGCTGACATGGGCGTTGTAGAGGATGGCGAACAGCCACGCCTTGAGGTCGCCGTCCGCCCGCCGCAGGTGCCAGCGGCCCAGCGCACGCTCGAGGCAGTCCTGGACCAGGTCGTCGGCCGCGTCCGGGTCGCGCAGCAGCGACCACGCGAACCGGCGCAGCGCAGGGATGACGGCCTCGATGCGCGCATCGCGCTCGGTCACGGTCCGTTCCTTGGACACTGGCGGCTCGGCTTCAGCATAGCAATAAGACGCGCGGCGGGGGGCGATTATTCCCGCCCGCCGGCTTGCCGGTGCGGCCGCCTCCTCCGCAAGGCGGCGGGCAGACGCCCGCGCCGCAACGCCCCCCTCGCCGCCCGCGCGGCCGCGGCGGCGCGGGCGCGGGCGGGTCGGCCAACCGCGGCGGACCGGCGCCCCGCCCGTCCGTGGCTGAGCAGGAAGCAACGCGGGCGGACGGCGAGCAGGTCGCGGGTCACGCCGCCGAGCAGCCATTGGCGCCGCGGGGGGGGGCCGCCGCGGCGGGCGTAGATCCGGGCGGCCCCGCCCCGTTCGGCCGCGGGGAGCAGCTTGTCGGCGACGCGCCCGGGGCGGGCGCGGCGCACCTCCGCCTCCGTCCATCGGCCCCGGCGCGCTTCGCCGCGGCGATTCCGCCGCCGTCCCCGCCGACCTGCAGCACCAGGACGTGCTCTGCGGCGACGAGGAAGGGCAGCGTGTCGGTGACGGCCCGCCGCGTCTCGCGCGCCTCTTTCCAGGCGGCCAGGAACCGCCGGGCGGCGAGGGTGGCTACACCGGCGGGTGCAACGAGGAGCGGCCGCCCGGCCTCGACCGGCACGCGGCCGAGATCCGCCGCGGCGGGGGGGGGGGGGGGGGGCCCCCCCCCCCCCCCCCCGCCGACGATCGGCAGGTCGGCTGCGTGTCCCTCGCGGATGAGCGCCGCCGTCGGATCCTCGAGGAAGGCGCGCCAGGCGACTGCCGGCGCCTCCCCGTGGCGCTGGCGCGGAAGCGCGCCTGCAGGCGCTGCTGCGCCGGGCGCAAGCGCGCTGCCTCGGCCGCGACCGTCCGGGCGCGCGGAGCGGCGTCGCCCACCGCCGCCTGGTCCGGCGGCGGCGGCGGCGCGACCGGGCGCGCCGCGAGGCCGATCAGGGCGGCGCCGAACCGGCAAGCGAGCTCCCCGCGAGCGTGGTTGCGGCCCCGTCTCCCGTCCCCGCCTCCAACATGGATCATCGCCGCATAGGTCGTCGCCATCGCCGCTCCCTGGCCCTCCCGGCCTCCTTCCCGGCGCCATGCGGGCGGTGTCGGGGCCGGCGCGTGGCCGCGCCGCGTTAGGCCGCAGCCGGCGCCGGCGCGTCGTGTTCCGTCGCAACCCCGCGCGGCAGCGCCGTCTGCCCCAGCACCCATCCTTCCCAGCGCCGCACCCACGGATCCTCCGGCACGAAGTCCGGCCGCGCCCCGTCGAGCACGCCGATCAGCCCGAGCAGCCCGACCAGCGAATCGAAGCGGTCCTCGCCCGCCGCGTCGGCGCCGAACCCCTCCGCCACCGCCGCCGCCAGCGCCGGCGAGGGCGCCACCCGCCGCGCCGCCATCGCCGCGCGCAGCGCCGGCGCCAGCGCCCGCCGCGCCGCCTGCGCCCGCTTGCTCCCCGCAAGGCGCAGCCCGCAGTGGCGCAGCGCCTCGGCCGGATAGACCTCCGCCAGCACCGCCGCGCCGGGGGCGAGCAGGGCGTGCAGCCCGCCCTCGAACGGCCACAGCCGCAGCGGCGCCCCCGCGGCCAGCGCCGGGGCCAGCCAGTCGCGCCAGGCCGCGATCGCCGCCTTGCCGCTCTGGTTCGCCCCGAGCGTCCAGAACACCGGCGCTCCCGCCGGCCGCTCCGCCGTCGCGCGGTCGCACCAGCGCGACAGCGCCTCGGGGCCGCCGAGGCCGAGCGCCGCCGCGTGCGCCGCGCGCGTCATGCCCTTCACGCCGCGCGCCGGATAGAAGGGCCGCTCGGCGCAGACCGTCTCCAGCGTCGCGTTCACCGCGAAGAAGCCGGGCCGCTCCGCGAGCGCGCGCAGGAACGCCACGAACCCGGCCTCGCCGCGCCGCGCCGCATACGCCCTCGGCAGCCCGAGCGGCAGGTCGAGCCCGAGCGCGACCGGCGCGCCCTCGGCGAGCAGCGCCCGCACCAGCGCCGCCGGATCGCCGACCGGCCGCGGCGCCTCCGCGCGCCATCCGCTGCTGCCGTCCGGCAGCCGGCCGCGGCGCGCCACGCTGACCCAGCGCTTGCGCGGATCGGCGCTCCAGTCGGCATGCGCGGCGAGCATGGCGCGATCCTGCCCTCCCGCCGCCCCGGCGGCCAGAGGCCCCCGGCAGGCGCGCCGTCGCCCCCGGCCTCGCCCGTCCCGGGAAACTGGCCCCGGCGCGCCGCTTCCGCCTAGCATCGGCGATCGCCGGACACCGGAGAGAGGAGCCCGCCCATGGACGCCTCCGAGCCCGCCAGGGCCGCTTCCGCCGCTGCGACCGGGCGCGCCGGCACGGCGGCCCGCTACACCGCCCTCGCGCGCGCCCTGCACTGGCTCACCGCCGCGCTGATCCTCGTCGTCGCCGTGCTCGGCATCTGGATCGTCTTCTTCGAGCCCGCGGACACCGCCTTCAAGCTGCGCCTCTACAACATCCACGAGAGCACCGGCCTCCTGATCTTCGCGCTGGCGGTGCTCCGCCTGCTCTGGCGCGCGGGGCACCCGCCGCCGCCGATCACGCCGCCCCTGCCGCCGCTCATGGCGCTGGCCGCGCATCTCAACCACGCCCTGCTCTACGCCATCCTGCTGGTCCAGCCGATCGTCGGCTTCCTCGCGACCAACGCCTGGGGCTTCCCGCTCCGCTGGTTCGGCCTGTTCCCGGTCCCGAGCCCGATCGGCAAGGACGAGGCGATCGCGCCGGTCCTCTCCGCCATCCACTTCGGCCTGGCGATCGCGCTCGGCGCGTTGCTGCTCGCGCACGTCGCGGCGGCGCTGTTCCACCACCTCGTCCGCAAGGACGACACCCTGCGCCGGATGCTCTGACCCGGCCGGGCGGGGACGCCGCCGCTCCGCCGGTCGCGATTGGACGCCGCCGCCGCCGTGCCCGATCCTCGCGGCGATGGACGAGATCGCCTTCCATCGCCTGCTCCACCGCCCGGGCGGCACGCTGGTGGACGCCGGCGCGCACGAGGGGCTGATCACCCTTCCCTTCGCGCGCCTTCCCGGCAGCCGCGTGCTCGCCTTCGAGCCGCATCCCGGCGCCTTCGCCCGGCTCGAGGCGAATCTCCGCGCCGCCTTCGGCGGCGCCGTGCCGCCGCACGTGACGCTCCGCAACGCCGCCCTCGGCGACCGCGCCGGCCAGGCGACGCTCGCCGTCCCCGTGCTCGACGGCGTGGCGCAGGAGCAGTGGGCCTCCACCGCGAAGGACTACGCCGCCTTCGCCGGCGGGCGCGTCGCCGTCGCCCGCCTCGCCGTGCAGCTGCTCCGCCTCGACGACCTCGCGCTGTCCGACCTGACCGCGCTCAAGCTCGACGTCGAGGGCGCGGAGTACGAGGTGCTGCGCGGCGCGCGCGGGACGCTGCTGCGCTGCCGCCCCGTCCTCAGCCTGGAGATCGAGGAGCGGCACCGCGAGGGCGCGACCTGGGCGGTCCCCGCCTTCCTCGACGCGCTCGGCTACGAGGTGCTGTTCGAACTGGACGGGGAATGGCATCCCGCCGCCGCGCTCGACCGCGCGCGGATGCACCGCGCCTCGCCCGATCCCGCGGCGTTCGCGGCCTCCGATCCCTACGTCTTCGTCTTCTACGCGCTGCCGCGCGAGCGGGCGCCTGCCCTGCTCGCCCGCCTGCGCGCCGCGGCGGGCTGAGCGGCGGGCGCCGCGGCGGCCGGGCGCGGCCCGCCCGCCTCCTCCCTGGGCCTCCCCGGCGAGCGGGCTATGATGCCGGCCGACCGGCAGGACGGCGACGGCATCGGGAGGGCACGGCCATGGCCACGGCGGACGGCGCGGCGGCGGGCGGGGCCGGCGGGCGCTGGCGCATCGAGCGCCTCTCAGGCGGCCCGCTCGGCGCCGAGGTGCATGGGGTGCGGCTCTCGCCCGGCATGGACGCGGCGGAGATCGCGGAGCTGCGCCGCCTCTGGCTCGCCCACGGCGTGCTCTTCTTCCGCGACCAGGAGCATCTCGGCCCGGCCGAGTTCCTCGGCTTCGCCCGGCGCTTCGGCGAGGTCGTCGAATACCCCTTCGTCAAGGGCCTCGACGGATTCCCGGAGATCACGCCGGTGGTGAAGCGGGAGGGCGAGCGGCGCAACTTCGGCGGTGTCTGGCACTCCGACACCGCCTACCTGGAACGCCCGCCGATGGCGACGCTGCTGATCGCGCGCGAGCTGCCGCCCGCCGGCGGCGACACCATGTTCGCCGACATGTACGCGGCCTACGAGGCGCTCTCGCCCGGGCTCCGGCGCACGCTGGAAGGGCTGAGGGCGCTCAACAGCTCGCGCAAGGCGGATGCGAGCGCGACGCGCGAGGACCGCATGCGCGATTCCGGCACCGGCCGGGCCGAGGTGCTGGAGGCCGAGCACCCGGTGGTGCGCACCCATCCGGAGACCGGGCGCAGGGCGCTCTACGTCAACATCGGCCACACCGTGCGCTTCGCCGGCTGGACCGAGGAGGAGAGCAGGCCGCTGCTCGACTACCTGTTCCGCCACCTGACGCAGCCGGAGTTCACCTGCCGCTTCCGCTGGCGCCCGGGCTCGGTCGCCTTCTGGGACAACCGCTGCACGCAGCACTACCCGCTGAACGACTACCACGGCCACCGCCGCGTGATGCACCGTGTGACGCTCGCGGGCGACCGGCCGCGCTAGCGTGCATCGCGGACGGCCGAAGCGGCCGCGGGCGCGGATCCGCTCGCCGGGCAACGAGCGGGAGGGGTTGCCCCGCGCACGAGCAGGCGGTCAGCCGCGGTCGCGCCGGCCCGGCGGCTCGACCATCCACTCCATCGGCAGCCACAGCACCTGCTCGATCCGCTCCGCCCCGCCCGCCAGCATCGCCAGGCGGTCGAAGCCGAGGGCGATGCCGCTGCCCGCCGGCATGCCGTGGGCGAGCGCGGCGAGGAAGTCCTCGTCCACCCCCCAGCCCGCGCCGCCGTAGAGGCGCGCCCGCTCCGCCGCGGCGTGCTCGAAGCGGGCGCGCTGCTCGGCGGGATCGGTCAGCTCGTCGAAGGCGTTGGCGAGCTCGAGCCCGGCGACGAACAGCTCGAAGCGCAGCGCGGCGCGCGGATCGGCCGGGTCGCGCCGGGCGAGCGCGGCCTGCGGCGCCGGCCAGTGGGTCAGGAAGGTCGCGCGCGCGCGGCCGATGTTCGGCTCGACCCGTTCGAGCAGCAGGCGGAAGAACAGGTCCTCCCACGACTCGCCGGGCCGCGGCGGCACGCCGATCCGCGCCGCCTGCGCGCCGAGCCGCGCCGCGCAGCCCTCGGTCGCCAGGATGTCGAGCCCGCCGCACCAGCGCGCGAAGGCCTCCGCCACGCTGAGGCGCTCGAAGGGCAGCGTCAGGTCGGTGGCGATCCCCGCGTGCACGACGACCGGCGGGCAGACGGCGCGCACATACGCCTCCGTCTCGTCCATCAGCGCCTCCATCGTGGCGCCGGGCCGGTACCACTCCAGCATCGTGAACTCCGGCGCGTGGCGCGGGCTGACCTCGCCGTTGCGCCAGACGCGGGCGAGCTCGAACACCGGGCCCGCGCCCGCCACAAGCAGCCGCTTCAGCGCCAGCTCGGGCGAGGTGCGCAGCCACAGCGTCCGCCGCTCCCCGGCGCCGAGGTGCGGCACGAACTCGGTGCGGAAGGCGTGCAGATGCACCTCCATCCCCGGCACCGGCACGAGGCAGGGCGTCTCCACCTCGGTGTAGCCGCGGGCGGCGAAGAAGGCGCGCGTGTCGGCAACGAGGCGGGCGCGGCGGTGCAGGAAGGGGAGGCGGGCGGCGAGGCTCTCGGGGTGCCAGGGGGGGAGGGGCGTGCGCATGGCAGGGGCGGGTGGCGGCGGCCGGAATCCGTTGGCGGCAGGGCGGATTCGCGCGCCCGGCCGCTTCCGGCCGGCCGCGATCTGCTCTAGGTCGCGCCACCATGCCGGATGGCGCCCCCTACCGCCCAGAGGCCGCGTGCGGCGCAACGCCGCCGGGTTCTGCGCCGCACACCCCGCCCGCCGAGGCGCCGCGCGGGGCCGCGGCGCGCACCCTGCGCGATGCCGCCTCCCTGGTGCGGGCCGGCCTGGTGCCGCCGCAGGCCGAAGCGGCGATCGCCCGCGTTGCCGAACGCTACGCCATCGCCATCACCCCGGCCGTGCGGGCGCTGATCGACCCGGCCGATCCCGCCGACCCGATCGCGCGCCAGTACGTGCCCGACCCGGCGGAGCTGGTCACCGCCCCCTGGGAGCTCCCCGACCCGACCGCGGATGCGCCGCACAGCCCGGTGAAGGGGGTGGTGCACCGCTATCCCGACCGGGCGCTGCTCAAGCCGCTGCTCGCCTGCCCGGTGTACTGCCGCTTCTGCTTCCGCCGCGAGGCGGTCGGCCCGGGCGGCGGGGTGCTGACCGAGGCCGAGCTCGCCGCGGCGCTGGAGTGGTTCGCGCGCACGCCCGCGGTGCGCGAGGCGATCCTGACCGGGGGCGATCCGCTGCTGCTCTCGCCGCGGCGGCTCGGGCACGTCCTCGGCCGGCTCGCGGCGCTGCCGCACATCGAGATCCTGCGCATCCACAGCCGCGTCCCGGTGGCCGATCCGGCGCGGGTGACGCCGGCGCTGGCGCAGGCGCTCGCGATCGGGAAGCCGCTGTTCCTCTGCGTGCACGCGAACCATGCGCGCGAGTTCTCGGCCGCGGCGGCGGAGGCGCTGCAACGGCTGGCCTCCGCCGGGGCGGTGCTGCTCGGGCAGAGCGTGCTGCTGCGCGGGGTGAACGACTCGGTGGAGGCGCTGGAGGCGCTGTTCCGGGCGATGCTGCGGCACCGGGTGAAGCCCTATTACCTGCACCAGCTCGATCCGGCGCCGGGAACCGCGCGCTTCGCGGTGCCGGCGGCGGAGGGGCGGGCGCTGCTCGCGGCGCTGCGCGGGCGGGTGAGCGGGCTCGCCTGGCCGACCTACGTGCAGGAGACGCCGGGGGGCGGCGGCAAGGTGCCGCTCGGGCCGGCCTTCCCCGAGGTGCCGCTCCCGGGCGACGGCTGACCGGCCCCGGCTTGGCCGCTGCGCGGGAGGAATGGCGCGGCGCGTGCGCCGCCCCTTGATGGGTGCGCCTGGCGCGAGGCGGCCCCTGGACAGTCCGGTGGGCTGGCCGCGAGGGGAAGGCGCGCCGGGGAGGCGGCGCGGCTGGCGCTCGCCGGGCGCGCGGCCGCCCCGCGCCGGCCGGGGCGCGGCGCAGGTCACTGCCCGAGGGCGAGAAGGTGGCGTGCGAGGGGGCCGGCATCCGCGGGCGGCAGGGCGGCGATCTCGGCGTGGACGGCGGCCATGGCGTCGCAGGGAAGGCCCGGCTGGGAAGCGGCGGGCCGGCGGGGCGGGGTCTCCGGGCCGGCGAGGCGCAGCAGGGCGGCGGCGGCGGCCTGCTGGGCGGGGGCGAGGCGTGCGGCGAGGCGGGCGCGGAGCCGGGCGAGGGGCGCGGCCAGGGCGTCCGGCGGCGGCGGCGCGGCGCGCGCCGGGCCGGACGCGGCGAGCAGGACGGGGGCGAGGGCGGAGAGGGCCTGGTCGCGCACGGCGCGGGCGGGGCCGGTCAGGGCGGCGAGGGCGGCGACGCGCGGCGCACCGCCGGCGGCGAGCGCCGGGCAGAGTTCGGGCGCCGCGAGGGCGACCGCCTGGGCGATGATGCCGAGGGCGCCGAGGGCGGTCAGCGCCTCCGCGTCCGGCGCCTGGGGAAGAAGGGCGAGAGCGGGGGGGAGGGCGGCGCGGAGGATCAGGGCCTGCAGCTCCTCCGGCGCGGCGCCGTCGTTGTAGGCGGGAAGGACCTCGGCCGCGGCGGCGGAGGGGAGGCCGGGGTAGAGCGCGGCGACCGCGGCGGCGAGGGGGCCTCCCGCCCGGCGGAACAGCTCCGGCATGTCGGCGAGGCCGGCGCGGACCGGGGGGAGGCCGGCGGAGAAGCCCTCGCCGTCGGCGACGACGCGGTGGACGTAGCGGGCCTCGAGCAGCTCCTCCGGCGTCGGGACCCAGAGCATGTCGGGCGGGGTGGCGTCCACGCGGTCGAGGAACCAGCGGGGGATGCCGGCGTGGCGGAACGCGCTGCGCAGCTCCGCCCCGAGCGGGACGCCGCCGGTCTGGTCCGGGCGCAGGCCGAGCGGGGTGCCGCGGTGGAAGCCGAGGACGGCGCCCTGCTGGATGACGCGCCGCCGGCCGGCGAGGAAGACCATCGCGCAGGCGGAATTGCACTGGCTCCGCACGAAGGTGTCGAGGCGGTGGCGGGCGACGACGGAGGCCATGCGGATCGCCTCCCCCCTCATGCCGCCGGGGGAGACGAGGTGGAGGACCTGGGCGTCGCGGCCCTGGCCGCGCAGCACCGCCTCCAGCGCCGGGGCGGCGCCGGGGACGATGTCGCCGCGGAACTCCACCGCCGTGCCGCGGCGCAGGACGGTGATGGTGAAGGGGCGGCCCTGGCGGAGGGCCTCCGCGACGCCGGGCGGCACGACGGGGGCGAGGGCGGCGGGGGAGGCGAGGGCGGGATCCTGCGGCGGAGGCGGGGTGAGGACGACGGGGAGGCGCTGGCCGCCCGGGCCGGTGACCGGGGAGCCGGGCATCCAGGCGGCGCCGGGCGGGGCGGGCTCCGGCTTGACGAGCGGAATCCGCGGCGGCGGGCCGCCCTGGGAGGGGTCGGCGACCGGCTGGGCACGCGGCGCCGGGGCAGCGAGCAGGAGCGCCGCCGCCAGGGCCGTCCCCGGCCGGAAGCGGGGGGCGGAGCCTGGCCTCGGCCCGCGGCGCGCGCTGGTCATCGCAGGGAGCCTACACCGGTTCGTTGCCGCGCCATACCGGAGGCGCGCGGCAGGGCGGGCGCGGCGGCCCGTCCATCAGGCCGGAAGTTCGTCCAGCCTGCGGGCGATCGCGTCCCGCGCTGCGCGGAAGGCCTCCAGGGTGCCGGCGGCGGCCGGATCGGGAATCGGCCAGTGGAGCCTCCGGACCCGGCCGGGCACCACCGGGCAGACCTCCTCGGCGCACAGCGTCACGATCGTGTCGAAGCGCGAGAGATCGACCTCCTCGATCCCCTTCGACCGCTGCCCGGAGATGTCGATCCCGATCTCGGCCATCGCCGCGACCGCCAGCGGGTGCAGGACGCCGGGCCGCGACCCGGCGCTGGCGATCCGCCGCCCCGGGCCGAACCGGGCACGGGCGAGGCCCTCCGCCATCTGGCTGCGCGCCGCGTTGGCGACGCACAGGAACAGGATTCCGTCGCTCATCGGGATGCCTCCGCGCTCCGGGGGAACCAGGCCCGGCCGAGCCGCTCGGCCACCTTCACCAGGAGGATCAGCACCGGCACCTCGACCAGCGGGCCGATGACGGTGGCGAAGGCGACCGGCGAGGCCAGGCCGAAGGCGGCGATCGCCACCGCGATCGCCAGTTCGAAATTGTTGGAGGCGGCGGTGAAGGCGATGGCGGTGGCGCGCGGGTAGTCGGCCTCGACCAGCCGGCCCATGGCGAAGCTGACCAGGAACATGACGACGAAGTAGATCGCGAGCGGCAGCGCGATGCGCAGCGCATCGAGCGGCAGCCGCACCACGTCGCCGCCCCGCAGCGCAAACATGGCGACGATGGTGAACAGCAGCGCCGCCAGCGTCAGCGGCGCGATGCGCGGCAGGAAGGCGCGCGCGTACCATTCCTCCCCCCGGCGCGCGACGAGGACGCGCCGGGTCAGGAAGCCGGCGGCGAAGGGCACGCCGAGGTAGAGCAGCACCGCGCCGGCGACGGTGGCGAAGGAGACCTCCACCACCCGCCCCTCCAGCCCGAGCAGCGGCGGCAGGACGGAGAGGAAGACCCAGGCGTAGAGCCCGAAGAACAGCAGCTGGAAGACGCTGTTGAAGGCGACCAGCCCGGCCACGTACTGGTTGTCGCCGCGCGCGAGCTGGTTCCAGACGATCACCATGGCGATGCAGCGCGCCAGGCCGATCAGGATCACCCCCGTCATGTACTCGGGCCGGTCCGGCAGGAACAGCACCGCCAGCGCGAACATCAGCAGCGGGCCGACGACCCAGTTCTGCACCAGCGAGAGCGCGAGCACGCGGGTGTCGGCGAAGACCTGCGGCAGCGCCTCGTAGCGCACGCGGGCGAGCGGTGGATACATCATCAGGATCAGGCCGAGGGCGATCGGCAGGTTGGTGCCGTTGACCGCGGCGGCGTCGAGCAGCGCGGGCAGCCCGGGGACGAGGTAGCCGAGCGCGACGCCGGCCGCCATGGCGGCGAAGATCCAGAGCGTCAGGTGGCGGTCGAGGAAGGACAGGCGGCGCGCGGGCGGCGCCGCCGCGGCGGCGGCGGTCATCGGCGGGTTCCCCGGATCAGAGCGCGGCGACGAGCCCCTTGAGGCGGGCGAGGCCCGCGCGGCGCAGGCGGTAGCAGACGCGCGGCCCGTCCACCGCGCCCTCGATCAGCCCCGCGGCCTTGAGGACGCGCAGGTGCTCGGAGACGGTGGACTGGGCGAGCTCGAGGTCGGCCACGATGTCGCAGCCGATGCAGCCGTCCCCGCGCCGGGCGAGCAGGCGCAGCACGCGGACCCGGGCGGGATGCGCGAGCGCCTTCGCCAGGGCGGCGAGCTCCTCGTCGGCGGCGTCGGGGCGGGGGGCGGCGCGGCGGCTCACGGCCTGCCTCTCGTTCGGCAATCGTCGAATGACGATATAGCGGCGGCGGCGGCGCGCAACGGGCCGGCCGGCGCCGGATCGGGGGGCGGCGCGGCGCCGCAGTGGCGGAAGGCGGCAGCGGCGCCTCCGCTCCCGGGCGCCGCCGGTCCCGCGCCCCGGACCGCAGCCGCCTCCGGCGCGGCCGGCGCGTGGCGACGCGCCCCGGCCCGCGGCACCTTCCCCCGTCCCCGCCTCCGGCACCCGGCATGGCCCGCGGCCACGCCGGGTCGGGACCTGCGGCCCCCCTCCTGCGAGGCGGAGGCGCGCGGGGCGATCGCGCGGCATCGCTGCCGGCTCCTGCCGGAGCGGCGGCAGCAGCGATGCCGCCCCGGCGGGCGCGAACGCCTTGCCTCGCGCTCCGCCGCGCGCGAAGGTCCGCCCACGATCCGCGGGGGATGCGCCATGACGAGCAGCGGGTGGGACAAGTCCAGGCTCCCGAGCCGCCACGTCACCGTGGGGCCGGAGCGCGCGCCGCACCGTTCCTACTACTACGCGATGGGCCTCACCGAGGAGGAGATCGCCCGGCCCTTCGTCGGCGTCGCCACCTGCTGGAACGAGGCCGCGCCCTGCAACATCGCCCTCGCGCGCCAGGCCCAGTCGGTCAAGAAGGGCGTGAAGGAGGCGGGCGGCACGCCGCGGGAGTTCACCACCATCACGGTGACCGACGGCATCGCCATGGGCCACCAGGGCATGAAGGCCTCGCTGGTCTCGCGCGAGGCGATCGCCGACAGCGTGGAACTCACCGTGCGCGGCCACTGCTACGACGCCCTGGTCGGCCTCGCCGGCTGCGACAAGTCGCTGCCGGGGATGATGATGGCGATGCTGCGCCTCAACGTCCCCTCGGTGTTCATGTACGGCGGTTCGATCCTGCCCGGGAAGTTCCGCGGCAGGGACGTCACCGTGGCGGACGTGTTCGAGGCGGTCGGCCAGCACGCCGCCGGCCGCCTGTCGGAGGCCGACCTGCACGAGCTCGAATGCGTCGCCTGCCCCGGCGCCGGCGCCTGCGGCGGCCAGTTCACGGCCAACACCATGGCCATGGTCTCGGAGGCGATCGGCCTCGCGCTGCCCGGCTCGGCCGGCGCGCCGGCGCCGTTCGAGGACCGCGACCGCTTCGCCATCGAGTCGGGCCGGGCGGTGATGGCGCTGATCCGCAGCAACCTCCGCCCGCGCGACATCGTCACCCGCAAGGCGCTGGAGAACGCCGCGGTCGTGGTCGGGGCCACCGGCGGCTCGACCAACGCCGCGCTGCACCTGCCCGCGATCGCGCACGAGGCCGGCATCCGCTTCACCCTCGACGACGTGGCGGAGATCATGCGCCGCACTCCCTACATCGCCGACCTCAAGCCGGGCGGCCGCTACGTCGCCTACGACCTGTACCGGGTCGGCGGCGTGCCGGTGGTGATCAAGGCGCTGCTCGACGCCGGGCTGCTGCACGGCGACTGCCTGACGGTCACCGGGAGGACGCTCGCCGAGAACCACAGGGACGTCGTGTTCCCGGCCGACCAGGACGTGGTCCGTCCGGTCGCGCGCCCGCTCTCGCCCACCGGCGGCGTCGTCGGGCTCAAGGGCAACCTCGCCCCGGAGGGCGCGATCGTGAAGGTCGCCGGCATGAGGACGCTGCGCTTCGAGGGCACCGCCCTCTGCTTCGACTGCGAGGAGGACGCCTTCCGCGCGGTCGAGGCCCGCGCCTACAAGCCGGGCGACGTCATCGTCATCCGCTACGAGGGGCCGAAGGGCGGGCCGGGCATGCGCGAGATGCTCGCCACCACCGCCGCCATCTACGGCCAGGGCATGGGCGAGCAGGTGGCGCTGATCACCGACGGCCGCTTCTCCGGCGCGACGCGCGGCTTCTGCGTCGGCCACGTCGGGCCGGAGGCGGCGGTCGGCGGCCCGATCGCGCTGCTCCGCAACGGCGACCGCATCGTGATCGACGCCGGGAAGGGCACGATCGACGTGCTGCTGGACGAGGCGGAACTTGCCCGCCGCCGCGCCGCCTGGACGCCGCGCAGGACGGACTACAACAGCGGCGCCCTCTGGAAGTACGCCCAGACCGTCGGCCCCGCCTGTCTCGGCGCGGTGACGCACCCGGGCGCGGCGGAGGAGACCCACGTCTACGCCGACCTCTGACGGCGCCGCCGCGCCGCACGCCGCCGAGGTGCTGGAGATCCTCGGCGGCGGGGCGCGGGGCGCGCACCGCTTCGCCGCCTGGCCGAACCGCGCCGTGCCGGCCGGGGGCCGGGCCTCTACACCGTCTGGCACGAGGACGGGCGCTTCCTCTATGTCGGCCTCGCCGGCGCCGGGGGCGGTGCCGGGGGGCTCTACGGCCGCCTGAAGAGCCACGCCTCCGGCCGGCGCGGCGGCGATCCGTTCTGCCTGCTGGTCGCCGACCGTCTCGTGCTGCCGCTGCTCTCGCGCACCGAGATCGCGGGCATCGCCGCGGGCCGCATCGCCTTCGATGCGCTGCTGGGCGCCTACATCCGCCGGCGCCTGCTCTGCCGCTTCGCCCCGCTCGCCAGCGCCGCCGAGGCGCGCGGCCTGGAGGCGGCGCTGCGCCGGGGCGCCTGGCCCCATGGCCCGCCGCTTCTGAACCCCGATCCCGCGGCGGTGTCGGCCGGCGCCTCCTAGTTCAGCTTTTGGTGATGACCCGGCAGTGCGCCGATCGTCCCGCGCCGCGCTAGGCTCCGCGCGAGGGGCGCGCAGGGCGATTCGCCCGCGGCCCCCGCCGCCCCGTGTGCCGCGCTTCGAGAAAGGGTGTCATGGCCTCGCCTCTCTCCAGGTCCCTGCTGGCCGGCCTCGGCCTCGCGCTCGGCGGCTGCGTCTATGCCGCCGAGCCCGTGGTGGTGCCCGCGCCCGCCGTGGTCGTACCGCCTCCGCCGCCGCCTCCGGTGGTCGTCCGGCCTCCGCCGCCACCGCCCCCGGTCGTCGTGGTCCGGCCGCCGCCGCGCCGGGTCTGGGTGCCCGGGCATTACGACCGCTGGGGGCGCTGGGTGCCCGGCCACTGGCGCCGGATGTGAACCGGGCGGGAACGCCGTCGCGCACTCGTCACTCGGCCAGGGCGCCACGTTTGCACGGCTCCCCGGTTATGCGGGCGCATCGGTCCACATCGAGGAGTCCCCGGATGCGCGAGACCTCCCGCCCGTTCCGCAGCCCCGGCCTGGTCGCTGCGGCCGCCGGCGCGGCCTTCGCGCTCGCCGCCTGCACCTATGTCGAGCGCACCCAGCCCGCGCCCACCGTGGTCACGCCGCCCCCGCAGCAGCCGACCGTGGCGGCGCCCGCCGTGCCGCCCACCGTGACGGTGCGGCCGGGCTACTGAGCCTCGGCGCGGCGCGCCGGCCGGCGGCCGTTCGCCGACCGGTCAGCGCAGCGTGCACCAGACGGGGGCGTGATCGCTCGGCTGCGGCTCGGCCCGCGGCGCGACGTCCACGCCGCAGCCCGAGAGCCGCTCCGCGAGGTCCGGGCCCAGCAGGATGTGGTCTATGCGCAGGCCGCGGTTCTCCTCGAAGGCCGGACCGTAGTCCCAGTAGGTGTAGAGCCGGTCGTGCGGGTGCAGCGCCCGCAGCGCGTCGGTCAGGCCGAAAAAGAGCAGCGCGCGGAAGCGCGCCCGCGCCTCCGGATGCACCAGGGCGTCGGTCGGCGCGAGCGCGCCGGGGGCGAGATCCTCCTCGGTCGGGCAGACGTTGAAGTCGCCGAGCAGCGCGAAGGGCATGAAGGCGTCGAGCCGCGCCTCGGCGAGATCGAGCAGCCGGTCCATCCAGCGCAGCTTGTAGGCGAGCCCCTCCTCCCCGCCCGAATTGCCGTTGGGCAGGTAGAGGCAGGCCGCGCGCAGCCCGCCCTCCGCCACGATCTCGAGGTAGCGGGCCTGGCCGTCCGCGGCGTCGCCCGGCAGGGCCTCCGCCACCACCGCGAAGGGGACGCGCGCGAGCACCGCGACGCCGTTGCGCCCGCCCGGCTGGCCGACGGCATGCGCCCGGTAGCCGAGCGCCTCGAATTCCAGCCGCGGAAACTCCTCGGCCCGGCAGCGCGTCTCCTGGAGGAACAGCAGGTCGGGCTGCTGGCGCTCGAGGAAGCGGCGGACGTGCCCCGCGCGCTGGCGCACCGAGTTGACGTTGAAGGTGGCGAGGCGCATGCGGCCCGCGCCTCAGGCGGCCGTGCGCGGCGGACGCGGCGCCCGGACCATGCGGCGGCGCTCAGCCGAGGCTGAAGGAGGCGCCGCAGCCGCAGCCGCTCACCGCCTGCGGGTTGCGCACGGCGAAGTGCGCGCCGATCAGCGCCTCCGTCCAGTCGAGCTCGGCGCCGGCGAGCAGCTCGAGCGAGACGGGGTCCACGAACACCCGCGCCGGCCCGGCCTCGATCACCAGGTCGTCGGGCCGGGGGGAGTCCTCGAGATCGAAGGTGTACTGGAAGCCGCTGCAGCCGCCGGCCACGACGCCGACGCGCAGCCCGGCGCCCGGGCGGCCCTGGCGCGCGGCGATCGCCGCGATCTCGGCGCCGGCGCGGGCGGTCACGCGGAAGGGAGCGGGAGCGGGCGGGGCGGTTCCGTCAGGCATCGCGGGGCGAGGTCCTCCTCGCCCCCGATCTGGCCCGGACGCGCCTCCCTCGCAAGGGCCGGGGAGGGGGCGGCGCGGTTGCCGCGGCGCGGGGCGGCTGGTAAGGCCCGCGCCGCCATGCGCCTCGCTCCCTACGCGGTCCGGCCGGAGACCTCGCGCGGGCGGCTCCATCCGGAGCCCGGCGACGGCTCGCGCTCGCCCTTCCAGCGCGACCGCGACCGGATCATCCACTCCGCCGCCTTCCGCCGCCTGCAGTACAAGACGCAGGTCTTCGTCTTCCACGAGGGCGACCATTTCCGCACCCGCCTGACCCACTCGCTCGAGGTGGCGCAGATCGCCCGCTCGCTGGCGCGCGCGCTCGCGCTGGACGAGGACCTCGCGGAGGCGCTCGCGCTCGCCCACGATCTCGGCCATCCGCCCTTCGGCCATGCCGGGGAGGAGGCGCTGAACGCGGCGATGAAGCCCTATGGCGGCTTCGACCACAACGCGCAGAGCCTCAGGGTCGTCACCGCGCTGGAGACGCGCTACGCCGGCTTCGACGGGCTCAACCTGACCTGGGAGACGCTGGAGGGCCTCGCCAAGCACAACGGCCCGCTGCGCCGCCCGGCGCCCTACATCGCCGAGTACGACCGGCGCCACCCGCTCGACCTCGCGACCCATGCCAGCGCCGAGGCGCAGGTCGCGGCGCTCGCCGACGACATCGCCTACAACAACCACGACCTCGACGACGGGCTGCGGGCGCGGCTGTTCACGCTCGAGGAGGCGGCGGGCCTGCCGCTGGTGGGCGAGGCGCTGGAGGAGGCGCGGGCCGAGGCGCCGCCCGGCACGCCGCCCGAGCGGCTGGCGAGCGAGACGATCCGGCGCGTGATCAACCGCATGGTCCTCGACGTCGTCGCCGAATCGCGCCGCCGCCTCGCCGCGCTCGCGCCGCGCGACGTGGATGCGGTGCGCGCCGCCGGGATGCCGGTGGTGGCCTTCTCCGACGCGATGGTGGCGCGGAACCAGGCGGTGCGGGAGTTCCTGTTCCACCGCATGTACCGCCACTGGCGCGTCAACCGCACCATGGCGAAGTCGAAGCGCGTGGTGCAGGTGCTGTTCAGCCTGCTGCACGGCGGGCCGCAGATGCTGCCCCCCGAGTGGCGCCGCCGCGCCGGCGAGCCCGGCAGCCCGCAGGCGGCGCGGGTGGTGTGCGACTACATCGCCGGCATGACCGACCGCTACGCGCTGGAGGAGCACCGGCGCATGACCGACCCGGACATCCCGGGCTGAGTGGACATCCGATGACGACGACCAGCACCGCGGCCGCCGCCGCCGCCTCGCGCGAGAACATCTTCGCCGCCGTCCGCGACAGCGTCGTGGCGACGCTGCGCGCGCTGCTGCCCGACCTGCCGGGCGAGGTCCTGGCGCGCGTGCAGGTCGAGCCGCCGCGCGAGGCCGCGCACGGCGACATGGCGACCAATGCCGCACTGGTGGCGGCGAAGCCGGCGCGGATGCCGCCGCAGAGGCTCGCCGCGCAGCTCGCCGAACGCCTGGCCGCGCTGCCGGAGATCGCCGCCGCCGAGCCGGCGGGCCCCGGCTTCGTCAACCTGCGCCTGCGCGAATCCTTCCTGCGCGCCCAGATCCCGGTGATCCTGCGCGCCGGCGAGGCCTACGGCGACTGCGTCATCGGCGCCGGCGTGCGCGCCAACGTCGAGTACGTCTCCGCCAACCCGACCGGGCCGATGCATGTCGGCCACTGCCGCGGCGCGGTGGTCGGCGACGCGCTGGCGAACCTGCTGATCAAGGCCGGATGGCGCGTCACCAAGGAGTACTACATCAACGACGCCGGGGCGCAGGTGCAGGCGCTCGCCTACGCCGCCTACTGGCGCTACCTGCAGGCGATCGGCACGCCGCTCACCGAGGAGGAGTACGCCCGCCTCGTCCCGGGCGGGCTGCAGTACCGCGGCGAGTACCTGATCCCGATCGGCGAGGCGCTGAAGGCCCGCTACGGCGCGGGGCTCGCCGACGAGGGCGCGATGCCCGCCGGCCCGGCGGTGTGGTTCGACATCGTGCGCGACTTCACCGTGGACGCCATGATGGCGCAGATCCGCGAGGACCTCGAGGCGCTCGGCGTGCGCCACGACGTCTTCGTCAGCGAGCGCGCGCTGATCGAATCCGGGGCGCTCGAGCGGGCGGAGGCGCTGCTCGCGGCCAAGGGCCTGATCTACCGCGGCGTGCTGGAGCCGCCGAAGGGCAGGATCCCCGAGGACTGGGAGCCGCGCGAGCAGGAGCTGTTCCGCGCCACGCTGTTCGGCGACGAGGTGGACCGGCCCCTGCGCAAGTCCGACGGCTCCGGCACCTACTTCGCCAACGACATCGCCAACCACCTCCACAAGATCGAGCGCGGCCACCAGGTGCTGATCCACGTCTGGGGGGCGGACCACGCCGGCTACGTCAAGCGCATGCAGGCGGCGGTGCAGGCGCTCTCCGACGGCAAGGTGACGCTCGAGGTGGTGCTTACGCAGATCGTGCACGTCCTGAAGGGCGGCCAGCCCGTGCGCATGAGCAAGCGCGCCGGCACCTACGTCACGCTGCGCGACCTGATCGAGGAGGTCGGCAAGGACGCCGTGCGCTTCACCATGCTGACGCGCAAGGCCGACGCGCAGATGGAGTTCGATCTCGACAAGGTGGTCGAGCAGTCGCGCGACAACCCCGTGTTCTACGTGCAGTACGCGCATGCCCGCTGCCGCTCGGTGCTGCGCCAGGCGGGCGATCCGCCCCCGGCGGCGCTGGCGGACGCGCCGCTCGACCGCCTGACCGATCCGGCGGAGCTCGCCCTGGTCCGCCGCCTGGTGTCCTGGCCGCGGGTGGTGGAGGCCGCCGCCGTGGCCCGGGAGCCACACCGGATCGCATTCTTTCTCCATGACTTGGCCGGCGATTTTCATGTATTGTGGAACAGGGGGCGTGACGACTCGACGTTGCGCTTCCTGCGGGCGGACGAGCCGGAGGCCACGCGGGCGCGGCTGGCGCTGGTGGCGGCGACGGCGGGGGTCATCCGCTCGGGCCTCGCGGTGATGGGGGTGACGCCGGTCGAGGAGATGCGGTGAACGACGCCGTTGTCCCGTCCTATCGCGTCCGTCCGCCGGAGGACGGACCCTCCTGGCGCCTGCTGGCGATCGCCGGCGGCGTGGCGGCGGTGTTCGCCCTGGGGGGCGCGGCCTGGTGGGGCGCGTCGCGTCTCGGCCTGGGCGGGCCGGAGACCGTGCCGGTGATCGAGCCCGACCCGCGGCCGGTCAAGGTCCGGCCGCGCGACCCGGGCGGGCTGCGCGTCGCCTACCAGGACGAGTTCATCTACGACCGCAGCGCGGTCGAGCGCGTGCGTCCGTCCGGGGAGGTCCGGCTCGCCCCGGAGCCGGAGCGCCCGGCGCTCGACCAGTTGCGGGCCCAGATCGCGCCGCCCCCGGCGGTGATGGCGCCGACGGCACGGCGCGCCCCGGGCGAGGCGGACCCCGCCGCCGGGGGCGAGCCGGCGCCGGACCGCGCGACGGCGCCCGCGCCGGGCGGCGCGGCGGCCACGGCGGCGGGAGCATCCCCGCCGGCCGCGCCCCCGCCGCCCGCGGCGGCCGCCGCCAGCGGCTTCGCGCCGGCCCCGGGCGGCCGGGTGCAGGTGCAGCTCGGCGCCCTTGCCTCGGAGGAGGCGGCGCGCGCGGAATGGGAGCGACTCATGCGCCGCATGCCGGACCTGCTCGGAGCCTTCCGCCCGCAGATCCTCCGCCTCGAGCGCGGCGAGGGCGCGCCGCCGCTGTGGCGGCTGCGCATCGGCGGCTTCGCCGATCCCGCCGCCGCCCGCGCCTTCTGCGAGCAGGCGCGCGGCCGCGGCGCCGCCTGCGCCGTGGCGGGCGGGTAGGGCCGCCCTGGCCATGCGCGCGCCCCCGGCCCCTCGCGCCGCTATCGTCGGCATCGCCGGCCCGGCGCTCACCGACGAGGAGATCCTGCTGTTCCGGCGCACGCCGCCGCTCGGCGTGATCCTGTTCGCGCGCAACATCCAGGACCCGCCGCAGCTCTCCGCCCTGACGGCGCGGCTGCGCGAGCTGCTCGGCCCCGAGACGCCGATCCTGGCGGACCAGGAGGGCGGCCGGGTGGCGCGGCTGCGCCCGCCGCACTGGCGCCCCCATCCGCCCGCCGCCGCCTTCGAGCGGGCGCCGGCGGCGGTGGTGCGCGCCCACGCCTCGCTCATCGGCCTCGACTGCGCCGCGGCGGGCATAGACGTGGTCTGCGCCCCGGTGCTCGACCTGCGCCTGCCGGACGCCCATTCCGTGATCGGCGACCGCGCCTTCTCCGCCGATCCGGCGGAGGTGGTGCGGCTCGGCCGCGCCTTCGTCGCCGGGCTGCGCGCCGCCGGCTGCACCCCGGTGCTGAAGCACATCCCCGGCCACGGACGGGCGCTGGCCGACAGCCACCGGGAGCTGCCCCGCGTCGGCGCCGACCGCGGCACCCTCGCCGACGACCTGCTCCCCTTCGCCGCGCTCGCCGAATCGCCGGGGGTGTGGGCGATGACGGCGCACATCCTCTACCCGGCCATCGACGCCGAACGCTGCGCCACCCTCTCGCCGCGCGTCATCGGCGACATCATCCGCGGCGAGATCGGCTTCCACGGCGTGCTGATCAGCGACGACCTCGCCATGGGCGCGCTCTCCGGCCCGCCGGGGGAGCTGGCGCGCGCCGCCCTCGCCGCCGGCTGCGACGTCGCCCTGCACTGCACCGGCCGGCTGGCGGACACCGCCGCGCTGCTCGCCGCCTGCCCGGTGCTGAGCGACGCCGCGGCCGAGCGCCTCGCGGCCTCGCGCGAGGCGGTGGCCGAGGCCGCGCGCCTGCCCCTCGACCCGGTCGTGCTCCGCGCGCTGCGCGACGGCTGGCTCGCCGCTCCGGCGCCGGCCGCGCCGCCGGCCGAGGCGGCCACGGACCCGACCGCCCATGCGGACGGGAGCGCGTGATCCTGCCCGACTGGCTGCCCGAGCTCGCGGTCGCGGTGGCCGCCGCGGTGCTCGCCATCACGCTGCACGAGGCCGCGCACGGCTACGCCGCGCTCGCGCTCGGCGACGACACGGCGCGGCGGCGGGGACGGCTCAGCCTCAACCCGATCCGCCACGTGGACGCGGTGGGGACGATCCTGGTGCCGGGGCTGCTGGTGCTCGGCCAGCTTCTCGCCAGGGGCGAGGTCGGCTTCGTCTTCGGCTGGGCGAAGCCGGTGCCGGTCGATGTCCTCCGCTTCCGCAGCCCGCGCGCCGGCATGGCGCTCGTCGCCGCGGCGGGGCCGGGGATGAACTTCGCGCTGGTGCTGCTCGCTTTCCTCCTTGGGCGGGCGACGGGGCTGCTGCCGGTCGGGCCGGCGGTGCCGGCCTGGGCGCCCGAGCTGCTGCTCGCCTTCCTGATCTCCTTCGTCGTCGCCAACCTCGTGCTCGGCCTCTTCAACCTGATCCCGATCCCGCCGCTCGACGGCAGCCGCATCGTCGCCTGGGCGATGCCGCTGGGGATGGCGATCCGCTATCTCTCGCTGGAGCGGGCCGGCCTCCTCCTCGTCCTCGTCGTCTTCTTCCTGCTGCCGCAGGCCGTCCGCGGCTTCGACCCGCTGGGCTGGTTCCTGCGGAACCTGGCCAGCCCGCTGCTGCGCCTCGTCCTGCTCCCCAGCCCCTCCGGCCCGCCATGACCGACCCCGCCGCCCGCGCCGGCGCCGCGCCGCATTCGCTGCACCTGCGCCTCGACGGCTTCGAGGGGCCGCTCGACCTGCTGCTCGAGCTCGCCCGCGCGCAGAAGGTGGACATGGCGCGCATCTCGATCGTGGCGCTGGTGGACCAGTATCTCGCGGTGCTGGAGGCGGCGCGCGGCCTCCGGCTCGAGCTCGCCGCCGACTGGCTGGTGATGGCGGCCTGGCTCGCCTGGCTGAAGTCCCGCCTGCTGCTGCCGCCCGAGGAGGCGGCCGAGGGCGAGGAGGATGCCGAGGCCCTGGCCGGCGCCCTCGCCGGCCGCCTGGCCGAGCTGGAGGCGATCCGCGCCGCCGCGCGCTGGCTTGGCGCGCGGCCGGCCCTCGGCCTCGACGTCTTCGCCCGCGGGGCGCCGGAGTCGCTCACGGTGGAGGACCGCTCCGGCCTCGCCGCCGACCTGCCGGCGCTGCTCCAGGCCTATGTCGCGGCGCGGCGGCGCGCGGCGGCGAAGCGGCCCTACCGGCCCAAGCCGCGCCGCCTCTGGACCGTGCAGGAGGCGCTGGCGCGGCTCTCCCGCCTGCTCGGCGCGATGCCCTCCTGGGCGGTGCTGCAGCGCTTCCTGCCCGAGGGGCTGATGGACCCGGTCGAGCGCCGGGCGGCCCTTGCCAGCACGCTCATCGCGGGCTTGGAGATGGCCCGTGGCGGCGCGGTGGAGCTGCGCCAGGAGCGGGCCTTCGGCCCGATCCTCCTGCGCGCCCGCCGCGCGGAGGAAGAGCAGGCACGGGATGTCCGAGCGGCATGAGACGACGGCCGGCGCAGGGGCGGAGGGCGCGGTGCCCGCCGCCGCGCCGGCCCTCCGCGACGGGGCGGGAGAGGCGGCCGGGGAGCACCCTCCCGGCGGCGCGACCCTGCCGACGGGCACGGACGGCGACCGGCCCGGCGTCGCCGGCGCCGCGGGCGGCGTCTGCGAGGCGGCCCTCCCCGGCCCGGCGTCCGCCGCGCCGCCGGCGGCCGCCCCCGCCCTGCTCGAGGAGGCGCTCCGCATCGCCGAGGCCGTCCTGTTCGCCTCCGACAGGCCGGTGCCCCCGGCGCGCCTGCAGCCGGCCCTGCCCGCGGGCGTCGAGGCCGCCGCCGTGCTGGCCGAACTCGCCGCCCGCTACGCCGGGCGCGGCGTCGAGCTGGTCGAGGTCGCCGGCGGCTTCGCCTTCCGCACCGCCGCCGACCTCGCCCCGCGCCTGACCACGGTGGTGGAGGCGCCGCGCCGCCTGCCGCGCGCGGCGATGGAGGCGCTCGCGGTGATCGCCTACCACCAGCCCTGCACCCGCGGCGAGATCGAGGAGATCCGCGGCGCCGCGCTCGCCCAGGCGACGCTCGAGGCGCTGCTCGAACTCGGCCTGATCGCCCCGCGCGGCAGGAAGGAGGCGCCGGGCCGCCCGACCCTGTGGGGCACGACGCCGCGCTTCCTCGAGCAGTTCGGCCTGAAATCCCTGAAGGACCTGCCCCGGCGCGAGGACCTGGTGGCGCCCGAGGGGCCGGCGCTGCCGCTGCCCGTCCCCGGCACGCCGCCCGCCGCGCCCGGCGCCGCCTCCTCCGCGCCGTGACGCTCCGCTTCACTGCCGTCCGCCACGCCTATCCGGGACGGGGCGAGGTGCTGCGCGGCATCGACCTCGAGGTCGCCAAGGGCGAGATCGTCTGCCTGCTCGGCCCCTCCGGCTGCGGCAAGACCACGCTGCTGCGCCTCGCCGCCGGGCTCGAGCCGCTGCAGGCGGGGCGGCTGGAGCTGGACGGGCGGGTGATCGCCGAGCCGGGGCGCGAGGTGCCGCCCGAGCAGCGCCATGTCGGCTTCGTCTTCCAGGACTACGCCCTGTTCCCGCACCTCACGGTGGCCGAGAACGTCGCCTTCGGCCTGCGCTTCGTCCCCCGCGGCGAGCGGTTCTGGCGGGTGATGGACGCGCTCGCCCGGGTCGGCCTCGAGACCTACGAGAAGGCCTACCCGCACCAGCTCTCCGGCGGCCAGCAGCAGCGGGTGGCGCTGGCGCGCGCCCTCGCCCCCCGCCCGGCCGTGCTGCTGCTCGACGAGGCCTTCGCCTCGCTCGACGCCAGGCTGCGCGAGCAGGTGCGGGACGACACGCTGCACGTGCTGCAGACCGCCGGGATCGCCACCCTCCTCGTCACCCACGACGCGGAGGAGGCGATGTTCATGGGCGACCGCATCGCCCTGATGCGCGACGGCGTGATCGTGCAGGCCGGCACGCCGACCGAGCTCTACCTGCACCCGGCGGACCGGTTCGTGGCGACCTTCCTCGGCGAGGTGAACCGGCTGCCCAGCCGGGTCGTCGCCGGCGCGGCGCCGACGCCGCTCGGCCCGGTCGCGGCGCCCGGCTTCGCCGAGGGCGCGCCGGTCGAGGTCCTGGTCCGGCCGGAGGGCATCCGGCTCGGCGCCGCCGCCGCGGGGGCGGCGCCGACCGCGGCGGTGGAGGCCTGCCGCCTGCTCGGCGCCACCACCCTGGTCCACCTGACGCTCGCCGACGGGGCGGGCGGGCTGATCCACCTGCACGCCCGGCTCGGCCCTGGCGCGGCGCTCGAGCGGGGACAGCGCGTGACGGTCGGGCTCGATCCCGAGCGCGCCTTCGTCTTTCCGCCCGAGACTACCTAGATAGGGCTGGATTGGCGGGGGAGCGGCTTCCTGCTAACGGGGGCCGCAGCGCCCCTCGCCCGGGGGCTTTCGCAGGGACAGCATGTTCGACCTCGCCTGGTCCGAGATCGCGTTGATCGCCGTGGTGGCGCTGGTCGTCATCGGGCCGAAGGACCTGCCCGAGGCGATCCGCGGCCTCGCCCGGGGCATCCAGAAGCTCCGCCGCATGGCCGCGGAGTTCCAGACCCACGTGGACGAGATGGTCCGCGAGGCGAAGCTCGACGAGGTGCGCGAGCAGATCAACCAGATCCGCAACTTCGACTTCAAGGGCGAGATCGAGCGGACGGTGGACGCCGACGGCACGCTGCGCCGGACCTTCGAGGAGGATCCGCTCCGCGCCGCCCGGACCTCCCGCCTTCATTCCGCCCGAGGTGGCGCGCGCCGAGGAGACGGCGCCGGAGGCTGCCGCGCCGCGCGAGCCTTCGCCCGGACCCGCGGCGCCGCCGCCCCACCCCCGAACGACGATCTGAGGCGCCAGCGCCGTGCCGCGCGACGACATCAACCGCCCCGAGGAAGAAGACGATCCGATCGACGACAAGCCGATGCCGTTGATCGACCACCTGATGGAGCTGCGCCAGCGGCTCCTGTGGTCGCTCGGGGCATTCGCGGTCGCCTTCCTCGCCTGCTACTACTTCTCGCAGCAGATCTACGGCTTCCTCGCCCGGCCGCTGGCCGAGATCCTCGCCGCCCACGGCGGCGGCGACCGGCGGATGATCTACACCGCGTTGTACGAGGCGTTCTTCACCTACCTGAAGGTCGCCTTCTTCGGCGCCGTGTTCTTCAGCTTCCCGATGTGGGCGACGCAGCTCTGGCTGTTCATCGCGCCGGGCCTCTACCGGAGCGAGAAGCGCGCGATCCGCCCCTTCCTGGTCATGTCGCCGATCCTGTTCGTGATGGGCGCGGCGCTCGCCTACTACTTCATCTTCCCGCTCGCCTGGAAGTTCTTCATCAGCTTCGAGACGCCGGCCGGGGCCGGCGGCCTGCCGATCCAGCTCGAGGCCAAGGTCAACGAGTACCTCGACCTGGTGATGGCGCTGATCCTCGCCTTCGGCATCGCCTTCCAGCTGCCGGTGCTGCTGATCCTCCTGGTGCGCGTCGGCCTGATGCAGGTGGAGACGCTGAAGAAGGGCCGGCGCTACGCGATCGTCGCGATGTTCGTGGTGGCGGCGATCCTGACGCCGCCCGACGTCATCAGCCAGGTGGGGCTCGCGGTGCCGATGATCCTGCTCTACGAGCTCTCGATCCTGTTCGCGTCCTGGTCGCAGCGCAGGCGGGACGCGAAGGGCGGCAAGGCGGTCTAGGGCTCCGGACGATGCACGACATCCGGATGGTGCGCGCCGATCCGGCGGCGTTCGACGCGGCGCTGGCGCGGCGGGGGCTGCCGCCGGCCGCCGCCGCGATCCTCGCCCACGACGAGGCGCGCCGCGCCGCCCAGACCGCGCTGCAGGAGAAGCAGGCGCGGCGCAACGCGCTGGCGCGGGAGATCGGCATCGCCAGGCGCCAGGGCGCCGACACCACGGCGCAGGAGGCCGAGGCGGCGCGGCTGCGCGACGAGATCGCCGCGCTGGAGGCCGAGCTCGCCGCCGCCGAGCGCGCGCAGACCGCGCTGCTCGAGGCGCTGCCCAACATCCTCGACGCGGACGTGCCCGACGGCGCCGACGAGAGCGCCAACGTCGTGCTCCACCAGCACGGCGAGCCGCGCGAGCTCCCCTTCCCGGCGAGGCAGCACTTCGAGCTCGGCGAGGCGCTCGGCCTGATGGACTTCGCCACCGCGGCGAAGCTCGCCGGCAGCCGCTTCGTCGTGCTCAAGGGCGCACTAGCGCGGCTCGAGCGCGCGCTCGGCCAGTGGATGCTCGACCTGCACACCCGCGAGCACGGCTACACCGAGTGCTCGGTGCCGCTGCTGGTCAACGACGCCTCCGTCTACGGCACCGGCCAGCTCCCGAAGTTCGCCGCCGACCTGTTCCGCACCACCGACGGCCGCTGGCTGGTGCCGACCGCCGAGGTGCCGCTGACCAACTTCGTGCGCGGCGAGATCGTGCCCGAGGCCAGCCTGCCGCTTCGCCTCACCGCGCTCACTCCCTGCTTCCGCTCCGAGGCGGGCGCGGCCGGGCGCGACACGCGCGGGATGCTGCGCCAGCACCAGTTCGCCAAGGTCGAGCTGGTCTCGATCACCACGCCCGAGGCCTCGGCCGCGGAACAGGAGCGCATGACGCGCTGCGCGGAGCGCGTCCTGACGGAGCTCGGCCTCGCCTGGCGGCGCGTCGTGCTCTGCGCCGGCGACACCGGCTTCAGCGCGGCCAAGACCTACGACCTCGAGGTCTGGCTGCCGGGCCAGCGGGCCTGGCGCGAGATCTCCTCCTGCTCCAACTGCCGCGACTTCCAGGCGCGGCGGATGAACGCGCGCTACCGGCCGCGGGAGGGCAAGGGCACCGCCTTCGTGCACACGCTGAACGGCAGCGGCGTCGCCGTCGGGCGCGCGCTGATCGCGGTGATGGAGACCCACCAGCAGGCGGACGGCAGCATCCTGATCCCCGAGGTGCTGCGGCCCTGGATGGGCGGCGCCGCGGAGATCCGGCGCGGCGGGTGAGCGTCAGCCCCGCGGGCGCCGCCCGCTGCCGATCCGGAAGCCGATCGGGATGACCAGCCGCCCGTCGGCGGCGCGATAGGCGGCGGCGCGGCGCTCGAAGGCGGCGCGGATGCGCGCCTGCACTTCCGGCGGCTGGCCGCGCACCGTGGAGCCGGTCATCGCCAGGCTCTCCAGCCCGCCGCGCCAGAGCGTCCCGGTGTCCGCGACCGGATGCGTCGCCGCATGGGCCGCGAGCGTCACCTCCTCGAGCCCGGCGCCCTCGAGCAGCGCGCGGAAGGCGCACGGGTCGCAGAAGCGCAGCGTCGAGTGGCGCGGCATGTCGGGCGGCGGCTCGGCGCCGACCTCGGCGACCGATTCGCGGAACAGCGCCTGCAGGCGCTGGCGCTCCGGCGCGTCCCACCAGGCGAAGGCGAGGCGGCCGCCGGGGGCGACGACGCGCGCGCATTCTGCCACCGCCGCCTCGGGACGGGGGAAGTGGCCGAGGCCGAAGCCGCACACCACCGCATCGAAGCTCGCGGAAGGGAAGGGCAGGGCCTCCGCGTCGGCGACCTGGAAGGCGATCCCGGGATGTCGCGCCGCGGCGAGCGCCACCATGCGCGGCGCGAGATCCACCCCCGCCACCGCCCGCGCCCCGCGCGCCGCCGCGGCCGCGGCGACATGCCCCGGCCCGGAGGCGACATCGAGCACCCGCATCCCCGGCCCCACCCCCGCGGCGTCGAGCAGCGCCTCGGTGGCGAGCGCGGTGACGGGGGCGAAGAAGGCGGCGTAGTTCTCGGCCACCCGGTCGTGCGCCGCGCGCTCGAACGCGCGCAGCCGCTCGGCTTCGTCCATCGCCCGCTGCTCCCCGCCTTGTGCCTCCGGCCGCCGCCAGCATGGCGCGGCGCGACGCGCCTGTCAGCGTCGCGCCCCGCCGCCCGCCGCGGCCGGCGCCGGCCGGAACCGGTCGGCGGCGGCCGCGCTGAGCACGCCCCCCAGCATCAGCAGCGCCATCGGCAGCGGCGTGCCGTCGCCGACCAGGCCCGCCAGCGCCCCGGCGAGCGCAGCGAGGGCGAATTGCAGCATGCCCATCAGGGCGGAGGCCGAGCCGGCATGCGCGGCGTGGCGCGACAGGGCGCCGACCGAAGCGTTGGGCATGACGCATCCGCCGCAGGCCATCGCCGCCGCGACCAGCGCGACGACCGCGGCCATCCCGCCCGTTCCGCTCGCCGCCGCCGCGACCAGCAGCGCGAGGCAGGCGAGGCCGGCGCGGTTGGCGGCGCGCAGCACGCGGTGCGGCCCGAAGCGGGCCGCGAGCGGCGGCGTCGCCTGGGAGCCGGCGATGAAGGCCGCGGCGCTGACCCCGAACAGCGCGGCATAGCCCTGCGGCGAGACGCCGAAATGCCCGATGAAGACCGGCGGCCCGGCGGCGATGAAGGAGAACAGGGCGAACATCGTGCTCGCGCCCATCAGCGCATGGGTCAGGAACGCGCGCTCGCGCGCGATCGCCGCGTAGCGCGCGAGGAGCTCGCCCGGCGCCAGCGCCACCCGGCGCGCCGGCGGCAGCGTCTCCGGCAGTGCCCAGCCGACGAGGAGGACCGAGGAGAGGCCGTAGCACGCCAGCGTCCAGAAGATCAGCCGCCAGTCGCCGAAGGTCAGCAGCAGGCCGCCGAGGCTCGGGGCGAGGATCGGCGCCGCGCCCATCACCAGCATCAGCCGCGCCATCAGCCGCGCCGCCGCCACCCCGTCGGCGAGGTCGCGCACCACGGCGCGGGGGATGACCATGCTCGCCGAGCCGCCGAGCGCCTGGAGGCCGCGGAACAGGGTGAGGCTCGTCATGTCGGGGGCCAGCGCGCAGCCCAGCGAGGCGACGGTGAAGAGGGCCGTGCCGGCGAGCAGCGGGGCGCGGCGGCCGAAGCGGTCGGCGAGGGTGCCCTGGAGGAGCTGCCCGGCGGCGAGCCCGGCGAACCAAGCGGCGAGCGTCACCTGCGCGGTGCCTGGCCCGGTGCCCATCGCCCCTTCGATGGTCGGAAAGGCGGGCAGGTACATGTCCGTCGCCAGGGGACCGAGCGCCGTGACGTAGCCGAGCAGGAGAGGCAGCCAGCGAGGCATGGCGGATCCGGAAGGTCGAGACAGGAATGGCGGGGCCGGGCGGCGCGCCGGCGGCGTCGCGGGCGCGCGGGACGGCGGGGCCGGCCGTCGCTTCCCTCCTTGATGGCGGGAGGGGCGTCAACCGTCCGGCGGCTCGCGCCCGCCCGCCCCGGCGCATGGCCGGGCCGGCCTCGTCGGGGGGAACCGGATGCCGCACGGGCACTCTTAACGAGAGAAAGGTCCCGACCCTAACCAACGGCGGGTTGTGTTTCCGGCAAGGAAAAATCAATGTTTCGTTAGCCGACGGACAGGAGATCGCCCATGGCTCCCTCCCTGCTTGCCCCCGGGGGTGCCGCCGCAACCGGGCGCGGACGCCGGCCCCCCTCCGGGGAGGCCGAGATCCGGCGCGAGATCGGTCGCGTGCTCGGGGTGCTCGCCGGGCAGCGCCGCGTCCGCTGCGCCCCGCCTCCGAGCGAGGCGGAGGTCGCGCGCGCGATTGCCGAGTTCCACGCCCGCGGCGGGCGGGTGACGGTCTGCCCGACGGCGCATGCGGTGCCGATCTGCAACGGCGCCGGGCGCGACGCGCAGCGCTGGACGGCCTGACCGCGGCGGCGGGCGGCGCGCGGCGGAACCGGGCCCTTGCGCGAGAGAGCGATGTCCTGGCGCCGCGCGCCTGGGCTCCCCGCGGGCCGCGGCGGGGCGCCGTCTCCCCCCGAACCGGCGGCCGCGCGTGCGCCGCGGGAGCGCCGCGCCGTCGCGGGCGACGACCCGCCGCCGGCCCGCTGTCGCGGTCTCCCGGTGCCCCGCGAGGCGGGCGGCGGCGCCGGGCGGACCAGGATGCCGCGCCGCCCCTGCCGCCGGTGCGCGGAAGGCGGGCGCCGGTGACCCCCGCGGCCGGGGCGACACGGGCGCGGGCGCGGATGTCCGCGATCGGAACGGCATTGCGCTGGTCCACAGGACTGGCCGCGACCGGCGCCGCGGGCGCCGCGGCGGTGCCGGTCGCGGCGAACCCGGACCTGTTCGTCGCCTGCCTGCCCCCGGCGGCGCCCGCGCTGAGCCTCTCCTGCCTTGGGGCGGTGGGCCTCGACCTGGCGGCGATGCTCGGCGTGATCGCGGGGATCCTCGCGGCCCTCGGCGCTTTGGCGCGGAGCGTGCAGGAGCGGATCGAGGACCGCTTGCTGGCGGCGGAGGTCCGCGCGGCGGTGGCGCGGAGCCTCGGCGGGTCCGAACGGCATGAGCCGTGACGGGGCGGATCACCGCCCGTTCTCGCCGGGGCGCGACGGCCTGCGATAAAAACGCGAATTATAGCCCCATTAAACAACTTATGATTGTATAAGGGGGCGTTTTGCTGTTTTTCCCCCTACGCGGACCCTCCCCGATGCCTCCTGCGACCAGCCTGCGCCTCGCCTGCCCGGGCCATGACGGCCGCCGGCGCGTTCCGGATCAGGACGCGCCTCCCGCCTGGCCGGGACTCCCCGCCGGGCGCGGGCCGGCGCAAATCGGCCCGGCTCCTCCGTCCGCCGCCGATGCCGTCGCCGGCGCGCTCGGCCCGCTCTCCCGGCTGGTGCGCGCCCTGATCCCTGGCCGCGGCTGGGACCTGACGCTGCGTCAGCTCGCCGTGGTTCTCCTCGTCCATGACGGCGGCGCTCCGCGCACCTGCTGCGCCCTGGCGGAGCGGCTGGCGATTCCCCGGCCGGCGATGACACGCGCGCTGCACCGTCTCGCGGCGCTCGGCCTGGTGCGGCGCGCGACCGATCCGGTCTGCCGGCGCCGGGTGCTGGTGCGGCCGACGACGCGGGGCCGGGCCTTCGTCGGCGCGTTGCGGCGATGCCTGGCGCGGGACGCCTGCTGATCGCCTGCCGCCTCGCCGCCGGCGCGGCCCCGGCGGCCGGGGCGGGGAGGGGGCGAACCCGCCCGCTCGGCCGGCGCGCCCACCGGCCGTTCCGGTCCGCCCTGCGCGCCGGCGTCGCCCGAGGCCGGCACGCGGCCTCCGCGGTCAGCCCAGCACGCCCGCCAGCGCGTCCCGCAGGCGGCCGAGCATCTGCGGCAGCGCGTGCCGCTGATCCAGGGCCAGCGCCTGCGGCCCCATCAGCGCGACCGCGCAGAGCGCCGCGGTGCCGGCGACCAGCACCGCCGCGATCAGCCATCGCGCCGCCTGCTCGCCGAACAGGAGCAGCCGGATCGCGGTGCCGGGATACCGCGTCCGCGCCCGTGCCGCCGGGGCGGGCGACCCGGGCCGCCAATCCTTTTGCCGCATCGGTCACTCCATGCCGTTCGTCGGCCCGCCTGGCCGGAGCCTGTGCGCACCGGGAGACGGTGCGCCGGCCAGGCCGCCCGGCGCCGCGCGCCGCGTCAAATCATGAGATGGTCGGAACGTTCTGGGATGAAACACACGATCTCGCGAGAGGGCGCAAAAAAGCGCGTCCCGGCGGGCGGGCCGGCGCCGCCCGCTGCCGCCGCGCCGGGGGCGGCAGCCGGCGGCGCGCTGCGCTATAGGGAGGAGCCATGTCGTCCCGCCGCCCCCGCCGCACGCTGTTGCGCGCCCTTGCGCCCGCTCCCCTGCTGATGGCCGCCGGCCTCGCTCTCCCCTCCGCCGCGCGGCGGCCGGCGCGGGCCCAGCCCGGGATTGACGGACCGCAGCCGCGCCTTCCCGTCGAGACGCTGGTGATCGTCAGCCGCGACGGGACGCGGCGGCACAGCTTCCGGGTCGAGATGGCGGTCGAGCCGCAGCAGCAGATGGTCGGGCTGATGTTCCGCGAGCGCCTCGGCCCCGACGAGGGGATGCTGTTCGACTGGGGCGCGCCGCGCGAATCCAGCATGTGGATGCGGAACACGCTGATCCCGCTCGACATGCTGTTCATCGCCGCCGACGGACGCATCCACCGCATCGCCGAGCGGACCGTGCCGCACAGCCTCGCGCCGATCTCGAGCGGCGGCCCGGTGCGGGCGACGCTGGAACTCGCCGGCGGCACGGCGGAGCGCCTGGACATCCGCGTCGGCGACCGGGTGCTGCACCGGATCTTCGGCACGGCGGGCGAGGCGCGCTGACGGCCCGCGCGCTCCGGGGGCGAGGGTTGCCGCCGTCCGGCCCTGCCCATAGTTTGCGCCTCGTCCGGGGCGTGGCGCAGCCTGGTAGCGCGCCTGTTTTGGGTACAGGAGGCCGTGGGTTCGAATCCCGCCGCCCCGATCGCATCAGCAGGGATCCGCACGTCGCATGGATGGCGCCAGCAGCAGCACCCCCTCCGGCCGCGCCCGCCTCTACCAGCCGCCGCGGTCGGCGATGCAGTCCGGCCGCGCGCGGTCGCGGGAATGGGTGCTCGAATTCCCGCCGGCGGAGCGCAAGCGCATCGACCCGCTGACCGGGTGGTTCGGCTCGGCCGACACGCCGGCGACGGAGCTGCGCCTGCGCTTCGAGAGTCTGGAGCAGGCCCTGGCCTATGCGCGGGCCAACGGGATCGCCGTCGAGATCGAGCCGCCGCCGCCGCGGACGACGATCCGGCCGAGGAGCTACGCCGACAATTTCCGCTGGAACCGGACCGAGAACTGGACGCACTGAGCGCGCGGCGGGGGCGCGGGCCCTGCGCGGCACGGCCGCCGCGACCGGGCGGCTGGGCGGGCTGCTACTGTCCCGCTACTGTGCGTGGCAGCGCCCTTAGCTCAGCTGGATAGAGCGGCGACCTT
Source organism: Caldovatus aquaticus (assembly GCF_019458025.1). Taxonomy (GTDB): domain Bacteria; phylum Pseudomonadota; class Alphaproteobacteria; order Acetobacterales; family Acetobacteraceae; genus Caldovatus; species Caldovatus aquaticus. The sequence continues at coordinate 651 of NZ_JAHZUY010000035.1, read as the reverse complement.
CTAAGTCGCGGGTCGGGGGTTCGAATCCCTCAGGGCGCGCCCCTCTCGCGTCTATACCTTTGATTTTTCGACATTTGCGCCAGGGTTGGAAGCCTGGGCGGCAGAAGGCTGGAAGCCGCGTTCCCGATCCGGGCCAGCCCGGCGCGGGCAAGCGCGGTCTGCTCCGCCGCCCGCGTATAGACCTCCGCCAGACGCCGCCCGCAGGCTTTGCGCAGCCCGTGCGGCGAGCGACCCCGCGGGACGCCGGCCGCGTCGCACCACTCGCGGAGCGCGTTGTAGAACCCGGTCGGGCTGAACGGCGCGCCATACTTCGTCAGCAGGAACGTCATCTGCCCTGCGGGCATGTGCGCCAGCTCGGCCGCCAGCGCAGGATGGATCGGGATGGTCAGGCGGCGTCCCGTCTTGACCTGCCGCACCTCCAACGCTTCGCCGCGCAAGTGCTGGCGGCCCGTGCGCACCACGTCGCTGCGCCGCTGCCCGGTGTAGAGCAGCAGCGCAAGCGCGAGGCGCTGCCGCGTGCCGCTCGGCCAGCGCAGCTTCTTCGGCTTCACGGCGCAGGCCGCGGTCGATCTCGGCTCCGACCTGATCCGCGGCGCCGTGCCGACCGGCGCCGATGGCGGCGACAGCCTCGCCGCCGACGGGCCGATCCAG
>NZ_JAHZUY010000034.1 GCF_019458025.1 Caldovatus aquaticus | reverse complement strand
GAGGCGCTGCGGCGCGATCGCGAGGCGCGGACCGCCGCCGCCGCCGCCGCCGAGGCCGCCGCCCGCGCCGCCGCCGAGGCCGCCGCCCGCGCCGCGACCGAGACGGACCGCCGGGCGGCGCAGGAGGCCGCCTTCGCCCGCCTGTGCGCGGAGGCGGGCTTCGCCGGCATCGCCGCGTTCGAAGCCGCGCGCCTGCCGCCCGGCGAAGCCGACGCCCTGGAGGAGCGGATCGCCGGCTTCGACCAGGCGCTCGCCACCGCGCGCGCGGCCGAGGCGGAGGCGCGGCGAGCGGCGGAGGGCGTCGCGCCGCCCGACCTCGCGGCGCTCGAACGGGCCGCGGAGGAGGCCGCCGCCGAGCAGCGCGCCGCCACCGCGGCCGCGGCGGCGCTCCGCCAGCGCCTGAGCGATGCGGACCGCCTCCTCGCCGCCATCGCCGAGGCCGGGCGCGACCTCGCCGCCGCGCGCGAGGCGCTGGAGCTGCGCCAGGAGCTCGCCGCGCTGGTCGCGGGCAGGAACCCGCAGAACCTCAGCCTCGAGGGCTTCGTGCTGCGCAGCCTGCTCGACGAGGCGCTGTCCGCCGCCAACCGGCGCCTCCGCGCGATGCTGCGCGGGCGCTACCAGCTCCGGCGGGTCGAGGACCCGGTGCGGCGGGGCGTCGGGCTCGACATCGAGGTGCTGGACGAATGGAACGGCGGCGTGCGCCCGCCCGGGACGCTCTCCGGCGGCGAGGGGTTCTGCGCGGCGCTGGCGATGGCGCTCGGCCTCGCCGACACCGTGCAGGCGCACGCCGGCGCGCGCCGGATCGATGCGCTGTTCGTGGACGAGGGGTTCGGCACGCTCGACGAGGAGGCGCTCGACACGGCGATGGAGGTGCTGGCCGGCCTCGGCGGCGGCGACCGGCTGGTGGGGGTGATCAGCCACGTCGCGGAGCTGCGCGCGCGCATCCCCGCGCGGCTCGAGGTCACACCCGGCCGCCGCGGCAGCACCGCGACGTTCCGCATCGGCTGAGCGCGGCCGGGCGGCCGCGGCGCCTCAGGCGGCGCCCGCGACCGCCTGGCGCGGCGCCGCCGCCTCCGCCTCGGGCGGCGCCAGCGCCTCGAGCAGCGCCTGGCGCAGCGCGGCGAGCTTGCGCTCGTTCTCGATCTTCAGGCCGAACACGTCCTTGACGTAGAACACGTCCACCGCGCGCACGCCGTAGGTGGTGATGTGGGCGGAGGCGATCTGCAGCCCCTGGGCGCTGATCGCGGCGGTGACGTCGTGCAGCAGCCCGGGCCGGTCGCGGCCGTTCACCTCGACCACCGTGTGGGTGTTGGAGGCGTGGTTGTCTATGACCACCCGCGGCGGCACGGTGACGGCGCGCAGCCGCGCCGGCTCGCGCCGCACCTTGCGGATCTCCTCCGCCACGCGCAGCCGGCCGGAGAGCGCCTGCTCGATCAGCACGGCGAGGCGGGCGAGGCGGTGCGGCGCATCGAAGGCCCCGCCCGCGGCGTCCTGCACCCAGAAGGTGTCGAGCGCCATGCCGTTGGTCAGGGTGTGGATGCGCGCGTCCACGATCGAGGCGCCGGCGACGGCGAGCGCGCCGGCGATGCGGCTGAACAGGCCCGGGTGGTCGGCGGCGTAGACCGTCACCTCGGTGACGCTGCGCGCCTCGAGCACGCGGGTGCGCACGGTGAGCGGGGCGTCGGCGGCCGCGGCCTCGCGGATCAGGTGGGCGTGGCGGGCGTGGGTCTCGGGGTCGAAGGAGAGCCAGTAGCCGGGATAGCCGAGGGCGAGGAAGCGGCTCACCTCCTCCTGCGGCCAGTCGGCGAGCAGGGCGGCCGCGGCCTGCTTGGCCTGGGCGACGCGCAGGTCGCGCTCCGGCACGGAGAGGCCGCCCTCCAGCACCTCGGCCACGCGCCAGTAGAGCTCGCGCAGCAGCGTCGCCTTCCAGTTGTTCCACACCTTGGGACCGACGGCACGCATGTCGGCCACGGTCAGCACCAGCAGCAGGCGCAGGCGCTCGGGCGACTGGATCAGGTCGGCGATGTCGAGGATGGTCTTGGGGTCCTCGATGTCGCGCTTGAAGGCGGTCTGGCTGATCAGCAGGTGGTGCAGGACGAGCCAGGAGACGGTCTCGGTCTCCTCCGGCGTGAGGCCGAGCAGGGGACAGACCTCCTGGGCGATGCGCGCGCCGAGCTCGGAATGGTCGCCGCCGCGCCCCTTGGCGATGTCGTGCAGCAGTACCGCCATGTAGAGCGCGCGGCGCGACTGGAGCTGGCCGATCAGCTCCGAGGCGACCGGCGCCACCTGCGCGAGCTCGCCGCGCTCGAGCTGGCCGAGCACGCCGATCGCCTCGATCGTGTGCTCGTCCACGGTGAAGACGTGGTAGGTGTCGAACTGCATCAGCCCGACGATGCGCGACCAGTTCGGCAGGTAGCGCGAGAGGAACCCCGCCTCGTTCAGCGCCCGCAGCCAGCGCGCCGCGTCGCGGCCCGTGAGCAGGTCGAGGAAGATCTCGCTCGCCTCCCGGTCGTCGCGCAGGGCGACGGCGGAGCGGGCGTTGCGGATCAGCGCCCGCAGCGCGAGGGGGTGGATCTCGAGGCCGCGGTCGCGCGCCATGCGCATCAGGCGCAGCATCAGCACCGGCTCGCGCCCGAAGTCGCGGCCCGGCGCCGCGATCAGCTTGCCGTCGGCGAGCGCGAATCCGGCGCGCGAGAGCGTCTTGTCCGGCGCCGGCAGCACCGCGGGCGGGCCGAGCGCGGCGCGCTCGATCGCGGGCTCGAGCAGGCGGGTGAGGCGGACGGTGTCGCGCGCGGTCAGGAAGAAGTGCTTCATGAACCGCTCGACGCCGTCCTGCAGCCCGTGGCGGGTGTAGCCCATGCGGGCGCCCACCACCGGTTGCAGGTCGAAGGTCAGGCGCTCCTCGGCACGGCCGGTGACGTAGTGCAGGTGGAAGCGCACGGTCCAGAGGAAGGACCAGGCGCGGCGGATCGCCTTCGCCTCCTGCTCGGTGAGGAGGCCGCCGCCCGGGCTGTCGGGCCCGACCAGCTCCGGCATCTTCTGCACGCCGAAGGCGTAGCGGGCGATCCAGTAGAGGGTCTGCAGGTCGCGCAGGCCGCCGCGCCCCTCCTTGATGTGCGGCTCGACCAGGAACGGGCTGTCGCCGTAGCGCTTGTGGCGCTCGAGCCGCTCCGCCCGCTTGGCGGCGAGGAACTGGCCGAGGCCCCATGCGGCGCGGGCGCGCGCGAACTCCTCGGCGAAGCGGTCGAACACGGCGCGCTCGCCGGCGAGGAAGCGGGCGTCGATCAGCGCCGTCTGCACCGTCGCGTCGGCGCGCGCATCCTCGAGGCACTCCGCCACCGTCCGGGTGGCGTGGCCGACCTTCAACCCGAGGTCCCAGAGCAGGTAGAGCATGAACTCCACCGCGCGCCGGCCGCGCGGGCCGATCGGCCGGCCCTCGGCCACCGGGCCGGGGGTGAGGAACAGCAGGTCGATGTCCGAATAGGGGGCCAGCACGCCGCGGCCGTAGCCCCCGGTGGCGACCAGGGCAAAGGGCGGCTCCTCCGCCTCCGCCGGGGTGCGCGGCGCGATCACGGCGACGGCGTAGGCGTGGATCGCCTGCACCAGCCCGTCCATCAGCGCCGCGAGCCAGCGCGCGGCGGCGAGGCCGGAGAGCTCGCGCGCCTCGAAGCTCGCCTGCACCCGCCCCTGCAGCAGCCCGAGATGGCGGCGCAGCAGGCCGAGCGCCTGGTCGCGCGGGATCGGCGCGACGGCGCCATTCCCGTCCTTCGGCGGGAGCAGCGCGGCGAAGAGGTCGGCCGCCGCCGGCGCGGAAACGTCCGGCGCCGAGGTGGGCGGCATGGCCGAGGGCATCGGCGGAGCGGCCATCGTCTCCCCCACCGGCGCGGGACGCACCGGGGCGGCGGCGCGGGGGAAGGCCTTGCTGTTGATCATGTCGACGGGGATGAGTTTTGCACCGCAGCAACATCCGCGGCAAGGGATTTGAGACGATAGAGCGCGGCAAGGGCCTCGCGCGGGGATAGCGCGTCGGGGTCGAGCCCGGCGAGGGCCGCGAGGACCGGATGCAGCGCCGCCGTCGCCGCCTCCTCTCCTTCCCCCTCCGGCGCGTCCCGGCGGCCCGGGCCGCGCGCAGGCGTCGCGAACAGCGGCAGCTCGTCGGACAGCGGGTCGAGGCCGCGGGCGCGCTCCTCGAGCGCGCGCAGCACCGTCTCGGCGCGCGCCACCACCGCGCGCGGGACGCCGGCGAGGCGCGCGACGTGCAGGCCCCAGGAACGCTCCGCCGCGCCGGGGGCGACGCTGTGCAGGAACACCACCTCGCCGCGCCACTCGCGCACCCGCATGGTGGCCGGCGCCAGCTCCGGCAGGCGGCCGCCGGCGAGCGCGACCAGCTCGTGGAAGTGGGTGGCGAAGATGGCGCGGCAGCGCAGGCGGTCGTGCAGCGCCTCCAGCACCGCCCAGGCGATGGCGAGCCCGTCCCAGGTCGCGGTCCCGCGCCCGACCTCGTCGAGCACCACGAGGCTGCGGGGGCCGGCCTGGTTGAGGATCGCCGCGGTCTCCGCCATTTCCACCATGAATGTGGAGCGTCCGCCGGCAATGTCATCGGCCGCGCCGACGCGCGAGAACAGCCGGTCCACGAGGCCGAGCCGCGCCCGCTCGGCGGGGACGAACAATCCCGCCTGCGCAAGGATCACGATCAGCGCGTTCTGGCGCAGGTAGGTGGACTTGCCGGCCATGTTCGGGCCGGTGAGGAGGCAGATGCGCCGCCCCGGCGAGAGGTCGCAGTCGTTCGGCACGAAGGCCGGGCCGCCCGCCCGGGCCAGCGCCGCCTCGACCACCGGGTGGCGGCCGGCGGTGACGGCGAATTCGGGCCGCTCCACGATCTCCGGCCGGCACCAGACGCCGGAGGCGGCGAGCTCGGCGGCGGCGGCGTGGACGTCGAGCTCCGCCAGCGCCTGCGCCGCCGCGGCGATGCCGGGCGCGGCGTCGAGGCAGAGCCGGCGCAGGTGCTGCACGATCAGGCGCTCGCGCCGCTCCGCCTGCGCGCCCGCCTCGGCCACGCGGCGGTCGAGATCGGCGAGCGCGGGGCAGGTGAAGCGCATCGCGCTGGCCATGGTCTGGCGGTGGATCGGCGCGTGGGGGCCCGCCGCAGGCGGGGCGCGCAGCAGCTTCTCGCCCGCGGCGGCCGGGACCTCGGCGAGGAAGCCGAGCTGCTGGTGGTGGCGGATCTTCAGCGCGGCGACGCCCCAGGCCTGGGCGAGGTCGCGCTGCAGCGCGGCGATCGCCTCGCGCGCGCCGTCGCGCAGGCGGCGCAGCGCGTCGAGCTCGCCGTCATAGTCGGGGGCGACCACGCCCCCGTCCTCGATGCGGGCCGGCAGGGTCCCGGCGAGGGCGCGCGCCAGCTCCGCGCGCGGGCTGGGATCGGGGTGCAGGGCGCGCAGCGCGGCGGCGAGCAGCGGCGGCAGGGGCGGCACGCCGCTCGCCTCGGCCAGCGCCGCGGCGATCGCCTCGGCGCGCCCGAGCCCGTCGCGGATCGCGGCGAGGTCGCGCGGGGCGAACCGGTCGAGCGACAGCCGCGCCAGCGCCCGCGCCATGTCCGGCGCCCCCTTGAGCGCCGCGCGCAGCGCCGCGCGCACCTCCCCGGCGGCGAGCAGGAAGCCGACCGCGTCGTGGCGGGCGGCGATCGCCTCGGCCTCGGTCAGCGGGGCGGCGAGGCGGGCGGCGAGCTCGCGCGCCCCGGCCGCGGTCACGGTGCGGTCCACCGCGCCGAGCAGGCAGTCGCGCGTGCCGCCGCGCTGGTCGCGCAGGATCTCGAGCGAGCGCCGGGTCGGCGCGTCCATCTGCAGCACGCCGCGCCCGCCCTGCGGGGCGGGCGGGGAGAGGCGCGGCAGGCCGCCGGCCTGGGTGGCGCGGACGTAGTCCACCGCCATCGCGGCGGCGGCGATCTCGGCCTCGGTGAAGGCGCCGAACCCGTCGAGGGTGGCGACCCCGAAGGCGGCGGCGAGGCACCGGGCGCCGTCGCGGGGCGGCGCGCCGCGGGCGATGCGCTCGGCGTAGGGGGCGAGCGCCGGGTCGGCGGCGAGCGCCTCCGGTGCCAGCACCTCGGCCGGCTCGAGCCGCGCCAGCAGGGCGGCGAGCGCGCCGCGCGGCAGCGCCTCGGTGGCGAAGGCGCCGGTGCTGACGTCGAGCCAAGCGGCGCCGATCGCCTCGCCCGCCGGCGCCAGCGCCAGCAGCCAGGCGGGGCGCGCCGCCTCGAGCAGCGCCTCCTCGGTGACGGTGCCCGGGGTGACGAGGCGCACCACCTCGCGGCGGATGGTGGCGGCCTTGCGCCGCTTCGCCTCCTCCGGCGTCTCGAGCTGGTCGCAGATGGCGACGCGGAAGCCGCGCCGGATCAGGCGCGCGAGGTAGCCCTCGCAGCTCGCGGCCGGCACACCGCACATCGGCACCGGGCGGCCCTGGTGCTCGCCGCGGAAGGTCAGCGCGATGTCGAGCACCTGCGAGGCGACCTCGGCGTCGCCGAAGAACAGCTCGTAGAAGTCGCCCATGCGGAAGAAGACGAGCGCGTCCGGGTGCGCCGCCTTGGCGGCGAACCACTGCGCCAGCGCCGGGGTCGCGCCGGCGGCGCTGGGGATCGGGTTCGGGTCGTTCCGGTCCATGGGGAGGGCGAAGCTAGCCCGGCCGGTTGCAGGCGCGAAGGGCCGCGCGCGGGGCGGACGGCGCCGGCCGCCGCGAGAGGGACTCGCGCCGCGGCGGCCGAGGCCGCATCATCGCCGCCCGAGCGACCCGATGGGGAGGGACTGAGGATGGACGACGTGGCGAAGGACGCGCCGCTCGGCGATGCGCGCACCGCCCGGATCACCGCCGAGGAGGCGCTGGCGCTGCATGCCGAGGGCCGTCCCGGCAAGCTGGAGATCCGGCTGACCAAGCCGCTGGTTACGGCGCGCGACCTCTCGCTCGCCTACTCCCCCGGCGTGGCCGAGCCCTGCCTGCACATCCACCGCAACCCCGCGCTCGCCTACGACTACACGAGCAAGGGGAACTTCGTCGCCGTCGTCTCCAACGGCACGGCGGTGCTGGGGCTCGGCAACCTCGGGGCGCTGGCGGCGAAGCCGGTGATGGAGGGCAAGGTCGCCCTCTTCAAGCGCTTCGCCGACGTGGACGGCATAGACCTCTGCATCGACACCGAGGACGTGGACGAGTTCGTCAACGCCGTGCGCTTCCTCGGCCCCTCCTTCGGCGGCATCAACCTCGAGGACATCAAGGCGCCGGAGTGCTTCGTCATCGAGCAGCGCCTGCGCGAGCTGATGGACATCCCGGTGTTCCACGACGACCAGCACGGCACGGCGATCGTCGCCGCGGCCGGGCTGATCAACGCGCTGCACCTGACGGGGCGGGACATCGCCGAGACGCGCCTCGTCATCAACGGCGCGGGCGCGGCCTCGATCGCCTGCGCCGAGCTGCTCAAGGCGATGGGGATGCGGCCGGAGAACGTCGTCCTCTGCGACACCAAGGGCGTGATCTGGCGCGGCCGGCGCGAGGGCATGAACCAGTGGAAGTCGGCCCACGCGGTCGAGACCAAGGCGCGCACCCTGGCCGAGGCGCTGGAGGGGGCGGACGTGTTCTTCGGCCTCTCCGTCAAGGGCGCGCTGACGCGCGAGATGGTGCGCGCCATGGCGCCGAAGCCGATCATCTTCGCCATGGCCAACCCCGACCCCGAGATCACGCCGGAGGAGGCGAAGGCGGCGCGGCCCGACTGCATCGTCGCCACCGGCCGCTCCGACTACCCGAACCAGGTCAACAACGTCCTCGGCTTCCCCTTCATCTTCCGCGGCGCGCTCGACGTGCGCGCCTCGACCATCAACGACGCGATGAAGATCGCCGCCGCGCAGGCGCTGGCGATGCTCGCGCGCGAGGACGTGCCCGAGGAGGTGGCCGGCGCCGGCGCCGGCAAGGCGCTGCGCTTCGGCCCCGACTACATCATCCCCAACGCCTTCGATCCCCGCCTGATCTCCCGCGTCCCGCCCGCCGTCGCCAAGGCGGCGATGGATTCGGGGGTGGCGCGGCGCCCGCTGATGGACCTGCGCCGCTACGCGCGCGAGCTCGCCGGCCGGCTCGATCCGACCGCGGCGGCGCTCGAGGCGATCACCGAGCGGGTGCGGGCCAATCCGCGCCGCGTCGTCTTCGCCGAGGGCGAGGAGGAGAAGGTGATCCGCGCCGCCATCGCCTTCCGCAACGCGGGCTACGGCACCCCGGTCCTGATCGGGCGCGAGGACCGCATCCACGCCAGCGTCGCCGCGCTCGGCCTGCCGATGCCGGACGGCATCGAGATCCACAACGCCCGCCTGTCCGAGAGCAACCGCCGCTACGCCGAGTTCCTCTACGCCCGGCGCCAGCGCCAGGGCTTCCTGTTCCGCGACTGCCAGCGCCTGGTGAACCAGGACCGCAACGTCTTCGCCGCCTGCATGGTCGCCCTCGGCGACGCCGACGCGATGGTCACCGGCGTCACCCGCACCTACTCGGTCGCGCTCGAGGGCATCCTGACCGCGATCGACCCGGAGCCGGGCGGCGTGCTGTTCGGCCTGACGCTGATGCTGGCGCGGCGCTCCGGCACCGTGCTGGTCGCGGACACCGCGATCCACGAACGGCCGGACGCGCCGACGCTGGCCGAGATCGCGATCCGGAGCGCGGAGGCGGCGCGGCGGCTCGGGCACGAGCCGCGCGTCGCCTTCCTCTCCTTCTCGACCTTCGGCGACCCTAAGGGCCTGATCCCCGGCTCGATCCGCGACGCGGTGAAGCTGCTCGACGCGCGCGGGGTGGATTTCGAGTACGACGGCGAGATGGGGGCGGACGTGGCGCTCGATCCGGCGCTGCGCTCGGCCCTCTATCCGTTCTGCCGGCTGACGGGACCGGCGAACGTGCTGGTCTGCCCGGGCCTGCACGCGGCGCACATCCTGACCAAGGCAGTACCGCACCTGACCAGCGCGACCACCATCGGCCCGCTGCTGGTGGGCCTGTCGCGCCCGGCGCAGATCGTGCCGGTCGAGGCGGGGGTGAGCCAGATCCTGGAGGTCGCCTCCCTCGCCGCGCACTCCGCGATCCCGCGCTGAGGCGCTTCCCGGCCGGCCGCGCCGCGCCGCCGCCTCCCCCGGCGGCGGACGCGCCCGCGCCGCCGCGGGACCGTCAGTCGGCGATCCCGAGGCGCTCCGCCGCCTGGTGCACCTTGCGTCCGGTCCAGTCGCCCGCGCGCTGCAGCGCCGCGCCGGTCTGCCGGGCGCGCTTCTCCACATGCGCGGCGGTGCGCCGCCCGGCCCGGTCGAGCGCGGCGCCGGTGCGCCGCGCCCCGCGCGCCAGCGCCGCGCCGGCGCGCTGCGCGCCCCGCTCGACCGCCGCGCCGGCGCGCTGGACCACCCCCGGACGCTCCTGCGCCCGCGGCGACGCGAACGGGGCGGCGACGCCGAGCAGCGGCAGCAGCGCCACGGCGGGCAGAAGGCGGCGCCAGCCGGCACGCCGCCCCGGCATCGTCAGCCGTCCACCCGGATGCCGAGCTCGCGGATCAGCGGGCGCCAGATCTCGCACTCGCCCCGGACGAAGGCGTTGAACTGCTCGGGGGTCATGTTCACCACCTCGACGCCGATGTTGCGCGTGTGCGCGGCGAGTTCCGGCGTGCCCATCGCCCGCACCAGCTCCTCGTTCAGCCGGGCGATCACCGGCGCCGGCGTGCCGGCGGGGGCCGAGAGCGACTGCCAGCCGTAGGCCACCGCGCCGGCATGGCCGAGCTCGGCCAGCGTCGGCACGTCCGCAAGCTGGTCGGACCGGCGGTCGCCGAGCTGCGCCAGCACGCGCACCCGGCCCGCGCGCACGAAGGGCAGGCCGGTGGAGGTGTCGATCACCACCAGGTCCACCCGCCCGCCCAGCAGGTCGTTCATCGCCAGCGGGCCGCCGCGATAGGGCACGTGCGTCGCCTCGAGGCCGGTGCGCTTCTTCACCATCTCGCAGGCGAGATGGTGCGGCGAGGCGACGCCCGGCGTGCCGTAGGTCAGGGGGCGCCGCCGCGAGACCTCCACCAGCTCGGCGAAGCTGCGGTAGGGGCTCTCCGGCGTCGCCACGAAGAACAGCGGCCAGCGGCCGATGAAGCCGATGCCGGTGAGGTCGCGGTCGGGATCGTAGGGCAGCCGCTGGTAGAGCGCGGGGTTGTACACCAGCATCCCGTTGTCGGAATGCAGCAGCGTGTGCCCGTCGGGGGCGGAGCGGGCGACCAGCTCGCTCGCCAGCACGGCGCCGCCGCCGGGGCGGTTCTCCACCACGATTGGCTGGCCGAGGCGGGTGCCGATGGCGTTGGCGATCAGGCGCGCCATGGTGTCGGAGGCGCCCCCCGGCGGATAGCCGACGATCCAGCGGATCGGCCGATCGGGCCAGCCGCGGCCGGGCGCCGGGGCTCCCCCCTGGGCGCGCGCCGCGCGGCCCGGCCCCCCCGCCGCCGCGGCCCCGGCCATGCCCAGCACCATGTCCCTGCGTCGCAGCATCCGCTCCTCGCTCCCCCGATCGCGTTCCCGTGGGGGCGCATGATGCGCCACCCGCCGCGCGCACGCTACGGGGGGGCGATGGCGAGGACGCCGGCGAGCAGGGCGAGCCAGAGCGGCAGGGTCACGGCGGAGGCCGCGTGCTCGGTGGTGGTGATCGCCGCCATCAGGGGCGCGTCGCCGCCCATGGCACGGGCCATGACGTAGCTGGTGGAGGCCGTCGGCAGCGCCATGAAGGTGACGGCGACGGCGGTCTCGAGCGGCGGCAGGCGGAGCAGCGTCGCGAGGCCCCAAGTCAGCGCCGGCATCCCGAGCAGCTTGAGCGCGCCGGTCAGCGCCTGCGTCGCCGCCTGCGCGCGCAGCATGCCGAGCGAGAGCGCCGCGCCGACGCAGAGCAGGCCGAGCGCGACCGAGGCGCGCCCGAGCGCGGCGACGAGCGGCGCGAGGCCGGGCGGCAGGCCGCCCAGCATCGCCAGGGCGAAGCCGATCACGCAAGCGAGCATCAGCGGATTGGTCAGCACCTGGCGCAGCAGCGCGAGCGGCCGCGGGCGCGGGCCCGACCCCCGGCCGAGCAGGAAGACGAGCACCGTCACCGTCTGCACCACGGGCACGATCAGCCCGGTCGAGACGGCGGCGAGGGCGAGCCCGGGGGCGCCGAACAGCGCGCCGCAGATGGCGAAGCCCATCAGGTTGTTGAAGCGGATGCCGCCCTGCACCACCGAGGTCATCGCCGCATGTCCGTGGCCGAGGGCGCGGGCGAGGGCGAGGCTCGCCGCGGTGCCGACCGCGAGCGCCCCCCAGATCGCAAGCGCCATGCGGCCGAGCGGCAGGGCCCGCAGATCCACGGCCGAGAGCGCGGTGACGATCAGCGAGGGGAGCAGCACCCAGAAGATCAGGCGCTCCATCCCCGCCCAGACCGCGTCGTCGCGCAGCAGCCGGCGCTTCAGCACCGCGCCGAGCAGCAGCAGCCCGAAGGCCGGGACGAACGCGTCGAGCCAGGGAGTCATGCGGTGCGGACGGGTCGCGAGGCCCTCAGCTCCCGCCGCGGCCGAGCGCGAGGGCCAGCCTGTCGCGCGCCACGGCGGGCGGCGCGGAAGCGGTGCCGGCAGCCGGCGCCGCCCGGCCGGCGCCGGAACCGCCTCCGCCCGCGATCTCGCGCAGGCAGGCGGCCTCGCTGCGCGGCTCGGTGCCGGCGGCGCGCGCCGCGGCGAAGGCGACGCGCAGCGCGCCGGAGGCGGCGGCGGCCGGCACCGGATCGCCGGCGCCGCCGCGCGGCGGCGCCTCCTCGCGGTAGAGGATCACGTCGAGCGCACAGGAACGGGCGGTGTAGAGCCAGATCTCCGCCGCGCCCTCGGGCCGGCGCAGGGAGGGCTCGCCCAGGCGGCGGACGACCGATTCGGCCGGCAGGCCGAGCAGTTGCGCCGCCTCGGCCGGCGGCGGGCCGTCCGCCGTCGCGCGGTGCGGCGCCGCATCGGAGGACGGCAGCGCCGGCGGCGGCGCGGCGGGCGGCGGCGCAGCGGCGGCGTCGCGCCGGAGCGGCGCCGGCGCGGCACGCGGCGATGGCGTTCCGGCGGGAGCAGCGGCCGGCGGGACGGCGCCCGGCCCGCGGCCGTCGCTCGCCGCGCCGACGGCGGCGACGCTCGCGCGCGTGCTGGAGAGCGAGGCCTGCAGCGCGCGCGCGATCGCGGCGGCATCGCCGGTCCCGCGCTCCGTGCCGGCGCAGCCCGCCGCGGCGAGGGCGACGATCGCCGGCAGCGTCCGCGCCGGCGACGGCCGGCGACCAGGCGCCCGGCCGCCGGGCGGCGGGTCGGCGACGGCGGAGCGGCAAGGGGCGGGCGGCTGCCCCTCCCCCGTGCCCACCCCTTCTCCCGCCGCAACGGCTGGCGACGCACGCACCGGCGCTGCCTCCCCCTCCCCCGCGCGCCGTGGAGGACCGAATGGTGCGGCGTCAGGCCTCTGCGGGTTCCGGGCTGCGGGCGGCCGTGGCGCCCGGCGTCGCCGGCATCGCCGGCGGCACCGGCGCGCGGGCGGCGGGGTGCGCCGCGTCGGTCAGCATCTCCATCCGGCCGGTGATCTGACCGCCCTCCTCCACCTGCAGGCGGCGGCAGCGCGCGACGCCGAGCAGCTTGCCGGTCGCGCGGATCACCAGGTTGCCGGTCGCGGTCAGGGTGCCGTCGAAGGTGCCGGCGACCTCGGCGTCCTCGATCTGCACCTCGCCCTTGAACACGCCGGAGTGGGTGATGAGCAGCTCGGCCGCCTGGATCATCTGCGACTCGACGGTGCCCTCGACGACTAGGCGCTCGGCGTCGCTCACCGTGCCCTGCAGGCTGATGCCCTTGCCGACGACGAGGGTGCGGCGCTCGGCCCCCTCGGCGCGCCCGGCACCGCCCTGCGTGGCCGCGGCGGCGCCGGCCGGGCGGGCCCCGGCCAGGACCGGCGCGCCGCGGGCGCCGGCCAGGGGCGATGCCGGCGGGGCGCCGGGCCGCGGCGCGCTCGCACCGGCCATCGGCGCCTCCTTCGGCGCCGGGCGGAAGGGCGGCACGCCAAGCTCCGGATCGCGCGCGACCGGCATCATGGTGCCCCGCGCCGCACCCGAATCGGAATCGGCAGACGGCGCGGTGCTCGCGGCGGCGCCCGGAGCGGCGGCCGGTGTCTCGTCGCGGCGGCGGCGGAAGACGGACATGCTGTTCCCCCTCTCACAGCGGTGCGGGCGCCGCGGCACGCGCTCTCCCCCGCGCCGCGTCTTTCCCGACGTTGCGGCTAGCACGCTCGCGCGATCGCATACAACCAGGAAACCGCGGGTTATCCCCAGTTTCCTCCCGCCCCGGCGTCCCCGGCGCGGCGGGCGCCCCGGTGCAGCAGATGGGTCGCCGCCGCCGTGCCGATGACGGGCACCAGCAGGTTGAGCAGCGGCACCGCGGCCGCCAGCACGCCGAGCGCGCCGAGGCCCAGCACGGAGAGCCGGCGCCGCCGCCGCTCGGCCCGCGCCGCCGCCGTCCCCATGCGGCGCATCGCGACGCTTTCGAACAGCCCCGCGCCGAGGCCCCAGGCGCCGACCAGGAAGGCGAGCGCGGCGCCGACGCCGGGCAGCAGCAGCGCCACCGGGATCAGCACCAGGTGCAGCACCAGCAGCCGGGCCCCGAGTCGCAGGCCGGCCCCGATCTGCGCCGCGATCGAGGCGCCGCCGGCGGGCGGCGGCAGGTGCGGGTAATGGCGGCGCTCCACCGCCGCCGCCACCGGGTCGGCGAACAGCCCGGCGAGCGTGACCAGCGCCGGCACCAGCAGCCAGCCCGCGAGCAGCAGGGCGAGCAGGCCGCCGAGCGCCTGGGCGGCCCAGTCCAGCATCGGGCCGGCGAGCCAGTCCGGGGCGCCCGCCGCAAGCCAGGCCGCGCCGCGCAGCGCCAGCCAGAACAGCAGCGCGAAGCAGGCCGCGGCCGCCGCCGCCGCGCGCCAGAGCGGCCGGCGGAAGGCGGGATCGTCGCATTGGCGGAAGGCGAGCAGGACGGCGTGCAGCAGGGTCATGTTGCGGCTCCGGGGGGCGACGGGTAAGCGGAACGCGCTCCAGGACCGCAGGGCGCCTCCGCATGTCGTCTCCCACCGAACTCGACATCCTCGGCATCGGCAATGCCATCGTGGACGTGCTCGCGCGCGCCGACGACGCCTTCCTCAGCGCGCACCGCATGACCAAGGGCGCCATGCAGCTGATCGACGCGGAGGCGGCGGAGCGGCTCTACGCGGCGATGGGGCCGGGGATCGAGAGCTCCGGCGGCTCGGCCGCGAACACCTGCGCGGCGGCGGCGGCGCTCGGCGCGCGCGTGGGCTTCCTCGGCAAGGTGGCGGCGGACCAGCTCGGCGCGGTGTTCCGCCACGACATCGCCGCCGCGGGCGTGCATTTCCCGACGCCGCCGCTCGCGGGCGGGGCGCCGACCGCGCGCTGCCTGATCCTGGTGACGCCGGACGGGCAGCGGACGATGAACACCTATCTCGGCGCCTGCGTCGCCTTCGGCGAGGCCGATCTCGACCTCGCGGCGCTGCGGGCGGCGCGGATCACCTACCTCGAGGGATACCTGTTCGACCCGCCGGCGGCGCAGGCGGCGTTCCGCGCCGCCTCGGCGGTGGCGCACGCGGCCGGGCGCCGGGTGGCGATCACCCTCTCCGACCCGTTCTGCGTCGCGCGCCACCGCGAGGCCTTCCTCGCCTTCCTGCGCGAGGAGGCCGACATCCTCTTCGCCAACGAGGCGGAGATCCGCGCGCTCTACCAGGTCGAGCGCTTCGAGCACGCCGTGGCGCTGGTGCGCGGCGACGTGGACATCGCGGTGCTGACGCGCGGGCCGGAGGGCAGCGTGGTCGTGGCCGGCGACGCGGCGTACGAGATCCCCGCCATGCCGGTGCGCGTGGTGGACACGACCGGCGCCGGCGACGCCTATGCGGCCGGGTTCCTGGCGGCGCTCGCGCAGGGCCGGGCCCTGCCGGAGTGCGGCCGCTGGGGCGCGGTGGCGGCGGCGGAGGCGATCAGCCATTTCGGCGCGCGGCCGCAGGCGGACCTGAGGGCGCTGGTCGCCCCGTCGCCGCACCGCTGACGCGCGGGCCGGCAGGCCGCGACCGCCGCCCCGCCCGCCGCCCCGCCCGCCGCGAGGCCCCCGCGACCGTCGGCGGCGTTTCCCGCACCGGCGACGCGGCGCACCTCCCGTGCGCGCCGGCGGACCCGAGCGGGGCCCCGCTGCGCCATCGCCGGCGGCGGAGGTAGGCGCGGCGGCATCGGGACGGCGGCCCGGCGCCGGGCGGAGCGGCCGGCGCCGGCGGCTCGCTGCCCGGACGGCGGCATGCCATCCTCGCCGCCCATGAACGACCAGAGTCGATTCCTCGCCCGCCTGCTCGCGATCGCCGCGGCGGGGCTGCTCCTCGTGCTCGCCTGGAACCTCTATCCGCTGATCCAGGCGGAGCTGCTCGCCCCCCGCGCCGTGCCACGGGCGGTGACGCCGCGCGGCGACCTCGCCGAGGACGAGCGCAGCACCATCGCCCTGTTCGAGGCCGCGCGCGATTCCGTGGTGTACATCGCCACCACGGAGCGGGTCCTGAACCCCTGGACGCGCAACGCGCTGGACGTGCCGCGCGGCACCGGCTCGGGCTTCCTCTGGGACCGGCTCGGCCACGTGGTGACCAACCACCACGTGGTCGCCGGCGCCTCCGGCGCGATCGTGCGGCTGGCCGACGGGCGCGCCTTCCGGGCCGCGCTGGTGGGGACCAGCCCGGCGCACGACCTCGCCGTGCTGCGGATCGGCGTCGGCCTCGGCGGGCCCGAGCCGCTGCCGATCGGCACCAGCGGCGACCTCAAGGTCGGACAGAAGGTGTTCGCGATCGGCAATCCCTTCGGGCTCGACTGGACCCTAACCACCGGCATCGTCTCCGCGCTCAACCGCGAGCTGCCGAACGAGGCCGGGGGCGTGATCGAGGGCCTGATCCAGACCGACGCCGCGATCAACCCGGGCAATTCGGGCGGGCCGCTGCTCGATTCCGCGGGCCGGCTGATCGGGGTGAACACCGCGATCTACAGCCCCTCCGGCGCCTATGCCGGGATCGGCTTCGCGGTCCCGGTGGACACGGTCAACCGCGTGGTGCCGCGGCTGATCGCGACCGGGCGCTACGTCCGCCCCTCGCTCGGCGTGCGCGCCGAGGAGCAGGTGAACGCGGCGCTCTCCGCCCGCCTCGGCATCGAGGGCGTGTTCGTGCTCGCGGTGGAGCCGGGATCGCCGGCGGAGAGGGCCGGCATCCGCCCGGCGCAGTTCACCCGCGACGGCGCCTTCCGGGTCGGGGACGTGATCGTGGCGCTGGGCGGACGCCCGGTGCGCCGCGTCGCCGACCTGCTCAACGCGCTCGACCGCAGCGAGCCGGGGCAGACCGTGCCGGTGACGCTGCTGCGCAACGGCGAGCGGATCGAGGTCGCGGTGACGCTCGGCGTCGCGCCGTGAGCGGCGGCGCGCGGGGGATCAGCCGTAGCGCTCCTCGCGCCACGGATCGCCGTGGTTGTGGTAGCCCCGCACCTCCCAGAAGCCCGGCTGGTCCTCCGCGCGCAGCTCGATGCGCGTGATCCACTTCGCGCTCTTCCAGAAGTAGAGGCGCGGCACCACCGCGCGCACCGGCCCGCCGTGCTCGCGCGTCAGCGGCCTGCCCTCCCAGGAATGGGCGAGCATCGCGTCCTCGGCGCCGAATTCCGCGAGCGGCAGGTTGGTGGTATAGCCGTCGTAGGCGTGGAGGACGACGAAGCGCGCCTCCGGCCGCGGGCGGGCGAGGGCGAGCAGCGTGCGCGTCTTCACGCCGGCGAAGCGGTTGTCGTAGCGCGACCACTGCGTGACGCAGTGGATGTCGCAGACCTGCTCCTCCTGCGGCAGGGCGAGGAAGCCCTCCCAGTCCAGGCGGAGCGGGTTTTCCACCAGCCCCTCGACGCGCAGGCGGAACTTCTCCCGCGCGACCTCGGGCTGCACGCCGAGGTCGAGCACCGGCCAGTCGCGCACCAGGGTCTGGCCCGGGGGCAGGCGCGCGCGCGCCGGGCCGGCGGCGGCGCCGGTCAGCAGCCGGCCCTCGCGGGCCCAGTCCTGCTTGCGCGCGATGAGCTTCTCGCGCACCCGTCCGGTCAGGGGGATGTCGCCGTGCCCGTCCTGTTCCGCCATGGCGCCTCGTCCTCCGCCTTCGCGCATAGGTGCCGCCGGACGGGCGCGGCGCAAGGGCCTATCCGGCGATCCCCGCCGCCCGCGCCGCCTCGCCCCACTTCTCCGCCCAGTCGCCGCCGACGAAGTCGAGCACGCGCCCGTCCGGCAGGAAGAACTTGTTGGGCATCTGGAAGACGGCGAGCATCAGCCCGCCTTCCGGCGTCCAGGCCTCGTGGCGGCTGCCGGGCGGGCGATAGACGAAGTCGCCGGGCCCGCACTCGCCGTCGCGGTCCACGAGGCGGCCCTCCAGCACGTAGGTCTGCTCGAGCAGGACGTGCTCGTGGTCCGGCAGCCGCGCGCCGGGCGCCATGCGCAGCAGCACCGTCATCAGGCCCCGCTCGCGGTCCATCAGCAGCGTCTTGAACTCGACGCCCTCGAACATCGCCTTCTCCCAGGGGAGATCGGCGACGCGGACGAAGCGGGAGTCGTGCGGGCCGAGGCCCGCATGGTTGGTCGCCTTGGGAGTGATCGCGGTCATGCGCCGGATGGGCCCTCCTCCGCCGGTCTCGCGGCGCGCCGAGCTTAGGGCCGATCGTGGGCGGCGGGAAACGGCCCTGGCGGCGGGCGGGCCGCGGTGGGGACGGGTGACGCACCCCGCCGTACCATCCGCGCGCCCGATCCATGCCCGCGCCCCTGCGCGATCGGGGCGGATGCCGCCTCCGCCCGGCCGCGTTCGCAGCGGCCGTTGCTGCCCGCCGTGCGCCGGGCGGACCCACGCTCCCGCCCCTTTCCCGGCGTCCGCGGCCGGGCTAGCGCGCCTCGAACATCGGCTCGGTCCCGTCGCGCGCACGCGGCGCGGCGCCGCAGAGCCAGGAACTCTGGCCGAGCCGCGCCTCCGCGCCGCCGAGCGCGAGCGGCGGGATCTCCTCCTTCGCCAGCACCAGGTTGAGCGCGAATCCGGTATCGAGCCCGACGAACAGGCGCGCCAGATCCACCAGGACGCGGTGGCGCGGCGTGCCGGGCAGCAGCGCCTCGAACTCGGCGCGGCGCAGCGGGCCGATGCGGATGATGAAGCGCGCCTGCGGATCCCAGACCTGCGAGCCCGCCGCCGCGCCGCGCCCGAGGGCCGCGTGCCGGCCGGTCCGCCCGCCGCCGAGCCGGGTCTGCTCCGTCTCGGGCAGGCGCACCCAGCCGCCGGCGAACTCCTCGATCTCCACCCGCCCGCCGGTCTCCTCCTCCAGCATCGCCCGCAGCCGCTCCGCGGAACGCGTGCGCGCGGCGAGGTTGCCGGCGTGGAACAGCAGCGTCGGCAGCGGCGGGGCGATCCGTCCGGCGAGGCCCGGCGTGCCCATGCCGATCGCCGCGGCCAGCACCTTCTCCGCCGGCTCGGGGTTGCGGGTCGGGCGGTACTTGGCGCCGGCCTTGACGTAGAGGCCGAGGAGCCGGCGCGCGTTCAGGTCGAGGAAGGCGTGCAGCGCGTGCGAACGCTTGCGCAGCTCGGCCGCGACCGTCGCAGTCACGTGGCGCGGCAGGACGCCGCCGGGGCCGATCAGGCCGAAGGCGGCGACCGTCAGCTCGCCGGACTCGGGCCGCGCCTGCACCACCTCCCCCGCGGCCAGGCCGAGGCGCGGCCAGCTCCTGAAGCGCAGCGCCAGCGGGTCGGCGCCGTCCGCGCCGTGGGCGACGCGCGCGGCGATGTCCGCGGCCTGGTCGAGCGCGAAGCGCGTCGGCTCGCGCGCCAGGCGCTCCTGCGGCGCGAGGGGGCGCAGCACCGGCGAGGGCGGCGGGTCGCCCGGCTCGTCCGGTATGGGAGGCGGGGGCGGCGGCGCGGCCGCCGCCGCGGTCGCCTCGAGGGCCGCGGCGAGCAGCGCGGCGCCGGCCCCGCCTGCGTCCGCCTGCGGCGCGGCGGGGGGCGGCGCGGCGGCTGCGGCGTCCGGCGCGGCCTCCCCGGTCCGGGCCGGCTCCGGCCCGGGGGCGGGTGCGGTTCCGCCGGGCGGCGGACCGGCCGCGTCTCCCTCCGGCGGCGCGGCGGAGGCGCCCTGCGGCGGCACGCGCCGGACGATGATCGTCTCGTCGCTCACAGCAGCGTCCGCGTGCCGCTGCGCGGCGGGAAGCGCACCGCGAGGCCGGAGCGGCCGCGCAGCGCCACCCCCGTGCGCACGAAGGCGTTCACCGTCACCTGCAGCGCCAGGAACCGCTCCAGCACCGCGGCCAGCAGGTAGAGTCCGCCGGCCTGCCAGGCCTGCGGGTCGAAGGTCAGCGTCACCTCGAGCCCGCGCGCGAAGGCGCCCGGCCGCCCGCCCGGCAGCCGCGCGATCCCCGGCGCCGCGTCCACCGCGAGCAGGGCGGAGAGCGCGGCGCGGCTCTCGGCGCTGTCGCGCAGGTCGTGCAGGCGCAGGATCTCGCGCAGCGCCTGCGCCCCCTGCTCGCCGCCGGTGACCGAGAGGTGGTTGAGCGCGAGATGCGAGATCAGCCGCCAGGCGGAACGCTCCCGCAGGGCGGGGCGGAGCGTCGGCGTCGCCGGCGAGAGGCACTCCGCCTGCGCCACCGGCGAACCGCCCTCGGCCACGCGCAGCCGCGGCTGCCCGCCGCCGAAGGGCAGCATGGCGGGCAGGTCGCGGTTGCAGCACAGCGCCTCGACCGTCAGCACCGCATCCGCCGGCCGGGCCGGGTCGAAGGCGGCGTCGCGCAGCAGGAGCGTGGTCTGGGTGCCGGTGAGCGGCGCGGCCGCGGCGCTGCGGCGCGCGATGTAGTGCACCTCCGCGGCCTCGGCGCCCGCCTCCCCCGCGCCCTCGCCGCGGCCGAGGCGGTGGAAGGGCAGCACCTCGCGCCGCGAGCCGTCGGGGCGGCTCTCGCGCACCCGCTCGATCGCGTAGATCTCGAGCGCGCTCGGCCGGCGCGCGTCGGGCAGGACGAGCCACTCCGACTGCGTCCCGTCCATCGCGATCGGCTCGCAGCGCTGCGGGAAGAGGTTGATCGCCGGCGTGCAGCCGAGGGCGAAGTTCTCCGCCGTGACGATCCGCTCGAGCTCGCCGGCCGCGCGCGAGAGATAGACGAAGACCTCGAGCCGGTCGCTCTCCTGCCGTGCGGTGCGCGCGCGCAGCCCGTCGAGGTCGAGGTAGAGGAACTTCTCCGGGAAGGCGAAATACTCGGTCAGCAGCCGGTGGCCGGAGAAGGCGCGGCGCGGCCAGGGCAGCGCCGCCTCCTCCGCCTCGAACCCGGCGGCGGAGAGCGCTTCCGCCGGCAGGATCGTCGGCCGCGGGTCGGCGGGGCCGTCGGCCAGCGCGACCGAGAGCGTCGCCGTGCAGAGCAGCTCGTGCAGCGCCGCCGCGGTGCCGCCGCCGCGGAGGTGCAGGCGGAGGCGGTCGGGCGCGTATTTCGCCAGCGGCAGCTCCGGCACGGCGCTGCGCAGGACGAGCCGCAGGCAGGCGGCCGCTCCCTGCGCGCGCGGATTGGGCGGGGCGACCAGCGGCAGGCCGGTCAGGCGCGCCTGCTCGATCACGAGCGGCCAGAGCGTGACGTCGTGGCAGGTGCGGAAGCGCACCGGCTCGCCGCGCACCGGCTCCGTTTCCAGCGCGAGGCCGCGCGGGACGCGCAGCACCGCCGGGTTGCCGGGCGCCGCCGCCAGGCGGACGGTGGTCATGGACGGCACCGGCGCGAGCAGGTGCGGCGAGAGCATCTCGAGCAGCGCGTCGGAGAGCTCCGGCAGCTCGTCGTCGAGCCGGTGATGCACCCGCGCGGCGAGGAAGGCGACCCCCTCGAGCAGCCGCTCGACCAGCGGATCGTCCACCTGCTCCCGCGTCAGGCGGAGGCGGCCGGCGACCTTCGGATAGGTCTCGGCGAATTCGCCGGCGAGCTTGCGCAGCGCCGCGAGCTCGGCGTTGTAGTAGGAGAGCAGCGCCTCGGACACGGTGCGGGCCTCCTCCTCAGCCGCCGCCGGGGCCCGGGCCCTCGCGCACCGTCACGTCGAGGGTGGTCGGGCGCACGACGGTCTCGAAGGTCACCTGCTCCGGCACCGGGTCGGTGCGCAGCACGGCGTCGATGCGGATGCGGAGCGAGCGGTCGAGCAGCTCGCGGTCGAGCTTGCGGAGCTGCACCGAGACGTGGGCGAGGCGCGGCTCGAAGCGGCGGATCGCGACCTCGATCTCGCGCGCGAGGGCGGCGCGCCGCTCCTCCTGGGTGAAGCTGCCCGCCGTCGGGTCCGGCACGCCGTAGCCGAGCGGCGAGGCGGGAAGCTCGGTCAGGCCGGGCGGCGTCGGCAGCCGGCGGCGGCGCGCGTTGAGCAGCGCCTCGAGGTCGCGGCGCACCGCCGCGCGCAGCAGGTCGAGCGCGTAGCCCGCCGTCAGCGGCGGATCGCGCGGCGCGTCCGGATCGGCGTCGAGCAGCCGGTCGAGCAGCGGCAGGCGGACGCGCGGCTGCCCGCTCCTGCCGTCGCTCATGGCGCGCCCGCGCGGGCCGGGACCCGCCGGCGGCGATCGTGCCGGCGCGGGGTCATGCGAAATGCAGCGTGCCGATCTCGTTGACCGGCAACGCCTCCTCGCCGGCGAGGAACAGGCGCTGGCCCAGGCCGCGCACCGGCCCCTCGCCCGCATCGGGCCAGTCGGTCGTGCGGCCGAGCCGGAGCGCGTCCGGCATGCCCGCAGGGTCGCCCCACGGGTAGATCGCGGGGACGAAGACCACCCCTTCCTGTCCGTCCTTCATCTCGATGGTGGCGCGGCGCCAGCACAGGTCGCGCGGCCGCCTCGGCGTCTCGAAGGCGAGCGAGCGGATGCGCTCGATCGGCACCCACAGGTAGTCGCCGGCGACCGTCAGCACCTCGAGGAAGGGCGAGAACAGGTCATCGGCGTCGCGCAGGTCGTCGAAGGCGACGGACGCGGCGGTGGCGCGCGGCGGCGCGTGGGTGCCGGCGACGCGCGGGCGGGCGGCTTCCGCTTCGGCCGCCGCGGCGGCGGCGGCGGCGGCGTTGCCGGCGCGCAGCTCGACGAGGGCGCGCAGGCAGGCGGTCTGCGCCGGGGTCGCCTCCTCGCCCTGCAGCTTCGGCGCCGCGCCCTCCCTGCCGAACACCCGCCGGCGGTGCTCGGCGGCGCGCAGCAGGCGGCGGAATTCCAGCACCGCCGGGGACGGCTCCTCGAGGATGATGGCATCGAGCGCGCGGTCGGCGCGCTCGAGCTCGCCCGCGAAGAGCAGCATCTCGGCGAGCACCCAGCGCGCGCCGAAGTCGCGCGGGGCGGCCTTGACGGCGGCGGTGGCGGCGGCGACTGCCCCCTGGAGGTCGCCGGCCTCGAAGGCAGATCGGATCGCGCTCATGCGGCAGCCCTCGCGGCCTGGAGGTCGGTGACGAGGCGGAAGGCCGCGCCCACCTCGTCCAACTGGTAGTGCGGCTGGAGCTGGATGATGCAGGCGAAGACGCCGGGCCTGCCGGGCTTCTCCCGCACCTCGACCCGGGCGGCGCGCAGCGGGTAGCGCGCGCCGAGCTCGCCCGCGGCGCTGCCCGAGGAGTTGGTGAACCCGGCGAGCCACCGCTGCAGGCGGTTCTGGATCTCCTCGGCGGTGCGGAAGGCGCCCACCATGTCGCGTCCCATCAGCTTGATGCAGTGGGCGAAGCGGCTGACGCAGAGCATCGCGTTGAACTGGGCCGAGAGCCGCTGGTTGGCGTCCGCCGCCTCGCCGGCCATGCGCGGGGGGCGGTGCAGCGAGGGGGCGGCGGCGAACGTCCCCTCGGGCAGGCCCTCGAGCCCGATGAAGGGCAGCAGGCCGGCCTCGATCGCCAGCCGCTCCTGCTCGTCGGTGAGGGCGAGCTCGACCGGCGGGCGCGCGGTCCGGCCCGGCGGGTCGGAGGGGAAGCGCTCCTCCGCGATCCCGTCCACCACGCCGCCCTCGGCCTCCTCGGCGATCGCCGCGCCGCGGATCTCGGCCGGCCAGCCGTGGCGCGCGAAGGCGCGCACCGCGACGGCGGCGAGCGCATAGACCGGGCTGGTCCAGACCCGGGCGGCGACGGCGGGCGCGTATTCGCGGTAGCAGAAGCCGTCCGGCCGCGCGCCGTCGCACGGCCAGGGCGCGCGCGCGAGGAAGCGCGGCAGCAGCACAGCGAGGAAACGGGTGTCCTCGCGCTCCTGCAGCCGGCGCCAGCGCTGGCGGTCGGGCATGCGCAGCGCGTCCGCGAGATCCGCCGCCGGCCCGGCCTCGGCCCAATGGTCGAGGCCGAGCAGCGGCGGGGCGGCGGCGATGGCGAGCGGGGCGAAGGCGGCGGCGGCGATCCCGGCCAGGGCGTCGAGCGCGGCGACGTCGTCGGTCGGGTACCCCGGCGCCGGGGCGTGGCGCACCTCGTAGTCGGCGCAGAGCATGCCGTAGGGCTCGCCGCCCGGGGTGCCGAACTCCTCCTCGTAGATCTTGCGGAACAGGATGGACTGGTCGAACTCCACCGCGCGGTCGAGGTCGCGGCAGATCTCGCTCCAGCGCGCGGGAAGCAGGCGCAGCTTGACCCGCGCGCCGAAGGGCACGCGCTCGGCGAGCCAGTGCAGCCCGCGCCAGGAGCCCTCGAGCCGGCGCAGCCGGTCGTGGTGCAGCACCGCGTCGAGCTGGGCGGAGATCAGGCGGTCGAGCGCGGCGATGTCGCGGTCCACCGTCTCCTCGAGCCGCGCCAGCGCCGCGGCGCGGCCCGCGGCGGTGCCGTCGTGCGCCAGGATGCGGCCGAGCGCCGCATCGCCGTACCAGCGGCGCAGCGCCATGGCGGCCGAGGGCTCGCCGAGGAAGTCGGCGAGCTCCTTCGCGCCGGCCGCGCCCTCGCCCTCGCGGCCCAGGAAGCGGCCGGAGAGGACGGTCGCCCGCAATCCCCCGCTCATGCCGCCATCCCTTCCCGTTCCGTGGGGCGGGACCTTCCCGCCCCGGAGCCGCCGGTCCTCCCTCCCCTCGCCGTCCCGCGCGGACGGGCGGCGGACGCGCTCAGGCCTTCTGCGGGATGCGCGCGACCATGCGCATCGAGGTGGTGAGCTCCTCCATCTGCAGCCACGGCCGCAGGTAGGCCACCGCGTTGTAGGAGCCGGGCTTGCCCGGGATCTCCCTCACCTCGACCCGCGCCTCGCGCAGCGGGAACTTCGCCTTCATCTCCTGGCCCGCGTTCGGGTTGGAGTTGACGTAGTTCTTGATCCAGCGGTTCAGCCAAGCCTCGCAGTCCGACGCCTCCATGAAGGAGCCGATCTTGTCGCGCGCCATCACCTTGAGGAAGTGCGCGAAGCGGCTGGTCGCCATCAGGTAGGGCAAGCGGGCGGAGATGGCGGCGTTGGCCGTCGCCTCCGGCCGGTCGTACTTCTTCGGCTTCTGCGTGGACTGGGCGCCGAAGAACACGGCGTAGTCGGTGTTCTTGTAGTGGCAGAGCGGCAGGAAGCCGAGGTTGGAGAGCTCGAATTCGCGCCGGTCGGTGATGCCGATCTCGGTCGGGCACTTGGCGTCGGCGTCGCCGTCGTCGGAGGTGAAGACGTGGGTCGGCAGGTTCTCCACCTTGCCGCCGCCCTCGGCGCCGCGGATGGCGACGCAGAAGCCGTGCTGGGCGAAGGCGTCGGTGAGGCGCACGCCCATTACGTAGGCGGCGTTCATCCAGCAGTAGTGGTGGTGCTCCATCGCCTTCGGGTTGCCGGCGGCGTCGAAGGGCGCCTCCTCGTAGCCGAACTCCTCGATCGGCTTGGTGGCGGAGCCGTAGGGCAGGCGCGCCAGCGCCCGCGGCATCACCAGGGTGACGAAGCGGCTGTCCTCGGTGTCGCGGTAGCTCCGCCACTTGGCGTATTCGGCGGTGTCGAAGATCTTGGCGAGATCCCGCGGCTTGGACAGCTCGCGCCAGTCCTGGAAGCCGAACATGCCGGGACCGACGCTGGAGATGAAGGGCGCAAAGGCGGCCGCGGCGACGTTCGACATCAGGCGCAGCGTCTCGACGTCGTCCGGGTGGTGGGTCCACTCGTAGTCGCCGATCAGCGCGCCGTAGGGCTCGCCGCCCGGGGTGCCGAACTCGTTCTCGTAGATCTTCTTGAAGATCTGCGACTGGTCGAATTCGGTGGCGCGCTGCAGGTCGCGCGAGAGCTCGCGCTTCGAGATCTGCAGCATCCGCAGCTTCAGCGAGGTGCCGGTCTCCGAGTTCATCACCAGGTAGTGCAGCCCGCGCCAGGAGCCCTCGAGCTGCAGGAAGCGCGGATGGTGCATCACCTCGTTGAGCTGCTCGGAGATCTTGCGGTCGAGCGCGGCGATCGCGCGCTCGAAGGTCATGGCGAGGTTGCGGCTGAAGGTGACGGTGCCCTTCAGCGCCTCCTCCGTCAGCGCCCGGATCAGCTCCTGCGCGCGGTCGCGCTCCGTCTGCTTGGTCGCGCCGATCACCTGCTCGAGCAGGCCGAGGCCCGCCGCCTCGGTGGTGACCGCGCCGGCGGCGCCGGCCGCCTCGGTCTGCGTCCCGCTCATCGGCTCAGCCCTCCTGCTTCGGTGCGTCGAGGCCGAGTTCGCTCGAAAGCCTGGCCAGCTTCTCCTTGTCCTGCAGCACCTGCTCGAGCAGGTTCTCGAGCTCCTCCGAGCGGTCGGCCTTGCTCATCAGGTCGCGCAGCTTGGCGCGCGTCTCGAGGAGCGCCTTGAGCGCGGGGATCTGCTCCGCCACCCGGCCCGGCTCGAAGTCCTCGATCGAACGGAACTTGAGCTGGACCGCCATCTCCGAGCCGTCGTCGGCGAGCGTGTTCTTGACCCGGATGTTGAGGCCCGGGGCAATGCGCGCCATCACGTCGTTGAAGTTGTCGCGGTCGATCTGGACGAACTTGCGCTCGGCCAGCGGCCGCAGCGGCTCGGCCGGGTCGCCGGCGAAGTCGCCCATCACCCCGACGACGAAGGGCAGCTCGCGCTGCACCGTCGCCCCTTCGGTTTCGACCTCGTAGGTGATGTGCACCCGTGGCTTCCGCACGCGCGCGAGCTTGTCATGCACGCTGGCCATCACATCCTCCCCGGACCGAAACGCCTGTCACGCTGCGACGGACGGGAAGCATAAAGGCGCGGCGGAAGCGGGGTCAACGCGACAGTTGCGCCCCCGCGCGGGGGCGCTCGGCGCGCGCGCCCCCCCTATTCGCCGGGCGGGGGACGGATGCCGAGCATGGTGAGCATCGCGGCGCGCGCCTTGGCGTCCGGCAGCACCTCGGCCAGCAGCTCGGGCAGCGGCATGCGGGCGCGGCGGACCGCGTCCTCCAGGGTGAAGGCGAGCGGCGAGTGCGGCTCCGTCCGGCGGAACCACTCGGCCAGCTCCTCGAGCTGGCGGATCGCGTCCTCGCGCGTGCGCGGCGGCCGCGGCCCGCCGCCGGCGGCCGCCGGGGCGGCCTCCACGGCGGGGGCGGCCTCGGCCGCCGCCTCGCCGCCGTCCGCCCCGGCCGCGGGGGCCTCGCGCGGCAAGGGGCCGAGGAGGCGCTCGGCGATCTCGACCATCTGCGCCAGCGCCTCGGCGACCCGGCGCGTGGCCGGCGCCTCGGCGCCGAAGCGCGCGGCGAGCGCCGCATCCATCGCCGCCCAGGCCTCGCCCGCGGCGCGGGCGGCGAGGCCGACCGCGCGCAGATGCGCCGCGTCGAGCTTCGCCTCCGCCTGCAGCGTGGCGAACTCCGGCATGCCGGCGTCGATCCGCGCCTTCTTGCGCTTGGCGTCGGCCAGCGCGTCGGTCTCCTCGGCCTGGCGGTAGAGGTGCAGCCCGACCGGGGAGCCGTCGGCGCGGCGGAACAGCGGCAGGCGGCGCAGCGGCTGCATCAGCGTCCCGTCGGCGCCCTCGCCGGCCAGACCGCCGATCGGGGCGGCGCGTACCTCGAGCCCCTCCTCGTCCGGGCGCGGATAGCCGGCCTCCCAGTACCGCTCGAGCAGGCCGGCGAGCAGCCGCGCCCCGGCGGCGAGGCCGGGCAGGCCGTCGAGGCGCACCAGCGCCTCCACCGTCCAGGCGGCGATCTCGAAGTCCTTGCTCTTCTCGGCGAGGCAGGCGAGCCCGATGCGCCTGACCTCGCGCCAGGCCAGCGGCACCGGCGCATCCGTCCCGCCCTCGGCGTCCTGCTGCCGCTCCTCGGCGCGCGCCTCGGCGCGCGCGTCGCGCAGCTTCTGATAGGGCGAGGCCGGAGAGAAGTCGTTTCGCAGGTCCTCGCCCGCGCCGCCCTCGCCGCCGAGCGGCGCGAGCAGCGCCTCCAGATCCAGCACGTCCTCGGCCATCGCCCTCCCCCTGCGGCGCCCCGCGAAACCGGGACGAAACACGTACAACATGCGGGCGAAACACGCGCGACACAACGGCCATGCCGCCGCGCTGGACAGCGGCCGCGGTGCGCGCTTACCGTCCTCAGCCGCACGCGGCGGCCCGGTCCGCCGCCGGGGGGGAGGACACGCGGACCATGGTGGCGATTGACCTGAAATCCCTGGTCGCCCGCCTCAATCCGACCTGCCGCCGCCAGCTGGAGGCGGCCGCCGGCCTCACCCTGTCGCGCAGCCACTACAACGTCGAGATCGAGCACCTGCTGCTCAAGCTGGTCGAGGCGCCGGGCAGCGACGTCGCCGCGATCCTCCGCAAGCAGGGCACGGACGCCGGCCGCGTCGCCGCCGAGCTGACCCGCGCCCTCGACCGCCTGCGCACCGGCAATGCGCGCGCCCCCTCCCTCTCGCCCGACCTCGTGGTCCTGCTCAAGGAGGCGTGGCTGATCGCCTCGCTCGAGGGCGGCGCGGGCCGGGTGCGGTCGGGCCACCTGCTGGTGGCGCTGCTCGCGGACGAGGCGCTGGCGCGCGCGGCGCGGGACTCCTCGCCGAGCCTCGCCGCCCTGCCGGCCGAGGCGATCCGGCGCAGCCTCGCCGCCTTCGCCGAGGGCAGCGAGGAGGCGGCCGAGGCGGCCGCCGCCGCGGCCGACGCCGCCGCCGGAGTGCCGACCGGCGCGCCGGGGAGCGGCGAGGCGCCGCGCGGCGGCGGGCCGCTCGAGCAGTTCTGCACCGACCTCACCGCCCAGGCGCGCGCCGGCAGGATAGACCCGATCCTCGGTCGCGACTCCGAGATCCGCCAGGTGATCGACATCCTCACCCGGCGCCGGCAGAACAACCCGATCCTCACCGGCGAGCCCGGCGTCGGCAAGACCGCGGTGGCCGAGGGCCTGGCGCTGCGCATCGCCGCGGGCGACGTGCCCGACGCGCTGAGGAAGGTGAAGCTGCTCTCGCTCGACCTCGGCCTGCTGCAGGCCGGCGCCGGGGTGAAGGGCGAGTTCGAGAACCGCCTCAAGGGCGTGATCGACGCCGTGAAGGCCTCGCCCCAGCCGGTCGTCATGTTCATCGACGAGGCGCACACCCTGATCGGCGCCGGCGGCCAGCAGGGGCAGAACGACGCGGCGAACCTGCTCAAGCCGGCGCTCGCGCGCGGCGAGCTGCGCTGCCTCGCCGCCACCACCTGGGCCGAGTACAAGAAGTACTTCGAGAAGGACGCCGCGCTGACCCGCCGCTTCCAGGTGGTGAAGGTGGAGGAGCCCGCCCCGCCCCTCGCCTGCGCCATGCTGCGCGGCCTCGTCGGCACGCTCGAGAGGCACCACGGCGTGCGCATCCTCGACGAGGCGGTGGAGGAGGCGGTGCGCCTGTCCGCCCGCTACATCCCGGCGCGCCAGCTTCCCGACAAGGCGGTGTCGCTGCTCGACACCGCCTGCGCGCGCGTCGCCATGAGCCAGGCCGCGGTCCCGGCGCCGATCGAGGACCGCAGGCGCCGGCTCGAGCTGATCGCCACCGAGCTCGCCGCGATCGAGCGCGAGGCCGCCGCCGGCGCCGACCACACCGCGCGCCGCGCCGCCCTGGTCGAGGAGCGCGACCGGCTGCAGGGCGAGCTCGCCGGCCTCGAGGCGCGCTGGCAGGAGGAGCAGGCGCTGGTCGGGCGCATCCGCGCGCTGCGCCAGCGGCTGGAGGCGGCGATCGCCGCGCCGGCCGGCGCTCCCGCCTCGGTGCCGGCGGGCGCCGCAGCGCCGGGCGCCGCCGCGGCCGCAGACGGCGAGGACCCGGACGCGCTGCGCCGGGAGCTCGCCGAGGCCAGCGCCGCCCTGCGCGCGCTGCAGGGCGAGGAGCCGCTGGTGCATCCCGTGGTGGACGGCCAGGCGATCGCCGAGGTGGTGGCGACCTGGACCGGCATCCCGGTCGGGCGGATGGTCGGCGACGAGATCCGCACCATCCTCACCCTCAAGGAGCGGCTGCAGGAGCGCGTGGTCGGCCAGGACCACGCGCTCGAGGCGATCGCGCAGGCGATCCGCACCGCCCGCGCCGGCCTCACCGATCCGCGCAAGCCGATCGGCGTGTTCCTGATGGCCGGCACCTCCGGCGTCGGCAAGACCGAGACCGCGCTCGCGCTCGCCGACCTGCTCTACGGCGGCGAGCAGAATCTCACCGTCATCAACATGAGCGAGTTCAAGGAGGAGCACAAGGTCTCGCTGCTGATGGGCTCGCCTCCCGGCTATGTCGGCTACGGCGAAGGCGGGGTGCTGACCGAGGCGGTGCGCCGCCGCCCCTACAGCGTGATCCTGCTCGACGAGATGGAGAAGGCCCATCCCGGCGTGCAGGACGTGTTCTACCAGGTGTTCGACAAGGGCCAGATGAAGGACGGCGAGGGGCGGGACATCGACTTCCGCAACACCGTCATCATCATGACCTCGAACGCCGGCACCGAGACCATCGCCAGGCTCTGCGCCGACCCCGAGACCGCGCCGGGGCCGGCGGAACTCGCCGAGGCGCTGCGCCCGGACCTGCTCAAGGTGTTCAAGCCGGCCTTCCTCGGCCGCTGCACCGTGGTCGTGTACTACCCGCTGCCGGACGAGATCCTGCGCCAGATCGTCGGGCTGCAGCTCAACCGCATCCGCCGCCGCGTGCGCGAGACCTACGGCGTGGACCTCGAGGTCGAGGACGGGGTGGCGGCGGGCATCGTCGCCCGCTGCCGCGAGGTGGAATCCGGCGCGCGCAACATCGAGGCCATCCTGAACCGCACCGTGCTGCCGGAGCTCTCCGCCGGCATCCTGGCGCGGCTGGCGGAGGGGCAGGAGATCGGGCGCGTGCGCATCGGCGTGGCCGAGGGGGGCGCGTTCCGGTATGATATCGGCTAGGGACCGGCACGGGGCCGCGCCCGCCGGGGGTTGGGAACGAGGAGCAGGAGCATGCCGATCTACATCAAGTACGGCGACATCAAGGGCGACGTGACCGCCGAGGGCCACAAGGGCAGCGACGGCTGGGTCGAGATCAACAGCTTCCAGTGGGGCGTGGGCCGCGGCATCTCCTCGCCGACCGGCGGCGCCCACGACCGCGAGGCCTCGGCGCCGAGCGTCTCCGAGATCGTCATCACCAAGCCGATGGACAAGTCGTCCTTCAAGTGGCTGGACGAGGCCCTGCACGGCGAGGGCCAGAAGGTCGAGATCGACTTCTGCAAGACCGACAAGGACAAGCTCGAGGTCTATGCGAAGTACGAGCTCGAGGGCGCGATGGTCAGCGGCTATTCCGTGAGCTCGGGCGGCGACCGGCCGATGGAGAGCATCTCCATCAACTTCACCAAGGTCGTGTACTCCTTCGTCGAGATGGACAAGGACAACGCCGGGGCGGAGACGCCGCGCGTCGGCTACGACATCGGCCTCGCCAAGGTCATCTGAACCGCCCGGCGCCGGCGTCCCGCGGCCCCCTGCGGGCTCTCATCCTCGCCTTTCCGGCACAGGCGCGCCTCCGGGGCGCGCCTGTCGCGTCCCGGGGCCCGTTCTCCTCACGCCCCGCCCGCCGCGGGACCGCCGCCGGGACGGGCAAGCGCGATCACCGTGACGTTGTCGCGAGCGCCGCGCTCCACGGCGAGCCGCACCAGGGCCTCCGCCGCGTCGCCGGCGGCCGCCAGTGCCTCGGCGATCTCCGCCTCCCGCACCACCCGGATCAGGCCGTCGCTGCACAGCAGGAAGCGGTCGCCCGGGACCACGCGGCCGGTCACCTTGTCGAGCTCCAGCGTCGGGGCGGCGCCGACCGCGCGGGTGATGACGTTGCCCTGCGGGTGGTCCTCCGCCTCGGCCTCGCCGATCGCCCCCTGGTCGATCAGCTCCTGCACCAGGCTGTGGTCCCGGCTCAGCCGCTGCAACACGCCGCCGCGCAGCAGATAGGCGCGCGAATCCCCGGCCCAGAGGCAGGCGAAATGGTCGCCGCGGGCGAGCAGCGCGACCACCGTGCTGGCGATCACCCGCCCGGGGCCGCGGCGCGCCGCCTCCTCCCGCAGCGCGGCGTTCACCGCGGCGAGGCGCAGCCGGAGCTGCGCCAGCATCTCGGCCGCCGAGAGCCCGGGCGGGATCGAGTCGAGCGCCTCGCGGACGGCGTTCGCGGCGTAGTCGCCGGCGCCATGCCCGCCGGCGCCGTCCGCCACCGCCCACAGGCCGAGGTCGGGCCGGTCCACGAAGCTGTCCTCGTTGCGGCTGCGCACCGCCCCCGGATGCGTCACCGCGGCGGAAACCAGCCCGCCGGGGCCCGCGGCGGCCGGGGGCGCCGTGCCGGTGCGGCGCTCCGGCTCCGTCCGCGGCGGCGCCGGTTCGGCCGCATCGGCCGGCGCCGCCGACGCGGAGGGGGCGACGTTCAGCGTCGCCTCGTCATCCGCCGCGGGGGCGACGTTCCCCGGCGCGCGCGCCGGGTCCCCGGACCCGCTCATGACGGCCCCTCCAGCAGCATCGCGAATTCCTCCGGCGCGGGCAGCGTGGCGGTCTCCCACACCATCGCCGGCAGGCGCGCCCCGCCGCGCGTCCACAGTCCGGCCGCCGGGCGCCCGGGAAGGGCCGGCGCGGCGCCCTCGCCCCCCGCCGCGTCGTCGGCGCCGTCGAGCAGCGCCATCACCGCATCGCGCACCGGCTGCTCCCCGGCGCCGGCCGGCGAGGGCAGCGCCGCCGCCAGGGCATCGGCATCGGCGTCGCCGGCGCGGCCGGCCTCGGCGAGGCGCTCGAGCGCGTCGAACCACGCCTCCTCCGCCCGCGCCGCCGCCTCGGCCGCGGCGAAGACGGCCGCCAGGGTGAGGGGGAAACGGCGGCCGACCGCATCCGCGCTCGGCGCCAGCACGCCGGCGACCGCTTCGGGCCCGCAGGCCCCGGCCGGCAAGGCGAAGCGCCAGACGGGGCCGTCGCGCCAGGCCTCCTCCCACGCCGCGCCGAGCGCCGCCCGCGCCGCCGCGATCCCGGCCTGCAGCCACGCATCCCAGGGGGCGACGAAGCTCCGCGGCAGCGCCCGGCGCACGAAGTCCCCGTGCGCCGGCAGCTTGCCGTAGAGGCCGAGCGCGGTCAGGGCGGCAGCGTCGGGCATCGGAACTCCCGGAGCTCGCCCAGGCCGAAGGGATGGACCGCGCTGCCGGTGCGCAGCTCGAACTCCGCCGTCCGCTCGCCCTGCGCGACGGTGAGGTTGAGGCGGTCCGGCTGCCGCGTCGCGGTGAGCCGGCTCTGCGGGCGCAGCACCAGGCGCAGCGCCGACCAGCCGCCGTCATAGGCGATCGCCCCGCCCGGGGCCGGCGGCTCGAAGGTGAGCGTCAGGCCGCCGCGCGCGGGCCAGCCCAGCGCGATCGGGCGGAACGGGCCGTCGCGCGTGACCTCGGTGCGCGTGCCCTCGACCTCGAGGACCATGCCGCGCGCGCCCGGGTCGAAGCCGCGCGGCACCACCTCGAAGCGCAGGCCGCCGCTGCCCACCCCGGGCCAGAAGGCGTCCCGGATGCGCGCCGCGCGCTGGAAGTTCAGCGCATCGGCGGCGCTGACGACGGGCGGCATCCCCTCCGGCGCGATGGGGCGCCAGGGGTTCTGGGTCGTGTCCACGTAGGGGCGGATGTGCTGGGTGAAGAACTGGTCGAGCTGGCCGCCCGGCCCGAACAGGCGGGCGAAGTCGTCCACCGGCGGGTCCGGCCCGTCGAGGCGGAACGGGAAGCGCGCGAGCATGTCGCGGCAGGCGTCCATCACCGGCTTGCCGGCGGCCGCGATCGCCGCCCGCGCCCCGCCGCCGCGCTGCGCCGCGGTGGAGACGGCGAGGTTGCGCAGCCAGCGCGCGAGCGGCTCCGGCTGGCGCGCCGCCTCCGCCATCAGCCGCTGGCCGGGATCGAGCCCCGCCGGCGGCGGCAGCACCGTGCCCGGCGGCGCGCTGACGAGCTGCGCCACGCGCACGAACAGGTCGTTGACGATCCGCAGCGCCTCGTCGGTCGGCTGGCCCGCCGCCTCGCGCAGCGCCTGGAAGCGCGCCTCGACGATGCGCGCCACCGGCTCGGCCGAGGAGGGCCGCGGCGCCCCGGTCGCCGCCTGCACGCGCTGCTGCGCCGGGTCCTGCTGCGGCGCCGGGTCGGGCGAGGTGCCGACCGAAAGCTGGCGCGCGATCGCGCGCATCACGTCGCGGATCGGCGAGTTCGGCGCGCCGAGCAGGTTGAGCCCCTCCGCCGCCTCCTGCAGCGTGCGGAACTGCGGGATCTGGAGGTCGTCCAGCGCCGCCTGCCAGGCGCGGGCGTAGTCCTCGGCGTAGAGCGCGAGCACCGCGGCCTCGAGCCGCGCCGGGTCCTCGGCGCCGGCGGCGCGCGCCTCCGGCCCGAGCACCCAGCTCTCGGCCGCCGCCTCGCGCACGGCGCGCGGCAGGTTGGGCAGGACGACGCGATGCAGGCCCTCCACCGTGTAGAGCCCGGGCACCGCCACCTCGGTGAGCGGGCGGCCGGAGGCGCGCACGAAGTAGCGCGCCCCGGCGGCGCCGATCGCATCCGCGGGCTTCCAGCCCGGCGCGTTCTCCGCGTTCTGTGCCAGCGGGCGGAGGCGCGAGTAGATCCGCCCGGCGAGCGGCAGGCGCGAGAACACGCGCCGCGCCTGGTCCACCAGCGCGCCGTCGAGCGGATACTTCTCGAAGTCGGTCTCGAGCAGCGCGTCGAGATGCCGCGCCAGCGCCTCGCGCAGCGGCTGGTTGGTGGCGCCGGGATGGCTGCGCGCCCAGTCGTCGCGGAACCACTCGCGCACCAGCGGCCCGTCCAGCGGCCCCTCGCGGCCGAGCATGAGGTAGACCCGCACCGCCTCGTAGAGGTAGTCGGGCCGCTGGAAGGCGCCGCGGATCTGGGTCTCGAGCCGCGCCAGCAGCCGCGGCAGGAGGGCGCGGTCGAGCGCGCGGCGATAGGCCGCCTCGCCGGCGGCGGCGAGCTTGTCGGCCTGCGACAGGCCGAGCCAGCTCTCCGCCTCCGACCGCGCCGCCGGCGGCAGGGCGCGGGTGGCCTCCAGGTAAGGCACCACCCGCGTCGGCTCGGGGTCCTCGACGCGGGCGAGCGGCAGCGTCCGCGCCGCCTCCTCGGCCTTGGCGACCGCGGCGGCCATCGCGCCGGCGCGGCGCTGCTCGGCCTGCCACGCGGTCCAGCCCCAGAGCGCGCCACCCCCCACCAGCAGCAGCGAGCCGACCCAGACCGCGACGGCGGCGATGCGCCGGCCCCGCTCCACGGCGCGGTCGCGCGCGGCGAGGCGCGCCTCGTTGAACACCACCTCCTTGAGCAGCCGGCCGAGGAAGTAGCTGCGCCCCTTCTGCCCCATCACCGCCGCCGGCCGGCGCGGGTCGAGCCCGAAGGCGCGCGACAGCGCCCCCGAGAGGCGGTCGAGCGGCGTCCCCTCCTGCGTGCCCGAGGTGAAGTAGACGCCGCGCAGGAAGGGCGCGGGGTCGAGCCGCGTGCCGCCGAAGGCGGCGCCGAGGAAGGCCGCGAGCGGCTCCTCGAGCGAGGCGAACTGCGCCGGGAAGCCGGCGATGCGCGCGCGCTGCTCCGGGCCGCGCTCGGCCTGCAGGCGCTCGAACAGCCGGTCCTCGAGGCGCTGCAGCAGCGCCTTGAACTCGGCGCCGAACTTCGCCGCCGGTCCCTCCGGCCCCGCCTGCAGCGGGAAGGTCATGCCCCAGACCTGGGCGCGCGCCTCGCGGTCGAGGTCGTCGAAGAACTCGACGAAGCCCGGCAGCAGGTCGGCCTTGCTGATCACGAGATAGACCGGCAGGCGCTGGGCGAGCGTCGTCTCCAGCTCCTTGATGCGGCGGCGGACGCTCTGCGCATGCGCCTCGCGCTCGGCCGGCCCGAGGCGGCCGATCAGGTCCACGCCGAAGCAGACGATCACGCCGTTGAGCGGCAGGCGCGGGCGGTTCCGGCGCAGCAGCAGCAGGAACCGCTCCCAGCCCGCCTTGTCGGCGGCGGCGTCCGAATCCTGCGTCGTGTAGCGCCCGGCGGTGTCGATCAGCACGGCGCGGTCGGAGAGCCACCACTCGCAGAACCGCGTCCCGCCCACGCCCTGGAGCTTCGCGCCCTCGGCGAGCGGGAATTCGAGGCCCGAATTCGCCAGCGCCGTGGTCTTGCCGCTGCCCGGCGGGCCGATCAGCACGTACCAGGGCAGCTCGTAGAGATGGCCCTTGCCCCCGGTGGCCCTGCGCAGGCTGGCGAGCGCGGCCTGCAGGCGCTCGCGGATCTCCGCCTCCTCCTCCGCGGCGCGCTCGGCGGCGGGGTCGGGGGCGGCGGCGGCCTCGACCAGGGCGGCGTCGCGCCGCCGCCGCCGCTGCGCGGCGACGAGGACGACGGCGAGGTAGAGCAGGACCGGGACGGCGCACAGCACCGCGCGCCAGAGCGGCGATTCGAAGGGGTAGGAGCCGCCGACCGGCACCAGCGGCGCGAAGATCCAGATCAGCGGCAGGAGCAGCAGGATGCCGCCGAGCCCCGCGAGCGCGGCGACGCTGCCGAGGGTGGAGAGCAGCGGGCCCATCTCAGAACACCCCCCGCAGCAGCAGCACCTCGATGCGCCGGTTCTCCTCGCGCCCCTCGGGAGTGGCGTTGGAG
Organism: Caldovatus aquaticus; assembly: GCF_019458025.1. Taxonomy (GTDB): domain Bacteria; phylum Pseudomonadota; class Alphaproteobacteria; order Acetobacterales; family Acetobacteraceae; genus Caldovatus; species Caldovatus aquaticus. Next base: position 3,469 of record NZ_JAHZUY010000034.1, on the reverse strand, counting down.
GCGATCGGCTCGGCCTCGCCGCGGCCCTCGGCGGCGAAGCGCGCCGGGTCCTGGCCCTCGGCGCGCACGATGATCGCCTTCGCCGCCTCGGCGCGCGCCGCGGAGAGGTGGTAGTTGGAGGGGAAGCGCGCCGAGCGGATCGGCTGGTTGTCGGAATGCCCGATCACCCGCACCCGCCCGGGCTCGTCCTGCAGGGCCTGGCCGATGCGCTCGAGCAGGCCGACGAAGCGCTCGTCCACCGTCGCCGAGCCGGAGGCGAACATGCCGCGGTTGCGGATGCGCACCAGGACGCGCTGCGCGTCGCCGCTGACGGTGACCAGCCCCTGCGCGATCTCCGGCGCCAGGAACTGGCGCAGCTTGTCGAGCGCGGTGGGGCGCGGCGGCGCGGGGGGCGGCGGCGGCGGCGCGGGCGGCTGCGGCGGCGCGGCGCGCACGATCTCCGGCAGGGCGGCGGGCGGCAGCGCGACGACGCGGGCGAAGAGGTCGTCGGAGGCGGCGTTCAGCCGCTCCGACAGCCCCACCCAGCCGAGGCCGAGCACGCAGGCGGCCGCCGCCAGCCCGACCCAGGCCGGCACGCCGCGTCGCGCCGGGCGGTGCGGCGCGTCCACGCCCTTCCAGCGCGGCGACAGCTCCCGCTCCCAGGGGCCGCGCATCTGGGCGAGAAGCTGGTAGAGCCCCTCGCGGTGGCGGTCGAGCTCGGCGGCGCCGCGCGGCGCGAGCCGGTAGCGCCCCTGGAAGCCGAGGGCGAGGCAGAGATAGGCGACCTCGAGCGCCTGGAGGTAGCGCCCCGGGTCCTTCTGCATGCCCGCGAGCAGGTCGAAGAAGCGGTCGCCGGAGCGCACCTCCTTGTGGAAGCTCGCGACCAGGGTGCGCGCGCCCCAGCCGCTCTGCGCCCCCCAGGGGGTGGCGAGCACGACGTCGTCGAGCGCGGCGCAGAGCGCGTAGTGGGCGGCGCGGATCTGCTCGGCGGGCACGCCGGCCTCGCGCGCATCGGCCTCGAACTGGCCGAGCCCGCGCCGGCAGCGCGCGTGCCGCGCCGGGGGTTGGGGGGTGGCGGCGGCGCGGGGGGGGGGGCGCCGCCCCAGCAGGTCGAGCAGCGGCGCGGCGCAGGCGGCGAGCGGCGAGGGACCGACCCTGGGGAGCGCCTCCGCCTCGCCGGCGAGGCGCGGCGCCGCCTCCGCCGCGCGTGCGCCCGCCCCCGGGCGCGCGGGCCCCGCCGGGCGTTCCGGCGGCGCGCCGAAGCCGTCCGGGGCGGCGGCCGCGAAGGGCAGCCCGCCGCTGCCCGCCGGCGGCGCGCCCGTGCTCCCGCCCGGTGCGGGCCGCGGCGGCACCGGGCGCGGGCCGCCGGGGCCACGCACCACCGTGCGGTCGGAATCCTCGGGCTCGGCGAAGGGGTTGTCGCTCATCCGCGGATCGCCCACAGTTCCATGCGGAGGTTCGGGAAGCCTTCCTGCACGTGGATCGCGAAGGCGCCGGTGTTCTGCATCTGCGCCCAGTGCGGCGACCCGCGGTCAAGCTCGAAATAGACCGCCCCGGCGTGGAACGGGATCTGCCGCGGGGCGACGGGCAGGGGCCGAACCGCGATGCCGGGCAGCTGCGTCATCACCAGGTCGCGGATGTGCTCGAGCGCGCCGATCTTGACCTGGTTCGGGAAGGCGCGGCGGAGCTGCTCGGTCGGCATGTCGGCCTGCACCGCGAGCACGAAGCTCGCCGTGCGCAGCAGGCTGCGGTCCACGATCGGGCCGACGCGGAGGCCGTGGCGGCGCTCCTGCAGCGGGATCGGCACCGCGTTGGCGTCGAGGTCGGTCGCCAGCGCCCGGCGCAGGTCGGCGATCACCGGGGCGAAGCTGCGCTGCAGGTCGTCGTGCCGGTAGCCCGGGTAGGTCGAGGCGCGGCGGTTCGGGTCGGTGAAGGTGGCGAGCTCGCCGGCGAGCTGGCAGAGCGCGGCGTAGAGCGCCTCCGGGTGCAGGTTGGCGCCGTCGGCGAAGTGGGCGAGCAGCGGCTGCCAGCGGTTCAGCGCCTGCAGCATCAGGAACTGCGCGACGTCGGCGACGCCGCGGCTGCCCGGCTGGCTCAGCCGCCCGGCGAGCGCCGTGGCGCGCTGGTTGATCATGCCGACCAGCTCGGCGAGGAAGTTGGTCAGCACCGGCGAGGCCGAGACGCGCAGGCAGGGCGGGATGAAGCGCTCGTCCACCGCGACGCGCCGGTCGGCGTGCACCTCGACCACGCGGGCGAGGCCGATGCAGGTGAAGCCGGCGCGCTCCTCGCTCTCGAGCAGGAAGCGCAGGCGCGGCCGGGCGACCAGGAGCTCCGCCGGCAGGGTGGAGTCGGAGTGGGTGTCGAACGCCTCGAAGCGCTTGAGGCCGTAGCGCGCGGCGGCGGCCTCCGGGCCGTCGCCGAAGGCGACCTCCGGGCTGCCGGGCTGGTGCACCGGCAGGGCGAGATAGACCACCTGGTTGCGCGCGCCCTCGGGCAGATCAATGGGCGTCGGCTGGTCGGCGGTGCCGGGGACGGCGAAGGGGGTGCCGTCCTCGAACACGCCGCTGCAGGAGGCGACGGCGAACTTGCCCGCCGCCAGCAGGTCGCGGTCGAGGGAAAGCTCGACGAGCCCCCAGGGGTGGGGGCGCAGCGGCGCGACGCGCGCCTGCAGCCGGTGCTCGAAGTGGCGGTCCTGCTGCTGGAAGTGCTGGGTCCGCAGGAACATCCCCTCCTGCCAGACCACCTTGTCGTGCCAGACCATGCCCTCCCTCCGCGCCGGCTAGGCTGCGCCGCCGCCGGAGTCCCGCCGGGCCGCCTGCTCGTAGGCGCGCGCGAAGGCCTTGCCGAAGGCGCTGTCGAAATCGTCCTCGAACTGCTCGACCACCTGCCGGTGGAGCTTCCTGTAGGCCTCCCACAGCAGCTTCTCGCGGCTCGCGCCGAACAGGCTGCCGCCGCCCCTGACCTCGGCCTCGAGGCCCGCCGGCGCGAGCCGCTCGAGCAGCGCGCGCGCCGCCGCCTGCGTCGCCGCGAGGGTGGCGACCTGGTGCGCGGTGAGGTCGGCGACCGCCTCCTCCACCGCCGCGATCCCCTGCGCCCCCTGGGCGACGAGGGCGAGCACCGCCGCCTCGTCGGTGGCGGCGAACTTGACCGGGTTGTTGCCGGCGGCGCGCAGCACCGTCTGCTCGATGCGGAACTCGCGCTTGACGTCGGCGCGGGCGATCAGCAGCGCCCGCAGGCCGGCGACGAGGGCGCGGAAGGCGGCGCCGAGGCCGCGCAGCGCGGCCTCGGGATCGGCGGCCGCCCCGGCGAGCGCACCGGGGGCGAGCCCCGCCCCGGCGAGGAAGGCGGCGAGGCCGCCGGCCGGGTCCGCCGCCCGGCCCGGACCGGGGGCCATCGGACCCGGCGCAGGCGCCGCCGCGGGCGCCCCCGCCACCGGCGCGACCGGCGGCGCGGCCGCAGGAGCCGCGGCGGCCGCGGCCGGCACGGGGGG